>NZ_CP104213.1:1390000-1990000 GCF_025244745.1 Deinococcus rubellus
CCACCGGGCGCTGAATGTCCAGGGTGTAGCGCCGGGCTTCTTGCAACATCTGCTCTGGTTGCGGCATCCTTTCTGACCTCCCAGATGACCTTAAGACAGGGGGCGTCAAGTGGGCGTCAAGCCGCGCTCGTGCAGTTGCATAAGGAGGTGGGCCAGCGCCTCGCGCCCCTCGCTGTCGTGGCTGTGGGCGCTGAGTTGCTGGGCGTCGGCAGCCAGGCGCAGGGCTTTTTCGATATGGCCCTGCAACAACTCCCATTCGCCCAGAGCCGTCAGGCACAGCAAGCGCAGCGGTGGCGAGTCCAGCGTTCGGGATTCGTGTTCGGCCAGGGACAGGTGTTCGAGGGCAACTGTCCACTGGCCCAGGCGGGTTTCGAACTGACCCAGTTTCCATAAGGTCAGCACCCGGCCCCGTGTCAGGTGGCTGGGCGACAGGCTCAACAGAGCGGCCCGGTAATGCTGGGCGGCGGTCTGGAGATCGCCCTGCTGCCCGGCGCAGTGGCCCATCCAGTATAGGATGTTGGCGTGGCGGGGACTGGTGCTGAGCGGCGTGCCGGGCGCGGTCAGGGCCAGTGCTTGGCCCAGCCGGGTCAGGGCCTCGGCGTGATTGTCCTGACAGGCCAGCGCCGCTCCCGCTTCCAGCAGCAGTGCGGCCTGGCGATCGGGGCTGAGCACCGCCTGCACCGCTTCCAGTGTCATCAGGGCCACCTGCACCGCCCCGGCATAGTCGTCTTGCTCGGTGGAGTACGAGGCCAAGCGGATGGCTGCCTCGGCCTGGCGCTCCGGATCGCCGAGGGTGTCGGCCAGGGCGCGCAGACGCTCCAGTGCTTTCAGACGGGCGGCCTGATCGTCAACGTGGCGCAGCAGCTCGGCTTGTTCGGTCAGCAGTTCAAAAGCGTCAGCGTCGGCAGGGTCGCACGCCAGGGCACGCCGGAAGTAGTCGCTGGCCTTGGCGTAGGCGAACAGTCGCGCGGCGCGCTGGCCCGCTTCGCGCCATCTGGGCCAGGCTTCCCGGCGCTCAAGCGCGGCCTCCAGATGTTCGGCAATGCGGGCGGGCTGGGCACCCGTTCGCTCCAGCATGCGGGCCAGTGATCGGTGCAGCGTTTGCCGCCGCGCACCCACCACGCCCTCTGCGGTAGCGCGGCGGTACAGCTCATGGCCGAACGAGTACCTGCCGTCCACTGCTGTGATCAGTCTGGCGGCCTGCGCCTGCTCCAGCGCTTCCACCGTGTCCCACTCGCTGAGGCCGCTGACCTCGGCGATCTGGGCGGGGCTGAGCGCCTCGCTGCTGAGGGCTGCCGCTTGCAGGGCGCGGCGGCTGCCCTCACCCAGCCGTGAGAGTCGCTCGTGGATGGCGGCGTGGACGCTCGGCGGTGTGAGGATCTCGGCGTAGTCCACCGTGCTGTCGTCGTAGGGTGTCTGCCACAGTCCGGCGATCTGGCGCAGTTCGCCGCGCTCGCGCAGATCGCGCAGTGTTTCCAGAATAAACAGCGGGTTCCCGGCGGTGGCCCGGTGGAGGCGCTGCGAGAACAGCGGCGCGTCGTGGCCGACCATCTGCTGGGTGAGCTGGCGCAACTGCGGCTCGCTGAGTTCGGCGATCTGCACGCGGGTCAGCGGCTGGTCGCGGCCTAGAGCGTCGAGTATGACGTTCAGATCGGCTCTGGTCTGCAATTCTCCGGGCCGGGCAGTCATGATCACGCGCCCCGCTGCCGGGCCACCGGGGCCGTGGCGGATATGGTGCGCCACCACGGCCAGCGTGCCAGGATCGAGCCAGTGCAGATCCTCGACCACCAATGCGCCGCTGCCGAGTACTGTTCCCAGTACCTCGCCCAGCAGCCGGACAAATAGGGCACGGTCTTCCGGTAGGGGCGGCGTGCTCCCCGCGTCCTCGGCGGCCAACAGTCGCAGCATGGCGCTGCGGGCCAGACTGCCTGACGGTGGCCACTTTGCGCTGTGGGCACTGAGCGCCTCAGCCAGCGGTGCGTAGGGAATGCCGCTGAGATCGGCCAGCCCCCGCAACGTCAGGCCTGGCCTCGGCGCGGCGGCGGCGCACAGCCGGGTTTTGCCGATGCCCGCCTCGCCCAGAATCAGCGAGAGCCGGGCGTGCGAGAGGACGTAGAGGGCGTCCTCTCGGCCCGTGAGTGGGAGTGGTGCGGCGTTGGGCGAAATCTGGGCCAGCTCGGTGAGCCGCTGAATCGCCTGGCTGGGAGCCGTGCCCAGTTCGCGGCGGAGCAGGGCGCTAAAGGCGTTGGCCCGCTGCAAGGCGGCCTCGCGCTCGCCCAGCACCAGCTGCAGCCGGATGACGCCCTGCTGGTGCGCTTCGCTGAAGTCGTCGAGGGCGCAGCCCCGCTCATGCACGGCCAGCGCCGCCCGGTACTCACCCTGGCCTTCGAGTTCGGCGGCCCACCCACCCAGTGCCCGCAGACTTTCCTCGCGCCACTGCGCCGCCTGCTGCTCGCGCCACTCACTGAAGCCGTCTGCGGCGGGAGGGGTCAGGCCCACCAGAAATTCGCCGCCCACCCGCCCGGCGGCAGCCTCCCAGCGGCCAGCGGCCAGGTGGGCACGGAGCTGCAAGGCGTCCACCTCAGCTCCGCGCACCTCTACCCAGTCGCCCTCGACGCGCAGCCAACTGCCCGGTAGTTTGCTGCGCAGTCGGTAAAGTTCCTGGCGCAGGTTGCCGCGCGCGCCCTGCCCGGCTTTCTCGGTCCACAGCAGTTCGGTCAGCAGGTCGCGGTGCACCGGTCCCTCCAGGGCCAGATACACCAACAGGGCCAGGCTCTTGCCGCTCAGAGTGCACAGCTCACTTGCCACCCAGATGCGCGGCACGCCCAGCGTCTGGACTGTCAGTGTCGGGACGGGGACAGTGTCGTGGGTTGCTTGCCCGGTGGTGAGGGCAACTGGCCAGGTGGTCATACTCCAGCTTATGAAGTCTCAGCGCCGGGCGGCGTTGGATAATTCACACTCTCTTTAACTGGCTGCCATATCGCCGCTCGGCGCAGGCGTTATGGCAAGAGCGTCCGCGCATGACCACCCAGGCTGTCCCACAAGGTAAAAGCCGCCCGTGCGCCCGCCCGCACGATGCCTTCGTCGTCCCAGCCAGCGGCGATGGCGGGGCCGCGCGTGAAAGCCCACAGCGTTTCTTCCAGGCTCAGCGCTTCATCCGGGGCAAGGCGAGTGCCGTCGTCTCCCACACGGGTCGTGGCGGCCGCGAAGCTGGCCCGCACGTCTGGCGGGGCCACCGGGGCGTCGGAGCCGAAAACCAGTAGCGCGCCTGCTGCCTTGAGCGATTTGAAAGCGTAACTGGTCTGCGCGTGCTGCGGCAGCAGGTTTGAAATCATGGCCGCGTCGCCCTGCAAATGAATCGGCTGGACACTGGCGGTGAGGCCGCCGAAGCGCGGGATGTCGGCGGGCCGCAGGTGCTGGGCGTGCTCGATCCTGAGCCTCACACCGCGCTGCCGCGCCAGATCGCGCAAATCGTCGTAGGCGTCCAGCACCTCGGTATTGGCCCGGTCCCCGATGGCGTGCGTGACCGGCACCAGACCGAGGGCCAGCGCCTGACGGCCCCGCTCACGGATCAGCTCAGGCGAGTCGAGGGCGATGCCAGTGCCGCTGCCGTCGGCGAAGCCCGGCGCGTGCAGCCAGGCGGTGCGGCTCCCCAGCGCCCCGTCGGCGAAGAACTTGACCCCACCGAACTGAAACAGGTCGCTGTTCTGCCTGATCAGCTCGGGTGCTTCCGGTAAGCGTTCGTGCGGCAGGCAGGCCCAGATCCGCAGCGGCAGCTCACCCCTGGCGGCCAGGCTTTGCAGCGCTCTGGGGGCCTGTGGTCCCTCGTAGCCCATGGTGTGCGCGCTGACGTAGCCGCGTCCGGCCAGATCGTCGGCCCCGGCCCTGGCCGCCGCCAGTGTCTGGGCCTCGCCCGGCTCCGGCACGGCGCGGGCCACGAGTTCGGTGGCGCTTTCCAGCAGGCTGCCGAGTGGACGCACGATCTGGCCGCCCGCTGGGTCGGGCGTGGCGGCACCCACCCCGGCCAGCCGCAGCGCCAGGCTGTTGGCCCAGGCCAGGTGCAGGTCGCGTGAGTACAGCAGCACCGGGTGGTGCTGGCTCACGGCATCGAGCATCTCGGCGGTGGGGTAGTCGCTGAGGCCCAGTTCGGACATCAAAAAGCCCCCGCCGCGAATCCAGGTGCCGGGAGGCGTGTTGGCGGCGCGCTGGGCGACCCGTGCGGCGACCTCGGCCACGCTGCGGGCACCGTGCAGACCAAGCTGCGAGAGCGAGAAGCCGTAGGCGACCAGGTGGATGTGGGCGTCACACAGCCCCGGTGTCAGCAGCAGGTCACGGTGATCGAGGACCTCGGCGCGTGGAGCCAGCGCCTGCAGGTCCGCGCGGAGACCGACGGCCTGCACCCGCCCGGCCTCCACCAGTACCGCCTCGGCAGCGGGCTGGGCGTCGTCTTGTGTCAGGATGTGGGCCAGGATCAGGGTCTGGAAAGCCATACCGTAGAGGCTAGCGCAGTGGATCAGGCGAGAGGAGAGAGCTTGAGCTGCCACTCGGTCGTCTCAGCCCAGGGCGCAAAGCCCAGCGCCGCATTGCCGAGCATGGCGGCGTTCTCGTTGGCGTTGCCGGTGCGAACCCAACTCGCGCCGGGACACGCCGAGGCGACCTGGCGCGTCAATGCGGCCTTGAGCCACTTGCCCAGTCCCTGCCCGCGCGCCGAAGGGCGAACGGCGGTTGCGCCCTGATGCAGCGCGGCGGCCCGCAGCGGTGACCAGTACATCTCGCTGTAGCCGACCAGCTCGCCGCTGCGGGTGTCTTCCACCGCCGCCGTCCAACAGACCTCGCCCTGGGCGCTGAGCTGTTCTTCCCAGGCGGCCCCAGGCCAGCGCTGTCTCCCTCCCATACGGCAAACTGCTCCACCTTCTCGCCCGGTGTGACAAACCCCAGACTCAGCGCTTCCTGTTCGGGGATGAGTGGGGGGTCTTCTGGATAAACGAACGCGAAGCACTCGGATATCAGTTGAGCGACGGCGAGGCGCTTGGCGGGTGTGACGGCGTCAGGGTCGAACAGTCTGGCAGCGGGCGCAGCGGTGATTATCCCTTCAGGGCTCATGCCTTCAGTCTGGGCTGGTCAGCAGCGCATCTGCTGTCTGGCTGTAACTACTCAGCGAGGTAGCTCAGTCTCCTTGCTACAGTTGGACATCTGCGAAGTTCCCTGTCCCAACTGTGAGCGCCTTGAGGCCCGGATTCGTGAACTCGAAGCGCAGGTGGCTCAGTTGCTCGGACGGCTCCGGGACCTCGAGGCCCGGTTGGCACAGGACAGCACGACGTCCAGTCAACCACCGAGCAAAGACAAGCCGTGGGTACCCAAGAGTGAGCGCCAGAAGACCGGCCGGTCTTCTGGCGCTCAACGTGGTCATGTCGGTAAGACCCTCAAGATGGCGGAGCACGTGGATGAGGTCGTCTCCTTACCGTTGACCGGATATTGCGCCTGTGGACACGCGTGGGAGAGCGTCAGTGCCCAAGGGCACGTAGCACGGCAGGTCATGGACCTGCCAGAGCTGCGTTTGCAGGTGACCGAGTACCGCGCGGACGTCAAGGTCTGCCCAGGGTGTCGGCACCGCCAGCACGCATCCTTCCCTGACGACGTTCCCGGCCGGGTTCAGTACGGGTCTCGGGTTCATGGGCTGGCGGTCTCCCTGAATGCGGCACACTTCATACCGCTGGAACGCACCACGGAGATCCTCGAAGCGTTGTGTGGAGCGCATCCCAGTGAAGGCACCATTGTCCTGAACCTCCAATTGGCTGCTGACCGCCTCATCGACTTCGAGACACAGCTCAAAGCCGCGCTGCTCAATCAACCCGTCCTGCACGCCGATGAGACCGGCAGCAAGGTCAACGGCAAGCTGCAGTGGATGCATGTCGTGAGCTGCGCGCAGCTCACCCTGGATGGCCAGCATTCCCAGCGGGGCTTCGCCGCGCTGGAAGCCATGAATGTCCTGCCGCAGTTCAAGGGCATCCTGATGCACGACGCCTGGAGCACGTCTTTCAAGCTCTCCGCGAAACACGCACTCTGCGGGGCACACCTGCTGCGCGAACTGCGTGGCCTCGCCGAGCATCACGCTCAAGTATGGGCGGGAGAGCTGCGAGACGCGCTGCGCCTGGTGTACCACCAGCAGAAGGATGGGACGATCACTCCCGACCTCGTGATCGCCTTCGAACAGCAGTTCGATGCCCTGCTGGACGCTGGACTGAAGGCCAATCCTCCAGCACCTCCGGTCCCTGGGAGACGAGGCCGAACGAAACAGACACCAGGCCGCAACCTGGCCCTGAGGTGCCAGCAGCACCGCGAGGCGGTGCTGCGCTTCCTCCACGACGAAGGTGTGCCTTTTGACAACAATCAGGCCGAACGGGACATCAGGCCGTGGTGCGTTAAACGCAAGGTCTCTGGGGGCTTCCGATCCAAGGAGGGCGGCCAGCACTTCGCCCGTATCCGGAGTGACATCTCGACGCTCCACAAGCAGGGATTGAACGTCTGGCATGGCCTCGTCAGCGTGTTTCGCAGTGAAATCATTATGCCTAGTTTTTGCTGCTGAGTAGTTACGTCTGGCTTAAGCTTTACGGCGCGGGCGGGGCGGTCTGCTGCGCTTTGGCGGCCTTGTCACCGGCACTTTCCGGCTCCAGATCGAAAACAACCAGTTCCGCCGGGCAGTTGAAGCGGATCGGCAGGCCGGTGACGCCCAGGCCGTGCGTCACAAACCCCCGGATCAGGCGCGACTCGGCAGGCTCGATGGTCGGCTCGGCGGCGCTGGGGGGTTCGGGCTGCGTTTCCACCCAGCCTTCCAGAAAGCGGGTGCCATACAAACTGGCCTGCTTGACCGGCCCCAGGAACGGTAGCCGCACCTGGCCGCCGTGGGTGTGGCCGCAGAGGGTCAGGCCCACGCCCTCCGGTACATTCGGCAGAAAGTCGGGGTTGTGCGAGAGCATCAAGGTGGCTCCGCCGGTCTTATCCTGAAGGGTGCATTTCAGGTCCTGGCTGCCGAACCACCAGTCGTCGATGCCGCACAGATAGAGGTCGTCGCGCAGTTGCACGCCCGCGTTGTTGATGACCCGGATGCCCGCCTCGCCGAGTTGCCGCGCAAAGCGGGCGCGCACCGGTTGGGTGTTGAGGCTGGTCCAGTCGTGGTTGCCGAAGACGCCGAAGACGCCCAGCGGGGCTTTCAGCTTCGACAGTTCACGGATCAGCGTGCCCGTAGGCCGGTACGAGACGCTGCTGTCGAGGAAGTCGCCGGTGATGACAATCAGATCGGCCTGCTGCTCCATCGCCGAGGCCACCCAGCGCCGCACCGAGCCGCGCCCGATCCAGTTGCCGTAGTGCAAATCCGAGAGTTGCACCACCCGCAGGGGCCGGGTCAGGCCGTTCAGCGCGAACTTCTGATTCAGCACCCGATAGCGGTAGGCGTTGATGTAGGAAAACCCGAGGGTGCCCCCCACCAGGGAAAGCAGCGAACGAACGGCGAGCATAGGCACCCAGGGTAGCGTCTGGCGGCTGGGTGAAGTGGGAGAGGGGTCAATGGGCGTCAGGCCAGGCGACTCAGCCTGCCGGATGAAGGTCGAGCATCACGATTTCGCTGGGGCAGAGATTGCGTAAAGGAATGGTGGTCAGGCCCAGGCCCCGGCTGACGAAGCCGCGTGGGGCCAACTCAGGCTTAGACCCGGGGCTTTGCGCCGCGCCGCCCTCGATCCAGCCCTGCGCAAAGCGCTGGCCATACCGACTTGGCACTACCAGGGCACCCACCAGCGGCAAGCGCACCTGGCCGCCGTGGGTGTGGCCGCTGAGCATCAAATCGAACAGGGGCGGAGCGTCGGCCAGAACATCGGGGTTGTGGCTCATCACCATTCTGGCTGCCCCGGTCAGAGCGCCCCGCACGGCGGCGGGCACATCGGGAACCCCGCCCCACACATCGTCCACACCGCCCAGAAACAAGTCGGGCCGCAGCATCGCGCCCTCGTTGCACAAAATCCGGATGCGGCGCTGGGCCAGCTCTGCCGTCAGAGCGTCTCGCTGCCGGGGCCAGGTGTTCGGCTCAGAGAGCAGGCCAAACGAACTGTAATCGTGATTGCCCCAGACCCCCCAGACGCCCAGCGGTGCACTCAAGCGCCCCAGCTCGTCCAGGAAGGCGTGGGGCAGCTGAGCGCTCAGGTCCACGTCCACGAAGTCGCCCAGCAGCAAGATCACGTCGGCGCGGGCGCTCAGCGCTTTGTCGATCCAGCCGCGCACCTGACCGAGGCCGATCAGTGGGCCGTAGTGCAGATCGGCCAGCAGCAGCACCCGCACGGGCCGGGTCAGGCCACGTAACCCGGCGCGGTGGGTGTTGAGTTGTGCGGGCGCATATGCCTGGGCCAGTCCTGCCCCGCCTGCCAGGATGCCGAATCCTGCTGTGCCCAGTGCGGCGCGCTTGAAGGTGAGATCGAGAAATTGGCGGCGGGTCAGCGGCATCGCCGTTCAGGGTAAAGGATCAGGGTGAGAAGGCGCGCCTGAGGCCCAGTGGGGAGACAGGACGCCCCCCAGCACCGTCCCCGCCACCCCCTCGGCAAACTGGCGCGGCGAGAGCGGCCCGCCCGGCTTGTACCAGCGGTACGTCCAGTTGACGGCCCCCAGCAGGATATTCACCGTCATCTGGGCCGAAACCGGCGAGGCCAGTGCGCCCTCAACGAGTCCGCGCTGCACCACGCCGAGCAAAATCTGTTCGTAGTGCCCCCTCTCCTGGCGCATCGGGCTGCTGACAGCAGGAGGCAATTCCAGTTCTTCTTCATAAAAGACCCGTAGCAGGCGCTGGTGGGTAGTGGTGTAGATGACCCGCTGCACCAGAACCTCGCGCAGTGTCTCGGCGGCGCTGAGGCCGAGGTCGATCACTGCCTGCATGATGGCGGTGTTTTCAGCGATCACTTCGGTGTAAAGGAGGGTCAGGAGTTCTTCCTTGCTCTGGACATAGTGGTAGAGAGTGGCCTTGCTGAGGCCCAGTGCGGCGGCCAGTTCGCGCATGGACGCGGCGCGGTAGCCCTGCGTGCTGAACAGTTCGGCGGCGGCAGCGTAGATCTCGCGGCGGCGGGCCTCCACCTTTTGCTGCACCTTCACACTCTCTGATCGTCTTTCCCGCACGCTCATCACCTGCCCCTAGCGCCCACTCGCTGCGCCGTGTTAGGCTCAGGCTACCAAAAATCCGACCGGGCGGTTGAATATTCATAGCCCGTTCATCGTTGAGGAGTTGTCATGAGTTCGCCCCCCCGTCTACGCTTCAGAAGTGCCCTGTTTGCTCCCGGTAACCAGCTCGGGGTCCTGCAAAAATTGCCACGCAGCCGCCCCGATCTGGCGATTCTGGACCTGGAAGACGCTGTGCCGGACAATCCGGACGCCAAGCAGCAGGCCAGAAACGTGGCGATGGAAGCCCAGACCTGGCTCTCGGTCCATCATCCCGAGCAGGCGGTGTATCTGCGCCTCAACGCCGTTCACTCACCTTACTTCGTAGGCGACCTGGCCGCCCTGACGCCGACGCTGGTCGGAGTCGTGCTGCCCAAACTGGAACGCGTCGCCGAGCTTGAAGAAGCGGTGGCGCAGTTTAAGGCCCGGGGCCTGAAGCACTTGCAGATTATGGCCGGACTGGAAACGGTGGCTGGAGTGGAGAACGCTGCCGAACTGCTGCAAGGCCCAGGCAAAGGTGCAGTCACCTCGGTCTATTTCGGCGCTGAGGATTACGTGGCCGATCTGGGCGGCGTGCGGACGGAGGCGGGCCTGGAAGTGCTGTATCCGCGCTCGCGGGTGGCAATGCTTGCCCGGCTGGCGGGGGTAGCAGCCTTCGACATCGTGGTCACCAAGTTGCGCGACGACGACGCCTTCTTTCAGGACGCCCAACTGGGCCGCTCGCTCGGCTACGGCGGCAAGCTGTGCATTCATCCAGCTCAGGTGGCGCTGGCGCATGAAGTGTTCAGCCCCTCGCCGGAGGAGATTAAGCGGGCCTGGGCGCTGCTGGCCGCTTATGAGGAAGGGCAGCAGGAGGGGCGCGGCGTGATTGCCTTCGAGGGCCAGATGGTGGATGCGCCGATGCTCGTTCGGGCCAGAGCGGTCTTGGCGAGCGCGGAAGTGGAGGCGTGATCCGTCCGCCCGGCAAGTACTTTGAAGAACTGCCCGTCGGCGCGGTGGTTCAGCATTACGTCACCCGCACCATTACCGAGGCTGACAATGTGCTGTTCACCACCCTGACTATGAACCCCCAGCCGCTCCACCTGGACGCCGAGTACGCCGCCCAGACCGAGTTCGGGGAGCGCCTGGTCAACTCCATGCTGACACTGAGTTTGCTCGTCGGCCTGAGCGTCTACGAGCTGACACTGGGCACGCTGGTCGCCAATCTGGGCTTTTCCGAGATCAGTTTTCCCAAACCTGTCAAGCACGGCGACACCATTCACGCTGAGAGTGAAGTGGTAACTCGGCGGGAATCGAAGTCGCGCCCGGAGGCTGGAATCGTCACCTTCGAGCACCGCGCCTTCAATCAGCGCGGCGAACTGGTGGCGCAGTGTCGGCGTAGCGCCCTAATGCAAAAACAACCTGCAAATAAGGAATCCTCATGACCCAGACCACCAGCCTCTGGCAAGACGCCCTGACCCGCTTTGATGCTGACGCCGCCCAGGTTCGGCTCGGCGGCGGCCCCAAGGCCCAGCAGCGCCAGCACGACAAAAACCGCCTGACCGCCCGCGAGCGCATCAGCCGTCTCATCGATGAAGGCACCCCATTTGACGAGCTGATGACGTTTGCCGGGTGGGAAATGTACACCGACGTCGGTGGCTGCCCTAGCGGCGGCACGGTGACGGGTATAGGCATGGTGCATGGGCGGCCCTGGATGATGATCGCCAACGACGCCACCGTCAAGGCGGGCGCGTTCTTTCCGATCACCGCCAAGAAAGTCATTCGGGCGCAAACCATTGCCTTCGAAAATCATTTGCCGGTGATGTACCTCGTCGACTCGGCGGGTGTGTATCTGCCGATGCAGGATGAAATTTTCCCCGACCAGGACGACTTCGGGCGGGTCTTTTACCTGAATGCCCGGATGAGTGCCGCCGGAATTCCGCAGCTCGCCGCCATCATGGGCAACTGCGTGGCGGGCGGGGCGTATCTGCCGGTGATGTGCGACACGCTGATCATGACCGAGGGGAGCGGGTTGTACCTGGCTGGACCGGCGCTGGTGAAGGCCGCCATCGGGCAGACGGTGGACTCGGAAGACCTCGGCGGCGCGGCCATGCACGCCCAGATTGCCGGAACGGTGGATTACCGCGAACCCGACGACGACGCGGCCATCAAGCGCCTGCGCTCGCTGGCCGACCTCTACGCCGAGGTCAACGTGGCGGGCTGGGCCAGGCGGCGCAGGGAAGCCCTGCCCCCGACTCAGAAAGACCTGACCGATCTGGTGGCCTTCGACTCCGGCAAGCCCTACGACGTGCGCGACCTCATTGCGGCCATCAGCGACGTGACCGACACGGGTGAGAGTAGCTTTCAGGAGTTCAAAGCCGAGTACGGTGAGACACTGGTGTGCGGCTTCGCGCGGCTGGGTGGTTATCCGGTGGCGTATGTCGCCAACCAGCGCACCGTCATCAAGAAGAAGCTCAAGGCGGGCGGCGAACCGGGTCTGCGGACCCGCATTGAGGTCGGCGGCGTCATTTACGGCGACAGCGCCGACAAGGCCGCCCGCTTCATTCTGGACGCCAACCAGGCCGGAACGCCCCTCATTTTCTTATCCGACGTGACCGGCTTCATGGTGGGCCGCGACTCGGAGCAGGAAGGCATCATCCGGCGCGGGGCCAAGCTGGTCAACGCCGTGAGCAACTCGGTGGTGCCCAAACTCACCCTGATTACCGGCGGAAGTTTCGGGGCTGGTAACTATGCCATGAACGGCAAGGCCTTTGGCCCGCGCTTCATCTTTGCCTGGCCCAGCGCCAAATACGCCGTGATGAGCGGCAACGCGGCGGCCAAGACTTTGCTCGATATTCAGCTGGCCGCCCTCAAACGTAGCGGCCACGAACCCGACGATGAGGAGCTTTTGCGGCTCTACAACGAGGTCAAGGGCAAGTACGACACCGAACTCGACCCGCGCTACGCCGCTTCCCGATTGTGGGTCGACGAGATCATCAAGCCCGGCGACACCCGCCAGCGCCTGATTCGTGCCCTGGAAGTCTGCGCGGGGCAGGCCAAGACGGAGGAATTCAAGGTGGGGGTGTTTCAGGTGTGAAGGGGTCAGTGAGCGTTAGCGATTGCCCTTCGTTTCCCACACAAGGAGCCACATGACCACTGATCCCTCTCTCCTTACCCAGCCCCTGATTCCGCCCAGTGACGCCCTCAAGCGCCAGGCTCCTGTGACGCCTCAGGAAGCTGAGCGCCTCAAGGCCCTGCCACCCACCGAATACTGGGCTGAGGTGGCCTCCGAACTCGACTGGGACGAGCGCTGGACCAACATTCTGGACGGCGAGCTGGGCGACTTCCGCTACTTCGTGGGCGCGAAGGGCAATGTCAGCGTCAACTGTCTGGACCGTCACGCCGAGAAAACGCCGAATAAGGTGGCCCTGCACTACGAGCGCGAGGACGGCTTGACCGAAACCTGGACCTATCAGCGCCTCACCACCGAGACGGCCCGCTTTGCCGCCGTGCTGCAAGACATGGGCGTGCAGAAGGGTGACCGGGTGTCGCTGCTGCTCTCCAACATTCCCGAAGCGTTCATCGCCATTCATGCCTGCTACCGCATCGGCGCGATCTACTCGGTGATCTTCGCGGGTTTCTCGGCGGCGGCGGTGCATGACCGCCTGGAAGACGCCCAGCCCAGAGTGGTCATCGTCGCGGACGGCACCTTGCGGCGCGGCAAAGTGGTCGCCCTCAAGCCTGTGCTGGACGAAGCGCGGCGCGGCATCGACAGCATCAAACACGTGGTCGTCATCAACCGGCTGAACTTAGAGACCGATAGGCAGCCGGATGAACACGATTGGGCCACCCTGATGACCCGTACCCGCCGCCTAGCTGCCCCGGTGATGCTGGAGGCCAACGACCCCGGCTTCATCATCTACACCTCCGGCACGACCAGCAAACCCAAGGGGCTGGTGCATTCGGGCCTCGGCTTTCTGGTCGGCACCTACGCCAACGTCAAATGGTCGCTCAACCTGCGCCCCGAGGACAGTTACTGGTGTACGGCGGATGTGGGCTGGCTGGTGGTGCCGATCTTCTCGCTGGTGGGCGGGATGGCCAACGGCGTCACGCAGGTGCTCTACGAGGGCAGCATCGACACGCCCACGCCCAGCCGCCCGTATGAGCTGGTCGAGAAGTACGGTGTCAACAAGATCTTCACCGCGCCCACCGCCCTGCGGATGCTGCGCCGCGCCGGGCAGACTGCGCTTGACGGCCACGATCTCAATAAGGTGGAACTCATCTCGCTGGTGGGCGAGCCGCTCGACCCCGAAACCTGGCACTGGACGGCGGAGACCTTCGGGGCCTTCGTCAACAACACCTACGGTCAGACCGAGACCGGCACCGCCTGGTCGTCGGCCATTGTCGGCGCGACCGCCACCAAAGCCGGGTCGTGCGGCGAGGCACTGCCCGGTTACCGCGCCGAGGTCGTCGACGAAAACGGCCAGCCGGTGAAGGCCGGTCAACTCGGCTTTCTGACGCTGACTGAGCCGTTTCCCTGTCTGGCGAGAGGCGTCTGGGGCAGTCCGCAGCGCTACCATGAAACCTATTTCAGCGAGTTTCCGGGCCGCTACGCCAGCGCCGACGCCGCCATGTTTGACGAGGACGGGCAACTCTGGGTCACGGGCCGGGTGGACGATGTGATGAACGTGTCGGGCCACCGCATCGGCACGATGGAGCTGGAAGCCGCCCTGATCACCCACCCGGCGGTCAGCGAGGCGGCGGTTGTCGCCCAGTCCGACGAGTTGCGCGGCGCGGTGCCGGTGGCCTTCGTGGTGCCCAGGAGTGGAGCAGGCGAGGGCGCGAATCTCAGTGCCGAGCTGGCCGAGGCCATCGTGATGGGTGTGGGCAAATACGCCCGCCCCGCCGCCGTCTACGTGGTGCCGACCTTGCCCCGCACCCGCAGCGGCAAGATCATGCGCCGCCTCTTGCGTGACCTGCTGGAACACGGCGAAGTGCGCGGCGACATGAGCAGCCTGGAGAACCCCGACGCGCTGGAGGTGGTGCTTGGGTATATCCAGAGTTCCAGTTAGGCAACCCTCCCCTTCAAAGAGAGAGCCAGAAACGAAGCCCGCTTTTCCCATACCCCACAGCTCAAGGAGAACCAAATGACCACCCTTCCCTACGACCTGACCGACGACCAGCGCACCATTCTCAGCGCCCTCACCAGCTTCCTGAAAAAGGAAGTCGCTCCCGGTGCCGCCGAGCGCGACCAGACCAGCGAATTTCCCATGCAGATCGTCAAAACGTTGGGTGAAATGGGCATCATGGGTGCCCAGACGCCGGAGCAGTATGGCGGCTCGGGCCTGGATACCGCCACCTTTGCCCTGATCATCGAGGAAATCGCCGCTTACGACGGCTCGCTGTGCCTGACCGTTGCCTCGCACAACTCGCTGTGCCAGGGTCACATCCTGATCGGCGGCACTGAGGCGCAAAAGCAGAAATTCCTGCCCGACCTCGCCGTCGCCGGGAAGCTGGGAGCCTGGGGCCTGACCGAACCTGGCAGCGGCTCCGACAGTGCCGGACTCGCCACCCGCGCCGCCGAGCAGGAAGATGGCAGTTGGATCCTCAACGGCTCCAAGAACTTCATCACCCAGGGCAGCGTGGCCGGAACCTACGTCATCCTGGCCCGCACCGACGCGCCGCGCCCCGGCAAGGGCAAGAACGACGGCATCAGCGCCTTCGTCTTCAACCGTGACGAGGTGGAGGGCTTCAGCGTGGGCCGCAAGGAAGACAAATTGGGACTTAGGAGCAGTGACACGGCCCAGCTGATCTTCGAGAACATTCACCTGAGCGCCGATGCCCTGCTGGGCACCCGTGGTCAGGCCTTCAAGGACGTCATGAAGGTGCTCGACGGCGGGCGCATCGGCATCGGCTCGATGGGGCTGGGGCTGGGCCGCGCCGCGCTGGAGTTTGCCACCAGGTACGGCATGGAGCGTGAGCAGTTCGGCAAGCCGGTGGCCCTCAATCAAGCGCTCAGCTTCCGGCTGGCCGACATCGACACCGAGCTGGAAGCCGCCCGCTTACTCATTCGCAAGGCCGCCGACCTCAAAGACGCCGGGCGTGACTTCACGGTGGCGGCGGCGCGGGCCAAGCTGTTTGCCACCGAGAAGGGGCTGGCCGCCTGCGACAGCGCCATTCAGATGCTGGGCGGCTACGGCTACATCAAGGAGTACCCGGTCGAGCGCTTTTGGCGCGACAACCGTCTGACCACCATCGGCGAGGGCACCAGCGAGGTGCAGCGCATGATCATCAGCCGGGCACTGACGGCCCGCTTTGCCAAGGAGACGGCGCTGGCCTGAAGGGCTGACTTGAAGGGCTGACTTGAAGGGCTGACTTGAGCCGGGCCTGATCGACCTCAGCTCCCTTCCCGCCTTGCTGGGTGAGGGGGCTTTTGTCAGCGTACTCTATGCGCCGCGCTTCCACTTGCCCTTGCTCTTATGGCCGGTGCGGTTGGCCACTGCCGAGAGCCGGTGCTTGATGGTTTCGTCGTCGTAGCGCAACATCACCGCCAGCCGGGCGCGGCTGATGATGTGGTGTGGGTGCTTGGGTACGAAGGCCGTGACCACGTCCAGAAAGTCCACCGGTCCGGCGGGTGTCCGGATCACCGACAGTTCCACCACCGTGTGCAGCGGTAGCACCACATTGCACGCCTCAAAAAATCCCGCCACCAGCCAGCGTTTCTCCTCGGGATAGACGGCCCGCACCCGCCCAGAGAGCAGCACCTGGATGATGTCGTGCTCCAGAAAACCCTCGGCACGGGCGTGGCCTACCGCGTGAGGACAGAGCTGATAGTGGGTCTCGTACACCGCCTCGCGCAGCCGGGCGTGGGCGCGGGACAGCAGGAAGGCGTCGGTGCTGACCCCCTGCAACTCCGCCTCGCGCTGGGGACTCAGGGGCCGCAGGGTCAGGTTGCTCGGCTTGGGGGCCGGTGCGGGGGCGCGCCGCGCGGCCTTCTCGGCGCGGGCAAGCTGGGCGCGCAGGGCCAGCAGATCAGTCGGCTCTCTCAAGGTCATCTTCCTCCCCAGCGTGGTACAGGCAGCAGTGCTGAACAGCTCTCCGGCGCGGCCAGCCCACGGCCACCCTCCCAAAACGAAAAAATCCCCCAAACGCGCGTCATGGCGTCCGTGGGAAAGTGCAGTCCGTACCCTGTTCAGGGCATGAGGCGAGTGTAACACGCCGCCGCTCTCCGAATCGGTAACGCGGGGCAGCTTCGCCGGGCGGCCCACACGCCTAGACTGAACAGGTCCGGCCATGCAACTGCACCCCCGCAATCGCCGTTTGCCCAGTCTGGTTCAGGGAGGAAGACTTCATGATTCGCACCTCGCAGTCGAGTGACGCCCCCGAGATCATCAGTTTGCTGTCGTGGATGGACGGCGCGCCCGAGCGTGAGGTCTTCGCCCCCGACGCCCGGACGCCCGACGAACTGGCCTTCGAGAACGCCGGGAAGACCTGCCTGGTGGCCGCCGACGACCTCGGCAGCGTGACGGCCTTTGCCGCGCTCTCGCCGTTTCAGGACGGTCTGCTCCTCGAAGGCCCGCTCTCGGAGTCGCCTGAAACCCTGCCCCGCTTGCTGGGCGCGGCCCTGGCGCACAACGACAGCCAGAGCGTCTACGCCTTCGCCGCCCGCGACAACCTTCCAGTGCGCTCAGCGCTGGAAAGTTCCGGTTTTCTACCGATGCATTCCACCGATTTCTACCGCCTGGCGCGGGGAAAGTTGCACCCGGTGCCCGCGCTGCCGGAGGGTCTGGGCCTCAGCGGGCGCACTGATCCCCAGACCTACCGCTCCCTCTACCGCGCCGCGCAGGACACCTGGAGCGAGCGGCTGCACTGGAGCGAGGCGCAACTCCTGGCCCACCTGCACTCGCCCGACGTGCTGCTGAGCGTGCTGATGCGCGGCGGCAAGGCGGTGGGCTTTGCCGAAACCGAACTCGACGGCGAACTGGCCCGCATGACTTACCTGGCGGTCCACCCGGCGGAGCGCGGCCAGGGCTACGGCAAGGTCTTGCTGATGCACGCGTCTCAGGCGGCCTTCGAGCGCCCCGAGATCAGCGCGGTGCAGGTGCGTGCCCACGACCATGAGGGACCGGCCAGGGTGCTGTACGCCCACGCCGGGTTCCTGCATTGCCGCAGCGTCGTCACTTACGTGCTGGAGCCGGACGGCGAGGAAGCCTGAACAAGAGGCGGGGGCTGCCACGCGTCTCGCAGTCTGCCCTCACAGTCTGATTGGGGCGGCTGCGCTAGCGTTTTGGCAGCATGGCCAAGCCCAAACCGCCCGTAGTGCCCGAAGTCGCCGTCTCGTTTCGTGAGTTGCCCGGCACCTCGGTGGGCTTCTGGGTGGTGCCGGTGTGCCCGTTTTGCGGCGCGCAGCATTTTCATCCGGCTGGCGCGGGCAAAACCGACCCGATGGAGAAACTCGGCGAGGCCCTGGCCCGCTGCGGCCAGGGCAGATACGTGATCGGGCTGCCGCCGAGGCCCAAGCGCAAGAAGGAACGCCGCGCCGAGAACAAGCGGGCGCGCAAAGAGGGTGGCGGCAGTGCCTGGGACGACTGGGACGAGTGAGCCGGGTCTCAAGCTCTAGACTGATGGGATGACCTCTGAAGCTGCACTCATTTTTACCGCCCCCGCCGGACGCCTTGACGCGGCGCTGAGCGACCTCTCGGGCGTCTCTCGCTCACAGGTGGCGCAACTCATCGAGGCCGGGCAGGTCACGGTCAACGGACAGGCCGTGCTGAAGACCAGTTTCAAGCTGCGCGGCGGCGAACAACTGGGCCTGGTCATGCCCCCGCCGACCAGTTCATATGTCGAGCCGGAGGACGTGCCGCTGGACGTGCTCTACGAGGACGAATTCCTGATCGCCCTCAACAAGCCGCCCGGCATGATCACCCACCCAGCCCCCGGCGTCACGTCCGGCACGCTGGTCAACGCCCTGCTGGGCCGTATGAAGCTGCCGGAGCAGGCCGAGTTCGACGCGGAGGGTGGCTACCGCCCCGGCATCGTCCACCGGCTCGACAAGGACACCAGCGGCGTGATCGTGGTCGCCAAGACGGTGGCGGCGCATGCCCGGCTCTCGGAGAGCTTCAAGGACCGCGAAACCCGCAAGGTGTACCTGGCGCTGGTGGCCGGGCAGTGGAAGGCCGAGCAGCGCGTCAGCGTTGACGCCCCCATCGGGCGGCATCCGGTGCAGCGCCAGCGCATGACGGTGGGCGGCGCACATCCCCGCGAGGCCCAGACCGTGTTCGTGCCGCTGGCGCACCATCCGGACGGGCACGGGCGGGTGCTGGCCATGCTGCGCTGCGAGCCGCGCACCGGGCGCACCCACCAGCTCCGGGTGCATCTCCAGCACCTCGGCAGCCCGATTCTGGGTGACAAGGTGTACGGACGGGAGAGTGAAGTCATCGGGCGGCAGGCCCTGCATGCCTGGCAACTGACTTTGCCGCACCCGGTCACGGGCGAGGCGCTGCACCTGTTGGCCCCGCCGCCGGACGATCTGCTGAGCGCCTGGGTGGCGCTGGGCGGCGAGTTGCCGCCGGAAGTGCTGGGCAGCGCTGCTGAGTTGGCGGAAACAGTGACCAGGCCAGTGTGAGGGTGCCCAGGGCAGCGTCTAAAGAAGCGCTGAAGACCGCCACCCCCGGCTCCGGCGTTAAAATCAAGACTACGTTCCGCGTCCCGACCTCCGCCCACCCTGGCGGCGCGAGCACCAAAGGAGTTTCCTCATGACCTATACCGTTCCCCCACTGCCCTACGCCTACGACGCCCTGGAGCCTTACATCGACACCCGCACCATGGAGATTCACCACGACAAGCACCACCAGGCCTATGTGGACAACGCCAATAAGGCGCTCGAAGGCAGTGACATGGCGAACCTGCCCGTTGAGGAACTGATCACCAAGCTCGATCAGGTGCCCGCCGACAAGAAGAATGCCCTGCGCAACAACGCGGGCGGCCACGCCAACCACAGCCTGTTCTGGACGGTGCTGGGTGCGAACGGTGGTCAGCCGAGCGGCGAACTCGCCTCTGCCATTGACGGGGCGTTCGGCTCGTTCGACGCTTTCAAGGAAAAGCTGGAGGACGCGGGCAAGACCCGCTTCGGCTCTGGCTGGGCCTGGCTGGTCGTGCAGAACGGCAAGCTGGCCGTCGTCAGCACGGCCAATCAGGACAGCCCGCTGATGGGCGAGGCCATTGCGGGCGTGTCCGGCACCCCGATTCTGGGTGTGGACGTGTGGGAACATGCCTACTACCTCAACTACCAGAACAAGCGCCCCGATTACCTCAAGGCGTTCTGGAACGTGGTCAACTGGGACGAAGTGGCCCGCCGCTACGCTGCCGCCAAATAACTTTCTTCTAATCCATCAAAACGCGTCTTCGGGCGCGTTTTTCCGTATCTACTTTCTATGGCTCCCGCCAATGGGGGGCGTCGGCGAAGATGAAGTTTCTTACATCCAGCGACTTCTCAGAAGAGTGAAATGTTGGTGAGGTGGACATGAAGAAAAAGATGATGCTGATGGCGGCACTGTGCGGTGTGCTGGGCACTTCGGCGCTCGCGGCGGGCGAGAACGACAACCTGGAAGGTGTCAAACTGTGTATTGACGACAGCTCGTTCACGGCAAAAATTGGCGGTTTGGAAAACACTTCCGGCAAGCTGGCCCAGAGCCTGTACGATTATTTCGTGGATCAGGCGGCGGTCCAGAAAATCGCCATTGACGAACTCGGGGCCAAGACCTGCGCCGATTACTCGGTGTCGCTCGACTTCGGCGCGACCACCGGCACGCCGCGCGCCTGGTACGGTTCGGTCAACCTCTACGACAGCACATCCTACTTCTCGCCCAAGGCCAGCGACGTCTACAAGCAGCCGGTCAGCGTCTGGTCGAGCGAATACTACGGCGTGCTGGCCAGCAACGACGGCCTGGCCGACTTCCTACTGACCCAGGGCAAGGGCATCATCGACGAGTTTCTGAAGGCCTACCAGAGCGTCAACTGAACTTAGCGTCAGCAAAGGGCCGGGCGTCAGCGGTCTGCTTTGACGCCCGGCCCTGTTGAGCGGTTCTTACATCTGCGGCAGGGTTTTGGCCTCGTCGTGGTGCATCTTGATGGTGGGCAGCCCGTTCATGGCCACCGCTTTGAGGGTGGCGTTGGCACGGCGCGACCCGGTGTACTTGGTAAACAGTTTCACGGCCTGGGCGTGGCTGGAAAGCATCTCGGCCTTGTAGACCCTGTCGAAGTGCTTGCCTGCGGTCTTGAGTTTGTTCAGCATCCGCTGCTGGGCCTTCGAGACGCCGCTGGGCAGCATCATGCCGGGGTCCACTTTGGCCAGCGCCGCCTTGACCTCCGCGCCGAGCTTGGTGTGGTCAGTGATCATCTGCCTGGCGAAAGTCTGGTCCGCCGGGGTCTTGGACATGCTGAGCGCCATCTGAGAAGCGTCAAGTTCAAAAGTATTGCTCATGGCGGCTTTGGTCAGAAAGGTGGTATCGGTTTTCGAGAGCATGGACGCGGCGGAAGCGGAAGCGGCAGATAGAAGTACGGCCAGAACAAAACTTTTTTTCATGCGCGCATTCTGGTTCCCGGTGTCTAAGAACGAGGTGAAATGCGGTCTGGATGCTGGCCTTGTGGCTTGTAGCACACCGCTCTCACGGCCCGGACCACCGTCATCAAAGAGCGACTTTGTCATAGCCGGAACAGACGGGGAAGGTTAGCATCCGGGTATGCAGGCGGCTCCCCTTCCAGACACTGAATACGCCCGGCTGATGGCGCTGGCCCGCTACAGCGTTCTCGATACTGGCCCGGAGGAGAGCTTCGAGCGAATTACCCGGCTGGTGTCCGAGGTGCTCAAGGTGCCGGTGGCGCTGATCAATTTCGTGGACCAGTTCCGGCA
The DNA here is from genome assembly GCF_025244745.1 of Deinococcus rubellus. Lineage (NCBI taxonomy): Bacteria > Thermotogati > Deinococcota > Deinococci > Deinococcales > Deinococcaceae > Deinococcus > Deinococcus rubellus. The sequence goes on from NZ_CP104213.1 coordinate 1,411,083, forward strand.
GTGGGGCAAGTCCTGCGTGGGCATGGACAGCAGCGAGGCAGGGCGGGATATCTCATTTTGTGCCTGGGCTATCCTGGATAACGAGGTACTGGTGGTTGAAAACGCCCATGCCGATCCCCGTTTTGCAGACAATCCGATGGTTCTGGGTGAGCCGCACATCCATCTGTACGCCGGTGCGCCGCTGATGACGCCGGACGGCCACGCCATCGGCACCCTGTGTGTGGTTGACGAGCAGCCCCACCCCTTCGGTGCCCGCGAGGTCCGGCTGCTCGAAGGCTTCGCGGCAGTGGTCATGGAGGCTCTGGAGCTGCGGGTCCGGCAACTCGAGTTGACCCGTCAGGTGGCGGCCAGCACCGCACAGATGGATGATCTGCGTCGCACCGCCGCCCACGCCGAGACGCTCGGGGCCATCACTGCGCTGTTCGACGCCAACTTCGAGCCGGAGGAAGCCACCCTTGCGAGCGCCGAGCTGCTCAGTCAGGCCGTCAATGTGGACTGGGCGGGTCTGCTGCTGTGTGGAAACGAGACGATGCGGCTCCTGAGTGCCTGGCCAGCCGGTGGGGTGAGTGACTTTCCGGTGCCGACCAATCTGGACGACCACCGGCACGGTCTGATCGGTGCCCTCGCCGGCCAGCAGCAGGCCTGGTTCGTGGACGACTACGCCGCCCATCCCCAGGCGCTCCCCGAGTACGTGGCGGCGGGCGTCAAGGCGGTGGCAGCATTGCCGCTGGGGAAGTACAGTGACAATCAGTACGGCGACGGGAAATACGTGCTGGCGGTGGTGCGCAACAGGCCACAGTTCTGGCGCGGCAGCGACCGGGCGCTGTTTGAGGCGGCGGCCCGCAGCATCCGGGGATCACTGGAGCGCCGGGCCCACCTGCGGGAAGTGGAGGAAGCGGCGGGCCAGGACGTCCTGACCGGGCTGGGCAACCGCCGGGCCTTCGACCAGGCCATTCGCACGCTGGAGCGACTGGCCGAACCCTACGGCCTGCTGATGGCCGATCTGGACGGCCTTAAAGCGGTCAACGACCAGCAGGGCCACACTGCCGGTGACCGCTTGCTCGCACAATTTGCCGCCGCACTCCAGGCCCAGTTCCTGCCGCAGGCCGAGGTCTACCGCTTTGGCGGCGACGAGTTCGCCGTGCTGTGGCCCGGGCCGCTGGCAGAAGACGAGGCGCTGGGCCGCGTGCGCAGGGCTGTGCAGCATCTGCGGACCGACGGGTTTCCCAACGCCGGGGCGAGTGCGGGTGTGGCCTATCACCCCAGGAACAACGGGCAGCAAACTGCCGCCGATCTGCTCCGGCTGGCCGACGAGCGGATGTACGAGGCCAAGCGCCGCCAGAAGGTCGGTTCCGGTCGCCGCTGAGCGCCGAATTTGGCTGAAGGCGGCCCAGACCTAGGAGGCTGGTCGACACCGCTCTCAACCGTGACCCCGCTCCCACGCTACGCCCACAGCAGAACGTTAGACTGTTCGCCAGATGACGGGAACCGTAACAGTGCTGGCGCTCGACCCGCAGCGCGGCAAACTCAAGGGCAACGGCCACGGTAAGCTGCCGCCGATGCTGGAGCAGTACGTGGCCCTGCGCGACGAGATCGACGCGCAGTATCCCGGCGCGCTCTTGCTGTTTCAGTGCGGCGACTTCTATGAGACCTTTGGCGAGGACGCCGAACGCGCCGCCCGCCTGCTCAATATCGCCCTGACCCACAAGAGCAGCAAGGATTTTTCCACCTCGATGGCCGGAATCCCGATTCGAACGCTCGACAGCTTTGTGCAGCGCCTGCTCAACAAAGGTGTCTGCGTGGCGGTGGCCGAGCAGATGGAGCTGTCGGGCGCGGGCCTGGTCGAGCGCCAGGTGACGCAACTGCTGACCCCTGGCACTGTCACCGAGGAGCGTCACCTGACTGCCGACGAGAATTATCTGGCGGCGGTGGCGACAGGTGACGGCTACGCGCTGGCCCTGCTGGACGTGTCCACGGGTGAGTTTCGCTGCGCCGGGTTCGGCAGCCGCACGGCCCTCTATGACGAACTCGCGCGCTGGCGTGCCCGCGAGGTGCTGCTGGCTCCCGAACTCTCTGAAAACGCCGCGCTGCTGAGCGATTTCAAGTCCAGATTCCCGCTGATGCTCTCGCACGGCAACTTTGAGGACGTGGCCTGCCATGAAGCGCTGACGGCCGTGCTGGGAGAGTTGCCCGGCGTGCTGGAAAACCATTCGGGCCTGACGCGGGCCTGCGGCGCAGTTCTCGGCTACGCCCGCAGCATTCACGCCGGGGTGCAGGGCGGCGAACTGAAGATGGTGCGCCGCCTGATGCGCTTCGAGCCGGGAGCGCAGATGCGCCTGAGCGAGTGGGCTTTGCGGGCGCTGGAAATCTTCACCGCCCAGTCGCCGCAGGGCCGCACCCTGACGGACGCCTTATCGGAGACGCGCACGGCAGGTGGACGAAGGCGCTTGCGGGCCTGGCTGCGTTCGCCGCTGCTGGACCGCTTCAGCCTGGAATCGCGCCTGGACGCGGTGGAAGCCCTGACCCGTGCCAGCGATCTGCGCGGCGGCGTGCGGGCGCTACTTTACCGCGCCCACGATCTGGAGCGGCTGGCTGCCCGCGTGGCCTCGGCCCGCGCCACGCCGCGCGAGGTGGCCTCGCTCGCCCGCACGCTGGAACTCCTGCCCGACGCCTCAGACTTGCTGAGTTCGGTGAGTGGGGGAGGACTCCTCTCAGGCGTTCGCGCCCGGCTGGGAGCCTTGCCCGACGTGGTACGCCTGATCCGCGCCGCTCTCGTGGATGAGCCGCCGATTCGCGCTTCCGACGGCGGGCTGATCCGCGAGGGCTTTCACGCCGAACTGGACGGCCTGCGTACCGAGGCGCTGGGCCACCGCGCCTGGCTGGCCGAACTGGAACGCACCGAGCGCGAACGCACCGGGATCGGCAGCCTCAAAGTCGGCTACAACAACGTCTTCGGTTATTTTCTGGAAGTCACCAGTTCCCACCTCTCAAAAGTGCCTGCCGATTACCGACAGATCGCCACCCTCAAAGACCGTGCCAGATTCACCCGCCCTGATCTGCGCGAGCGTGAGCGTGAAATTGCCCGCCTGGAGCAGGCCGCCGAGCGGCTGGAAGTGGAAGTGTTTACCGAACTCCGAGCCGGGTTGGCCGCCCACGCCGACGCGCTGAGCGAGGCCGCCGGAGCCTTGAGCGAGTTGGACGTGCTGTGTGCCCTTTCGGAGATCGCCGCCACCCGCGCCTGGACGCGCCCCCACACGCTGGGCGACGACGTTCAGACCGTCACCTTGAGGCAGGCCCGCCACCCCGTCGTGGAGCTGGTGGGCAGCGGCACCTTCGTGCCCAACGACGCCGAACTCTCGCCCGCCCGCCGTACCCTGCTGCTGACCGGGCCGAACATGGCGGGCAAGAGTACTTATCTGCGCACCGTCGCCATCTGCGCCCTGCTGCACCAGATCGGCTCGTTCGTGCCTGCCGACGCCGCCGAGCTGCCGATCTTCGACAGCATCCACACCCGCATCGGCGCGTCGGATGATCTGGCGGGCGGGCGCAGCACCTTCATGGTGGAGATGCACGAACTGGCAGGCATCCTGCACCATGCCACGCCCAGGTCGCTGGTCATTCTGGATGAAGTCGGGCGCGGTACCTCCACCCTGGACGGCCTCGCCATCGCGCAGGCGGCACTGGAGCATTTGCACGAGACGGGCGCGTATACCCTGTTTGCCACCCACTACTTCGAGCTGACCCGTCTGGAAGGCCAGATGCCGGGGCTGATCAATCTCCACGTCGCTGCTGAGGAGGACGCTGGGGCGCTGACCTTTTACCATCAGGTGATTCCCGGCGCGGCCCGCCAGAGCTACGGCGTGGAAGTGGCCCGCCTCGCCGGATTGCCCGCCCGCGTGACCACCCGCGCCGCCGCCTTGCTGAACGGCCTGAACGCCAGGGAAGAGGGCAAGAGCAACGCCCTGCATGCCGATCTCGCGGCGCTGGATTTGACGCGGTTGACGCCCCTGGAGGCGCTGGCAATTTTGCATAAGTGGCAGGGGGAGCTATGAAGCTGGGAGCGCTTAGAAGAGGACTGGTCTTGTGTCTGGCATCGGGTCTTCCTTTCGCGCTGGCCGACGGTGGGTCTGTTCCCCTGCCAGGCTCCATGAACTTACCGTTTCAGACGCGTTCCTGCAGGAGTGGTCAACACCTGCTGCTCATCCCATCCAACACACAATCATTGATCGTCAGGCGTTACCGGGGACGGAGCTACGTTCTGGACTTTGCGCTCGGGAGGCCGGGGCGCTACAGAGGGCAGGGGATGACCATCCGCATCCTTCCGAGCGGCGTCTTTGATCTCAGGGTTGATCGCGTTCACGACCTTTGCCCGCATCCGAATGCAGGGCAGTGAAGCATGACCATCCGCCTTCTCTCTCCCGAAACTGCCCGCCTCATTGCCGCTGGCGAGGTCGTCTCGCGCCCGCTGGACGTGGTGCGTGAGCTGCTGGACAACGCCCTGGACGCCGGGGCCAGCCGCATCGAGGTGGATGTGGAGGGCGGCGGCCTCGCGCTCATCCGGGTCCGCGACAACGGCGTCGGCATCCCGGCGGCAGATGTGCCGCTTTCTCCGCTGCGGCACGCCACCAGCAAACTGGAATCGGTGGACCGGGTCACGACGCTCGGTTTCCGGGGCGAGGCGCTGTGGGCGGCGGCGCAGGCGGGGCAACTGCGGCTCGTCACGCGCCCGCCGTCTCAACTCGGCGCGACCCAGCTCACCGCGCACGGCGAGGCAGTGGAGGTCGGTAAGGTCAGCGCCCCGGCGGGCACCAGCGTCAGCGTCTCCGACCTGTTCAAGCACCTGCCCGCCCGGTTGCGGACCCAGCTTCCGGCGGGGGCCGAACTGCGCGAGATCACGGCGCTGCTGACCCGCTACGTGCTGCACTGGCCGCAGCTCCACTGGAAACTGACGGTGGACAAAGAAACCAAACTCCTGCACGCGCCTGCCGATCACCGGGGCGCGGTGGCGAGCGTGTATGGCCCGCTCAACGCCAACCGGGTCATCGGTATCCATGCGGTGGGCGTTCAGGGCGTTCTCAGCCGCCCTGAACTGACCCGCCCCCGGCGTGACCGGATGCACTTCGCTGTCAATGGCCGCCCGGTGCTGGCCCCGCCCGAGCTGGAACGCGCCGTGATCGACGCCTACGCCGAACTGCTGCCCGCCGGACATGCCCCGCTGTGCGTACTGAATCTGACTTTGCCTCCGGAGGACGTGAATCCCAACGTCCACCCGGCCAAGGCAGTGGTGGCGCTGGCCGATCTGGGTGCCCTGTGCCTGCGGCTGACAGCAGCGGTGCAGGCGGCGCTGAGCGTGCATCCACTCTCACGCCCGCTGCCTGAACTCCGAGCGCCTGCGCCCAGTTCTGTGCCCGTGGGCGGCGGAGCATTTCCCGCGCTGCATCTGGTCGGCGTTTACCGCGAAACCTACCTGCTGGCCGAGGGCGAGGGCGATCTGTGGGTCATCGACGCCCACGCCGCCCACGAGCGGGTTCTGTACGAAGAACTCGCGCGGCGCTTGCGCTCCGAGCCGCCCTTGGAACTGGCTGAACCTGAACTGCTGCAACTTGGCCCCGAGCAATTGGCCCGCTTGCACGAGCGAGACGCCGAACTCAGAAGCTGGGGCCTGACCCTGGAGGAATTCGGCGCGGGGCTGGCGCGGCTGCGCACGCTGCCTGCCGTGCTGGCTGCTTTGCCGCTGCCCAGGCTTCACGAGCAGATCATCGAGTCGGCGCTGGGGATCAGTTCTTCTGCCGAGCGCGAGGTGTTGGGTCGCCTGGCCTGTGCTCCGGCCCTCAAGGCGGGCATGCTGACGCCAGAGCGCGGCGCGGTGGTGCTGGCCCAGCTCGCCGCCTGCGATCAGCCCTGGGCCTGCCCGCACGGACGGCCCACCGTACTGCGGCTCTCCGAGCGTGACCTGATGCACAGCTTTGGCCGCCGCAGCGTGCGCGATGTGGCACGGGGCCGCGACGAGACAGAGCTGAAAGTGCCGCTGAGCGCCGAGGCCGACTAGCGCTGAGTCCGTAAATTTGCTATATTTCTTCGGTTAGTCCGTACACGCACCCACGACGTGACGGCAAAGGACAACCAGCATGCAAAAAGATATCCATCCCAAAGCGGTTCCCTGCAAGATCATCTATCAGGGCAAAGTGGTTCTCGAAACCATGAGCACCCGGCCCGAAATTCACGTCGATGTGTGGAGCGGTGTTCACCCCTTCTGGACCGGCGAGGAGCGCTTCCTTGACGCCGAGGGCCGCGTGGACAAGTTCAACAAGCGCTTCGGCACCGGCTACCGCAACCGGGGCAAGTAACCCGAACAGCAAGAATTCAGAAGGCCGCCCCAACCGGGTGGCCTTTTTTGTTGGATTTCTGGCGGCTTTTCACTAATTTCAGGCGTGAAGCGAGGCAAATGAAGAACGTTCGTGAGCCTGAGCGTACAATCTCCATCAGGCTGCCGTCCGGGGCATGAAAACAGGCACTGCTGTCCTCGCCGCGTGCGCCGGAGTGGGCGCTGGATTCACGCCACTCCCACATCCTCCGGCAAGGCGATCCTTCCCTTGATCGCTGTCGCTGCCGCCACGGCGGGCGAGGCCAGATAGATTCTGGCGTCCTTGTCGCCCATGCGGCCTATGAAGTTGCGATTTGAGGTACTCACGCAGACCTCGCCGGGGGCCAGCACGCCCTGGTGCCGCCCCATACACGGTCCGCAGCCCGGTGTGCCCAGCACTGCGCCCGCTTGAATGAGGGTGAGCAGTGTGCCGTCGGCCATCGCCGCTTCCATCACCTCGCTGCTGGCGGGAATGACCAGTAGGCGGGTGGTCGGGTCCACCTTCTGGCCCCTAAGTACATCGGCGGCAGCGTGTAAATCGTCGAGCCGTCCGTTGGTGCAGGTGCCGATGAACACCTGATCCACCTTCAGGCCGCGCAACTCCGACACGTCATGCACGTTGTCCACCTCGCTCGGTGCACTCATGCGCGGGTTGAGGACCGACAGATCGATCTCCACCTCGCGGACATAGGTCGCGCCTTTCTGCGGGTAGACCCATTCCGGTACGTCGTACATGGTCAGAATCTCGCCGCCAGGCACCACCAGCCCGGCCTTTGCGCCTGCCTCCACGCACAAATTCGCCAGCGTCATGCGCTCACTGCGCGTGAACCTGTCTCCGGCGTGAATCTCCACGCTCTGATAGGTGGCCCCGTCCGCGCCCAGGCGGGCGATCATTTCCAGCGCCACGTCCTTCGCGCCGACACCGCTCCTGAGTTCACCGGTCAGCGTCACCTTCACGCTCTCCGGCACGCGCAGCCAGGTTTTGCCGCTGGCCGCTGCGAGTGCAATATCTGTTGCGCCCATGCCGCTGCCGAAAGCCGCCACCGCGCCGTAGGTCGTCGAGTGGCTGTCACTGCCCAGCACGATCCAGCCGGGCTGCGCCAGACCCTCCTCCATCAGCACCTGATGGCAGATGCCTCTTCCGACGTCGAAGAGCCGCACGCCGGTCTGGGCGGCGTACTCGCGGGCCTCCTTCTGCGCCTGTGCCACGCTGACGGTGCTGGCCGGGGCCACGTGGTCGATGACGATGGAGACGCGCTCAGGGTACTTGGGTACGGCGGCCAGGTCTTTTTGCATCCGCTCAATGAAACTCTGGGCGATGGAATCCACCACCATCACCTGATCGACCTCCACCACCGCCAGGTCTCCGGCGTAGAAGGTACCGCCGCCGCGCCGGGACAGGATGCGCTCGGCCATTGTTTGGGGTCGTGACGGGTCGGTTGTCGTTTGTGGAGCGGTCATCGGTGGGCCTCCTGGGTGGGCAGCGGTGGCGTTAGGGGGGCAGCTCAGGCCGGGTGCAACCCCGCAAAGCCCAGTCCGGCGCGCTCGTCCCAGCCGCGTGCGATGTTCAGAGACTGTACAGCGTGGCCCGCCGTCCCCTTCACCAGATTATCGATGGCCGCCATGAGGACCACCCGGCCCGTGTCCACGTCCAGCTCAAAGCCGATGTCGCAGAAGTTGGTGCCGTCGAGCAGCTTGGGATCGGGGTAGCGGTGAATCCCTTTTTGCACCTTGACGATGCGGATAAACGGCTCCTCGCCGTAGACTTCGCGGTATGCGCCCCACACGTCGCGCTCGGAATAGCCGTCGGGCAGCCAGGTCTGGATGGTGGTCAGGATGCCGCGCACGCGCGGAGTGCTGATGGCGGTCAGGTGAATCGGGAAGTTGCCGGGGAGTTCCTGCATCACCTCGGCGGTATGGCGGTGGCCGACAGGCTTGTAAACGCGCAAACTGCCCTCGCGCTCGGGGTGGTGCGAGGCGTCCGAGCCGCTCGCGCCCGCCGCGCTGCTGCCGACCAGTCCGGTGGCGATGATGTCTTTGGGCAGCACCGTGCCCAGCTTGAGCAGCGGATAGAGGCCCAGGATGACCGAGGTGGCAAAGCAGCCCGCGCAGGCGATGCGGGTTGCGCCGCGCAGTTCCTCACGGTGCAGCTCCGGATTGCCGTAGACCCACTCAGCGAGTTTGTCCGGCGCGGGGTGGGCCTCGCCGTAGTACTGGGCGTAGAGTTCCGGGTCCTTGATGCGGAAGTCGGCGGACAGATCAATAATGACCTGCCCCAGCGCCTCGAATGTCCCAATCTGCCTGGCTGCCGAGTTGTGCGGTAGCGCCAGCACGATCACGTCTGCCGGTTCCAGGTCGGCCAGCTTGCGAAACTTGAGGTTGGTCAGGCTGCGGAGGTTGGGATGAACCATGGGCACCGGCGTTCCTGCGTTGCGCTCGGACGTGACCTGCGTGACCTTGAGGTGAGGGTGTGCCAGGGCCAGGCGCAGAAATTCGCCGCCCGCATAGCCGGAAGCCCCGACGATGGCGACGGAGAGTTGCTCGGTGGAGGAAGGGAGAGCCGTCATGGATTCCAGTAAAGCACATCACTGCTATACAGATTGGAAGTCAATCGTTCTTAAAGTTGGCGAATGATAGGCCGGTGTGTCTCGGTTAACCAGCGAGAAGGTGCGCTTTTGTACTCGGCAGAGCGGGTCTGCGCTAAGTTGGGGGCGTGTGGTCTGCGCTGCTCCTTTCCTCCCTGTCCGGCTTTCCTCTTCTGCGGTGCTCGGCGTGAGTCAGGCCGAGACCGGGAACTCGCTGGAAACCTTCGATTTCCTCGAACTGCTGGCGATGCTGGCCAGGGGCGGCAAGACCGGGGCGCTGCGGGTCGAGCGCGACCAGCAGATACTGACCCTGTGGCTGTCGGCGGGCCGGGTGCGCCACATGGACGGTGCGGGTCTGGCGACGGACGCAGCGGCCCTGGCCGGGCTGCTCAAAGACCCGCGTGGCCGCTTTCGGTTCGAGGAGGGCGAGGCCGCCCCGCCCCCGACCCTCGATCTGTCTTACGACGCCTTCGCCTACGAGGCGTTCAAGCTGTTGCCGCCGCCGCCGCTCAAGTTTCCCGGCGCGGGCCGTCTGGAGTCGCCGGAGCGTTTGGCCGAGCTGAGTCTCAATCTCTATGAGCAGGAAGTGCTGCGCGGCGTGGCCGAGGGCAAACCGCTCTCGGACCTGGCAGCGGCCCGCGACCCCCAGGCGGCGGCGCTGCTGGGCCGCCTGGTTCGTCTGCGACTCATCGGTGAGCGCCGCACGCGGGTGGCCCGGCTGCTGGTGCAGGTCAGTCGCCGCGGCGGCGCGGCGGCGGTGATGGACGAGAGCATCTACCGCCGCTGGCGCGAGGCGGTGGGCAGCCGCATCGAGCAGATTCAGGTGCGCGAAGAGCGCAGTGGCAAGGTGCACCTGTTGCCGGTCATTTCCGGTTCGCAGGTGGGCACGGTGCTTGAGCTGCCGCCCGAACTGCTGATCCGCACCGGCCTGCGCGGCGGCGACGCGGTGCTGGTGCGCCCGGTATGATTTGCAGTCTGTTGTGAAGCACCCTTCAACGGCACACCACAACAGAAGATAAACCCGTTTACCAGACAGGGTAGGCAGCGACACGGCACAATAGGCGCATGACTTCTTCCCGCTCCGAAGCTTCCGGCAGCTTGCTCTTCAGCCCACTGCGCCTTGGTCAACTGACCCTCAAGAACCGGGTGGTGGTGTCGCCGATGTGTATGTACAGCTCCGATGAGGGGCTGGCCAACGACTTTCATCTGGTGCACCTGGGATCGTTCGCGCTGGGCGGCGCGGGCCTGATTCTCACCGAGGCTGCTGCCGTCTCACCGGAGGGCCGCATCAGCCCCGACGATCTGGGGCTCTGGAACGACCAGCAGATCGGGCCGATTGCCAGGGTTGTGGACTTCGTTCATCAGCAAGGCTCACTCATCGGCATTCAACTGGCCCACGCCGGACGCAAGGCCAGCACCTTCGCGCCGTGGAAGGGCAGCGGTCTGGTGACGCTGGAAGCGGGCGGCTGGGAGGTCATCGGGCCGGACGATCAGCCCTACTCGCCGCGCTACGGCCTGCCCCGGCCCATGACCACCCAGGACATCGAAGACGTGACGGCGGCGTTTGGGGCCAGCACCCAGCGCGCCATGATCGCGGGCTTCGACACCGTCGAGATTCACGCCGCACACGGCTACCTGCTGCATCAGTTTCTCTCGCCGCTGAGCAATTCGCGCACCGATGACTACGGCGGCTCGCTGGAGAACCGCGCCAGGTTGCTGCTGGATGTGACCCGAAAGGTCCGTGGCGTGTGGCCTGCACACCTGCCGGTCTTCGTGCGGCTGTCGGCCACCGACTGGGCACCCGGCGGCTGGGACATCGAGCAGACGGTGGAGGTGTCGAAATGGCTCTCGCGGGAGGGTGTGCAGGTCATCGACGTGTCGAGCGGCGGTCTGACTGCGGCGCAGGAAATCGTCATCGGCCCTGGTTATCAGGTGCCGTTCGCCGAGCGCCTCAAGCAAGACACCGACCTGACTGTGATGACGGTAGGTATGATCACGGAGGCGGCGCAGGCCGAGCAGATCTTGCAGGCCGATCAGGCCGATCTGGTGGCGCTGGCCCGCGAGCTGCTGCGCGATCCACACTTTGCTCAGCGCGCCGCTGCCGAACTGGGTGCTCAACTGATCCCACCGTTGCAGTACCAGCGGGCCGGACCCAAACCCAGGTAAAACTGAAGCTCAGATCACGGTTCAGCGTAGGCAGTTGAGCGGCCTACCTCGGTACGTGGCTGGCCTCGATGACAATCTGGCCGTGCAGCAGCCGTGCCACCTCGGATTCCACCGCCGTACCGAGTTTTTTCATGCTGTTCAGGCTGCTGCCTTCCGGTGCACGGGCCACCGCACCCGCGATCCGGATCTGGGCGCTGGCAATCGGCCTGCCCCAGACGATGGCACTCTCGCGTCCGTCGGCCCCGGCATGCACCACACCCCTGAGCGCGCCGAGCACGATCACGTCGCCACCCGCCACCAGTTCCGAGCCGGGGTTCACGTCGCCCAGCACCACCACGCTGCCGCCGTACTCGCCCCGGAAGCCTGCCCGCACGCTGTTGGGCAAGACCACCGTATGGTTGTCCAGGCTGGAGGTCACGTTGACCGGCGGTAAGCTGGCCGTCGGCAGCGCCGTGACCTGACTGGCCCCCGAGTTGGCATCAGGAAAGGCAGCTGGACTGGGAGTCGGGGCAGCCGCGCGCGGAGCACGTACTTTGGCGATATGTCCGCCCGCCGCCGCCACCGCGCCGCGCACGGCGTCCAGGGTATCCAAGCTGGCTTCCTGGTCAATCTCCAGCGTGACTTCACTGGCCAGCAGGGCGGCGCGGGCGGCCAGCCCTCCCGCCACCGACTGCGGAGTGTCTGAGGCGTCGAGCTGAATGTTCAGGCCGCCGAGTGTGCCACGAAACTTCATGAAGCTCACTTTACAGCCTCGGCGCGGGCTGTGGCGCTCAGCGTCTACTCCGGCAGGCCATGCTCCGCTTGCCAGCTAGCCTCACCGCGCTGTGATGGTGTACCATGTTTATATGCTTCTTTTGGAGGGCACTCTTCGTGCAACTTGATTCCGGCGCGGTCGCTGAAGGCCGCGTCACCCGCGTCACCGACTTCGGTGCGTTTATCCAATTCGACAACGGCGAGACCGGGCTGGTTCACATCTCCCAGATCGCGCACTCCTTCGTTCGCAACATCCACGACCATGTCCACGAGGGCGACAGCGTGGATGTCAAGGTGCTGGGGCGCGACGAACGCGGCAGGCTCGACTTGTCGATCAAGGAACTGCTGGAGGAACCGGAAGAAATTCCGCGTCCACGTGCTATCGGACGGCAAAGCCCGCAGTTCGAGGCCAAGCTGCGCTCGTTCATGCGTGACGCCAAGGAGCGCACCACCGCTGGCGGCAAAAAGCCCGCGACGGCCACCAAGCGCAAGAAGTAGGCGCTGGCTTCAGCATCATAAAATTGAAAGGTCGAAACGTGACTGCTCAGCAGTAGAAACTGGGCATGATGGCGTCGGCACGGAACACGCTCACTATGCCGTGTCAGACGTTCAATCCCTGGTTGTGGAACGTCGAGATGTCATTCTGAATGCGGGCGAAGTGCTGGCCGACTTCCTCGGGTCGGAAGCCCCTGGAGACTTTGCGCTTGACGCACCAGGGTTACATATCGCGTTCGGACTCGTCGGCCAACCATCTCCCGTGCATGTCCGCACCCATACTGCCCAGTAAGCCTCAATGGAATGATCTCGTTGAGATGCTCAGCCATATTGAGGATCTTACCCACATGACCAAGAGTGAGCGCCAGAAGACGGACTGGTCTTCTGGCGCTCACTCTTGGGCTTTCTGTTCTGGCTGGGCAACTGACTGGGAGTTCCGCTTTCTCAATTGAGTCGGGCCTTGATCGCCTCAAGTTCGGCCAGGATCTCAGTCAACTGGGTTTCTGGATGTTTGCTGTTGTGGCAAGGCATCCCCGCTGATGCCTTACTCTATGCAATTCGCCGCGTCCCGGCCCATTGCTAAGCAGTTACGACTGAAGTGGGTTCTGTCACCTTTGAGGAGTAGCTGGACCAGGTTCGGCACTCACCAGTTGCGGAAGCTCGCCCGCAAAATCCCTTCCAATTCCGCGTCCGTCACTGCTTTTGGGGCCACCGCCAGCAGGCGCTGCTGCTTCACGGCTCCGGCCACCAGTTCGGGTAAATCCTGTTCGGTGTAGCCCAGCTCGCCCAGTCCGCTGGGCGCATTCAGGTCACGCATGAGGGCAATCAGGGCGTCGGGCAAACTGTCCGGGCCGGGGTCTTGAATCGGCCCGCCGGTCAGCCATTCTGCCACCTGCAAGTGGCGCTCCGGCATGGCCCCGTAAGTGAACCGAAAGGCAGCGGGCGCGGTGACGATCACCGAGAAGCCGTGCGGAATAAACGGGCTGGGATAGCCCTCGGCCTGGTACTCGTGCTTGAGGCCTGCGATGGGGTAAGCGCACGAGTGCGGAATATGCACGCCCGCCGAGCCGAAGCCCACACCCGCCATCGTCGCCGCCAGCATCATCATGCCCCGCGCTTCCAGGTCGTCCGCGTCCGCCACCGCCCGCCGCAAATACTGACCGCCGTACCGGAGTGCCTGGCTACTCCACACGTCGGCCACCGGGTTGCTGCCCTGGTAGGGCGGGCGCTCGTCCGGCGTGGCGGGCTTTGGGCGGGTGTCAAACGGGCGGCTGAGATAGCTCTCGGCGGCGTGGCACACCACGTCCAGTCCTGCCGAGGCGATGACGGCGGCGGGGGCGCTGCGGGTCAGCTCCGGGTCGACGATGGCCTGAGAGGGCCGCAGGTAGCGGTGCGAGATGCCGGTTTTGACCTTCAGTTCCGGCAAATCCAGCACCGCGACGGTGGTCGCCTCCGAGCCGCTGCCCGCTGTGGTCGGGATGGCGAGGTGGGGCAACAGGGGGCCAGCAGGCTTGCGCCCCGTTCCAATCGGTGGATTCACATACTCCAGAATCTCGCCGCCGTGGGTCAGCAGCAGATTGGCGACCTTGGCGGTGTCGATGCTGCTGCCGCCGCCCAGCGACACGAAGCCGTCGGGGTTGTAAGCGCGGGCGAAGGCCACCGCCTCCTGCAACGACTCCAGGGTGGGTTCCACGCGGCTGCGGTCAAACACGCTGACCTCCAGGCCAGCCGCCCTGAGCTGCGCCGCCACGTTGCCCACGATGTCGAGCCGCGCCACCTGGGGGTCGGTGATGAGCAGCACCCGCCGCATCCCCAGCCGCGCCGCTTCCCAGCCTGCTTCCTGCGCCGCGCCGCGCCCGAACTTGACCGGGGTGGCCTCCATCGTGAAGACGGTTTCCTGCGTCTGATTGGTCATAGGGGGTCAGTATAGAAGTCGCGCAAAAGAAAGACGGCTCCTCACTGCGGGCCGCCCTGGACGGCTTGTGGTTGAGGTCTGCTCAGTGAGGCTGGAAGGCTTCGCCGCGCGGCTCCGGTTTCAGGTCGGGGCGGCTGGAATCCTGAATGACCTCGTGAATTTCCAGTTTGTTGGGGCCGCTGAACGCTTCTCTGGGCAGCGAACCGGAGCGGGCGTGGCCCTGAATGAAGGCGTCGGAATGCGTCCACGCTTCAAATTCCTCGCGGCTGTTCCAGAGCGTCAGCACGATGTACGGCTCCTCGGGGTTGACGGGCCGCAGCACCTGGTTGCTGACGAAGCCCGGCATCTCGTCGACCAGGCGGGCGCGGTCATGGAAGCGGGCTTCAAATTGATCGGCGTATTCGGGCTTGACGGCAATCCGGTTCATGACGGTGATCATCGGTGGTTCCTCCATTGGGTCAGGCAGGGGCATGGGGGCGAGACTGAGTGGAAGCGCCGCGCTTTCAGTGTAGGCTGGACTGACTGTGACTGTCCGCTACACCGTCGGTGAGGTGCCCGACCTCGCCGCTTACCAGATGCTCTGTGCGGCAGCGTGGCATGGGCCGGGGCCAGCAAGCTTGAAGCGTCTGGACCATAGCCTGACCTGGATCTGCGCCTATGATTCAGCCCGACTCGTCGGTTTCGTCAACGTGGCCTGGGACGGCGGCATTCACGCTTTTCTGCTTGATCCCACCGTTCATCCTGACTGGCAGCGCCGGGGCCTGGGCCGTGAGCTGGTGCGCCGCGCCGCTGAAGAGGCCCGTGAACGCGGAATGCACTGGTTGCACGTGGACTTTGAGCCGCACCTGACCAGTTTTTACCGCGCCTGCGGCTTCCGGGCGACGGAGGCGGGACTCATGCGGCTGGCTTGAGAGAAGTCCGCACGAACTGCTAAACTTAGACCGAGTGCAATTTGCGAGAATAAGCGGGTAGACAGCGAGCAGGTAGAGAGCGACAAGGAGGCAACATGAAGATTCTGACCTTAATCCGGCAGGTGCCGGACGCCGAGGCCCGCGTGCGGTTGAGCGGCAACGCCGTAGACCTGGACGGCACCACCGTCGTCATGGACGGCATGGACGAGTACGGCGTGGAGGAAGCCTTGCGGCTGCGCGAGAGCGGCGCGGGCGTGGACGAGATTATCGCGCTGGCGGTTGGCCCCAAGCGCAACGAGGACGCCCTCAGAACGGCGCTGGCGATGGGCGCAGACCGCGCCGTGCACGTGGAAACCGACGAGCGTCTCGACGCCGTGTCGCTGAGCAAGGTGGTGGCCCAGCTCGCCCAGGCCGAGAACGCCGAGCTGATTCTGGTGGGCGGACAGGAAGCCGACTGGGATTCGCAGGCGCTGGGAGCCGCCACCGCCGAGCGATTGGGCTGGCCCCAACTGACCTGGACCAACGAACTCAAGCTGGAAGGCGACAAGCTCACGGGCCGCCACGATGTGGACGAGGGCAACGAGAGCTTCGAGGCGACCCTGCCTGCCGTCGTGACCACCCAGCAGGGCCTCAACGAGCCGCGTTACCCGACCCTGCCCAACATCATGAAGGCCAAGAAAAAAGAGCTGCGCAAGGACGATCTGGCGAGTTACAGCGCGCAGCCCAAAGTCAAATTCGTCGGCGCGGAAATCCAGACCCGCGCCCGCCTGAATAAGATCATCGACGGCAAAGACCCGCAGGCGGCGGCAGCGCAACTGCTCGACCTGCTCAGAAACGAAGCGAAGGTGATCAAATGATTCTGATCGTTGCGGAATATTTGGACGGCAAACTCGCCAAGTCCACCTTGGAAATGGTCACGGCGGCGCGGGAGACAGGCAGGGAAGGCCCGGTGACCATCCTGGTGCTGGGTCAGAATGTGGCGGGCGTGGCGACTGAGGCCGCCGCCTTCGCCGATCAGGTGCTGGTGGCCGACAGTGCCAGCCTGGCGCAGTACAACGCTGAAACGTGGGCTGCCGCTGCTGCCCAGATCGCCCAGGAGGGCGAAGCCCACACCGTCATCATTGGTGGCAGCCGCTCCGGGCGCGAGTACGCCCCGCGCGTGGCCGTCAAGCTCGACGCACCGTATCTGGAAGACGTAATCTCGCTCAGCGGTAGCGGCACAGGTCTCAAGGCGCAGCGCTACACCTACCTGGCCCGCGTCACCGAGACGGTGGAGGCCGGGGGGCCCGTCATCGTGGTGAGTGCCAAGCCCGGCTTGTTCGCCGCTGCCGCGCCTGCTGCCCAGCCGGGCGAGCAGTACGACGTGGATCTGGAATTGCCGACAAGCCGAGTGACCGTGACCGGCAGAAACGTGGAGAAGTCGAGCCGCGTGGCGCTGGCCGAGGCCGACATCATCGTGACCGGCGGGCGTGGGGTGGGCAACGCTGAGAATTTCAGCAAGTACGTGGAGCCGCTGGCCGACAACCTCGGTGCGGGCGTGGGCGCGACGCGGGCCGTTGTGGACGCAGGCTGGCGGCCCTACGCTGAGCAGGTGGGCCAGACCGGCAAGACCGTGCAGCCGGGAGCCTACATCGCGCTGGGCGTCTCGGGCGCGGTGCAGCACCTGTCGGGCATGGGCAAGAGCAAGTACATCGTGGCGATCAACAAGGACGCCGAAGCGCCGATCTTCAAGGTGGCCGACTACGGCATTGTGGGCGACGTGAACGAGATCGTGCCCGCATTGATCGAGGCCAGCAAGCGCTGAGGCATTGATCTGGAAGAGAGGGCTGCCCAGTTTGCGCTGGGCGGTTTTTTCCTGGTCACTGGGGGTGGATTGGCGGCGGCTGGACAAGCAGATGAGATAAGTCTTAGAGTAAGGCCAAACCAACTGAAGTTGCTGCGTTGAGTCCTGGAACGGTCTGGCGCGGCGCTGGGAGTGCCCCATGCAAAAGTACGTTGCCGTTCTCGCCGTCAGCCTGCTGCTCGCCGCGTGCAGCCAACAGCCCAAGCCGCATGCCGCCTCGTTCTCTGGCTATGCTGAACGCCCCGAGTTGCAAGACCCGCAGAGCCAGGCCATCTTGCAGCGCTACGGCGACGATCCGGGCCTGCTGGAAGCGCTGCGTGAGGCGTACAACGAGGTGCCGCGCCAGCTCAGTTTGCCCGCCGTGCCCGCCCTGACCGGACTTGACCTGTCTTCGGACCGCCTGAGCTACATCAAGTCGGTGGGCTGGGGTAATGTGCCCAACTACGACCGTCAGTATGCCAACCAGGGCAGCGTCAACGCCGTGTATCCGGGCCTGGACTGGAGCCGTGACGGTTGCTCCGCCCCGACCGGATTGGGACTGGGCTACACCGGAGATTTCCGGCCAGCCTGCAACGTTCACGATTTCGGCTACCGCAATCTCAAGGTCTATCAGCGCACCGACGCCAACCGCAAAACCACTGACGAGGCGTTTTACACCAACATGAAAACCATCTGCAATGCCAAGCCCTGGTACAAGGAGCCGCCGTGCTACGCTGCTGCTTACGCTTACTACCAGGCCGTGCGGGTCGGTGGGGGAGACAGCTTCTAGCATCGGGTCTGCCCGAGCGTTAAGTCTTGCGGACTTGCAGCACCGGGGCAGCCGGGCTTAGCGTGGGGCCATGACTGCCGACGAACTCAACCGGAGCTGGACCGATCAACTTGCCCCGCCGCATCGTCAGGTCTGGGACAGGCTGCGGGCTGAGGGCATTGAGGCCGCCTGGATGGACGATTTCGCACCAAGATTCGTGGTCAGCCAGCAAGGTGAGGTGCTCGCCACACATCTCAAAGGCGAGCGTCCAGCAGGCGTGGTGGTGCCTGCCGCACTGTTCGAGGCGGGGCACAAGCTGGAAGCTGAGCAGCCGGGCCTCAAGATTTTGCCGCCGATGGCCTCGCTCTAGGCGAACTCAATCAATTCGGGGTGTTCCAGTCCGGCCTGCCGCGCTTCCCTCAGGGCCGCGCCCTTGTCGCCCCGCGCAATGGCTGCCATGAAGGCCGGACGCGCCGCCAGGGTCGTCAGCACCCAGAAGTCGCCCCAGGCTTCCAGGTTCCACTCCCGGCGCATGGCGCGGCTGCACCGTTCCCAGACCGGCTCGCTGAGCGCTTCCAGCGGGGCGATGAAGTGCGTCTCGCCGTCGGTGCCGGGGGTGCGGCGCACCTCACGCTGATACTCGCGGCGCTCAGGCTTGGTCATCCCTTCCCAGGTGCCTTCCTGGCAGTACACCGCGCTCATGGCGCTGAAGGTGTCGCGGCAGCGGGTGGGGCGGACCTCGTAGCGGGTGCAGGCCCCGTCTGCGCCGAGCAGGGGGCAGTACCCCACCTTGAGGCGGTGGCGGCGCACGTACTCGTCCTCGTCCGGGGCGGTTCGGGCGTTGTGTAGCACCTTGCGGGCGTGCCTCTCCACCTTGCGTGCCTCCTCCGGCGTCAGCACGCTGGCAACCAGCGCGGCCTCGGCCAGCGAGAGGCGAATCGGCATGTTGCAGCAGCCGAAGCACCCGGCCCCGCAGTAGACCTGGTTTCCTGCCGCCGTGTACTCGTGCAGAAACTCTCCGGCCTCCTGCTCGTAGCGGGCGTAGGCGGCTTTGACGGTTTCGAGCAGGGCGTTAGACGCGGTCATTACCGGGCAGCATAGAGCGCTTTGACGCGGGCAAAAGGAAGACCGGGTGAAGACCTGTCGTTTCCCGCGTTACCTGCCCAGATCTTCACTTGCTCAGCGTTTCACCTCGCCGTTGTCCTCACCGTCCCAGTAGTGAATGCGGGTGGCATCGACCTGAATCATCACCAAGCCCTCGGTGTCGAGGCCGTCCTTGAACCAGCGGTCCAGATCGGGCGTCCAGTGGTCTTTCATCGCCGCCGTGTCGCGGATGAGCGAAGCTTCGCCTTCCACCGCGACCTGAAACGACTTCTCGCCCTGAAAGGCGAGGGCGACTTTGGAATGGCCCTGAATATCTGAGACGGTGCGCGATTGGTCGTAGGTAAAGTAATACGAGGTGCCGTCGTACTCCACCTCGCCGTTGTTGCTCATGGGCCGCCCGGCGATCTCGCCGCCCCCGCTGTAGGTCGAGAGCATCGCGATGTCAATCTTTTGCATGGACTTGGACAGTTCCGACAAGGTCTTGGTGGGCATGGGCAATTCCTCCGCTTGAATTGGATGGTGCTGACTATTGGCTGTAAACGCTCGGACCAGGCCGACCAACGCAGTCTGCAAGGCGGGCCGCCGCGAGCGTGCACAGTGGCATAAATACAGGTTTAGATTCGCCCCGAACGGTAGGCCCAGATACTGAAAACGCCCCGTCGCCTGAGCGAACAACGTGAACCGGGGCCGAACGTCTGGGTCGTCCTAACGTCTTTTCCGCTGAGCGTTTTTTGTTGGACTGCCGGGTACGAAAAAATTCCCTTTGAGGGCAGCGTCAATTCTGGTGCTGATCGGTATTGACGCTGACGCTGCCCAGACGTCCTGGACGAAAATCTTCGTGCCGCTGAAGTCCGGCAACCCCAATCTTCGTTCGTGGCCTTGCCCAGCCTGACCTGCCCGGAGGCACGACAGCAAAGCGGGCCGCTTCCGGAGATGGAAGCGGCCCGCTCAGTCGTTCGCTGAAGCTTACTGCTCGACTTCCACCATCTCGCTGGCCTCGATGATGTCGCCCACGGCCACCTCGTCCCAGTCGAGGTTGATTCCGCACTCGTAGCCAGTCTGCACCTCGCGCACATCGTCCTTGAAGCGCTTGAGGCCCACCACGGTGCCCTCGAACACGACCTGCTTGCCGCGCGTGACCTTGGCCTTGGCGTTGCGTTTGAACGAGCCGTCGGTGATGTACGACCCGGCGATGTTGCCGCTCCTGGGGTGGCTGATGACCATCCGCACCTCGGCGCGGCCCAGGTACTTCTCCTCGAAGACGGGTTCGACGTTGCCCTTGATCAGACGGTCGACCTCGTCGATCAACTCGTAGATGATCCGGAAGCTCTTGAGATCGACGCTTTTCTGATCGGCGGCTTTCTTGACGCTGCCCGACGGCACCACGCTGAAGCACAAAATGGTCGCCTCGGCGGTGGAGGCCAGCAGCACGTCGCCCTCGGTGGGCGCGCCGATGCCCGAGAGCATCACGTTGAGCTTGACGTCGTCGCTTTCCTTGCGGGCCAGAATGCCCTGGAGGGCTTCCAGGCTGCCCTGGGTATCGGCGCGCAAAATCAGATTGACAGTGCGAATCTCGCTGAGCGGCCCCATCATCTCTTCGAGGGTCATCTTGCGGCGCTTGCCCTGCTCCTCGTCGTCGCGGCGCTTTTGCACGCGCACGGCGATGATCTCGCGGGCCTGGTGCTCGTTTTTGGCGCTCTGCACCTTGTCGCCGCTGCTGGGGTTGTCGGAAAAGCCCAGCACCTGCACCGGCGTTGAAGGCCCGGCTTCCTTGATGCGCTCGCCGAGCGTATCGGTCATGGCCTTGATCTTGCCGTAGTTCTCGCCCACCACCAGAAAGTCGCTGACGTGCAGCGTGCCTTCCTGAACCATCACGGTGGCCAGCACTCCGGCCTGCTTGTCGACCTTGCTCTCGATGATCACGCCCGCGAACTCGCCTTTGGGATCGGCCCGCAGGTCTTCGAGTTCGGCGGTGAGGCTGATGTATTCCAGCAGGTCCTCGACGCCCTCGCCGGTCTTGGCGCTCACCGGCACGACCACCGTGTCGCCGCCGTACTCTTCCGGCACGAGGTTGAGCTGGGTCAGATCGGTCTTGACCCGTTCCACGTCGGCCTGCGGCAAGTCTATTTTGTTGATGGCGACGATCAAAGGAATCTTGGCGGCCTGGGCGTGCGCCACCGCCTCGCGGGTCTGCGGCATGATCGAGTCGTCGGCGGCCACCACGATGATGGCGATGTCGGCGACGTTGGCTCCACGCGCCCGGATGGTGGTGAAGGCCTCGTGACCCGGCGTGTCGATGAAGACGATCTTGCCCTTGCTGGTCTGGGCCTCGAAGGCACCGACGTGCTGGGTGATGCCGCCCGCTTCCTTGGCCGCCACCTTGGTCTTGCGGATGTAGTCGAGCAAAGAAGTCTTGCCGTGATCGACGTGTCCCATGATGGTCACCACAGGTGCGCGGTGAGGCAAGCCTGCGTCGGGCGCGGCGGCAGTCTCTTCGCCTGCTGCGGGACGCTCGGCCACCGCGACAGGGGCGGAGGGCGCGGCGTTCTGCATCTGAGACTGGGCTGTGCCCTCCGCTCCACTCTCAGTGCCGCCCGCTGCGGCCTGGCCCTGCTCCTCGGCCACCAGGCCCTTGATGGTCTCCACGATGTCTTCTTCGAGGGTGCTGCTGATACTCTTGTACTGCACGCCCAGATCGTCGAGCATGGCCAGCATTCTATGGTTGTCCACGTTCAGATCTTTGGCAAGGGTATAAATTCTGACTTTTGACATGTCCTCACCTCCGGGTGAGTCGGCGGCCTCTGCCGTGAGCGATCAAAGCAGCTCATGACGGGGCAGCGGATATAGAAAAGGAAGGGGTTAATTCATAGCGCTCTTGGAGTTCTGAACAGAGTGAGGTGGCCTGCAGGCCGAAGGCCCGCCTGAGTTTCTTCTCGGCCCAGCAGCCCGGTGTATCGGCGCAGACATAAGCGCCCCGGCCAGCTTTGATGGCCTGGCCCACCACCCTCCAGCCCGACGCTGTGCGGACGAGCCGCACGAACTGCGCCTGGGGGCGCTTCTTGCGGCAGGCCACGCAACTGCGCTCCGGCACATGCCGGGTCAGTGGGGGAAGAGGGGTCAGGTCGGGCATAGGCACGGCTTACTCTCCCAGGTTGGCGTCGTCGGGCGAGGCGGTGGCCACCGATTTGCTGTCACGAAACAGCGCGTCGAAGGCGGCCTGCTGGCTGCTCGACACGTCGCGCCCTGCTTCGCCTTCCTGCATGGCCTGCTGCATGGCGGCGTCGAGGTCGCTGATGGCCTGGGTTTCGCGCAGATCGATCTTGAAGCCGGTGAGCTTGGCGGCCAGCCGCACGTTCTGCCCGCCCTTGCCGATGGCCAGCGAGAGCTGATCGGGCGTCACCGTCACGGTGGCTTCTCCCCGGTCACTGCTGATCTCGATCAGACCCACCTTGGCGGGCGACAGGGCGTTGCGGATAAATTCGCGCGGGGTCGCGTCCCACAAGATCACGTCCACCCGCTCGCGCCCGAGCTCGCCGGTCACGGCCTGGATGCGGTTGCCACGGTGCCCGATGCACGCGCCGATGGGGTCGACGTTGGAGTTGGTGCTGTAGACGGCCACCTTGCTGCGCTGTCCGGCCTCGCGGGCAATCGCCTTGACTTCCACGATGCCGTTGGCGACCTCGGGAATTTCCTGCCTGAGCAGGTAATCGAGCAGGCGCTCGTCAGCGCGGCTGGCCAGGATGGTCGGTCCCTTGGGCGTCTTGCGGACTTCCTTGAGGTAGACCTTGACGCGGTTGCCGTTGAGCAGCCGCTCGCCGGGAATCTGCTCGCGCGGCGGCATGATCGCCTCGCCCGAGCCGAGCTCGACAAAGTAGTTCTGCTTGTTGTCCATCCTCACCACCGTGGCGTTGATGACCTGGCCTTCCTTGTCCTTGTACTCGTTGTATACGACGTTGCGCTCGGTTTCGCGCATCTTCTGGGTCAGGGTCTGCTTGGCGGCTTGCAGGGCGATGCGCGAGAACTGCTCACGGTCCACCGGGAATTCCATCTCCATGCCGAGTTCCACTTCGGGATCGAGTTCCAGGGCGTCGGCCAGCGAGATCTGAAGATTCTCGTCCTCGACCTTCTCGACGACCTCACGCACGATCAGCACTTCAAGGTCGCCCGAATCTGGGTCAAGGTGAACTTCAATGCGCTTGTCGGGTTCGACGTTGCGGGTGTAGGCCTGGGCGAGTGACTGCTCGAAGGCTTCGATCAGTTGCAGCTCGTTGATGTTGCGCGCCGCCGCCACGTCGCGCAGCGCCTCGGCAAAATTGACTTCTGGTTGGGTCATCTCACTTCCTTTTCTTGAGTGATGAGGGCTGGGCTGAATCCACCCGGTTCATTCTCCTGGCTGCGGGAAAACTACCGGTGTTCCGGCGGAAACTCGGCCAGGTTGCCCTGGAACTGCCCAACGGTCAGCGTCACGTCCTCGCCCAGCACGTCGAAGGTCACCTGCTCACCGTCGACCGCCTTGATGGGCGCGGTAAAGGCGTGGCCCTCGCCGCGCACGCGGGTCAGCAGGCCCAGCATCCGCTCGTAGTGGCGGCTGCGAATCAGCGGGCGTTTGCTGCCGGGCGATTCCAGTTCCAGGCGGTACTCTTCCTTGATCGGGTCGAGCGTGTCGAGTTCTGCACCGAATGCGCGGCTGGCGGCTTCCAGGTCTTCGACTGCGACGGGCTGTTCGTCCAGCCGGTCGATGCGCACCAACAGGGTGGGATGGCGGCCCGGATTCTGAAGCTGAACGTCCAGCACTTCGAGTCCGAGGGGGGTCAGCACGCGGCTTGCGATGGTTGTCAGGTTGTCGGTTTTGGTTGTCATAAGTTGTTCCCACCTCACGCGGCGGGCGATTCACCACCTCTCTCATGGGCAAGGGGTGGGTCACCTCACCCACCCCCGCCGACGAGGACTTTACAAACAGCAGTATAGCCCACCGAGTGAGGCGGGGCACGGGGCGGCGTCACCTTCAGCAGCCCGCCGTATGAGATGACAGGCCAGCACCTCAGGTAAGTTCGCCTGCCATTTGCCCCGAGTCCGCCGCCGTAAACTGGGGCCATGACGCTTTCCTCGCCCGCCCGCCGCCGCACCGTGACTGCCAACGTGGGCGGCGTTCTGATCGGCTCCCAGCACCCGGTGGTGGTGCAGAGCATGACCAACACCGACACTGCTAACGCCGAGGCGACGGCCATTCAGGTGGCCCAGCTCGCCCGTGCCGGGTCGGAACTGGTGCGTGTGACGGTCAACACCCGCGAGGCTGCGGCCGCCCTGCCGGAGATCGTCGCCCGCCTGGAGGAAGTCGGCCTGAGCGTGCCCATCGTGGGCGACTTTCACTACAACGGCCACATTCTGCTGCGTGAGTTTCCCGAAGCGGCCCGGCTGCTCGCCAAGTACCGCATCAACCCCGGCAATGTGGGCGCGGGCCAGCACCACGACGCCAACTTCGCCACCATGATTGAGGTCGCCAGGGAGTTCGGCAAGCCGGTGCGTATTGGGGTCAACTGGGGCAGCCTCGATCAGCAGGTGCTGGCCCGGCTGATGGACGCCAATGCCAGCAAGGGCAGCCCCAAGTCCGGCACCGACGTGATGATCGACGCGATGGTGGTATCGGCCCTGGAGAGTGCACGCTACGCTGAGGAGCTGGGCCTGGCCCACGACAAGATCCTGATCTCGGTGAAGGTATCGAGCGCCCCAGAACTCTGGCAGGTCTACCGCCAACTGGCCGCCGAGTGCGATTATCCGCTGCACCTGGGGCTGACCGAGGCGGGCATGGGCATGAAAGGTATGGTGGCGTCCAGCGTGGCCCTCGCGCCGCTGCTGCTGGAGGGCATCGGTGACACCATCCGTGTGAGCCTCACTCCCGAACCCGGAGCCTCGCGCAAGCTGGAAGTGGAAGTTGCCCAGCAGATCTTGCAGAGCCTGGGTATCCGGCAATTTTTGCCGCAGGTGACGAGCTGCCCCGGCTGCGGGCGCACCACCTCTATTTTCTTTCAGGAACTCGCCCAGAAGATTCAGGACTACATCCGCGACACCATGCCCGATTGGAAGGCCAAGTATCCCGGTGTGGAGGAGATGCAGGTGGCCGTCATGGGCTGCGTCGTCAACGGCCCAGGTGAGAGCAAGCACGCCAACATCGGCATCTCACTGCCCGGCACGGGTGAGGACCCCCGCGCCCCGGTGTACCAAGACGGCAAATTGCTCACCACCCTGCGTGGCCCCCGCATCGCCGAGGAGTTTCAGGAGCTGATGGAGAGGTACGTGGAGCGGCGCTACGGAGCTGGAGTAGAGGTGTGAACGATGCCCCGACCTGGGTCACCCCTCAACTCTCCCCGTTGCTATGGCCCGAAGTCATCGGTGTTTGCTCGAAGGTTTTGGCAAACGGGGATGTAACGATGCTGACCAGCATGCACGGCTGGACAGAATCGGCATTTGAGGATCACCCAGAGTTCGAGGCTTTGCAGTGGGTAGACATCCTGGTGATTCCAGCTCACTTGCCCGTTTTGCTGGAGCAGCGGCAAAAATTAGGCTTCACGTTGGGACGTTGGGCAAAGACGACTGGGTGTTGGAGGGGCAGACCGACGTGCTCCTCAAGTTGCTGTGCTGCCATGAATAATGACTTGCACTTGCAGACAACTGATCTGGTCCTGGCCACTCGACTTAAGACGGCCCTGGCTCAGCGGGGTGTTGTCTTGGGTGCCGTGCAAGTTGCTGCCCAGCCGCCGAGTACCATAAACGCATGAACACCTGGGGCACTGCCGCCTTCGACAACGACGCCGCCAAGATGTTTCTTCAGGAAGTGCTAGAAGACGGCGCGTTCGCCCTGCAAGAAGCCTTCGAGGTCGTTCTCGATCCTGACACCGATTTCGTGGCCCAGGAGGAAGGTGCGCGGGCTGTCGCCGCCGCTGAGGTTCTGGCTGCGCATCTTTCAGGTGACACTGGGACCATTTTCGATGCTGCCCTGCGCGACTGGCTCGGCCAACTGGAAGCGGGTGAGCTGGAGCCGATGCGTGAGCTGGCGAGTGAGGCGCTGGAGCGCGTGGCGGGTCCAAACTCGGATTTGCCAGAGTTCTGGGCCGAGACTGAGGACGGCGAAGTGTGGACGGGGAACATGGCGCGGCTGCGGGAAGTGCTGGAGTAGGGCGGCCTGTGTTGTGCAGCTTGGGAAAACACCGAAAAACGAGAAAGCGGCACAGGCCCCCGCCCACGCCGCCGCAAGTGACTTGAAAATTCAGGGTGCCACTATTTTTCCTGTCCCACTCACTTTCTTCTTGCTTCGGTAATCCTTGAAAATCACCCGGAGCGCCAGCAGCATGGCCGCGACCAGGCCGTAGATCAGCGGCTCGGTATGGTCTTTTTTGACGCCCCACCAGTAATGCACCACGCCCAGCGCCACGATGAAATACACCAGGCGGTGCAGCAGCGTCCAGCGTTCGAAGCCGAGTTTCTTGACCGAATTTTTGAAACTGGTCAGGGTCAGGGGGATGAGCAGCAGCCAGCACACGAAGCCCACTGTGATGAAGGGCCGCTTCACGATGTCGTCCAGCACAGTAGACAGACCAAAGTCGCCGTTGAGAATACCCTTGTCGACCAGATACACCAGCACGTGCAGGGTGGCGTACAGAAAGCCCAATAGCCCCAGCGCCTTGCGGACGCGGGCGGGCCAGGTCCAGCCGGTGACGAGCCTTAGCGGCGTGGCAGCCAGCGAGATGATCAGCAGGGCCAGTGCCAGAATGCCGGTCTGGAGTTGCAGGCGCTGCACCGGGTTCGCGCCCAGCGCACCGGTCTGGGCGTCCCAGAGCATCACGGCCATCGGCACCAGACCGCCCACCACGATGCCTGGGCCGAGGCCACCGAATTTGCTGGTTTTGCGGCGCGGCTTACTCTTGGTGAGGCTGGCTGCCGGGGAAGGGGAGGCTTTGGACATGGCGTTTAAAAGTTCTTCTTCAGGTCCATGCCCGAATACAGCGAGGCGACCTGATCGGCGTAGCCGTTGAACATCAGCGTGGGTCGCCGTCCCAGATCGCCGATGCGCCGCTCGGTGGCCTGACTCCAGCGCGGGTGATCGACCTTGGGGTTTACATTGGCGTAAAAGCCGTACTCATCGGGCGCGGCGATGCTCCAGGTGGTCTTGGGCTGCTTCTCGGTGAAGGTGATCCGCACGATGGACTTGATGTTCTTGAAACCGTACTTCCAGGGCACCACCAGCCGCAGCGGCGCGCCGTTCTGCCCCGGCAGGACCCGGCCCGCCAGCCCCACCGCCATGAAGGCCAGCGGATTGAGCGCTTCATCGAGTCGCAGTCCCTCCACATAGGGCCAGGTCAGCACGTCGGAGCGCTGGCCAGGAAACTGCTTGGGGTCGAGCAGCGTTGTGAACTGCACGTACTTGGCCTTGCTGGTGGGGTTGAGGCGGCGAATCAGGCCCGCCAGCGGAAAGCCCAGCCAGGGCATCACCATTGACCAGCCCTCCACGCAGCGCATTCGGTAGATGCGGTCTTCTAGGGGGAACCAGGATTGCAGGGTGTCGATGTCCACCGTCATCGGCTTCTTGACCTCGCCGTCGATCTTGACGGTCCAGGGGCGAGGCTTGAGGGTGGCGGCCAGCCGGGCCGGGTCGGCCTTGTCGGTGCCGAACTCATAGAAGTTGTTGTAGGTGGTGGCCTGCTGGTAGGGCGTCACCGGATCGGACACGTCGTACGGCCCCAGTGGGCGCTTGGCCTGACCCACCAGACCGGGCACGACGCTCTCGGCCACCGCGCCGGGCCTGCGGCTGAGCAGTTCCAGGCCGCCGCCGAGGGCTGCCACCGTGCCGGTAAACAGGCCCGCACTCCGCAGAAATTCGCGGCGGGGATTGACGATCCTGGACGGTTCGGGCTTGGCGGCGTTCTGGTCCGGCTCAGGGGGCAACTTGGTCATGGGGTCTCCTTGGTGGCAGTGCGTGGGGGGTGAGGGCGAGTGCGTGCTTCTGATTAGATATACGCGGGCCGGGGCCAGATGGATTTAAAGCTGTCGGTAGAAGTCTGCGGCGGGCGGCAAGATCTTCAGCTTACGCTCCAGCCATGACAGCGAACTTCGCGGAGTCTTACGGTTGGCACAAGGCAGATGCCCGCCAGGAAGGTGAAACGGCTCCGGCCCCGCGCGCAGCCGCGTGCTAGCCTGACGCCGAGATGAGCAAAGTAGCCCTGAAAACCGCCCGCGAAATCGAACTCATGCGCCGTGCGGGGGCGCTGGTGGCCGAGACCTTCCGGCTGCTCGATCCTTACGTCGTGCCGGGTGCCAGCATTCAGGAACTCGATAAGATTGCCGAGGACTTCATCCGCTCGTGCGGCGCGGTGCCTGCCTACGTCGGCTACGGCCCGCGCAACAATCCCTTTCCGGCGACCATCTGTGCCTCGGTCAACGAGGTCATCTGTCACGGCATTCCCACTCCCCGCAAGCTGCGGGAGGGCGACATCATCGGCGTGGATATCGGCGTCAAGCTCGGCGGGGTCTACGGCGACGCCTGTCACACCTACACGGTGGGCGCGGTGGCCCCGCCGGTCCAGAAGCTGGTGGACGCCACCCGCGCCAGCCTGGACGCGGCGCTGGAAACCGTCCGGCCCGGCTCGTACCTGGGCGATATTGGCGCGGCAATTCAGGCCACCGCCCAGCCACGCGGCTTCTCGGTGGTGCGCGAGTACACCGGCCACGGCATCGGCTACCGCCTTCACGAGGAACCCACTGTCTCGCACGTGGGCCGCGCCGGAACCGGCATGAAGCTCTCGCCGGGTATGGTCTTCACCATCGAGCCGATGATTAACCTGGGCCGTGCCGAAACCAAATTGCTGGCCGATGGCTGGACAGTGGTGACGGCGGACGGCCAGCCCAGCGCCCAGTTCGAACATACCTTGGTGGTGACTGACAAGGGGTACGATTTGTTGACGCTCTGAGGTATTGCCTTCAGGCTCAAGTGCTCTGCATGTCGGGCGGGCGGTGCAAGACGGGCTGAGCGGCTTCATTCTGGTCACCTCAAGACCACTGAGCTGTTATGAGAACGGCCCCAACCTCAAAGAAGTGGGGCCGTCCTCGACATTGAATTTCAGTTTTTTTTGTTCAGTGAAACGGTTCCTGCGGTCGCCACCGGCTCCAGCCTCGGCACACGGGCTGGCCGCTCCATCCGTGCCCGCACCATCGCCGCTGCGACCTGCCGGATCAGGCTCAGTAGTAAGCCGATACCCGCCGCGATGAAAGCCAGTTTCTGAAACTGGGCATTGGCCGGAAACTTGATGGTGGGATCGAGCAGCGGCGCGAGCCGGGCCGCCGCCAGAATCGGCAGGGCAAATAGCGCGGCGGCGAACGGCAGCACCAATGGGCCGCCCGCGTGCTTCACGACCAGGGCGGCCAGCAGCGCTCCGGTGATCAGTGGAAAGATCACCCACCACTGCTCCGGCACCGTTGCAATGGGCAAAAACGGCAGTGCCCCCAGCGGAATGATGCCCAGCGGCACGGCGCTGTAGCCGAACCAGTTGCCTGCCTCGTCGGCGATAAAGGTCAGCACGATCCACACGACCAGCTTCTGCTGCCAGTCGAGTGGCAAGGTCATGGCGTAGGCCAGCACGCCCAGCGAGGCCAGCCCCAGCACCCACATGGACGCCACGAAGGTGGCGTGCCTGGCCTGCCCACTCATCCCGCGCGCTGCACTCACGCGGTCTTCTTGTGCGGCGCGTCTACGGCCATCAGCTCGGCGTCCTCATCGTCGAGGAGATCATCCAGCGCCTCGATCTGCTTCTTGCCGCGTTTGGACGGTACTTTCTTGGATGCGGCCTTGGGTTTGGCTTTCTTCACGGCTCCGGTGGCCTCCAGTTCGCCCGCGTCGGTCAGGCCGTCTGGGTCCACCCCAGGGCGCTCGGCTTCGGTCAGCGGGTCAGGCTTGACGCTGACCAGCGGCTTGCTGCTCGGCACGATGCCCGGTACCCGTTTGAGGAACTCGCCAGTGTAGCTCGTCGGGTGGGCGGCCAGTTGCTCGGGCGTGCCGGTGGCGACGATGGTGCCGCCTCGCACGCCGCCCTCCGGGCCGAGGTCCACGATCCAGTCGGCGCACTTCATCACGTCCAGATTATGCTCGATGATGATGAGGGTGTTGCCGCCCTCGACCAGCCGTTCCAGCACTTCCATCAGCTTGCGGACGTCCTCGAAGTGCAGGCCGGTCGTCGGCTCGTCGAGAATGTAGATGGTCTTGCCGGTGGCGCGCTTGCTGAGTTCGGACGCCAGCTTGATGCGCTGCGCCTCGCCGCCCGATAAGGTGGTGGAGGGCTGACCGATCTTCATGTAGCCCAGTCCGACGTCGCACAGCAGCTGCATCTTGCGCTCGATGGTCGGAATCGGCTCAAAGAAGGCGTGGGCGTCCTCTACCGTCATGTCCAGCACGTCCGCAATGGTCTTGCCGTTGTACTTGACTTCCAGCGTTTCGCGGTTGTAGCGCGCGCCTTTGCAGACCTCGCAGGGCACGTAGATGTCCGGCAGGAAGTTCATCTCGATCTTCATCACGCCGTCGCCCTTGCAGTGCTCGCAGCGTCCGCCCTTGACGTTAAAGGAAAAGCGTCCGGCCAGATAGCCGCGCCGCCGCGCTTCCGGGGTGCGGGTAAACAGATCGCGCACCTCGGTAAACACGCCAGTGTAGGTGGCCGGGTTGCTGCGCGGCGTGCGGCCAATCGGCGACTGGTCGATCTCGATGACCTTGTCCAGATATTCGATGCCGGTGATGGCGTCGGCCTTGCCGGGTGTGGTCTTGGCTCCGTTGAGGTCGCGGGCCAGGGTGGCATGCAGGATGTCGTGAATCAGGGTGCTTTTGCCTGATCCGCTCGGCCCCGTCACCACCGTCATGGTGCCGAGCGGCACCTCCAGGGTGACGTTCTGGAGGTTGTGCTCGCGCGCGCCAATGACTTTGAGGCGCTTGCCGTTGCCGCGCCGCCGCTTGGTGGGCACCTCGATCCTGAGTTCGCCGCGCAGGTACTTGCCGGTCAGGCTGTCGGGGTTGGCCTTGATCTCGGCGGGGGTGCCGACGGCCACCACCTCGCCGCCGTGGACGCCCGCGCCTGGCCCCATATCCACCACGTAGTCCGAAGACATCATGGTGTCCTCGTCGTGTTCGACGACCAGCAGGGTATTGCCGAGGTCGCGCAATCGCTTGAGGGTTTCGATCAGCCGCCCGTTGTCCTTGGGGTGCAGCCCGATGCTGGGTTCGTCGAGCACGTACAGCACGCCGGTCAGGCCCGAACCCACCTGGGTCGCCAGCCGGATGCGCTGCGCCTCGCCGCCCGATAAGGTGTTGGCGGTTCTATCCAAGCTCAGGTAATCGAGACCCACGTCCACCAGAAAGGTCAGCCGGGTGCGGACGGCCCGCAGAATCGGGGCCGCCACCGCCGCGCCGAACTCGCTCAGGCCGTACTCGTAGTGCCGGGGCCGGGCGATTCTGGCTTCTCCGCCGTCGTGCTGGCCGAGGTAGGACTTGATGACCTCATGGTTGACCTCGCCGTCCTGGAGTTCCCTGAAGAACTGATCGGCGTCGAGCACGCTCATGCCGCTGGCCTGGGCGATGTTGAGGCCGCCGACCCGCACTGCTAGAATCTCGGGCTTGTAGCGGGTGCCGCCGCAGGTCGGGCAGGGCCGCAGCTCCATCATCTCTTCGAGTTTCTCGCGCATAAATTCCGATTCGGTCTCGGCGTAGCGGCGCTCCAAGTTGACCAGCACGCCCTCGAATTCGGTCATGAAGCGCATGGTTTCCTTGCCGCCGCGCCGGTAGACCACCTCGAAGGCTTCGCCGGGGCCTTGCAGGATGGACTTCTGCGCCGCCTTGCTCAAATCACGCCAGGGTGTCTTGAGGTCGAAACTCAAGTGCTCGGACAGGGCCTTGAGCTTGTCCCAGTAGTAGACGCCGCCGCCAGTACCTTTCTTACTCCAGGGCAAAATCGCGCCCTCAGCGATGCTCAGCGCGTCGTCGATAATCAGGTCCGGCGAGAACTCGCGCTTGCTGCCCAGGCCCGCACAGTCGGGGCACGCGCCGTAGGGGTTATTGAAGCTGAACGACCTGGGTTCCAGTTCCTCCAGCACGCTGCCGTGTTCGGGGCAGGCGAATTTCTCGGAGTAGAGTTCTTCGGCACCGGAATCAGGAAACAGGACGCGCAGCAGGCCTTCACCGCGCCGCAGTCCCAGTTCCACGCTCTCGGCCAGGCGGGAGCGGTCCGACTCGCGCACTGTCAGGCGGTCGATGACCACGTCCACATCATGCTTCTCGAACTTCTCCAGCTTCAGTTTCTCGGCCTCGTCGAGTTCGTACAGCACGCCGTCCACCCGCACACGGGCATACCCTTCGCGGCGGATGTCGGCAAACAGCTTGCGGTACTCGCCCTTGCGCCCACGCACCAGCGGCGCGAGCAGAATGGCCCGCTGATCGGTGAAGCCCGCCAGCAACTTGTCGGTGATCTCGGTGGGGCTCTGGCGCTCGATCTTGCGCCCGCAGACGGGGCAGTAGGGCGTGCCGGTGCGGGCGTACAGCAGGCGCAGGTAATCGTGAATCTCGGTGACGGTGCCCACCGTGCTGCGCGGGTTGTGCGAGGTGGTCTTCTGGTCGATCGAGATGGCCGGTGACAGCCCCTCGATGCTCTCCACATCGGGCTTTTCCATCAGGCCCAGAAACTGCCGGGCGTAGGCCGAGAGCGACTCGACATATCTTCGCTGGCCCTCAGCGTAGATGGTGTCGAAGGCCAGCGTGCTCTTGCCGCTGCCCGACACCCCGGTGATGACGATGAACTTGTCACGGGGCAATTCCACCGTCACGTTCTTGAGGTTGTGTTCTCTGGCACCGCGCACAATCAGGTTTTGCAAACCGGGAACCTTCCTTTTGGGCTGGCGGTGGATGGGGTCTGGGGCCGCCGTGGATACGTTGAGGGCAGAAGCAGAGGGAGCGCTTCTGGGTAAACATCGTATTCTACACCGTCAGGGGAGATGGGTGTACGGGTGAAATGACAGACGACGGCAGCGTCGCTGCGGGGATGCGAGGCTGGGTTTCGCTGGCGACGAAGAAGTCGATTGACCGGCGACGCCTGGTTTGGCAGGCTCAGCCGGAACAGTGGGTCACGCCATTTACTGGAGCCGTCTGAGGGTCAGGCGGGCGTCGGGCGAGAGGTTGGCCGAGTGAAACGGTTTCATTTTAAAGTCTCTGGGAAACAGCTCAAAGCGGCCATGCGTGACGGTGGTCGCCAGCATGGTGGCCAGCAGCGCCTCGGCCATGCCCGCCCCCAGACAGGTGTGCGCTCCGGCACCGTAAGGCTGGAAGGCTCCTTTCTGCTTGTGCTCGTGGCGCGGTTCCAGAAAGCGGTCGATGTCGAAGCGGTCTGGGTCGGCAAAGAGTTCTGGGTTGCGCTGGGCGGCGAACAGGGCCATCAGCAGTTTCTCGCCTTTCTTGATGGGGAAGCCCTGAATCTCAAAATCCTGTTTGGCGGTGCGGGGCAGATTGTTGGCGATGGGATAGAGCCGCATGACTTCCAGCACCACCGCGTGCAGCACCTTCAGTTCGCGCAGTCGGGCGGCAGGGAGGCCAGCCTCAACGAGTGGACGCGCCTCAGCCTGTACCCGTGCCAAGATCTCGGGGCGGCGGTACAGCTCATACAGGCACAGCGAAAAAACGCTGACCACCGTATCCAGACCGGCCATGTAGGGGATGAGCATCATAAACAGCAACTCGTCGCGGTTGAGCAGATCGGGGCGCTCGTTCATCAGGGCACGCAGGTCGGCGACGTAGGTCGACGATAGGGCAGGCAGGCCCTCCGGCGTGTCAGCCTGATCGAGAATATCCTGGGCGATGGCGCGGGCACTGTGCTGGGCCTTCAGGTAAGCGGCGCGGCGCAGCGCCGAGGGCCGGGCCGAGCCGATGAGATGCACGGCCAGCTGGGTGTGCCAGTAGGTGATGAAGTCGCTCAGGTGGAGGCCGGGGCGGCGTCCCAGTGTCAGGGTGCCGATGCAGTCGGCCACCAGCCGCTGCGCGAACGCAACGACCTTGAGGTGGCCGCTGACGTGGGTCTGGTCAAGGGCTTGACGGGTCAGGCTCATGATCAGCGGCAGTTGCTCCAGCACCCGGCTCTTGGCAAAGCCGTTCCTTGCCGCCGCCCGGTACTTGAGGTGGTCGGCCCCCTCCAGCATGGTCAGCACCTGCCTGCCCCCAAACTCGCGGATCATGCCTTCCCAGGTGTCCCAGGCGTCAATCTCGCCCGCGTTGTTGGCCATCGTCTCGGCGGCGGTGGGGCCGCCCACGACGACCAGCGACTGACCCAGAATCCTGACCCGGTAACACGGTCCCAGACGGCGGTACTGGTGGGCCAGAAAGGTTTCGGTGTCGCGCACCATCGGGATGAGGCTGCCGAGAAGGGGAAGACCAGGAGCGACGGGCAGGGTTTTGATCGTCATGACATTCTCCAGAGGGGCAGTTTGGGGTTGGTCTTCAGCGTAAGGCAAGCAGGTGGGCAGATGGTGGAGACGCAGCGCTGCGGCGGAAAGCGGGTGCGAGGGAATAGAGTTGGCCGGGCCGGAGTTTAAGCTGCATCGTGGACCAGCCCCGCGAGTTCGTGCGTGAACTCAGCGGGCCTGCCTGAGCGCTCCAAGCCCCCGGTGGAGAGACCAATTTTCCCCCGACGCGGCATAATGCCCCGGTGACCGTTCCCATTCATTCTCTACACAATGCCCAGCTCAAGCGCCTGATCCGGCTGCGCGAGCGCCGGGAGCGGCTGCGGGAAGGTGTTTTTCTGATTGAGGGCGCGCGTGAACTCTCCCGCGCCCTGTCGGCGGGCGTGCCGATCGAGGCGGTCTACACCTGCCCCGACCTCCACAGCGAAGACGCCCGCGCCCTGCCCTGGGCCGGGCTGCTTGAGACTGGCCTGCCGATCACCGAACTGGGCCGCGCCGCCTTCGAGAAAATCAGCCTCCGCGAAGGCCCCGACGGGGTGCTGGCGTTGGCCCGCTCGGAAGCCCGCCCGCTGCCCGAACCGCCCGAACAGGCCAGCGTGCTGGTCCTCGACGGTCTGGAAAAGCCTGGCAATGTGGGCGCGCTGCTGCGGAGTGCCGACGGGGCGGGAGCGCACGCCACCCTGTTGGTCGGCGACGGCCTCGACCTGGGCAACCCCAACCTGATCCGCGCCTCGCAGGGCAGTGTGTTTACCCAACCGGTGGTTGTGCTGGAACCGCAGGCGGCGCTCACCTGGCTGCGCGCGAGGGGCTTTACCCTGCTGGCCTGCACACCGCAGGCGACCCAGACCTACTGGGACGCGCCGCTTTCAGGCCGCGCCGCGCTGCTATTGGGCACCGAACACGCGGGCCTGAGCGCGTTCTGGCAGGCTGCCGCCGATATTCACCTGACCATTCCCATGCTGGGCCGGGCCGACAGCCTCAACGTGGCGACGGCGGGCGCGCTGGTGCTTTATGAGGCGCTGCGCCAGCGCGCCAGTCAGCAGTAGTCCGTAGAATGCCGTCCGGCGTGAACGCTGCACTGCTCTCTGAGCTGAACCCTTACCGTCTGTCCTGCGCTGTTTGCCCCGCTCCCGCCGAGTCAATGCCCGCTGTGCCCGCTGCATTCCAGAAGGACCTCTAAATGAACGATTCCTACCGTGAATGGCTGAGAAGCCTATTGGCCGTCGAGATGGGCGTGCGTGAAGCCGAGCAGATCATCGAGAGCGCGGTGGTCCGCCGGGGCTGGCCAGCCATTCGCCCGCTGGGGTCACGCGACGTGGTGGCCGTCTTGCAAGATGTGTACACCATCTTCCGCAACAACATGGGCGACGCCCGCGCAGACCGCTGGCTGGAAGGCGCGACCACTGCGCTGGCCTCTTTTGCCGAATCGACCCCCAGCCCCGCGCTGCCCAGCACCGGCACCATCGCGCCTGCGCCGGGGCCAGTGCGCTGGGGTCGGCGTGCCCACGATCTGCCGCTGCTGCTGGCCCGTGCCCACGCCGAGATCGCCGCCCGCAGTCTGGAGGGCATCCGGGCCAATCCGGACCTCAAAAATCTGGAGCGCGCCGCCGAGTGGGACGTGCAGGCCACCCAGGCCGAGGTGCGGCGCTGGGAAACCGAGGAACTGCTCAGCAACCTGCGCGCCGAGCACGCCCGCATCGAGGTGGCCGATCAGGTCCGCAGCGCCCGTGCCCAGGGCGAGGTGCTGCGCCTCACTGTCGAGGAGGTCGGCAGCGAGGCGCGGGCCGGGCACAAGGTGGGGCCGCGCCTCGCCCACAACAAGCTGATGCTCTCGCAGACCGCCGCCTTTCTGGACGCTTTCTCGCCCCTGGTCGATGAGACGGTGGCCGAGGACGATCCGCAGAGTTCTATCGTCAGTCTGGAAGCTTCACGCTTCGCGCTGGCGGTGCCGATGCACCCCAACGTGCTGCGCGCCCGCCACCAGCTCAATTACGCCGAATGGCAGGCAGGCGACGCCAGCGATCCCAGGGTCCAGGGTGCCCGCGCCGCACTGGTTCAGGCCGAGGGCGAGGCCGCCGCCCAGATGGAACATACCCTGGGAGCTGCCCGCGTCCACCAGACCGCCTTTCAGCAGATGGCCCAGCGTTACCGCGACGCCAAGCTGGGTGAGGAGCAACTGCGCCGCTCGGGGGCCGACGCCCTGACCTTATCGCGCCACGCTTTCGACGCCGAGCAGGCCCGTCTGGCGGCCCGTGTGCAGGCCCACCGCCTCACCGAAGCGCTGCGGTTGCTGAGTGCCCTGACTGGCGACTCGGACTGACCCAGGAGGGCGCTCTCAGTTCACAGCTCGATATCGAAGACCGGCGGCGGCAGGGCTTCGCGGCGTACCCGGCTGGTATCGGACTTGGGCGGCGGCGAGGCGGGCGTGACGGCCAGCGGGCCGGGCGGCTTGGGCATGGCGGCGCGCAAAATGGCGTCCACCTCGGCAGAGCCGATCAGGCCCTTGTGCTGCAAGGTGCTGAGAATGCCCAGTGCCACCTTGCGGGTAAATTCGGCGTCCTGGGTTGGCGAGGAGGTCATGGCCTCACGTTAGAGCATTTGTCGGTGGCTTGGGTGTGCTGGAAGCTGGCGCGGCTCTCTGCCCGAACCCCCGTCTGGTTTAGGGTCGTTGTGGCGAGCTGGTCTGGGTGTGCCGGGGCCGGGCGTGACCGCGTCCGCCACTTAGCAGGCCAGTCAGG
This sequence comes from Deinococcus rubellus, assembly GCF_025244745.1. Taxonomy (NCBI): domain Bacteria; kingdom Thermotogati; phylum Deinococcota; class Deinococci; order Deinococcales; family Deinococcaceae; genus Deinococcus; species Deinococcus rubellus. The sequence goes on from NZ_CP104213.1 coordinate 1,448,176, forward strand.
GCGCTGGCGAGCAGGTGCGGGTCGTGGTGGGCCTGCTCGCCGATCAGCATCGGCGTGTGGCGCAGCCTGAGCTTGAGGGCAGCATCGAAGCTGTGCGGCGCGATCAGGCTGGCCCCGGCGGCGCGGTAGCGCTCCTGCACGGCGCTGGGCACTGCTGCGTCGTTGACCAGCACCACGTCCGGCACCCGTCCCAGGTGACGGTCGATCATCCGCACGTGGTCGTCCAGGGTCAGATCGTCGGTCTCGCCAGGTTCAGTCATGATGCTGGCCACGTACACCAGCGGCGCACCGGACGCCCGGATGGCCGCCTGAATGTCAGGCACCAGCAGCGCCGGAATGATCGACGTGAACAAGCTGCCCGGTCCCAGCACGATCAGCTCGGCGGCGGCGATGGCCGCAATCACCGCTGGAAGGGTTGGCGGCTGCGGCGGGTCGAGCCGCACCTCCTGAATGCCGATGACCCCCGCGCCCACGCCGCCTGCGCCGGCCAGGTGGCTCTCGCCGCGCACCTCCTGGCCGTTTTTGAGCTGCGCGATCAGGGTCACCGGCTGGGTGGTGGACGGATACACTGCCCCGCAGACATTGAGCACCTCGTGAATCTCTTGCATCGCGCCGCCCAGTCCGCCCTGCTCTTCAGACAGGGTCGCCAGCAGCAGGTTGCCGAAGGTGTGGCCCTCGAGCCCCTCGCCCCTGGCAAAGCGGTGTAGCAGCAGCCGGGCCAGCACCGGGCTGTCAGACAGGGCCGCGTAGCAGTCAGTGAGGTCGCCGGGGGCGATCATCCCCAGCGCCTCGCGCAGCCGTCCGCTGCTGCCGCCGTCGTCGGCCACCGTCACGATGGCGGTGAGGTTCGACGAGTAGCGCTTGAGGCCCGAGAGCACGTTCGACAGTCCGGTGCCGCCGCCCAGTGCCACGATCCTGGGGCCGCGCGCCAGGGTGGTGCGCGAGTAGATCACGTTGACCGCCTCGCTGGGGTCGGTGCCAATTGATCTGAGCACCGAGCGGTTGAGCATGGTCATGGAGGTGAGCGCGCCGATCAAGGCCAGCGCCATCACGACCACGCCGACCACCCACAGCGGCAGCACCTCGGGTTTGGTGAAGTTGTTGAGCCACAAGATCCAGGCGGTGGCGGTGAAGTGCAGCGGCCCGGTCCAGGTGAAGTGCAAAAAACCCACCGCGCCGACGAAGGTGCACACGCCGAACAGCACGAACCAGCGCTTGATGCCCATGCCGGGCGTCAGCCAGCGCTTGGCCCGGCGGCCGTGGTTGGCCGACTTGAAATTGCTCAGCGTCCGCGACCAGCGCCCGGCCTGCTCGGCGGGGTTGGGAAAGGCGGGCGAGGCAGGCTTTTGGGTCTTTTGCACCGTCATATGCTCCCGGCATTGGGCAGATCGCGGTGGTCGATCACGCGGGCGCTGAGGTCCTGAAGATCGCGCTCCAGGCGCATGGCCACCGCCACGCTGCGGTGCTGCCCGCCGGTGCAGCCGATGGCCACGTTGTAGCTGTGGCGTCCGCTGTCGCGCGCGCGCTCGGCCACGTCGTGCAGAAAGCTGCGGGTGTGCTGATAAAACGCCTCGCTCTCGGGATTCTGGAAGACGTAGTCGGCCACCGCCTCGTCCAGCCCGGTGCGGGAGCGCAGGTCCAGGTCGTAGTAGGGATTGGGCAGGGTACGCATGTCCAGCACCAGGTCCACGTCGCGCGGCGGGGCATTCTTGAAGCCGAAGGTAAACAGCCGCAGATCGAAACTGCTCGACACCCCCAGCCAGTCGAGCAGCCGCTTGCTGAGGTCGGCGGCGCTGAGCTGGGTGGTGTCGATGACGGTGTCGGCCAGTGCCCGCAGTGAGGCCAGTAGCTCGCGCTCGCGCCGGAAGTCGAGCATCAGGCTCGGGTCGCCCAGCGGGTGCTCGCGGCGGGTCAGGTTGTAGCGCTTGAGCAGCACCTCGGCCTCGGCTTCCAGAAACAGCACCCGCACGTCGCTGCGCTGGGCCTTGAGACGGGTCAGGCTGCTGCCCGCCGCCGCCAGGAAGTCGCGGGTACGGGCATCGGTGGTCACAGCGATGCGGTCAATGCTGCGCGCCTGCGCCAGATCGCCCAGTGCGTTCCAGAGTTCCGGCGGCAGGTTGTCGGTGGTGAAGTAATCGGTGTCTTCCAGCGTTCTGAGGGCAGTACTCTTGCCGCTGCCCGACAAACCGGAGATCACGATGAACGTCATAGCGTCAGTCTAAGGGCTGGAGTGTGCCCGCGTGCTTTGCCTCCGGGCGGCGCGGCGTGGCACGCTAGAGGGATGCTGATGACTGAACTGCTGAACCTGCCCGCCTCCTACCAGGGGCCGACCCGCCCGCTGGCCGCGCCCTACGGTGTGCTGGGCGTCGGGGCCGGGGTACTGGCCGCCGCTTTGCTCGATACCCTCGTGGACCGCCGCCTGACCCGTGAGGGCACCCAACTTATTCTGGAAAGTGCCGACGCTGGCCCTGCCGCGCGCGACTACGCCGGACTGGCCGAGGTTAGCGGCGCGGCGGTGGTGCGGGCGGGCGTGCAGGCCGAGGGAATGTCCACCCGCGATCTCAATTTTCTGGCTCCGGCAGGCGTGGGGGCGACCTATCACCTGGCCCAGTTTGCCGCCTATGCCAGCAGCCACGCCGAGGAAGCCCAGCGGGCCGAGACGCTGCTGAGCGACCTCGCCGCCAAATGTGCCCCCGACATTGCTGACGGCAACCCCGCCCGCGACCTGGCCTGGACCCTCTGGCAGCGCACGCCGCTGCTGCTGGCCGCCCCCGAGGACACCGCCCTGGTCCACATCTGGCAGCATCTGCTGGCCCGCGTGGGCAAGGTGTTGAGCATCGCCTTCGAACTGGAGCCGCTGTATCTGTTGACCGGAGCCTTCGAGGCCCAGCACGAGAAGGGCGACAGCAAGGTGGCGCTGATTTTGGGTGACGAGACGCCCGAACTGACCCTGGCCCGCGAGGTGCTCGAAACCCGCATCGACGAGGTGATACAGGTGCCGTTTCCGGACGGCGCGGACGGCTACCCCGGCGCACTGGCACTGTGGTACTTCGGCGCGTGGGTGGCCGCTTACCTGGCCGAGCGGCAGGGCGTGAGCGCCGAGGACAGCCCGGCCCTGCGGGAAGTGCTGAAGGTGCTCAGCGGGGGAGAGGCGGCCCAGGAAAGCGGACTGGACGCCTGAGTCTGCCCGCTTTTCTACTGCCCAGTCGCCTGCTGCTCGCCCGGAAAGATCGCCACCCGCCCGATCATGTAGGCGCAGCCCCACAAGAAGAGCGTCACCACCGGCAGAAAGTACAGCCCCTTGCGGCGGTCGATCAGCTTTCCGGCGATCAGCACCTCGATGAAGTACAGGCTGGCCAGCGCGAAGATGGTGTACATCCAGTGCTCCAGGTTGCGCTTGGGATCGGGCAGAAAGCCGTAGCGGGTGACGGTCTTGCCCGCCTCGGCAACGGCGCTGGCGACCTTCAGGCCTGAAACGGCCAGCAGCACGCCGCTGAGGCCGTAGAGAAAGAAGATGGCCCAGCTCAGTCGGGTGAGCAGCACGAAGCCCCGGTCCACCACGCCGCGCAGGGCCGGAACAACGCTCCAGACGAGCAGAATGAGGCAGGCCAGCGTGAACAGATTGGGAAAGAGCTTGGCCAGCGAGGTGTTGAACGAAAAATCGTGCAGGGCGCGCAACAGGTCCATGTCCACAGCCTAGAGCGAAATCGGCAGGGCAGATGCCGGATGCCACCCGAAAAGCCGCGCCCAGACGACAAAAAACGCTTTGTGAAACCGCCGTCAGGCTTTTCGCTCACAGCGTAATTTTCTTGACCAGAGTGTTGCGAGATGCTACACTATGGAGTCCACCAGAAGCGTGTCCAGTGGCGAGAAAGTTGCCGCACGCGATGTCTGCTCAAAGCTACGCCCATAACAGAAAAGGAGCTTCATGACCTCATCTGATTTACCCGATATCGGCACCACCCCGGAAGTCCAGGAATACGACGCCAGCCAGATCAGCGTCCTGAAAGGTCTGGAGGCTGTTCGCAAGCGCCCCGGCATGTACGTGCAGGGCGGCACCGGCGTGGACGGCTACCACCAACTCATGACCGAAATCATCGACAACGCCATCGACGAGGGCCTGGCGGGCTTCGCCGACGAGGTGCATATCATCATGCACGAGGACGGCGCGGCCACCGTCACCGACAACGGGCGCGGCATCCCGGTGGACATCATGAAGTCCGAGGGCCGCAGCGCCATCGAGGTCATCTTTACCGAGCTGCACGCGGGCGGCAAGTTCGGCCAGGGTGCCTACAAGGTGTCCGGCGGGCTTCACGGCGTCGGCAGCAGCGTGGTCAACGCGCTGAGCACCTACCTCGATGTGACCGTCAACAAGCACGGCCAGCTTTACCACATCCGCTTCGAGCGCGGCGACGTCATTATCCCGTTGGAGGTGCTGGGCGACACCCCCAAGGATGTTCGCTGGGCGACCAAGGTCAGCTTCCTGCCGGACGCCGAGGTGTTCAGCGAGTTCGACAACAGCTTCAACTACGACCGCATCCGGGGTCGCCTGCGGGAACTGGCTTACCTGACCGGCCTCAAGATCGTGCTGCGTGACGAGCGCATCGCGCTGCACGGCGATGAGATCAAGGAAGAAACCTTCCATGAAAAAGGCGGCATCGCCAACTTCGCCCGCGCCTTGGTCATCGACGACTCCAAGCTGCTCTACGACCAGCCCATCGTCATGCGCGGCACCCACAGCGGCGTGGAGGTGGAGGTGGCGTTCATCCACGCCAACACCTACTCCTCCGACAACATCCTGACCTACGCCAACATGATCCGGACCCGCGACGGCGGCACCCCGCTCACCGGCTTCAAGACGGCGTACACCCGCATTCTCAACAAGTACGCCCGCGACAAGAACATGATCAAATCCGGGAACCCCATTCCCGGCGGCGACGACCTGCTGGAAGGCATCTACTGTGTGGTGTCGGTCAAGCTGGGCGAGCCGCAGTTCGAGTCGCAGGCCAAGGTCAAGCTGCTCAACAGTGAAGCGCAGACCGCTGTGAACGCCGTGGTGGGCGACAAGTTCGCCGAATTCCTGGAGGAGAATCCCAAGATCGGCAAGACCATCGTGGAGAAGGCCGCTGAGGCTGCCCGTGCCCGCGAGGCCGCCCGCAAGGCCCGCGACATCATTCGCCGCAGCAACCCGCTGGAAAACGATGACTTGCCCGGCAAGCTGGCCGACTGTTCCTCGCAGGACCCGGCGGAGAGCGAACTGTTCATTGTGGAAGGCAACTCGGCGGGCGGCTCGGCCAAGGGCGGACGCGAGCGGCGCTTCCAGGCGATTTTGCCTCTGCGCGGCAAGATCCTGAATGTGGAGAAGGCTGAACTCAACAGGATTCTCAAGAACGCCGAGATTCGCTCGTTAATCGGCGCGATTGGGGCGGGCGTGGAAGGCACGGGCGACAACGTACACTTCGACCTCTCTAACCTGCGTTACCACAAGATCATCATCATGACCGACGCCGACATGGACGGCGGGCACATCACCACGCTGCTGCTGACCTTTTTCTTCCGCTACATGCGTCCGATTGTCGAGCAGGGCCACCTCTATATCGCCCAGCCGCCGCTCTACCGCATCATGGTGGGCCGCCAGACCAGCGCCAACAAGGGCACCTACCTCTACGCCGAAGACCAGCTCAAAAAGCACGTGGCGCAGGCCAGCCGTGAAGGCAAGAAGTACGAGATTCAGCGCTTCAAGGGCCTGGGCGAGATGAACGCCGACCAGCTCTGGGACACCACCATGAATCCCGAGGGGCGGGTGCTCAAGCGCGTCAGTATCGAAGACCTGCTCATTGCCAACGAGGTCTTTGAGGCGTTGATGGGCACCGACGTGGGGCCGCGCAAGGAGTTCATTCGGGAGAACGCGAGGTTCGCCGAGATCAGCATTTGAGTCGAGCCTAAAGAAAAACGCCGCACCTGTCAGCAGGGTGCGGCGCTTTTTTCATCTGTGGTTTGTCCGTTCCAGCCTGCCTCAGTTGGGCGGCATCAGCACGGTGTCGATCACATGAATCACGCCGTTGCTCGCCGCAATATCGGTCGCGGTGACGGTGGCGTCATTGACCATCACGGTGCTGCCGTTGACCATGATGTTGAGCGGGGAGCCTTCCAGGCTCGTGGCGCTGGTCATGGTCACCACGTCCGCCGCCATGACTTTCCCTGGCACGACGTGGTAAAGCAGCACGGCCTTGAGCTTGGCCGGGTCGTTGAGCAGGGCCGTGAGCTGATCGGCCGGGATCTTGGCGAAAGCAGCATTGGTCGGCGCAAACACCGTGAAGGGGCCGTAGCCGTTGAGTGTTTCCGTCAGACCGGCTGCCTCCACTGCCGCCAGCAACGTGCTGAAATCGGGATTGCTCACCACGATTCCGGCGATGCTGTTGTTGGGCAGCATAGAGGTCGCGGCAGCGGCGAACGCCGAGGGAGCGAGAACCATGGCTGTCGTCAAAAGCAGGGTTTTCTTGAACATAAGCAGCTCCTTTTAAGTCACAGAGCAGATTTCGGCTCCCGGCCCCACGCTCTTCAAAAAGGGCGGAGATACCGTTGCGAATTTGGGCTTTTTGAAGGCCCTTCTCCTCTGACTTGCTGCCAGCTTAAAGAACCTCTGGCCCCTGGTCGGTACGAGGCCATACAATGAGATTGCCGTGATCCAGAGCCGAGGCCGCAATCGCTTGATGGCGACTCCGATGAAACCGGTTTTCAAGACCAGTTTCATCGGACCAGCGGGCAGGCGTCCAGCCGGGCATCTATTCTGCCCAATACAAAACAACGGAAGAAGGAAACAAACGGAACCGTATGGTTGGACATCAGCGCGGCAGGCTCGAGGGGTTTGCCCCGGCCTGCCGTCTCAGAAATTCGGTTGTCAGCGCTTTACTTCAGCTTTGCCTGGAGCCAGCCTGCCAGCTCATTGATCGCCACGCGCTGCTGCTGCAAGGTGTCGCGGTCACGGATGGTCACGGTATCCTTGAGGTTCTCGTCCCCGCTCTGGTCGCCGCTACTCTGTCCAATGGTGTCGAAATCCACCGTGACGCAGTAGGGCGTGCCCACCTCGTCGTGGCGGCGGTAGGCCTTGCCGATGTTGCCGCTGTCTTCCAGCAGGATGCGGCCCAGCCCCAGCTTTTGCAGATCGGACTTGATCTGGCGGGCCAGTTCGACCAGCTCGGGCTTGTTGCGGGCCAGCGGAATGACCGCCACCTTGATCGGCGCGAGGTGTGGCCTGAACTTGAGCACGATGCGCTCGTTGCCGTTCTCCAGCGTCTCCTTGGTAAACGCCTCGCTGAGCACCGCCAGCAGTGCCCGGTCTACCCCCGCCGACGGCTCGATCACGAACGGCACGACGGGCTTGTTGGTGTCCGGGTGTGGGATGGTCAGCTTGGCAATACTGTCGTTGTTCTCGGCCACATTGGCAACCAGATTCAGCTCAGCCTGCGACTTGGTATGCGAGCCGAGATCGTAGTCTGAGCGGTTGGCGATGCCCTCGATCTCCTCGTACCCGAGGGTGGGGTAGTCGTACATCAGATCGTAGGTGCGCTTGGAGTAGTGGGCCAGGTCCTCTTTCGGGACGTCCAGAATCTCGATCTTGCTCCTCGGCACGCCCTGGGCCTCCCACCAGCTCAGGCGTTTTTCGAGCCAGTGCGCGTGCCAGTTCTCGTCGGTGCCGGGCGTACAGAAAAATTCGATCTCCATCTGCTCCAACTCCCGCACCCGGAAGATGAAATTTCGCGGTGTGATCTCGTTTCTGAACGCCTTGCCGATCTGGGCAATGCCGAAGGGCAGGCGGCGCGAGGTGCTGTCCACCACGTTCTTGAAGTTGGTGAAGATACCCTGGGCGGTTTCCGGGCGAAGGTAGCCGTAGCTCTCCTCGTCGGCCACCGGGCCGATGGTCGTCTTGAACATCATGTTGAAGGGCTTCGGCTCGGTCCAGTCGCCCACCTCGCCGGAAAAAGCGTCGCGCACACCTGCCGTCTTGAGGGCCTGACTCGCCTTCGCCGGGTTTGCGACCAGTGCCGCCACCACTGCCGGGAAGTTGCTCGCATCCTCGCCGATTTCCTGGGCGACTTTGGCGATCACGTCCGCCTTCTGGTCTTTGACCAGGTGGTCGAGGCGGTAGCGCTTGTTGTTCTTCTTGTTGTCCACCATCGGGTCGGAAAAGGTCGCTTCGTGGCCCGAGTGGCGCAGCACCAGCCGGTGCATGATGATGCTGGAATCCAGGCCCTCCATGTCGTCGCGTTCATAGACATTGGCCCGCCACCAGGCGGCCTTGATGTTGTTCTTGAGTTCGACGCCGAGCGGGCCGTAATCGTAGAAGCCTTGCAGGCCCCCGTAAATTTCCGATCCCTGAAAAATAAAGCCCCGGCGTTTACACAGGCTGACGAGTTCTTCCATCGAGGTTGCGGGCATGGCGGTCTCCTTCGGGGGATATGGGATATGGAAAACAGCAAACCGCCCCCAGACGGTGTTGGTTCTCCGTCTGGGGGCGCAGTATGGTTTGCGCGGTTCCACCCCAGTTCCCCGCGCTGGGCGAGGCACTTTGTTGAAGTTGTCGGGCGTTGTTGATCTCGGCCCGCGCTCCCCGCCGCCTGTTCACGCCGCCGTGTTCGCCTGACTTCCACCGTCTCAGGCTCGCTCGTGAACACGTTTACCGGGCTACTCTCTGCGGATCAACGCTGCGGGCATTGTGGCGCAGGGCAGGGGAGGGGGTCAAGGGGCAGAGGCGCGTCCAGTATCCTCCCGCTCTCGTCCTTGAGGGTCACCCCGCTCAGTTCACGCCGCAAGCTTTCGCGCAGCAGGTAAGCCGTGCGCCGGGCCGCTTGTGGAATCTCCAGACCGCCGGGCCGGATGTTGGAGACACAGTTGCGTTCGCTGTCGAGTTTACCGACGCGCGGCGCGAAGGTCAGGTATGCGCCCAGGCTATCGAAGCTGCTGAGACCGGGGCGCTCGCCCAGGATAATCAGGCTGACCCCGCCCCTCAGCAACTCGCCCGCCCCGTCGGCCAGGGCCACCCGGCACTGCCGGGCCAGCAGAAGTTGAACGCTCAGCCTGCCCAGCAGCGGGAGCAGTTCTCGCAGCAGGGCCGGGGCATGTGCCAGGGCAGCGGCGCTCAGCCCGTCACCCACGATGATCAGCACATCTGGGGTAGGGAGGTTCGACGCTGCCAGCAGGGCTTTCGAGTCTGGGTGCAACCGGCGGCCCAGGTCCGGGCGACGCAGGTACTCAGCGCGGCTGCCTGCCTGCGAACGAATTTCCACGGCGTCGGGCCACTCCTCGAGCAGCGGCCCGAAGTCGGCGGCGGTCCACACCGCGTCGCGGGCGGCGGCGTGGGCCTGACCGAACTTCAGCACCTCACGGGTGGGCAGCGAAGTTCCGGCCCGGCCCAGGGCGATGCGGGCGTCGGTGAAGGCTTGTAGGGTCTGCCAGGGTGTCGTCTCGTCCAGTTCGCTCATCCGGCTCCCAGCGCACCCAGCGCTTCTCTGAGCGGGGTTCCGGCCCCTGGCAGGCTCAGCCGTCCACTGCGGGTCAATCCCACACTCTCCAGCCAGACCCCGAACTCCGGCGCGGGCGGGCGGCCCAGCAACTCGCGCACGTACCAGGCGTCATGAAAACTCGTACTTTGATAATTGAGCATGATGTCGTCCGCGCCTGGCACGCCCATCACGAAGTTGACATTTGAGGCGGCCAGCAGGGTCAGCAGCACGTCCATGTCGTCCTGATCGGCCTCGGCGTGGTTGGTATAGCACACGTCCACCCCCATCGGCAGCCCCATCAATTTGCCCGCGCAGTGGTCTTCCAGACCTGCCCGGATAATCTGCTTGCCGTCATAGAGGTATTCGGGGCCGATGAAGCCCACCACCGTGTTGACCAGCAGCGGAGCGTAACGCTGCGCCACCGCGTAGGCCCGCACCTCGCAGGTCTGCTGGTCGAGACTGTGATGGGCGTTGGCGCTCAGTGCGCTGCCCTGCCCGGTCTCGAAGTACATGACGTTCTGCCCGAGTGTGCCGCGACTGAGACTTTGGGCGGCGGCATGAGCCTCGTCCAGCAGCGCCAGATCGATGCCGAAGCCTCGGTTGGCGGCCTGCGTGCCCGCGACGCTCTGAAATACCAGATCAACCGGAGCGCCGCGCCCGATGGCCTGCATGGTGTTGGTCACGTGGGTCAGGACGCAGCTCTGGGTGGGAATATTGAGCGTCTGGCGAAGTTCGTCGAGCAGGTGCAGCAACCTCATACACGCGTCCACGCTGTCCAGCGCCGGATTGATTCCGATCACCGCGTCGCCCGCGCCGAACATCAACCCGTCCAGGCAGGCGGCCAGCACTCCGCGTGGGTCGTCGGTGGGGTGGTTGGGTTGCAGCCGGGTGGAAAAATGCCCGCGCAGGCCCAGCGTGTTGCGAAAACGGGTCACGACCTCGCAGCGGCTGGCGACGAGCATCAGGTCCTGGTTGCGCATCAGCTTGCAGACGGCAGAGACCATCTCGGGAGTCAGGCCGCCGCGCACCGCCGCAAGCTGTTCGGGCGTGGCCGACAGCAGCCAGTCGCGCAGCCCGCCCACGCTCATGCCGCTGATCGGCGCGAAGGCGTGGGCGTCGTGGCTGTCCACGATCAGGCGCGTCACCTCATCGGCCTCGTAGGGAATCAGCGGTTCGTCGAGCAACGTTCGCAGCGGCAGGTCGGCCAGCAGGGCGCAGGCGGCCTGCCGCTCCCCGGCGCTGCGGGCGGCGAGCCCGGCGAGTTCGTCACCCGATTTCTGCGCCGAGGCGCGGCCCAGCAGTTCGCGGACATCAGTAAACGTGTAGGCGGTGTGGCCGGGCCGGGTCTGGAACATCGTTTCCAGAGTCTAGTTCAACTTCATGCCCTTGAGGACAATCGCGGCCAGCGTCTTCGCCGTATTGGTCAGATCGGCGTTGCCGTCGTCCGCGCCGTTCTGGGCGATGCCGATGATCAACGCGCCGGTCATCACCGAGGTCTCGTACATCGCCTGAATGTCGCCCGGTTTGCCCTGCATCACCCCGGTGTCCACCAGCACGTCGTTCAGCCCGCGCTGGAGGGCGTCGATTTCGGTGCTGGTCAGCTCTGCGCCGGTCTGCACCTGAAGGCTGAGGCTGATCAGCAGGGTCAGGCCAGCAGCCAGGTTGTTTTTCCGAAGCTCCGGGATGGTCTGGGCGGCGTTGAACAGCTGGAGGCACACCTGAGCCATCTGCTGCTGGTCGCTGGGCTTTGTCACCATCGCGGCGCAGTTTTTCTGCTGGGTCGGGCGTCCCTTGAAGGCGAAGTCGGTTCTGGAGAGGGCGTACTTGTACTTGACTGGGATCGCCGGGGGCTTAAGCGCCTGCCGCACGGCCTGGGCGGTGAACTCGGGTTTGATGGTGGCCGCCACATACCCCACCGAACGCTGTGCGAAGCTCTGGTAATTCTGAAACGAGGGCGTGAAGAACTGGGCCTGGGCACTGCCCAGCAGCAGACTTGCCGTCGCCGCCGCCGTGAGATGCCTGCACCAGTCCTTCTGCCGACCCTGCTGGACCTTAGCCATGTCGTTGCTCCTCCGCTCGGCAGGTCTGGCGGGGTGAATGGGCACCGTCTTCCCGCGTCGTGCCGAGAGCGTCAGATCAGTGTATAGAAAATAAGGGCCAGATCAAATCTCCCCTCACAGCACCAGCACCCCGTGGTGCTTGGCCTTCTCCTGCGGCTCCACGTGAATGGTAACGCTCGCGCCTTCCACCTCGAGTTGTAGGGCGTTTTCCAGCCGGTCACAGATGGCGTGGGCTTCCTCCACCGTCATGTCGCCCGGCACCACCAGATGAAATTCCACGAAGGTCACGGCCCCAGCGTGGCGGGTGCGCAGGTCGTGGGCTTCCAGAGCACCCTCAGCCTCGGTGCTGATGGCCCGCCGAATGCGTTTCTCGGTACCGGGGTCCACGGCGGCGTCCATCAGACCGCCCACGCTGTCACGCACCAGGCTGTAGCCGCTCCAGAGAATGTTGAGCGCCACCAGCACCGCCAGCGCCGGGTCGAGGATGAACCAGCCGGTGTACTTGGCGATCATGAGGCCGCCCAGTACGCCCACGCTGGTCACCACGTCCGACATCACGTGCCGCCCGTCGGCGATCAGCGCCGGAGAGCGCCTCGCCCGGCCAGTTCGCAGCAGCACGCCCGCCCAGAGAAAATTGATGACGCTGGCCCCAGCGCTGATCGCCAGTCCCGTCAGCGGCGCGTTCAGTTCGCGGGGATGCTGAAAGTCGGGCAGTGCGGCGTGGATGATGCTGAGGGCCGCCAGAATAATCAGCACGCCCTCGGCCACCGCCGAGAAATACTCGGCCTTGCTGTGGCCGTAGGGGTGGCCCGCGTCGGCGGGGCGGGCGCTGACCCGCAGGGCCAGGTACGCGCCGATGGCCGCCGCCACATTGATGATGCTCTCCAGCGCGTCGGAATAGAGCGCCACACTGCCGGTCAGCAGGTAGGCCAGGTACTTGAGGCCCAGCACCAGCAAGGCCACCAAAACGCTTTGCAGCGCGGTGCGAATGGCGACGGCGGTGGGCGAGAGCATTGGCCCAGACTACAGGACCACCGAAGTGTTGGGGAAGCGCCCTGGGAATTTGCAACGGGGGCGGGCAGACGTTCTTCATCTCCCGGCCCACTGGGTAGACTGCCTGCCATGACCGAACCCAACACTTCTCATGTGCCGATCACCGAGTGGGCCGCCCTGGTGCCCGAGCTGGACGTCAGCGACCTGGCACGCAGTCTGGACGTCTACACCCGGCTGTTCAGCTTCACCGTCAACTACACCCGCCCCGGGTTTGCTTATCTGAGCCTGGGCCGTATTCAGTGGATGCTTTCGCAGATTCGTCCTGGCGGCTCGTGGCAGACCGGAGCGCTGGACTATCCGCTGGGGCGCGGCATCAACTTCCAGATCAGCGTGCCGGATGTGGACGCGCTGTATGCGCGGCTGGAAGCTGAGGCTTACCCGATCTTTGTGCCGATGAAGACCTCGGTGTATCTGGAGGGCAGCACCGAACACTGCCAGCGCGAGTTTCTGGTGCTCGACCCGGACGGCTACCTGCTGCGCTTTACCGACTGATCCTTCTGCCCACAGCATAATCGCCCTCCTGCCGCGCTAGACTCTCCGGATGACTGGCCGTGACCTCCTCTCCGAACTCAACCCCAACCAGGCCGAGGCTGCCGCGCACTTCGAAGGCCCCGCGCTGGTCATTGCGGGCGCGGGCAGCGGCAAGACCCGCACCCTGATCTACCGTATCGCCCACCTGATCGAGACCCACCAGGTCGACCCCGGTCAGATTCTGGCCGTCACCTTTACCAACAAGGCCGCCGCTGAGATGCGCGAGCGGGCCTCGCACCTGATCACTGGGTCTGACAAACTGTGGATGAGCACCTTCCACTCGGCGGGCGTGAGGATTCTGCGGGCCTACGGCGAGTACATCGGCCTGAAGCGCGGCTTTGTCATCTACGACGACGACGATCAGCTCGACATTCTCAAAGAAATCATGGGCAGCATTCCCGGCATCGGCCCCGACACCCATCCCCGCGTGCTGAGAAGCATCATCGACAAGGCCAAGAGCAATTTGCGTTCGCCGGGCGACCTGGACAAGTGGCCCGAGCCGTATATCAGTGGGCTGCCCCGAGACGCTGCCGCCGAGGCGTTCCGGCGCTATGAATCGCGCAAGAAAGCCCAGAATGCCATCGACTTCGGCGATTTGATTACCGAGACCGTGCGGCTCTTTCAGGAAGTGCCGGGCGTGCTGGCAAAAGTGCAGGACCGGGCCAGATTCATTCACGTGGACGAGTATCAGGATACCAACAAGGCGCAGTATGAACTGACCCGGCTGCTGGCTTCAAGAGACCGGAATCTACTGGTCGTGGGCGACCCCGATCAATCGATTTACAAGTTTCGTGGCGCGGATATTCAGAACATCCTCGATTTTCAAAAAGATTACACCGATTCCAGAGTCTATATGCTTCAGCACAATTACCGTTCCAGTGCCCGTGTGCTGGGACTCGCCAACAAACTGATCGAGAACAACACCGAGCGTCTGGAGAAAACACTGCTGGCTGTCAAAGAAGACGGTATGCCGGTGGTCTTCCACCGCGCCAACGATCACCGGGGCGAGGGCGATTTCGTGGCCGAGTGGGTGACCCGGTTGCACGCTGAGGGCCAGCCGTTCAACAAGATGGCGGTGCTCTACCGCACCAACGCCCAGTCGCGCGTGATCGAGGAGTCAATGCGGCGGGTCAGCATTCCGGCCAAGATCGTCGGCGGGGTGGGCTTTTATGACCGGCGCGAGATCCGCGACATCCTGGCCTATGCTCGCCTGAGCATCAATCCGGTGGACGATGTGGCCCTGCGCCGCATCATCGGGCGGCCCAAGCGCGGCATCGGCGACACGGCCATGGACAAGATGCTGACCTGGGCGCAGATCAACGGCACGTCGCTTTTGGTTGCCTGCGCCAATGCCGAGAGTATTCTCGACCGGGGAGCCAGCAAGCCCGTCGAATTTGCCAAGTTGATGGAAGCCTTCTCCGAGGCCGCCGACAATTACTCGCCCGCCAGCTTCCTCAAATTCCTGATCGAGTCGAGCGGGTATCTGGATTTATTGCGCCAGGAAGGACAGGAAGGCCAGGTACGCCTGGAGAACCTGGAAGAACTCGTCAGCGCCGCCGAGGAGTGGAGTAGCGACAACGAGGGCGGCATCGCCGAATTTCTGGACGATGCGGCCCTGCTGTCGAGCGTGGACGACATGCGGACCAAAATCGAGAACAAGGACCAGCCCGAGGACGCCGTCACGCTGATGACCATGCACAACGCCAAGGGCCTGGAATTTCCCAGTGTGTTCATCGTGGGCGTGGAGGAGGGCCTGCTGCCCAGCCGCAACAGCCTGAACGAAGCGGGCGGCATCGAGGAGGAGCGGCGGCTGTTTTACGTCGGGATCACGCGGGCGATGGACCGGCTCTTTCTGAGTGCCGCGCAAAACCGGATGCAGTACGGCCAGACCAAGAGTGCCGAGGATAGCCGATTCTTGGAGGAACTGGGCGGCGGTTTTGACAGCATCGACGGTTACGGGCGGGTCATTGAGTACAGGCAGAAGACCTGGCGTGACTTCAGCCCTGGCGCGCAGCCTGCGCCCAGTGTGGTAAAAAATACCAGCCCGCTGACCGCTGGGATGGCCTACCGGGGCGGCGAGAAGGTCAAGCACCCCAAATTCGGTGAGGGACAGGTGCTGGCGGTATCGGGCATGGGCGAGAAGCAGGAAGTCACGGTGCATTTCGGGACGGCGGGGACGAAAAAACTGATCGTCAAGTTTGCGAATCTGAGCAAGGTCTAGAGCGGATTCAGGCCTCCTTGGGCCCGCTGGAGACGGCGGCCTGATCCGGGTGGGCCTCGCCCAGCAGGGTTCTCAGCACGTCGCTGATGGTCAGGACGCCGAGTAGCCGCCCGCCCTCGCTGATGACCGGCAGGCCGTGAATGCCCATTTCCAGCATCCGGCTCAGGGCGTCGCGCATCGGGTTGGTGTCTAAGACGTACTCGCTGGGCGGGCGCATCATCTCCCGCACCGTCACGCCTTCCAGAAAAAATTGATCGGCCAGCACGGTGTCGCCGTGTCCCACCTTGCCATGCTCCACCGCTTCGCGCAGATCGCGTTCGTGGATGACGCCGACCATCACATCGCCGTCCAGCACCGGCAATACCCGCAGTCCGGTGATGTTGAGTTTGGCGCTGGCCTCGCGGGCAGGCGACTCGGCCCTGACGCTGATAGTGTTGACGGTCATGTGCTGGCGCACCGATCCCCACTTGAGCCGGGCCTGCTTGACCTCGGCCCTGAGGACATCGGTGAGGGTGAGCATCCCGCTGAGCTGGCCATTTTCCAGCACCGGCAGACCGCCCACCCGGTGGTCCAGCATCCGGCGCACGGCGTCGGTGAGCGTTTCTTCGGGGATGGTGGTCAGGACCGGCTGGGCCATCACGTCGCTGACATTGAGCTGGCCGACGCGGCAGATAAACTCCCACGGCGTCAGGTTTTCGTGCAGGGCGGGCAGGTGGCGTTTGATGTCACGCTCGGTCAGCAGGCCGACGAGTCGCGCGCCCTCAAACACCGGCAAGCGTTTGATCTGCTGCGCCTGCATTCTGGCGGCGGCAGCGCTCAGTGGGTCTGACAGTGTGATGAACAGCGCTCCGATATGCATGGCGTCTTTGACCAACATAGTGTCTCCTTTGAACGTCCCTGATCCTGGCCCTGGTGAATTACTGGGGCGTTACGGCGCTGGGCAGGCCGTAATGCTGCGGTAACGCGCTGGGCACAGGCTGCCCTTGTAGATCAACCGTACAGAAAGACAGGAGGCGTCATGTTTGCTCACATTCTCGTCACCACCGACGGCAGCCCAACCAGTCACCAGGCCCTGCCTTACGCCGCCGACCTTGCCCGCCAGTATCAGAGCGACCTGACACTGCTCTACGTCGCGCCGCCGCCGCCGATCTCTTACGCGGACGGCGCACTCTACTCGCTGGACGTGGCCGAGGAACGCGAACTGATTCGCCTTGAAGCCGGGCGCGTCTTGACTGAAGCTGGCCGCCTGCTGGACGTGCCCAACCTCCAGACCGTGAGTGTGGAAGCGGGCGGCAGTCAGGTTGCCAAGGTCATCGCCGACGAGGTGCAGCGGCGCGGCGTGGACGTGGTCGTAATGGGCACGCATGGCCGCAGCGGGATGGCCAAAATGCTGCTCGGCAGCGTGGCCGAGGCACTTTTACGGCGCGTGGAGGTGCCAGTGCTGCTGGTGCGCTCGATTAAACCCCCCATAGGAGACCACATATGACCCAGGTCAACGTTCGTTCCGCTGCGCCGCCCGCTCTGCATGAACCGGCCATCTCACGCTTTTTATTCGCGGACCCACGCCTCGCGCCGCTGTGGACGCTGCTGCGCCTCTACGTCGGCTACGAATGGCTGCTGGCAGGCTGGGAAAAACTGACCAACCCGGCGGGCGTCTGGGTGGGGGCCAAAGCCGGAACCGCTGTCAGCGGCTTTTTGCAGGGCGCGCTGCACAAAGCCTCAGGCGATCACCCCGATGTCAGCGGCTGGTACGCCACCTTCCTTGAGCGTGTGGCCCTTCCCAACGCCGCCACCTTCTCGTACCTGGTGGCTTACGGTGAAATCCTGGTGGGCCTGGCGCTGATTCTGGGGCTGTTTACCGGCCTGGCAGCTTTCTTCGGCGGCCTGATGAATGCCAGCTACCTGCTGGCCGGAACCGTCTCGGTCAATCCGCTGCTGTTCATTCTGGCCACCTGGCTGGTGCTGGGCTGGCGGGTGGCGGGCTGGTGGGGCCTGGACCGCTGGGTGCTGCCGCGCTTCGGGGTCTTGCTCGGCATTCAGCGGGCCGGGGAGCCTGGCCCGAACTCAAGGTGAGTGGTTGGGCGGCCCGAGCGTACCAACAGACCGCCTTCCTCTGGTCTCAATCAACTGAACTGCCAACTGATACGGATTCCGATTGAATCGTTTGCAAAAACGATGAATATCCGAGCGTATCGAGAATGAGAAGAACGGGTTCCGGGCGTGGAGTTGGCAAACTGGCGCTTTCCCAGTCTGTTAACGAAACAGACGGAACCCGTATGGGCCGTCAGCGCCGAGACACCAGATGCTGCACACCGTCTCCAGGTCGATTTGGGCCTGGTAGGTTCGGCACGAAATCTCGCACCATCGGTGGCACCAGTTGCGTCTCGGCCAGCCTGTCCAGATTGATCCACTCGAACCAGTACCCCCCGGCGCTGAGGTTGGCAAAGGCTTCGGCAGGCAAGTCGGGCGCGGCCCCGGCAACGTAGTAAAATGCGACGCCCTGATGTGGTCCGCTGGCCGGCTCGAAGAAATCCTTGGAGATCAGCGCCAGCTGTAGCGGTCCCACGTCTCGCCCGGTTTCCTCCAGCAGTTCGCGCCGTGCCGCCGCGAGGCTGTCCTCGCCTGCCTGGATGCCGTCCGCCGGGGAGGTGACACATGTCCAGGCCCGGTTCGCGGCACACCAGCACCAAGCCGCCGTGAATGACGATCACGGCGGCGCGCAGGGAAAAGCGGACGGTGGCAGGCTGAAAGTCTAAATCGGGGGCCGGGCCAGGGGCGGTCATACGGTCCGTGCCGCAGACCGCATACCATGCCCTCACTTCACGCTGATTCGCACCGGCTGGGCACTCACCTTGACCTGCTGCCCGGCCTTCCCGGCAAAGCCCTGAAACCAGCCCTCGACCATGTACTCGCCTGCGGGCAAGGTCAGCGTGCGGGTAAACGTGGCGCTGCCGCCTGCCGGGGCCGTCTGAATCTGCTGCTCCTGGGTGCAGATGCGCTTTTCGCCGGTGGGATAGATCACCGCTCGTGTGCCGACTTGCAGCACCCGCAGACTGGGGGCCGCCGCGCAGTTCTGCTCGCTGTCGCGCCCGGCACTGAAGTCCAGGGCCGCTGCCTGGTCGTTCTTGAGGCTCAGGCTCAGTGTGAACTCGCCGCTGACAGTGCGCGGCGCGCTGAGGGTCGCTCCCACTTTGTCGAGTATCACTGGAGCGGGCAGAATCAGGGTGGGCGGCGGGCTGGGCTGCGTCGGAATGGGGGGTAGTGGCGCGGGCTGGGCCGGAATGGGGGGCAGTGGCGCGGGCTGGGCCGGAATGGGGAGCGGCTGATTGACTGGCGGAATCTCTGGCAGATTCGTTTGTGCCAGCGCGGCGGGCAGCATCAGAACGCCCAGGAAGAGCAGGGGCAGCACTTTGTTCATCTGCCCAGTTTAAGTGACTGGTGTGATCTGCGGCTGATTTGCCGTTTACGGTTGGCCGCCGGGGTCAGTTGGTGGGCCGAGTGGCGGGCCTGTGGGCACAGTGGGTCCGGCAGGCGCGGGCGTCGGTACCAGCGGCGCGTCGGGCTGCGGCGGGCGCGGCAGCGGCGTGAGTTCGGGGAGCGGTGGGGCTGGCGGGACGAGCGGCGCGGCGAGCCTGGCCTGCGCAGCGTAATCGTCGGCGATGCCCTGCGCGATGCCCTGGGCGATGGCTTCGCGGCCCACCGGATCCATCAGCAGCCGCAGGTCGCCCGGCTGGGTCAGGTAAGCGGTCTCGATCAGCAAGCTGCGCTGCGAGGTGGGCCGGGTCAGTGCCAGGTTGCTGACCCGCAGGCCCGGTAGCGTGAGCGGCGGCGCGCTCTGGGTGGGCAGGTTCGTCGCCGCGGCGATGCTCTTGATGAGCGCCCTGGCCAGCCCCCAGGTCATCGGGTGAAAGGTGTAGACCTCCAGGCCGCGCCGCTGCCTCGGGTCCGCACCGTCCGGAAGGGCATTGGCGTGAATGCTGATCAGTAGATCGGCGCGGAGTTGCTCGGCCATCAGCGGGCGGTCATACAGCGGCACCCGCACGTCGCGGTCACGGGTCAGGCGGGCGTCGGCTCCCTGGGCGCGCAGCAGTTCCGCCACCCGCCGGGCAATCGGCAGCGTGATGTTCTTTTCCGGCTCGCCCAGACTGCCCGCCCCGCCGAGCTCTGAGCCGCCGTGACCGGGATCGAGCAGAATCAAGCGGTTCTTCAGCGGTTGAAGCGGGTCGAGTATGGGCGCTTGGCGGATGTGCAGCACCCACGCGCCCGGCTCTGCCGTGACGTGGTAGCCCCAGTTCTGGGTTTGCGGAAGCTGTACCGTCAGACGCAGGCTGGACCCGTCCGGCTGCCAGCTCAGGGCCGGTGTGTGGGGGTCGCTGGGGGTGTGGCCCGCTGGAACCACCGCGTCGGCAAGTGTCCAGCTCAGGCCCGCAGAGTCGCCCACCTGGCTTTCGTCGAGGCTGAAGACGGTGCGCTGGCTGATCGGCAGCCGCACCTGCCACTCGCCAGGCAAGCTGAGCAGTTGCGGCACTCCTGCTCCGGCAGTGGGCGGCGGTGTGCCTGCTGGCAGCAGCTTCAGCACCGATTTGAGGGCGGTGGCCAGGCCGCCGGGTCCGCGCACCAGGTAAGCGTCGCCCAGGTCGCCCAGCACGGCCAAGCGCTGCCCCTGTTTGGGAAACAGCAGGTCGGTGGTGCCCGGCCCAGTGGTCAGGGCGCTGGTGCTGGGATTCACGCCCTCACCCACGTCCGCTGCCGTGACCTCGGCCACCCGCGCCGCGCCCGTCGGTGTGGAGTTGAGCGTGCCCGGTGCGGTGGCGACGACCGTATTGCCGTCTCTGCCGGTCAGGCTGACCTTGACGTCGGCTCTGCCCAGCGGCAGGTTCTCCGGCAAGGTCAGGGCCGCGCTGTACCACCCGGCGGCCAGAGGCGGGCGGGTGCTGGCAGGCTGCTCGGTCAGGGCGAAGCGGCCCAGCCCCGGAATGCTGACGCTGGCCCGTCCGCCCGGCGATCCCTGAAAGCCCACCGTGAAGGTGCGGCCCTCTGCGGGCACGCGGGTATACAGGCTCAGCGCCCGGTCCGGCGTCAGCGTCCCGGCCTTGATGGCGGTGGGCTTGGCGGGCAGGGCGCGCGGTGGATTGAAATTCACATTGAACGTCACGGTGCGGCGCTGGCTCCCCAGGCTGCTGAGCAGTTTCAGCGCATTCTTACCCATCTTGAGCGGCAGCCACTCCATAAACAGGCCGTCCGCGCCGACGTTGAGTGCCTGTCCGTTGAGGCTCAGGTTCGCGCCGGGCGTCACGTGGCCCTCAAAGATGACGTGGTCGTAGGGAACGCTGTAGTTCGCGGGCGGGTAGGCCACCACGATCTCCAGGGCGCTGGGGGCGGCGTGGGCGGCGGTGGTGAGCAGCAACGTCAGGACAAGGCCGCAGGAGCGCATGCGTCAACCTAGCGCTCAGGCAGCCTGAAGGGTGTGAGAGGCGTGCCCGACGGGCGAATTCAGAACGGTGGGTTCAGAAGCGGAACTCCAGCCCGGCTCCGGCGCTGATGCCCGACTTGGTATCGGTCTTGACACTCACGCGCCAGCCGAGCGGCCCGGCCAGTGGCCCGCGCGCGCCGCCTTCCAGGTACACGCCCACGCCGGAAGACTGGCTGCCAGCGGTGTGGTAGGCCAGCCCTGCGCTGAGGAAGGCGTCAGTCTTGGTGAACGGCAGATTCAAATCGCGCAGGGTGCCGCCCACCCGCACCTCGCTCAGCCCGCCCGCGCTGCTGCTGGTGGTCGCGCCCGCCTCGACACCCACCGTACCGATGAACGGCACCGGTAAGAGCGCGCTGCCTGCGTGGGCGTCCAGGCCGTTGGTCCGCAGGTCCGCACCTATCCACAGCGCGGCGGCGTGGGCCGGAGCGAGGCTGGCTGCGCCGAGCGCGAGGGCGGGAACCAGGGCGAGTCGGGCCGCGAGCAGGGGGAAAGCGTGTTTCGTGCGCTGTTTCATCTGCTCAAGGTAAGCGGCGAGCATGAAGGCTGTCTGACGGCGGAGTTCTGGTCAACCCAGCGCAGATTCCAGGCTCAGTGCCAGCCCCAGCAGCTCGGCGTCGGTATTCCAGGCTCCCACCAGCTGTACGCCCACACTGAGCGCTCCGGCGGGGCGGGGGAGACTGACCACCGGCACGCCCAGCAAACTGAACGGCACGCTGAGGCGCAGCACCGCCACCCGCAGCGGCGTCAGGGCTGAATGCGGTTGGCCTTCCGGCAGGGCCAACTCCTCCTGCCCGGTCAGCGGCGCGACGCCCGGCACGGCGGGGGCCAGCAGCACGTCAAACTGGGTGAACAGGTCCTCTAAGCGGGCGCGGTAGCCGTCGCGTTTGGCCCTGGCCGCCAGTACCTCCTCATGGGGCCGCGCCGCGCCCAGCCGCAGCAGGGCCTCGGTGCCCTGGCTGAAGCCGGTAGGCGAGTCGTCCAGCGCCGCCGCGTGAATGGCCGCCGCCTCGCTCTGCACGATGGGACTGTAGGCGTCGAGCATGTCGGGCAGCCGGAATTCCTTGACCGACGCGCCCAGCGCCTCCACCTTGGCACCCACCTCGTCCAGCGCGCCCAATGCCTCGGCTTGCAGCCACTCCTCGGGCCGCCACAGGCCCACCCGCAAGCCGTCCCAGCTTGTCGCTTCCAGCTTTTTGCCACTGAGTGCAGCGTGCAGGCGGGCTGCCGTCGCCACGTCACGGGTCAGCGGTCCGGCGTGGTCGCAGGTCTGGCTCAGCGGCAAGATGCCGGTCGTCGGCCAGGTGGGGTGGTCCTTGGTCGGCTTGAATCCCACCACCCCGCACCAGGCCGCCGGAACCCGGATGCTGCCGCCGGTATCGGTGCCCAGCGCGAAATCCACCTCGCCCAGCGCCACTGTGATGGCCGCGCCGCTGCTCGACCCGCCTGGCACCCGCGCCGGGTCGAGCGGATTGCGGCCCGCCGCGACGGGGTTGGCCCCGGTGATGCCCAGGGCGATCTCGTGGAGGTGGGTCTTGCCCATCAGGGTCGCGCCGAGGTCGAGCAGACGCGTCACCAGCGGGCTGGGCACCACGGGCGGCAACTGGGCCTGGGTGGAGGCCGTCAGCGGCCAGCCGTCCACGCCGTAGAGGTCCTTGACATTGAACAGCAGGCCCGACAGGGGACCGCCTGCCGCGCCGGGAATAGGCTGCTGCGGCTGGTAGGCCCACGCGCCGAAATTGTCTGGGTCTGGTGTCATGGCAGGATGGCAGGCTGCTGAAAGAGGCCCTGTGCCAGCGTGTACGGCCCGAAACTCGGCTGGCCCAGCGCCCCGAAGTCGGCGGTAAACGTGCCGTCCACCCGGTAGGGCATCTCGCGGCCCCGCGCCACCTGCAACCAGATGGCGGTGGTCTGGAAACTGACCGGCAGTTCCAGCAGGGCATCTTGCAGGGCGCTGCCGCGCGCCGGAACGTCGATGTTCGGCAGGTTGACGGTCCCCACGTCCGCGCCGTTGAGGTAAAAGTGCCCGTTGATGTTGGCCAGCCGCGCCGCAACCGGGTTGGGGTTGTCGATCCGCAGCTTGATGGTCACGCGGGCGATGGCCGGAGACCCCAGTGCCAGCCCGGTCAGGCGGGTCTGCTGGACGGTGAAGGTGGGCACCTTGACGACGCGTTGCAGCGCGGGGGCGCAACTGCTCAGGCTCAGCAAGCTGCCCAGCAGCGCGGCGGTGAGGAGAACCGGAAGCGGTAAGCGGCCAGGCAGGATCATGCCCACAAGTCTAGCGGGCTGGAGCTGAATTGTCTGAAATGGTGGGTGCTGATCGCTACACTGCGGGGCATGATCTTCCGGACTTCCCGCGCACGCCGTCCCGTTCGCTTTACGCTCAAGGCGTTGCTGCTCGCCCCGGCATTCTTCAGCCCAGCTCAGGCCGCGACCTACGACTTTTCCGGCTCGGTGGCCTCGGGGGTGGCCCAACCCTTCACGGTGCGCGCGGGCGTCTCGGACGTGCTGCTGGGCGGCAACCAGCTCTCGTTGGGCGTGTCCAACCGCGCCGCCGAGGTGGGCGCTGAGCGCAACCAGCCGCTCTTCACCATCGGCACCGTGAACCTGAAGCTGAACGCCGCGCTGGTGTTCGCGCAGCCGGGCGTGCGGCTGGGGGCCTCGGCAGGCGGCACGCTGGGGCCAGTGGCGCTGAGCGCCTCGGGGCAGTTCTGGAGCGCGCCAGCAGCGGCCCTCGATCCGCTCTCGGTCTGGAATCAGGTGGCTCCCGCCGTCGGTCCGCTCGGGGCCCAGGCCAATCTGGACGCCAAGTACCGGGTGTCGCGCAACCTGATCGCCACCTTCAGCGGCCAGCTGGGCGCGCAGAGCCGGGCGGCCCTGAGCGGCGAGTGGCGGGCCGGAGCTTTCAGCTACCGTCTCGGGGCGCTGGGCGGCGTGGGGGTGCTGGGCGCACTGGCCGGAGCCACCTACCGCGCCGATACCTTCACCCTCAGCGCGGACGCTCTGCTGGGGCGCAGCTTCGGCGGCACGCTGACCCTGGACGCTCCGGCTCTCATCGCCCTGAATGACGAGCAGGCCATTGACCTGAGTGCTTATCTGGCTTATGAGCCGTGGCGCAGCGCGGCCCTCCCCCTGCGTTACGGCCTGGACGCCGATGTGCCGCTGGGCCAGGCCGTGGACGGCCACCTGAGTCTTGGTGTGCGCGGCGGCAGCGGCGGCCTGGGCGTCCGCGCCGGGTACACCTTCACGCCAGGGGCGGGAGCATCAACGCAGACGCCAGGAGCGGGAACACAAACACAGACGCCAGGGGCGGGAACGCCGGATCAGGTGCCGGAAGTGGGTTCGTCGGACCAGCCGCCGGAGCTGGAGACCACCGACCCATCAGCAGCGCCGTCATCCACCGATCAATCACTTCCCCAATTGCCAATGAACCAGCCGCCAAACCAGCCCTGAGCAGCTCCCTGGGGTGGCCTGGCGGGATCGGCCAACCCGTCGTCAGCCAGCCTCGGGGCTTCTCATGAGAGCGGACGCGATACTCCGGGCATGCGTATTTCTCCTTCTCTCGCCGTGCTGGGCGTCCTCGGCGTCGTTTCACTGACTTCTTTCTCGGTGGCGCAGGCCCAGAGTGCCGACGACATTCTCAACAACCTCGCCAGTGCTCAGAAGTCGGCCAAGGACGTCAGTTTCCGGGTCTCCGGCACCGCCGATCAGGGCGGCGGCGTCCAGAAGCTCGATTTGAATGTCCAGACCATCCCGGCGTCCAACCTGGCCCGCGTGGTGTTCAATGCCCCCGACGCGCTGGCCGACAACGTGGTCATTCTCGACAACAAGGAAGTCCGCAATTACCTTTACCTGACCAACCAGATCACGGTGATGAACGCCAGCAAGGCAGCAGGCGGCCAGGACCTCGGCGGCCTCGACCTCTCGCAGCTCAGCAACCTGGTGACGGCCCTCAAGACCCGCTACGACGTGAAGCTGCTCGGCAGCAGCGGCGCGGCCCCCAACCGGGTCTACCAGTTGGAAGCCAGCCCCAGGACCGGCGTGCAGGGCGGCAAGACCCGTGTGTTCGTCAGCGAGAACGGTTGGCGGCCCACCCGTTTTCAGCTCATTGATGGCGCTGGCAAGACTGTGGCCGACCTGAACGTCAGCGAGTACAAAGTCAACAGCGGCCTGAGCATGGCCCGGCTGCGTCAGTTGCCCAAAGACGCCCAGATCATCCGGCAGTAGCGCGCGCCTCCTTTTAGCGGGTTGCCCCAGCATTGGTGCGGCCCGCTTTGCCGTACCCTGGGGCCATGCCTGATTTGCCTGCTGGCTTCCGCGACATCTCCCGCAGCCTGCCTGATTTCCACCCCAACTGGCCCGGCGATCCGCCCTTCACAGTGACGCCGGGGGCGCGCATGGCGCAGGGCGACAGCGTCAACACCGGGGTCATTCACACCAGTACACACACCGGCACCCATGTGGACGCCCCCTGGCACTACGGCGACGACGCGCCCAAACTCGGCCAGGTGCCGCTGGAGCGCTACCTCGGCGAGTGCCTGGTCGTGCATACGCCGCCCGGCGAGTTCGTGACGGCTGAACTGCTTGGTCATCTGCCTGACCCGCTGCCGCCCAGACTGCTGCTCTACACCGGCCAGCCCGCCCACTGGCTCACCTTTCCAGAAGACTTCACGGCCCTCGATCCAGCCTTCGTGTACGCGGCGGCGCGGCGCGGGGTGCGGCTGATCGGCACCGACAGCCCCAGCGTGGACCCGCTGACCAGCAAGACCCTCGACGCCCACCACGCTTTTCTGGACACCGGCATGCTGATTCTGGAAGGGCTGAACCTCTCGGGCGTCGAGCCGGGCGAGTACACCCTGATCTGCCTGCCGCTGCCGCTGACCGAGGCCGATGGCGCACCGGCCCGCGCCGTGCTGCTGCCCGCCGGGTTGTTGCCGTGACGGCGGCTCCCGTGCTGGTCTGGCCGCGCCGCGAACTGTTTGCCATGCCGGAAGGGATTTACCTCGATGGCAACAGCCTTGGCCTGATGCCGCTGAGTGCCCATCAGGCGGTGTTGCGCCGCCTGGGCGAGTGGCAGACCCAGGCGGTGTCGGGCTGGGACGAGTGGTTCGGGCTGGCCGAGAGCCTTTCGCCTGCGCTGTCGCGGCTGGTGGGGGCCGAGCCGCGCGAGGTCATCGCCACCGGCAGCATCACCGCCAACCTGCACGCGCTGCTGGCCACCCTCTACCGGCCCCAGGGCGAGCGCAAACACCTGCTGGCCACCGCGCTCGATTTTCCCACCGACCTCTACGCGATGCAGAGCTGGGCCAGGCTCTACGGTGCGGAGCTGAAAGTCGTGCCCAGCCGCGACGGCCAGACCATCCACGAGGACGACGTGCGCGCTGCGCTGGGGCCGGACATCGCCGTGGTGCTGCTGCCCACCGTGCTCTACCGCAGCGGGCAACTGCTCGACGTGGCCGGGCTGACCCAGCTGGCCCACCAGGCGGGCGCGCTGATCGGCTGGGACGCCGCCCACAGCATCGGGGCCATGCCGCATGACTTCCATGGTGCAGGGGCCGACTTCGCAGTGTGGTGCAGCTACAAGTACCTCAACGCTGGCCCCGGCGCGCCGGGCGGGCTGTTTGTGCATCAGCGTCATCACCATCTTGCCCCCGCGCTCAGTGGCTGGTGGGGCAACGACAAGGGCAGTCAGTTCGAGATGACGGCCCAGTTTCGCCCGGCTCCCGGCGCGGCGGCCTACCAGCAGGGCACCCCGCCTGTGCTGGCGCTGGCGGCACTCGACGGGGCGCTGGAAGTCTTCGAGCACCTTGATCTGGCGGCGCTGCGGGCACGCAGTCTGGCCCTGACCGATCTGCTGATCGAGCTGGCCGACCAGCACCTGCTGGAGATGCGGGTCATCACGCCACGCGATCATGCCCGGCGCGGCGGCCACGTGTCGCTACTGCACCCCGAGGCCCGCGCCCTCTCGGCGGCGCTGCGGACACGCGGCATCATTCCCGATTACCGCTCGCCCGATGTGCTGCGCCTCGCGCCGATTGCCCTCTACACCACCGAGGACGAACTGTGTCAGACGGTGCGGGTGCTGCGCGAACTGCTCGACAGCGGCGCTCACCGGAGCGCGGACGTGTCCAACCCAGTACCCTGAGTAAGCCAGTGCCCTGAAGAGGCCAGGCTAAGTCGTCAGAAGCCGAAGGCGGCCACGATTTCCGGATCAGGGCGCTTGGGGCGGCCCGATACCGGATCGACCCAGACCCAGTCGGTGACGCACTCGGCCAGGCGTTTGTTATCAGACACGCGGGTCAGGGTGTATTCGCGCCGCGCCCGGATGCCCTGGCTGGAAATCAGGTTGGTGCAGACCTCCACCTCGTCGCCCAGCAGTGCCGGGATGTGGTAAGTGATGTCGTGCCGCCGCGCCACCGCCACCATGCCGAGTTCGAAGAGGCGCGGCAAGGTCATGCCTACCCGGTCCGAATGGGCGCGGGCCACCAGTTCGCACCACGCCAGGTACACCACGTTGTTGACGTGCCCCAGTTCGTCGATGTCCTCGGGCTGTACCCAGACGTGCAGGGTGTGGGTACGGGCAGCGATCTCAGCCAGGCCCGGTTCGGGGGCGGCAACCGGCAGGCTCATCCCTCGCCCGACAGCGCTTCTCCGGGCAGCTCAAAAATGCTGTTGACAGCCTCTGCCCCCCGCAGATCGAGTTCGGTGACGCCGCCGACGATGCTGTTGGTCTCGTGGGTCACGTACTCGACATGCACTTTTTTGTACTTCAGGGTGATGTCGGGATGATGGTTCTGGGCCTCGGCGAGTTCGGCCACCCGCACCACGAAGTCCAGGCCCTGCCGGTAGCTGTCAAATTCAAAGAGCCGAAACAGCTTGCCGTCGTCGCCCCACCAGCCCTGGGGTTTGCGTTCCTGCACGTCGCCGTCGGTGAGGCGCTCGCGTTCTGATGTGTGCTCGCTCATGCTCTCAGGGTAGCGCACGGCCCCCGGACGAAGGTCTTACACGTTCGTGCAGGCGGTATCCTGCGGCTTATGTCTGCGCCTCAAGTTGTGACCCGCATCGCCCCCAGCCCCACCGGCGACCCGCACGTCGGCACCGCCTATCAGGCCCTCTTTAACTCGGTGTTTGCCCGCCAGCACGGCGGCAAGTTCATCGTGCGCCTCGAAGACACTGACCGCAACCGTTACGACGCCGCCAGCGAGGGCCGCATTCTGGACATGCTCGACTGGCTCGGCACGGTCTGGGACGGCCTCAAGCCGGACGCCAGCCCGCGCCAGGAAGACGAGTTCGGTCCCTACACCCAGTCGCAGCGTGCCGATTTGCACCGCCAGTACGCCGTGCAACTGCTAGAAAGTGGCGCGGCGTACCGGGCCTTCGACACGCCGGAAGAGTTGGACGAGCGCCGCAAGGCTGCCGAGGCCCGCAAGGACAGCTACTTAGGCTATGACCGCCGGGACCGGACGCTGAGCCGTGAGGAATCCGACCGGCGGGCCGAGGAGGGTGAGGCGTTCGTGATCCGGCTGGCCGCGCCCCTCGAAGGGCAGACGGTGGTGCGTGACCGGCTGCGCGGCGACGTGGTGTTCAATAATGCTGAACTCGACGACAAGGTGCTGCTCAAGCGTGACGGCTTCCCGACCTACCACCTGGCGGCGATGGTGGACGACCACCTGATGAACGTGACCCACGTCATCCGCGCCGAGGAGTGGCTGACCAGCACCCCCATTCACCAGCTGATCTTGCAGGGGCTGAGCTGGAGCGAGCCGGAGTGGATTCACACGCCCTGGTTGCTGTCGAAGGGCGGCAAGAAGTACAGCAAGCGCCGGGGCGATCCCAGCGTCGAAGATTTCCGCAAGATGGGCATTTTGCCCGAAGCCCTCCTCAATTACCTCGGCATGATGGGCTGGAGCATGCCCAGCGGCGACGATGGCGCGGCGCAGGAAGTCTTCTCGCCTGCCGAGATGGTGGAGCACTTCACCTGGGAACGGGTCAGTTTGGGCGGGTCCACCTTCGACGTGGAAAAACTCAGGTGGCTCAACGGCAAGTACATCCGCGAGGTGCTGACCCTGGACGATGTGGTGAACCGTGTTCACGCTTTCGGGGCCGAGCAGGGTTACGCCGAGGGCATTGCCAAAGACACTTACTTCCGCGCTGTCGTTGCCATGATGCTGCCGCGCTTCGAGACGCTGGCCGAGTTCTGGGAGAAGACCACTTACTTCTTCACCGAGGACTACAGCATCAACGACAAGGCCGTCAAGCTGATCGCGGACGGGCGCGAGTTGCTGCCCAGGGTGCGAGACGCGCTGGCTGCCCTGCCCGACTTCGCCCATGACACCACCGAGGCCGCCCTGCGCCAGCTGGCCGAGGCCGAGGGTGTCAAACCCGGCAAGGTGATGCAGCCGCTGCGGGCCGCGATTGCGGGCACCAGCGAAAGCCCCGGCATGTTCGAGATGCTGGAAGCGATGGGGAAGAAGCGGGTGCTGGGGCGGTTGGAGAGGGTGCTGGAGGGCTAAGAATATTGGGTTTGTAGAACAACTTAGAGCAGTACAATCCAGATGAGTTATTCTGCTCTAAATTGTGAATTAAACTCTATGTTGCAATTTGGCAGATCTAGCAAGTAATGCCGACAGTGATATCACCGATAGGCAAATTTAAAGCGGTTGACTCGAGCGTTTTTCCAAAATCTACACTGGGAGAACAGTAGTTGAACGATACTTGGTTCTCGTTTATCTATACAAAACGCGTATCAGCAAAAGTTCGGGCCTAAATATAGAGCGTTCCAGTTGTGTCGCTAGTTGGAGCATTGACGATGGCTTCAGAAGTGCTGGTCGGCGCAGTCTGGAGACTTCAGTCTCCATCTTGTGTGAAAGCCATAGTACTTAAACGGAAGAAAATATAGTCGACAACTGAAAACGGCCTATTCATGATGGAGATTTTAAACTGCTTACCACTCACTACGCTTGCTGGGACATTCGGTTCTAGGCCCCAGAGCGCCATGCATGCCACTACCGCGTAGATCATTCGTTTTCCGCCCTGCTTGTGCAAGCCAGTCGGACTTCGCCTGCCCGTTTTGGAGTGCTGGGGATTCTCACCCGGCCCTCGTCTGTCAGTGGCTCTTCGGCTTCCACAACGTGCCGGGCGATGTACTTTAGGTTGGCCCCATCTCAGTCGGAGTCCATATTTCAAATGTAGCGTGTTTGATCGACGTTACCCCGTGTTCCGCACTCCTGCTGCAATCCCCTGCACGCTCAGCAGCAGTGGGCGCTCGTAGGTGTCCAGGCCGTTTTCCTCGGCGCGCGAGCGGCGCAGCAATTCCACCTGAATGCGGTGGATCGGGTCGATATAGGGGTTGCGCAGGGCGATGCTCTGCTTGAGGCGCGGCTCGCCCGCCAGTAGCTCGCCGCCGATGACCGCCTCGACCAGCCGCACCGCCCCCTCGTAGGCATGCTGAAGGCGCTCGGCCAGCTCGGTGCCTGCACCCCCCAGCGACAGGTAATCGTCAAAAATCTGCGGGTCGCTTTTGGCGAGCGCCATCTGCGCGTTGTCCAGTACGCTGCGGAAGAAGGGCCACTGCCGATACATCTCGCGGGCCACGTCCAGTCCCATCTGCTCAATCGCTTCGGGCAAACCGTACCAGCCCGGCAGATTGGAGCGGTTCTGGGTCCAGCTCATGACCCAGGGAATGGCCCGCAGATTGCTCAGGGTGGGCGCGCCGGGCCGCCGCACCGGGCGTGAGGCGATATTCAGGCGAGCAATTTCGTGAATCGGCGTCACCGCCTCGAAGAAGGGCAGGAAGTGATCGTCCTCGACCAGGGCGCGGTAGGTGCGGGCGCTGACCTCGCTGGCTGCGGTCAGGGCGTCGGTCCAGGCGGTTGGCAGGTCGGCCTGGGGGCGCGCCGCCGAGAGCAGGAGGCCGTAGAGCGCCTGCTCCAGGTTGCGGTGGGCCAGCACCGGGTGGCTGTACTTGTCGGCCAGCGCCTCGCCCTGCTCGGTGATCCGCAGTCCCGCGTCAATCGTTCCGGCAGGCTGCCCCAGAATGGCCCGCGAGGCCGGGCCGCCGCCGCGCCCGATGCTGGTGCCGCGCCCGTGAAAGAACCGCCACGGCACGTTCGAGCGCTGGCACACCGCGCTGATCTGGCGCTGCGCCTCGTGCAGGGCCCAGTTGGCGGCCAGAAAGCCCGCATCCTTGTTGGAATCCGAATAGCCCAGCATGATCTCCTGCACGTCGCTGCCCAGTACCGCGCGGTATTCCGGCAGCGAGAGCAGTTCCCACATCACGCTCGGGGCGCGCTGCAGGTCGCCCAGCGTCTCGAACAGCGGCACCGGCAGAATCCGGAACCCCACCTCGCGGGCCAGCAGCAGCGGCTCCAGGATGTCGCTGACCGACTCGCTCATGCTGATGATGTAGCGGCCAAAGGCGCGTGGCCCGACCTTCTCGACGGCCCGCTGCACCTCGCGGATGGGGCCGATGGTGCGCTCCAGCTCGGCAGTGAAGGGCATTCCGGCAGGCCACAGCGGGCGGCGTGAGCGGAGTTCGGCGCTCAGCACATCGAGCTTGGCGTGTTCAGGTAGGTCGTCGTAGTTTTCCGAGACACCCGCGCTCCGGAGCAACTCGGCCACCGCCGCGCCGGTGAGCTGGCTGTGCTCGCGCAGATCCAGGCTCACCAGATGCTGCCCGAAGGTGCGGGCGACCGTCAGCAGCGGGGTCAGGAGCTGATCGGCGCTGCGGGCCTGGCCGTCCTGGCGCAGCCGGGCGTCGAGCGCTTCCAGGGTGGGCAGCAGCGCCACCGGCTGGCCGTCACGCACGGCATTGTGCAGGTCGCGCAGGGTCTGGCGGTAGGGTTCCTCGCCGCCGCCCTCCTGACTGAGATCGGCGTATGCCTGGCGGATGTGCTCTAGCAGCAGCTCGCGGGCACGTTCGCGGTGCAGTTCCAGGGTTTCGCGGGTCGCTTCCGGCGTCACGAAGGGATTGCCGTCGCGGTCCCCACCCATCCAGGAGCTGAAACTCAGCGGCAGCCGGGCGTCACTGTGTCTGCCGTAGATATGCACGAAGGCCCGTTCCAGATCGCGCTGAAGCCGGGGCAGCGCCTGGGCGATCACTGGCAGGTAGCTCAGCCCACCCTTGACCTCATCTTGCACCGTGGGCTTGAGGCGGCGCAGTTCGGGCGTGGACCACATCGCCTCGATGTGCGCCGCCACGCGCAAGGTGGCTTCCTCGGTAAGTTCGGGATTGCCCAGTTCGGGAATGGCCTCGGCCACTTCCACCAGATGGTTGCGGACGGTGCGCCGCCGCATCTCGGTGGGGTGGGCGGTGAAGGTCAGGCCCAGGCTGACCCGGCTGATCAGCGTCTCGGTCTGCTCGGCGCTCAGGCCCAGCGTCTTGAGGTCGCTCAGGGCTTTCTCCAGGCTCTGCGGGCGCACCCCCTTGGCTTCCGAGAGGACCCGCACCCGCTCATATTCCTCGGCCAGGTTGACCAGTTGGAAGTACCAGGTAAAGGCCCGCAGCAGATTCTCGGCGTCGTCGGTGCCGAGTCCGGCGACCAACGCCTGAAGCTGCGCCGAGCCTTCGCCGCCGCGTGCCCGCCGCACCAGCGCCCGCACCTCCTCGACCAGATTGAAGAAGTCCTCGCCCTCCTGCTCCTTGAGGACCTGTCCCAGCGTGCGGCCCAGCAGATTCACGTCTTCACGAATGCCCATATGGTCTCCCGAAAGTCTGAACAGTTGAATGAAAAGGGTCGAAAGGAAAAGGTCAGTGGCCGTGTGATGCTGCGCTGCTGTTCTTACAGGTCCTGCCTACATGCTCTCTTCAAAGTGGTGGCGCTCGATGCGGGTCGCCAGGCCACTCTCAATGTCCAGCCACACGCCGTTGAGTTCGGCGGGACCGTCCTTGACGCCGAAACGGTGGGGCCGCTCGGTGACGAATTTCTGCACCGGGCCTGCCGGATCGGCCCCGATAATGCTGTGCATCGGCCCGGTGAAGCCCGCATCGGTCTGGAAGGCGGTGCCTCTGGGGAGCAGGCGGCTGTCGGCGGTGGGCACATGGGTGTGGGTGCCGATCACGGCGGCCACCCGTCCGTCGAGATACCAGGCGAGGGCGGCCTTCTCGCTGGTGGCCTCGGCGTGAAAGTCCACGAAGACGCTGCCCAGGTCCGGCTGAGTCAGCAGTTCGTCCATCGCCAGGAAAGGGTTCTGGACCGCCTCCATGAATACCCGGCCCAGCAGGTTGACGACTGTGATTCGCTCGCCACCCACCTCGAATGTGCTCCAGCCGCGTCCTGGCGTGTCCAGTGGCAGGTTGAGGGGCCGGATCAGCCGGGGGCCGTCCAGCAGCCCGTAGACCTCCTTGTGGTGCCAGGCATGGTTGCCCAGCGTCACGGCGTCCGCGCCCGCCGAGACGATCAGCTCGAACGACTCACGGTTGAGGCCAAAGCCCCCGGCGGCGTTCTCGCCGTTGACGATGATGAAATCGGCCTGGGCGCGCAGGCCCGGCAGATGGGCCGCCAGCACCCGCCTGCCGGGCCTGCCGTACACGTCTCCCACAAAAAGCACCCGCAACATGGCGCTCATGCTAGCGGCTTAGCGTACTCGGCACGTCAATTCGTTTACGCCGCCCAGCCCCCCCAGATGGTGGCCCCCCGGAGAGGGGCAACTCAAGGCTGATCTGGGTTTCTTTATCTGGGCGAACTTTAACGTAGAATGAAGGCGTGAATGTTCTGGCGATTGCAGCAGGTTCTTCCTCGCCAGGGCGTGATGTGAATTGAGCGGCCCGTTTCGCCGCTTTCCGTTCAATGGTGATCTGGACGCCAGCGAGCAAACCGTGCCGTCCGCCCGTCCGCTGGTGCAGGACGATGTGCCCGAAGCCGAGGCCGACGACAGCGAACTGCTGCGCTGCCAGCCCTCGGCACTCTTCTTGCTCGACCAGGCAGGCATGCTGATGCGCATCGGCGGTAACTGGCAGGGCGTCACCGGGCTGCTGCCCGAGCATGTGCTGGGCCGCCCGCTGCACCAGTTTCTCAAGCTGCCGCTGGGCAGTCATCCGCGCGGCCTCTACGCCGAGAGTGGGGTGTGCGAGGAAGCGTCCATCGGGCGCGGCGGGTTGTCGCGGCGGGTGAGGATCGTCTGGCAGCGCGGTGAAACGTGGGTGGCGGGCAGCCTGGAGCAACCTGGCCCCGCCGCCCGCGAGGCTTATGAGCGCAGCGAGAAACTGCGCCGGGCCGAGGAAGCGCTGGAGCAGACCATTGCCTGCCTGGGCACCACCCTCGACCCGGTGCAGGGCCAGCACGTCATGCGGATGACGTCATATGCCACCCGGCTGGGCGAGATCTACGGTCTCGATGCGGCGGGCCTGCGCTCAGTGCGCTGGGGCGCGGCCCTGCACGATGTCGGTAAGGCCCGTGTACCGCAGGACATTCTGAATAAGCGCGGCCCGCTGAGTGCCGACGAGTTCGACGTGGTGGTGCAGCATCCGGTGTGGGGCGCTGAGATTCTGGAGAAACTGGAATTCCTGCCGGACGCAGCCCGCCAGGCGGTGCTGCACCACCACGAGCGCTGGGACGGTCAGGGCTATCCGGCGGGACTGGTCGAGGAGCGCATTCCCATCTCGGCGCGCATCGTCATGATCGCCGACGTGTTCGACGCCCTGACCAGTGACCGCTCATACAAGGACGCCTGGACCCCTGAGGCCGCCGGAGAATTCCTGCTGCGCGAATCGGGCCGCGCCTTCGATCCCGAACTGGTTCAGCTCTTTCTGGAGCGGGTGCTCGATCTGGGGTATCTCGACCAGGACGCCGGGAACGAAACGGATTCGTAACTACTCAGCGAGGTAGCTCAGTCTCCTTGCTACAGTTGGACATCTGCGAAGTTCCCTGTCCCAACTGTGAGCGCCTTGAGGCCCGGATTCGTGAACTCGAAGCGCAGGTGGCTCAGTTGCTCGGACGGCTCCGGGACCTCGAGGCCCGGTTGGCACAGGACAGCACGACGTCCAGTCAACCACCGAGCAAAGACAAGCCGTGGGTACCCAAGAGTGAGCGCCAGAAGACCGGCCGGTCTTCTGGCGCTCAACGTGGTCATGTCGGTAAGACCCTCAAGATGGCGGAGCACGTGGATGAGGTCGTCTCCTTACCGTTGACCGGATATTGCGCCTGTGGACACGCGTGGGAGAGCGTCAGTGCCCAAGGGCACGTAGCACGGCAGGTCATGGACCTGCCAGAGCTGCGTTTGCAGGTGACCGAATACCGCGCGGACGTCAAGGTCTGCCCAGGGTGTCGGCACCGCCAGCACGCATCCTTCCCTGACGACGTTCCCGGCCGGGTTCAGTACGGGTCTCGGGTTCATGGGCTGGCGGTCTCCCTGAATGCGGCACACTTCATACCACTGGAACGCACCACGGAGATCCTCGAAGCGTTGTGTGGAGCGCATCCCAGTGAAGGCACCATTGTCCTGAACCTCCAATTGGCTGCTGACCGCCTCATCGACTTCGAGACACAGCTCAAAGCCGCGCTGCTCAATCAACCCGTCCTGCACGCCGATGAGACCGGCAGCAAGGTCAACGGCAAGCTGCAGTGGATGCATGTCGTGAGCTGCGCGCAGCTCACCCTGGATGGCCAGCATTCCCAGCGGGGCTTCGCCGCGCTGGAAGCCATGAATGTCCTGCCGCAGTTCAAGGGCATCCTGATGCACGACGCCTGGAGCACGTCTTTCAAGCTCTCCGCGAAACACGCACTCTGCGGGGCACACCTGCTGCGCGAACTGCGTGGCCTCGCCGAGCATCACGCTCAAGTATGGGTGGGAGAGCTGCGAGACGCGCTGCGCCTGGTGTACCACCAGCAGAAGGATGGGACGATCACTCCCGACCTCGTGATCGCCTTCGAACAGCAGTTCGATGCCCTGCTGGACGCTGGACTGAAGGCCAATCCTCCAGCACCTCCGGTCCCTGGGAGACGAGGCCGAACGAAACAGACACCAGGCCGCAACCTGGCCCTGAGGTGCCAGCAGCACCGCGAGGCGGTGCTGCGCTTCCTCCACGACGAAGGTGTGCCTTTTGACAACAATCAGGCCGAACGGGACATCAGGCCGTGGTGCGTTAAACGCAAGGTCTCTGGGGGCTTCCGATCCAAGGAGGGCGGCCAGCACTTCGCCCGTATCCGGAGTGACATCTCGACGCTCCACAAGCAGGGATTGAACGTCTGGCATGGCCTCGTCAGCGTGTTTCGCAGTGAAATCATTATGCCTAGTTTTTGCTGCTGAGTAGTTACACGGATTCGGCGTAAACCTGCCGCCTGCCCAGCGCGCTTCATTCCACCTTGCTCAGCGGATGATCCGGGCCGGTTCGATATTGGCCGCCCGCCGGGCCGGGAGCAGTGCGGCCAGCAGGGTGGTCGAAATGCCCAGCGCGTTGACCCATACTAGATCGCTAAGTCTGACCTGCACCGGCAGCGCTGTGATGAAGTACAGATCGCCGGGAATCTGAAAGGGTCGCCAGGTAAAATATAAGCTGATCAGCAGCCCCAGCAGGTTCCCCAGCAGCAGCCCTGCTGCACCCAGGGCCGCGCCCTGCCACACGAAAGCCCAGATGATGTGCCGCCGCGACGCGCCCATCGCCCGCAGAATGGCGATTTCCTGGGTCTTCTCGAAGACGGTCAGGGTCAGGACGTTGGCGATGCCGAAGGCGGCCACGATGACGATCAGAAAGACCACGAAGCCGATGACCTGTTTTTGCAGCCGGAGCTGATCGAGCAGCGAGCCGTAGAGGTTTTGCCACGGCAGGCTGCTGTACGGCAGCGCCCGGCTGAGCGCCTCGCCCACCTGCGGCGCGAGGTCGGGGTCATTCAAGCGCACCTGATAGCCGTTGATGTTGGGAGTGTTCTGAAGCTGTTGCAGCGTCCTGAGCGGCACGAAGGCGTAGGCGCTGTCGATCAGGTAGTTGCCGCTGCGGAAGATGCCCGCCACCTTGAGGGTGCTGCGGCGCTGGGTGCTGCCCACCAGCAGCCTCAACTCCTGGCCCTGAAAAGCGCCCAGGCTCTGCGCCAGGGCGCTGCCCAGCAGCACTTCACCGGGCTTGAGGTCTGAGAGGAGCTTGCTTTCCTCGGGCGGCAGGGCCAGCACCTTTCCGGCCTCGGCAGTGACGCCGAAGAGGGTGGCAAAATCCAGGCCCGCGTCGCGCCCGTCCGAGGCGGGGCGGGTCAGCAGTCCCTTGTCGGCCAGAAAAGGCATGAAGGCCACCACTGCCGGGTTCTGCTTGAGTGCTTGCTCCATCTGGGGGTCCAGGCCGCCAGGCGAGAAGCGGGTCAGGCTGAGATGGGGGCTGGCGCGCAGGGTGGCCTGCACCAGCGCGCCAGTAAAACCGTTGGTGAGGCTCAGGGCGGCGATGAGGACCATGACGCCCACCGCGATGCCCAGCACAGTGCTGAGGTTCTGGGTGCGCCGCCGCCGCAGATGGGCGTGGGCCAGCGTCAGGGACAGAGAGGGAGCCGCCACGTCTGGGCGAGGATAGCAGAAGACCGGCGACTGGGCCGGGCCATTTGGGCGTGGTGGGGGTGAGCGTGGTTTCAGGGCAAGACCTGAGCGAAAAAAGGGGCGAGAGATTTGAGGCAACCGTGATTGCCCAGACTCCTCACCCTCTTCGTTTCTGCCGCCTCAGAACAGAAACTTGAGGCCCAGCCGCCCCCGCAGGCCCGCTCCGTTGGCCGTGCCCATACTGCTAAAGGGGCTGCGGTAATCGATCTCAGCGCTGGCGACGATGCTGTCGGTGAGCAGATAGTCGCTGCCCAGGGCGACGAGTGCGGCGTAGTCGGTGGCGGTCTGGACGGCGGGCTGAATACCGTTGACGGGCGTGGTCGGTATGGTGCTGGCTGCCGCCGTGCTGCTGGTCAGGCCCAGGCCCGCGCCCAGGTAGGGCCGCAGCTTGCCGCCGAACTGGGGGCGGTAGAGCAGCAGCGCATCCACCGAGAGTGCTCCCGAACTCGTCACGTAGTCCACTGCCGCCTGAGCGCCAAAGGATCCAAAGACCTGCGAACTGCCCACCACGATGCCGTAGGCCGTACCCGCACCGCTCAGCGAGGGTGCGAAGCTGACCCCAGCGTAAAGGCGGCTGGAGAGCGGCGCGACGGGCGGGGTCGGCGGCAGGGTCGGCGCAGGTGGAGCAATCGGCGCGGCGATGTTGGTCGCGGGCAGCGGCTGGGTGACGGGCGGCTGGCTCGTCGTCTGATCTGTCGTCTGGGCGGCGGCCTGGCCCAGCAGGGTAAGCAGCAGGGCGGCAGTGAGCATGCGGGTCATAGGAAACCTCCGGGCGGGTGGAGAGACGGGGACGGGTGCGTGGTGCTCAGCTTAACGGCCGGGCGTGAGTGTGGGAGGAAACAACACAAAAAGACCGGAGCGGCCCACCACCAGGGGCGAGCGCTCCGGTCCAGACCTGCATTCAATGGGCGAATGCACGGTCTGACTTCGAGAAATTTAGAAGTAGTACTTCAGGCCGATCTTGGCCGCAGGCGAGAAGGACTTGCTGGTCGCTGTGGCTGAGGGGTCGGTGTTGTTGGTACCGCTGCCGTTGTTGCTGAGGTAGTACTTGCCGTCGAATTCGCCGAAGGCGCTCAGGTTGCCGACAACCTTGACGTCGGCTCCGATGATGCCGTTGACGTAGTAGTCGTTGGCCTTGGCGGTGATGTTGGTGTTGCTGGTGCTGCTGCTCAGGCCGAAGCCCACGCCGACGTAGGGCGACAGACGGCCCACGCCGAGCGAGTACATGGCGTTGACGTCAGCCTGAATGGCCTTGGTCGGGGACACATAGTCCACGTTGGCGCGCAGGCCCAGCCCGAAGAGGACCTTGCTGGCACCCACCGTCGCGCCGAAGCTGCCGACGAACGGCACATTCTTCCCGAACAGGGTACCCTGAGCGCCGCTGAAGATCGCGCTGGTGGTGACGCCCGCGTACAGACCGCTGTTGCTCTGGTCGTCAGCCATCATGGTCATGCTGTTGTCCATCGGGGCCGTGTCACCGATCACCACGGTGGTGGAGGGGGTGGCCGGGGTGGTGGTCACGGTGCTGTTGGTGGTCGTGGTGCTGGTGCTGCGGGCTTCCAGTGCGGCCACGCGGGCCGTCAGGGCGTCCACGTTGGCAGTGTCGCCAGCCGGGCCTGCCGGACCCTGGGGGCCAGCCGGGCCTGCCGGACCGACGTCGCCAGCCGGACCCGCCGGACCGACGTCGCCAGCCGGACCCGCCGGACCAGCCTCGCCAGCCGGACCCGCCGGAATGTTCTTCACGGCCTGCTCCAGCGCGTCAATGCGGGCCGTCATCTCGTCGGTGTTGCTCGCCGCCGAAGCGTCGCCCATCGCGGCGATCTTGTCTTCCAAGGCCGCGATGCGGTCCTGCTGGGCCGTCGAGGCGGTCTCCAGGTCGTCCACCCGGCTGCTGACAGCGGCCAGTTCGGTTGACACGTCCTGCATGCCCTTGGTGATGGTGGCCACGTCTTCGGCGCTCAGGCTGCCGGTGGCAGGCTGGGCAGCGGCACTCAGGGCACCGGTCTGGAGCAGACGGGCGAAGATCAGGGCCGCCTGATAACGGGTCAGGTTCTCATTGCCCCGGAAGGTGCCGTCGGGGAAGCCCTGGATCAGGCCCTTCTGGACGATCAGGTCAACAGCGTCCTTGGCCCAGTGGCCTGCCGGGATGTCGGTGAAGTTGGTGACAGTAGCGCTGGTCACCGGAGCAGTGTCTTGTGCGCTGGCCACGCCCAGGGCGAGGGCCATCGTCGCAACAATCGTCAGAATCTTTTTCATATCTTTCTCCTCAGTGACTCGTCGTGCTTCTTGCCTCACGGCTCACGATCTCGCCTTCTACCGTAGTCAGCTTCTGTGAGTGGCCTATGAACTGCGTGACAAGACGGGTTGACTGTGACTTCGCTTAAGGTTGGCCGTTTGTCCCGATTCCGACTCACTTTGCTTTGGTGTGACCAGGACACTTTTCTGGATGAGTGCGCCTGATACTGGCTCGGCGCTTCTTTCTGGCTCTTTTCATGAGAAGATGAATGCTCTCTTGAATCTGATTGGAGATGTGAGAAGACCCCTCATAGTCTGTTGGGTGGATGTTGGGCCAGGCGGGGCGGCCAGGCCCATGACCCAGGTCCGCGCCGCCGCTGTGAGAAGATGAGCGGCATGCTTGACGAACTCGAATTTGGGACTTTGACGCTCGATCAGCACGGTGACCTGGCCGTGCTGACCATCAACCGCCCGCAGGCCCTCAACGC
Source organism: Deinococcus rubellus (assembly GCF_025244745.1). NCBI lineage: Bacteria > Thermotogati > Deinococcota > Deinococci > Deinococcales > Deinococcaceae > Deinococcus > Deinococcus rubellus. Next base: position 1,488,252 of record NZ_CP104213.1, read on the forward strand.
GCTGAGCGGCGAAGTTCTGACCGAACTGGTCGAGGCCATCGAGGCCGTCGCCGAGACTGCTGAGATTGCGGCCCTGATCGTCACTGGGGGCGGCGGTAAGGCGTTCGTGGCCGGGGCCGACATTGCCGAACTCAGCCGCCTGGACGGGGTCTACGCCGGGCGCGAAACGTCGCTCTCGGGTCAGAACGTGATGCACGAGATCGCCTCGCTGCCGTTTCCGACCATCGCGGCCATCGACGGCTATGCACTCGGCGGCGGCCTGGAACTGGCACTGGCCTGCGACGTGCGAATCGCCTCGCCGCGCGCCAAACTGGGCCTGCCGGAAGTGACGCTGGGCCTGATTCCCGGCTACGGCGGCACCCAGCGCCTGCCGCGCCTGATCGGGCCGGGCCGGGCGCTCGACATGATGCTGACCGGGCGGCAGGTCGGGGCCGAGGAAGCCTTGCAGATGGGCCTGGTCAACTACCTGGCCGAGAACCCGCTCGAAAAAGCCCGTGAGGTGGCCCAGCAGATGACCAAAAATGCGCCCATCGCCCTCTCGCTGGTCAAGGAAGCGGTGCGGCGCGGGTTGAGCGGCAGCCTGGAAGAAGGGTTGGAAATCGAGGCAGACCTGTTCGGCATGGCCGCCGCCACCAGCGATTTCAAGGAAGGCACGGCGGCGTTCCTGGCCAAACGTCAGGCCGATTTTCAGGGCGAGTGAGGCCCGCTGGCACCTGACCTTGCCCTGAAGTGCGGGTATCAGCGGGCGGGACGTCAGAAAACCATAAGTCCCTGACCGCTAGAGTTCAGGGGCTTGCCCGTTTTTCCCGAACAGTCCAAGCCCAGGAGTTGCCATGACCGACCAGAAATTTACCCTGAACGTCAGCGGCGGCGCGCTGCACGACGTGGCCACCCGCCGCCAGACGGCTGAACGGACGGTGGAATTCGCCACGCCCCGCGCCAAGCTGATCGAGGAGGCGGACCGGGCCATTCGCGCCGACCTGGCCGAATTCCCGCGTGCCCTGGCCGCCTACGACGCCCTGCAAAGCGATCCCGAGGCGCTGGCCGACTGGGACATGGCCAATTACATCACCATGCGCAAGCTCGGCTACAACGACCACGGGCGGGTTCACGCCTTTATCACCGGGGCCGCCAGCCTGGCCATCCTGGAGCTGCTGCTGGAGGGCGGGGTCCGCCCGGACATCCTGGAGAGCGGCATCGGCGAGGTGGAGGACGTGTACCTCAGCGTCATTCTCGGCACCATGCTGCACGATATCGGCAACCAGATTCACCGCGCCTCGCACGAACATCACGGCGTGATGCTGGCCCTGCCGATCATCAACCGCATTCTGGAGCCGATCTACCCGGACGTGTTCAAGCGCACCAAGATCCGCAGCATCATTCTCGGCTGCATCAACTGCCACGATCTCAACCCGCCGCCGCTGACCATCGAGGCGGGCATCACGGCGGTGGCTGACGGCACCGACATCACCAAGGGGCGCGGGCGTAAGGCCTTTGCCCTGGGCAGCGTGGACATCCATTCGATCAGTGCCCTGGCCGTCGATCAGGTCGTCATCGAGCGCGGCCTGAACAAGCCGGTTCGCATTGACGTGACCATGAACAATTCTGGCGGCATCTTTCAGGTGGAGGAGGTGCTGGCCCCCAAGGTCATCCGCACCCCGCTGAGCAAGTACGTGGAACTGCGCGCCCGCACCCGTCCGCAGGGCGACGAGCAGATCGTCAGCCGGGTGCGCTTGGAGGGCGACCATTTCGTGGTTGATCTGGAGAGCGGTGAGACGGTGGCGGTGGCGGTCAAGGACATCCAGCTCGAAGCGGTGCAGGCGGTGGCCGAGTCGCTCGACGTGGGCGTGCAGAGCCGCTGACGATGGAGATCGGCTGCCCTACACTGAGCGCCAGATGACCCACCTTCCCCCGGTGACCCCCGACTGGAGCTATGAGCGCGCCCACTGGCGGCGCGGGTATTTTCGGGTCGCGGGCGTGGATGAGGCCGGGCGCGGGGCCTGGGCCGGGCCGGTGACGGTGGCCGCCGTGATTTTGCCGAACAATCTGGGCGATCTGCCTTTCCGCGACAGCAAGCAGCTTCCCGCCGCCGAGCGTGAGGTGCTGGCTGCCGAGGTGCGCCGGGTGGCTCTGGCCTACGCCGTCGAGTACGCCTGGCCTGACGAAATTGACCGCCTCAACATCCTGGGAGCCACCCACGCTGCCGCCCTGCGCGCTATTGCCCGCCTCGACCCCAGACCGCAGGCGCTCGTCACCGATTACCTGCGGCTGCCCACCGACCTGCCCTACTCGGCCCCGGCCCGTGCCGACGCGCTGAGCTACACGGTGGCGGCGGCCTCGCTGCTCGCCAAGACCGAGCGCGACGCCCTGATGGTGCGGCTCGACGCCGAGTATCCCGGCTACGGTTTCGCTGCGCACAAGGGGTACGGTGTACCCGCCCACCGCTCGGCGCTGGCCGAACTGGGCGTGAGTGCTTTACACCGCCGCACCTTCGCTCCGGTGGCGCGGTTGCTGGAGCTGAGGCTGATGGAGGAGAGCTGACTCGCTGAGCAGCATTGCCCCTGCGCCGATGATCAATACAGGTGTCAACGCCGCCCTGGCCCTGATGACGCGGCCTTGCCTGATCTGCTCGGCCAGCTCGACGGTTTCCGGCATCGGGGTGTCGTTGAGTTCAGCGCGCTGGGAGGGGCCGTAATGCTCTTGTAACGCTGGTTGCCCAGGCTGGAGGCGTGAATACTGAAGTCTGTCAATGCCGGGGCCGCTGCTGGAAAATCGGGTCTCAGCCGTGAGCCGGGGCGCGCACAGTTCTCAAGGCGGACAAAAGCCTCGCCGGGGCAGCGGACCGTACGGTACCTGGGTCGTCATCGCGGTGCTGGTCCTGACCATTCTGATGATGTGGTTTTTGGTGCTGGGCATTCTGGAGGCGCGGGCCTGATGCTCGACCATGACCGTTTGGAGCGGGCGGAGAACCTCTGGCTCGGCGTGGCCACCGTCATGACCGCGCTGCTGCTGGCCGGGGTGTTCGTCAGCTTTCTGTCCGGTACCTTTCCGCAACTCAAGGGCGGCCACGCCGGTGACGCGGGCCGCCAGGTGGACCCCACCAACCTGGCGGTGACGCCGTTCGCCACGCCGGGACTGCGTCCGAGTGCGGCGGGCACGCCAGCCGATCTCTATATCGTCGCCAAGGCGTTCAGCTTCGAGCCAGCGGTGGTGCGCGTTCCGGCAGGCCAGCCGCTCAGCATCAACGTGACCTCGCAGGACGTGATTCACGGCTTTTACGTCGAGGGCAGCAATATCAACATCGAGGTGATTCCGGGGCAGGTGGCGACCTTCCGCCATACCTTCACCCGCCCCGGCACCTACAACGTCGTCTGCAACGAGTACTGCGGTATCGGTCACCAGAACATGGTGACGCGCTTCGTCGTGACTGCGCCGGAGAACAAATGACCATTACCCAGCCCGCCCGTACTCAGCACGTGCCCATTTCGGAGGCGGCTGCCGTCCAGCCGCTCAAGAAAGTGGCGCAGTACTACATCGTCACCGCTTTCCTGGCGCTGCTGATCGGGGTGCTGATCGGCCCCTTGCAGGCGCTCAACTACGGCAACATCAACCTCTATAACCTGCCGATTCTGCGCAACATCATTCAGTCGTACTACCAGGGCCTGACCCTGCACGGCGTTCTCAACGCGCTGGTCTTCACCCAGTTCTTTATCTCCGGCTGGATGCTGTACCTACCCGCCCGCGACCTGAACATGCGGCCCAACCTCAAATTCGCCTGGTTCAGTTACTGGGCCATGACGCTGGGTCTGCTGATCGCCGCCGTGCCGATCCTGATGAACAATGCCAGTGTGCTCTACACCTTTTACCCGCCGCTGAAGGGCAGTCCGCTGTTTTATATCGGCGCGGGGCTGATGGTGGGGTCGAGCTGGTTCGTGGCCTGGCAGGTCATCGGGCTGTGGTGGAGCTGGAAGCGCGCCCACCGGGGCCAGATCACGCCGCTGGTGACGTACATGTGCGTGGTCACCTGGATGATGTGGATCGTCGCCTCGCTGGGCCTCGTCGTGGAAGTGCTGGTGCTGCTGATTCCCTGGTCCCTGGGCCTGACCGCCGGGGTTGATCCGCTGCTCTCACGCACGCTGTTCTGGTGGACTGGCCACCCCATCGTGTATTTCTGGCTTCTCCCCGCTTATATCAGCTGGTACGCCTTCATCCCGAAGCAGGCGGGCGGGCGGCTGGCTTCCGATCCGCTGACCCGCCTGGCCTTCGCCATGTTTCTCCTGTTCAGCACCCCGGTGGGGCTGCACCACCAGTACAGTGACCCCAATATCAGCCCGCTGATGAAAACGATTCAAATGTGCCTGACCTTCATGGTGGCGATTCCCAGCTTGCTGACAGCCTTCAGTCTGGCGGCCAGCCTGGAGGACGCAGCGAGAGCGCGCGGTGGTAGCGGCCTGTTCGGTTGGATGGCCCATCTGCCCTGGAAGAATGCCAGCTTCACGGCGCAGGTTCTGGCGATGATCAGCTTCATCTTTGGTGGTGCGGGCGGCTTCATCAACGCCAGCGCCGCGCTCGATACGGTGATTCACAACACCGCCTGGATTCCCGGTCACTTTCACATCACCGTGGGCACGGCCACGACGCTGACGTTTATGGGTATCGCTTTCTGGTGGGTGCCGCACCTGACCGGCAAGCCCCTGTTCGCGCCGAAAGCGGCGCTGTGGAGCGCTTACACCTGGTTTATCGGCATGATGATCTTTGCGGTGGGCATGCACTGGCAGGGCCTGCTCGGGGTGCCGCGCCGCGCCCAGATCAGCAATATGGGCCAGGACGTGTACCAGTCGGCACACCTGCCGCAACTGCTGACGGCCATCAGCGGCGGGGTGCTGTTCATCGCGTCCATCCTCTTTTTCACGGTCCTGTTCGGTACCCTCTGGGGCAAACGCCGCAGCGACGGTGAAGACACCCCGATCCCCTGGAGTCAGGCGATCAGCACCCACGAGAACAGCCGTCTGGCCCGCCGCCTGGAAGCCCTGCCCGCCATCTGGGTGATGGCATTCGTGCTGGTGCTGCTGACTTACGGCCCGGTGATTGGCCCGATGCTGGCCAACAGCAATCCGGTGCCGGGGCTGCGGTTGTGGTGAGGTCAGAAATGACGGTGGGCACTTCAGTGAGAACAGCCATTACATATCAAGGAGCCGCCCATGGATGATGAACGGGTCAAGACCAGCAGTCTGGTGTGGTCACTGGTGGGCTTCGTTGCCACCATTGGCCTCAGCCTGGGGGCCTACACCGTGGGCCAGCGGATGTCTGGGGTGAGTGGCGAGGCGCTGGCGGGCGGCGCTGCCGAGGGGCAGGCCACGCAGGTCAGCGTCAACGGCGGCGAGCTGTTCGCGCTGAGCTGCGCGGGCTGTCACGGCGCAAAGGCCGAGGGCGGGGTCGGGCCGAATCTGGCTGTGACCAAGAGCTGGGCGCTGCCGGTGTTCAGTGAGGCGGTCCTGCACGGTCAGGCCGAGGGCCGCACCCTGTCGTCCATCATGCCGCATTTTGCCGATACTGGCCTGAGCGGCGAACCTGCCACCCCTGCCCAGATTGAGGCGATTCACAACTTCATTAAGAGTTTGTAGGAGCCGGTTTCGATGCCGCACTCTACTTGTTGACGGTGCGGGAGTGGCACACTGGAGCCGTGAACCCTGAAAATCCTTACAAGTCCACCCGCCAGCCGGTGCTGGCACGCGGCGGCATGGTGGCGACCTCGCAGCCGCTGGCCGCCCAGGCCGGTCTCTTCATTCTGCGCGAGGGCGGGTCAGCCGCCGACGCCGCCATTGCCACTGCCGCCGCTCTGACGGTGCTGGAACCCACCAGCAACGGCATTGGCAGCGACGCCTTCGCCCTGAGCTGGCAGGCGGACGGGAACGGCGGCGAGCTGAGCGGCCTCAATGCCAGCGGCGCGGCTCCAGCCCGGCTGACGCCCGAGTCACTCGGCGGCGGCCCGATCCCCCGCCACGGCTGGACGCCGGTGACCGTGCCCGGTGCGGTGCGCGGCTGGGCCGATCTGCACGCCCGCCAGGGCAAACTGCCGTTCGCCACACTGCTCGCGCCCGCCATTCATTACGCCCGGCAGGGCTACCCGCTCAGCCCCGAGGTGGCCCGCCACTGGGCGCGGGCGGCCCGTAGCTACGCGGCACTCAGCGGCCCTGAGTTCGCCGAGTGGTTCAAGGTCTTCATGCCCGTCGGATTCACGCCGACGCCCGGTGCGGTCTGGGCCTCCGAGGACCATGCCCGCACCCTGGAGCGCATTGCAGACAGTCAGGGGGCCGACTTCTACGACGGCGAGACGGCCCGCGCCATTCACGCGGCGAGCCAGCAGGCGGGCGGCTTCCTGAGCGCGGACGATCTGGCCGCTCACGCCTCCGAGTGGGTCGCGCCGATCAGTGCCCAGTACAAAGGGCACGATGTCTGGGAGATTCCGCCGAACGGGCAGGGGCTGACGGCCCTGATCGCGCTAAACATTCTGAACGGGCTGGATTTGCCGCCTGGCCGCGACGATCCCCGCTCGCTGCACCTGCAAATCGAGGCGATCAAGCTGGCCTTCGTCGACGCGCACCGCCACATTGCCGATCCCAGGCACGCCGAGGTGCCGGTGGACCGGCTGCTGTCGAGCGCCCACGCCGAGGAGCTGCGCGCCCTGATTTCGGATGCGGCCCGCGACCCGCAGACGCCCGGCCCTGGCAGCGGCGGCACAGTGTATCTGGCAACAGCGGACGGCCAGGGCAACATGGTCAGCTTCATCCAGAGCAACTACATGGGCTTCGGCAGCGGCGTGGTGGTGCCGGGAACCGGCGTGGCGCTGCACAACCGGGGCCACAACTTCACGCTGGAGGCGGGCCACCCCAACCGCCTGGCAGCGGGCAAGCGCCCCTACCACACCATCATCCCCGGCTTCCTGACGCATCAGGGACGGGCGGTGGGGCCGTTCGGCGTCATGGGCGGGTTCATGCAGCCGCAGGGCCACGTGCAGGTCATCCTCAACACCCTCCTCGGTCACCTCAACCCGCAGGCGGCCATCGACGCGCCGCGCTGGCAGTGGCTCACCGGCCAGGAAATCGAGGTGGAATACGACTTCGGCGAGAGGGCCGTGCGCGAACTCTCCCGGATGGGTCACACCGTGCGTGTGCAGACCGAGGGGGCCAGTTTCGGGCGCGCCCAGATCATCTGGCGGACGCCGGAAGGGGTGCTGATCGGCGGCAGCGAGAGCCGGGCCGACGGTCAGGTGGCAGCGTTCTGAACGGGTGGCGGTGAAGTAACGGCGTTCGTCTCGCGGGGATTCGTGGCATGGGGCAGGAGCTGCCTTACTGCTCCTGCTCGCGCATTCCGGTCAGGCTATCGCCCAGCGGAAAGGTGTGAACCTCGCGCAATTCGCCGCCGCCTTCACGGGTCAGTGAGGCAGCCTGCACTTCAAAGCTGCTCTGCGGCGGGCGCAGTGGCTCCAGCTCGCGCCAGACGCTTTCCTCGGCCCAGTCGCAGATGCCGATGGCCAGCGAGAGGTGCGGGATGAACTGCTCGCCGTCGTACTTCCCGGCGGGTGCGCCCGGCACCTGAATCAGCTGCTGGTGCAGATCGCGGAGCGGCACGCTGAGGGCGTACTCCAGAAAGACGACGTGCGGGAAGTGCCGCCAGCGCAGAAACTCAACTTGAAACGGCGACATGCCTGCCAGGCTGCGCCGCACGTCACAGATCAGGGTCTGGGGCTGGCCCTCATACTCGAACGGCACCCGCAGGTTCAGGTGTGGGTCGCCGTAGCTGCTGACGCCCAGGCGGCGCTGCACCCCTGTCAGCCAGTCACTGAGTTCGGCGGTGGGCCAGGCCACCATGCTGTAGAGCGGCATACGCCCGGCTCAACCGACCTTGTAGCGGCATTCCGCCGCGCCGCATGAGAGTCTGGATTCGCGGCTCACCGGCACCCCCAGTAACTCACGGTAGAGCGTCAGTTCGCCCTGGCAGAGCTGGGGAAAGTGCTTGGCGACGGCGGGGGCCGGGCAATTGCGCTGCGCCAGATACCACTGACTGCCCTCCTGATAGGCGCGGGCGGCGTAGCCGTGCTCACACAGGGCCCTGGCCAGGGCGTGCAATTTGTGGCCCAGATCGGTGTGCTGGCCCAGCAGCGGCGTGAGTTGGGTGCACAATTCCAGTCGCCGGGCGTCCATCACCTGCATCACCGCGCCCTCACCGAAGAGCTGCTCCACGTGGCTGAGCACGTCCAGGCATAGAGCGGCGTAGGCTTTGGGAAAGGTGGCCTCACCCGCCTCGGTCAGCACATACACATGCTGCGGACGGCCCCGGCCACCGGGCTTCTCGGTGCGGACTTCGAGCTGCCCGGCGTCTTGAAGGTCTTGCAGGTGCCGCCGGATGGCCGGAACCGTGACGCCCAGCTTGTCGGCCAGCGTCTGGGCAGTGGCGCAGTCGCAGGCCTTGATGACTTCCAGCAATTTGCTCTTGGTGCGCTCCGGCAAGGCGGGCGGCGCGGCGACACTTCTGGTACCTGTGTCACCTGGGGCCGCTGGGTCGGTTGGGGCGAGGGTCATAGCCCTTACACCAGTTGTGCCATCGGCAACTCGGCCAGGGTCTGCACACTGACCCGTCCGGCGAGATTCTCGGCAATCTGTCTGAGTGCCTTTGAAGCCGCCGCGTCGGGGTGCGAGATCACGGCGGGCGTGCCCTCGTCGGCGTCGCGGCGCACGTCGGTATCGAGCGGCACCTCGCCCAGCAGCGGATAATTGCCGAGCTTGGCAGCCCCCCCACGTCCGAACAGGTCGTAGACAATGCCGGTGTCGGGAGCCACGAAGTAACTCATGTTCTCGATAATGCCCAGCACCGGCACGCTGGCCTTGCGGAACATGTCGATGGCCCGCGCCGCGTCGATCAGGGCCACGTCCTGCGGGGTGGTCACGATGACGGCCCCAGTGACCTGCACGCTCTGGGTCAAGGAAAGCTGCACGTCGCCGGTGCCGGGCGGCAGATCCACGATCAGGTAATCGAGATTGCCCCAGGCGGCGTCTTTTAGAAACTGCTGAATGGCCGAGTGCAGCATCGGGCCGCGCCACACCAGCGCCTGTCCAGCGGGGGAGAGGTTGGCCATGCTGATAAAGCGGATGCCGTGCGCTTCAAGCGGCACCATCTTGCGCTCGGCGTTGCCGACGAGTTTGGCGCTGCCCTGCCCCAGCATGTGCGCCACCGAGGGGCCGTACACGTCGGCGTCCATCAACCCCACCGCCGCGCCGCTCTGGGCCAGCGCGCAGGCGATGTTGACCGCCACCGACGACTTGCCCACGCCGCCCTTGCCGCTGCCGATCAGCAGCACGTTCTTGACACCGGGCAGCGGCGGGGTCGCGGGCATCCGGACCTGAGCGCCGAACTCGACGCTGACTGTCTCAACACCCGGCACGCCCAGCACGGCGGCCCGCACGTCCCGCTCGATGGTGGCCTTGAGCGGGCAGGCCGGGGTGGTGAGGTTGACCTTGACGGTAATGGCGCTGCCCGCCGCGTGCTCAAGCTGAGCCACGTCAATTCGTTCGATCATGCCCAGTGACACCAGATCGCGGTGCAGCTCAGGATCGTTGACCGAGCGCAGGGACTCCAGAACAGCTTCTCGCATATCCTGCACTTGTATCTCATCTGACAGGCGGCGGCAAGGCTGAGCATCACAAAAGAATCGGTTGGGCAGGCTGCCAGAACTGGGATGGAGTGCGTGCTACGCGCCTCAGCAGCTCCTTAAGGCCGCACCCGCAGGTTGACCGGCTGTCCGGTATAAGCACTCATGCTGGCGTTGCGGCCCAGGTCCACGATGAAGGTGTTCCAGCCGCTGCTGAGCGTTGCCGCAAAGCCGTGCCCGGCGCTCACCGTCACCTTGCCGCTAACCCAGAATATAACCAGCGGTTGACGCTGCACGTCGGGAAAGGCGTCCATCAGCGCTTCGTTGTCGTCGCGCTTGCCGTTGCGGTTGGCGTCGTCGTAGACGAACAGATTGACCGCGCTGCTGAGCACTGGGGCGCTGAGGCTCACGTCGCCGACCACACCGGGCCAGCCGATACTTTCCGGGCGCAGCGGGAACTGGGCGCGGCTGGGCGGCGCGTCCGTCGGTAGGCTCAGCGTGAAGGTGCCGCCGATGATGGGCGCGCTGACCAGTTCGTTGATCGGCGCGCCTGACGGCCCAGCGCTCCACAGGCCCACCCGCGCGCTGGGCGGCAGACTGGCCCCGCTGCCGATGACACTGCCCTGCAAGCTCAGGGCCTGGGCCGAGGAGAGCATCAGAAGTGTCAAAAGAGCAGAGCAGACTGACTTTTGCATGGTTCGATTCTACTGCGGCGCGCTGACGCGAAGGTGACGCCGAATGTGCCGGGCGAGCATGAAGGCTCCCTCTGCGCCGCTGACTGACCTGAGCGGGCTGGGTAGTCCGGGGGCTGCGCGGTTTGGGCTGAGCTGGGCAGTACAGTAGGCCCGACATGGAGCCGCTTGAACAGATGGAGCCGCTTGAACAGATCGTGCAGCGCCTCAGCGCCGAGCGCAAGGTGCGGGCGTTGGCCAAGGTGGGCAGCCTGGGCACGCCGAGCGCTTGGGCGGGCAGCACCCCCACACTGCTGAGTTTCGAGCGCGGCCTGAGCGCCCCGGAAACCGGGTTCCCGCTGCGGGCAACGGAGGCGGGCGTGGTGCGGCTGCGCTTTCCCTATGACTCGCTGGAAGCCTGGCAGGACTGGGAGGCGCTCCAGGCCACTGGGCCGCTGGGTCTGCTGGCCCACTGCCGCCCCGTCTACGATCCCGGCGGCACCCTCGGTAGGCTTCAGCGGACCCTGTATGCCCTGACGCCGCTGCAACTGGCCGACTTCCGCGCCGGACTTATCCGTCAGGCCGAGATCCGCCTGACTGCCGCCCAGCAACTGCTCAGCGCGGGCTCCGGCACGGCGGCGCAACTGCTGGTGCTGGCCGACGTGCGCCGCCTGGCCGTGGAGTGCCTGTATCCAGCGCTGCTGAGCTGGCGGCATCTTTGGGCGGCGGGCTGGCCGGACGGCGGGGTACGGCTGCCGCACCTCTGGCGCGCGCAGGTCGGGCTGGCGTTTCCCAGGGCGGTGGACCACCTCGATCAGCTCTACGGCTTCGGCGGTGAGCGCGAGGCGCGCCGGGTGCTGCTGGCGACGCGCGGGCTGAATCTGGTGCAGGCCGAGAAGCGCGCCCGATTGGCCGTTCAGGTCGGCTACTTCGACGGTGCGGTGCGTTTCGTGCGCGACGCGGCCGCGCAGGTGTGGCGCGGCGATCTGGAGCGCTGGCCTTACCTGAGCGGTGCCCGCCAGGACAAACTGGTCACCCTGCTCGGTGCGGAAATCAGCCCGCTGGGGCCGGTGGCCGCCGAGCTGTGCCGCGAGCTGATCGAGGACGTGCGGGCGGGGCGCTGAGACTCCCTCAGCTCCGCGAATACCGCCGACCCGCATACTCCGGAAAGACCCCGATACCGTAGGCGACGCTGCGCAGACTTTCCAGCACCGGGGCGTTGTTCCAGCTCAGGCCCGCGCTGGAGCCGCCGTCGAGCAGCAGGGCGTCCTGCGCGCCGAGGCGGGCCATGACCTTGCCCATCTCACTGGGGGTGAGCCGGGCGTGGGTACTGACCAGCAGCAAATCGCGGTTGCTGCTCAGGCCGATGGCGCTGCGGGCGGCCCGGCCAAACAGTGCCGGGTCCTGAAAGACGGCGGAATAAACGCTGGTCAGCGCCCCACCGCGCACGATCTGCGGGCCGCTGGCGATCACGGTTTCCATGCCGCTCCACTGGCTGCCCACCCCTGAGCCACCTGCCCCGCTGCCGATGCGGGCGCGGTTGTCGGGCGTGATCGAGAGGGCCACTGGAATGCGCCCCCACGAGAGGCGTTTGCCCTGCACCACCAGATCGCCCGCCGGGACAAAGCTGCGCGGATGAAAGTAGCTGCCGTTGATGACGGCTGCCGCGCCGCTGAGCCGGGCCAGGGTGCTGACGCGGGCGCTGCTCCCGATCCCGCGCGTGGGCAGCACCGGCGACACCAGCACGTCTCGGTGTCTCAGATCGACCCGCACCACCTGCACCGGGACGCCCAGTACCCGCACCGCCGAGAGCGTCACGGCGCTGTGCTGGGGACGCGGCGGAATCGGCACCGGAATGCGCCGGGGCAGCAGCACCTTCATGCCGGGGTACACCCAGGCCGAGGAAAGCCGGTTGAGGCTCATGAACTGTGCGGGTGTGAGCCTGGCATTTTGTCTGGCCGTCTGCGCCAGCGTCACGAAGGTGTCGGTGATGCCGACCGTGGTGTAGGTGTAGACGGTGCGGGCTTCCATGTTGGGCGGCAACGCCGGAATGCGGGCGGCCAGGCGCTGCGCCGGGCTGCTGGGCGGCGGCACCGTCAGCACCTGGCCCACCCGGATCAGGTTGCCGCTGAGGCGGTTGGCTGCTTGCAGGGCCGCCACGCTGATGCCGCTGCGCCCCGCGATCCGCCCGAGGGTGTCGCCGGGGCGCACCGTGTAGCGGATGGCCGTCCGCGTTGCCGGGAGAGGACTGGAGGCCGTTTTACCGCGCTGTGGAGGCGGCTTGGGCGGCTGGGCCGCCAGCCGGGGCAGCGGGCCGCCGGTCCTGAGCACCTGTCCCGGCACGATCAGGTGGGTGCCGAGCTGGTTGAGGGCCTGCAAACGGGCGACGCTGACGCCGCTGCGCTGAGAGATGGCGTAGAGGGTATCGCCCTTTTTGACTGTCACGGCGGCCAGTCCAGGCGAACTGAGCAGCGTGAAAACGAGTGAAAGGCGCAGAACCAGATGAGACATGCGCGTTATCCCAGCACGTGTGCCTCATCCGAACCTGACGGCAGAGAAAGTTGTCTAGACGCCTGCCGTCAGGTTCACGGCTTCTGCTCCTGGGTCGCCAGAAAGTCCAGCACGGCCTTGCGGGTGCCGCCCAGAAAGGTGAGTTTGCGCGAGAGCGCGGCCACGATGGTGATGTGGTTGAGGCCTGGTAGCACGGTGTAGGTGTACGGCACACCAGCCGCTTGCAGGGCCGCTTTCATGCGCTCGCCGTTATCGGGGTCCACGGTGGTGTCGTTGGCTGCCACCAGCAGCAGGTGCGGCGGGGCGTCGGGCCGGATATGACGGCTGGGCATGATGTTGGCCGGGTCGCCGCCCGCCGGGAAAGCGTTCTTGCTGGGGAACTTGCGAAAATCGTAGTCATAGGGACCGGCGATGCCGACCAGGCCGTGGACGGTGTTGATGTTGACGCCCGCCTCATTCAGCCAGCGGGCGTTGTCCACGACCTCAGCAGCGTTGAAGGCCCCCGCCGAGTGTCCGACCACGTAAAGGCGCTGGCCGTTGCCACCGTACTTCGCGGCGTTGTCCTGAAGCCACTTGAGCGCCTGCGCCGCGTCCTGGATGTAATCGGGATAGGGGTGCGTGGGGGCCAGGCGGTAACTCATCACCGCCGTCACGTATCCGGCACGTGCCAGGCTGTCACCCACGAAGACGTACTCGTCCTTGCTGCCGCTGTCCCACGAGCCGCCGTGAATGAACAGCACCACGGGCTTGCCGCTGGCCTGCTGGGGCGCATAAATGTCCAGCACATTGCGCGCATCGGGGCCGTAGTGCAGGTTGCGGGTGACGTCGAGGCCGCTGAGGTTGGTGGTGTTGTTGAGGGTGGCAACGGGGTTGCAGGCGGTGAGGGCCACCCCGAGCGCGAGCAGCACAGGGAAGACGAACAGACGACGTTTCATGGTTGCAGGCTAGTGCAGGGTTGTGCGGCTCAACTGAAACGTTGGCTGCCAAACCCTGTCACCCCGAACCTTATTGCAGCGTCTTGATGAAGGCGTGGATGTTGACGATCTCGTCGTCGCTGAGCTGGGTGTCGGCAAAGCGCGGCATGGTGGCGTTGAGCATCTTGGTGGGGGTCTGACCCTGGCGCAGCGCCGCCGTGAACTGGGTGTCGTCCCAGGATTTGGGGCCGTCGGCGGTGGTCAGGTTGGCTCCGATGCCGCCCTTGCCGCCCGCGCCGTGACACACCGAGCAGTTGACTTCCGGCTTCTTGGCCCCGGCAAAGAGCAGCTTGCCCGCAGCGGCGTCGCCTGCACCGCTGGCGGCTGAGGTCGCCCCACCGGCTGGCGCGGCGCTGCTGCCCGGCGCGGGGGCGCTGCCCGAGGGGTTGTCGGCGCTGGTGGGCTTGGTGGGTGCGCCCGGCGCGGCGGTGGTGGACGACTGGCCCGAAGCTCCGTCCTTGGCGACCACGCCTGCGCCTTCGGTGGCGCTGGCCTTGCCCGCCGGTTGGGTGGGGGTACTGCCCTGGGCAGTGCTGGCTGTGGCCGGCATGCCGGTGGCGGGAGCCGCACTGCCTGCCATCGTGGCTCCGGTGCCCGCAGTGCCGCTGGTGCTGTCAGTTGCTGCGGTGCTGGCCGCGCCGCTCGTTGCGGCAGACGCGGCGGCCTCATGGTGTGTGGCGAGTCGGAAGGCCGTGAAACCGCCGCCCAGTGTGCCGACCAGCAAGAGTGCCGCAGACACGATAAAAGCGTTTCTCATACTGATCAGGCTAGCACAGGCTTTTGGGCGGTTTAGCCCTTCTGAATACCGTCTAAACGGGGCCACAAGAGCGCTCTCAAACCTGTCAGGCAGACCTGCCGGTAGCGGTCCAGGTCGGGGGCCGGGTCTGACAGGAAGCGCATGCTCAGGCCGTCGACCAGTGCGCGCAGCTGCCAGGCCCGCGCTTCCAGGCTGGCGGGCTGGCCCGGGTCGCCAGTGCCCAGCGCCGCGAGTTCGGCGTCCAGGCTCAGGTTGGCGGCCACGAAGCCGCGCTGCACGGTCATCAGCGCCTCGCTGCGGGCCGCTGCCGAGAGCAGATCGAGCGAGACGGTGTAAAAGCGCCGGGTGTTGAGCATGCCGTAAAACTGATTGTCCACATATGCCCGCAGCTTGGCTTCGGGACCGTCGGCCAGCCGCAGGGCGCGCCGGGTCGCCGCCGTCACGGTCCTCACGAATCGGCGCATCACGGCGGCCAGCAGCTCTTCCTTGCTGCCGAAGTGGTAGGCCAGCGTGCCTTTGCTGACCCCCGCCCGCGCCGCGATGTCGCCGAGCGTGACACTGGCAAAGCCGCACTCGAAGATCGCCTGGTAAGCCGCCTGCTCCAGCGCGGCGCGGCGCAATCTGTCCTGAACGGGATCAACGCGCCGGGCCATGCCGGGCAGTCTAGCGGGATTCGTCGCAAGGATTTTGTGGCGCAGCTATGCCCGGACAACCCGCCCATAGCTGCGCCTCTATACTTCTTCCCGTGAGCCGTTTGCAGCCGCGCCCCCGCCCTCTGACGCTCAGCGCCCTGCCGCTGCGCCAGGTGCTTCTGGTTTCGCGCCCCGCCCTGTGGATCAACACGCTGGGCGTGGCCGTCACCGGGTTGTGGCTCTCCGGGCAGCTCTGGAACATGTCGGCGGCCTGGCTGACCCTGCTGCTCTACCTGACCCTGCCCTTCAATCTGCTGATCTACGGCCTCAACGACTGCGCCGATCTGGACGAGGACGCCCGCAGCGCGCGCAAGGGCGGCTGGCAGGGCGCGCGGCTGGCGGCGGGTGAGGCTGCGCCGCTGCTGTGGCTGATCCTGGGGCTGAATCTGCCGTTCTTGCTGGTGCTGGGCTGGTGGCTGCCGCCCGCTGCCTCCGGGGTGCTGCTGCTCTCGGCAGGGCTGTTCGCGGGATATAGCCTGCGCCCGCTGCGCTTCAAGGCCCGCCCCTTCCTCGACGGCTTGTCTAACGTGGCCTACGCCCTGCCGCTCTTGATCCCGGCCCTGATGGTCGGCGCGGCGGTGCCCTGGCTGGCCTTCGCCGCCCTGTGCGCCTACGCGGTGGGCAAGCACGCTTTCGACGCCGTGCAGGACATCCCGGCTGACGTGGGGGCGGGCACCCGCACAGTGGCGACCCGCCTGGGTGCGTCCGGCACAGCGCTCTATGCGCTCGGCTGGTTCGCGCTGGCGGGCGCGCTGGTGTGGGCGCTCAGCCCGCTCAGCAGCGCGGCGGTGTGTCTGGTGTGCGGCGGCATGGCGCTGGCCCTGCGCCGCCGTCCCACGCCCCGGCAGGCGGCCCGCTTCTACCCGCTGAGCATCGTCTCGCCCTGGATCGTCGGCGCGGTGAGCGGGGTGCAACTGGTGTACCTGCTGGCAAAATGAGGCGCGAAACGGGTCGCTCTTTTTCCGCAAGCCACTCCATCGGTATTCTTGGCGGCGGGCTGGCGGGCCTGAGTCTGGCGGCGCTGCTGGCCGAGGCAGGCCACGCGGTCACGCTGTACGAGTCGGGTGAATTGGGCGGCAAGCTGGGGCGGCTGGAAGTGGGCGGCCTGACATTCAGCACCGGGCCGAGCCTGTTCACCTTTCCGGGCGTCTGGCGGCGCTATCTGGCTGTGCTGGGTGAGGCGGACGGCTTGGACCTACAACTCTTGCCAGGTGGACTGGGCCTGCACCACACGCCGTTCGGGACCGTGCCGCTGCCGCCGGGCCATCCGCTGTCCGGCGAGTGGGACCGCTACGTGGCCCTGGTGCGCCCGCTGCGCCTCCACATCGAAACTCTGCTGACCACGCCGCCGCGCCTGAGTGACCCCGCGTTTCTGAAGGCGAGCGCCGCGCTGGGCCGGGTGCTGGGTTCGCACCTGACAGCGGAGCGCTGGACCGACGCGCAACGTTTCTCGCCGCTCCTGGCACACGCCCTCAAGACCCACGCCCTCAACGCTGGACTCAGTCCACACGACGCCCCGGCGCTTTATGCCCTGCTCCCGGCATTGATCGCGGATGAAGTCTCGCGGCCTGCTGGAGGGATGGCGGCGCTGCTGGACGAGCTGATCCGCCTGTGTCAGGTGCGGGGCGTGCGGCTGCGGCCCCACACGCCGGTCACGGGTCTGGAGGGGTCGCGGGCCACCGTCCAGCTACGCGGCGAAACGGTGCCGCACGATTTGATCGTCAGCGCCCTCGATCCGGCGCGGCGGGCCGGGCTGAGTGGAAAAACTATCAAGCCGCAGGCCCGCACTGTCAGCGGGATGGCGATCTACGCCGCTTTCGCCGACGCGGTGCCGCTGCCCGCCACCAGTATCGTCGCGCCGACAAGCTTTGCCACCTTCCGGCAAGCCATGAGGGCCAATGCCCTGCCGCCGGACACCCTGGCCCTGGTTCATGCCGAGGGGCGCAGGCTGGCGCTCCTGCTCACCGTTCCGGCCACCGGGCAACGCCAGAGCCTGACGGATGTCTGGGTGCGTGGGCAGGTGGCGCGGGCCGAGGCGGTGCTGGGCGTGCCGGGGCTGCTGGACTCGGCGCTGGCCGTCCATGCGCTTGGCCCGGAGTATTACACCGCGCTCGGCACGCCCGGCGGCTCGATTTACGGCGCGGCCAACCCGTTCTGGCGGGCCGGGCCGTTTCATCCGCAGCCTTACCGGGTCTCAAAACGGTTGTGGCAGGTCGGCACGGCGGTGCATCCCGGCGGCGGCATCCCCGCGATTCTGGGCGGAGCGCTGATCGTCGCGCGCCTGATCCAACAAAAGGGTGACTGCTGACGCCTCACTGAGCCGCGCTGTCAAATCCGATCACGCGGGCGGCAGCCTGCTCAGCCTGGGTACGCTCTGCTGCTGCTGGGCTGCGGGCCGAGGGCCGATATGGTGGCCCGCCACAAACGGAAGCCGACCTCGCGCAGGTGGGCGACCTGATGGTGACGCCACTGGGCCACCCGCATTTCATTCTGCCTGACGGACTGCTCAGGCGCGGCCCTCACGGCAGTTGGTTGGACCGAGGCCGAGATGCGGGTGCCATTGTGGTGCTAGCGGTAAGACCAAAAAGGGCGGGCGTCCATCACAGACGCCCGCCCACCTATTGAGTTTGTACCTTAGCGCCGATCGCGCCGTTCGCTGCCGCCGCGCTCCGGGCCGCTGGGGACGAACTCGCGGCTGCCGAAGTCACTGCTATTCCCGGTGCTGGTGCTGCGGCCACGGTAACCGCCGCTGCCGCCGCTGTTGCCCCGGTCATTGCTGGAGGAGCGCCCGCTGCTCTGGCGACTTCCGCCACGGTAGCCGCCGCTGCTGCGGCTGTCGCTGAAGCGCTCACGCTGCGGGGCTTCGTGCAGGGTGGGCAGCTCGTCGGGCACGCTGACCTCCACCTGGCCGTCGAGTGGCGAGGCGGCCAGCAGTTTCTGCACCAGTTCGCTGGGAATGTCGGCCACCGCGCCCTCGTCTGAGAGGCGCACCCGGCCCAGTGCCCGGCTGTCGATGTCGGTGCTGCGGGAGATCAGCGCGACGGTGCGGGCCACGCTCATGCGCTGGCCGTGCAACATCACGGTGACCTGGCCTTCCTCACCGCTGAGCAGGCTGACAGTGCGTGCGGGCGTCACGGCTCCGGCGATGCGGGCCAGGGCGCGGGCCAGGCTCTCCAGACCCAGTTCGCTAAACAAGCGCTCGGCCTCGGCCTGGAACGGCTCGGCAAACTCGCTCTCGACTTTACGAACCTGGTCGGCAGAGGTGCGGGCCGAGGCGTCGCGCACGTCCTTGGGGGTGGGGTGGGCGCGTTCGATGAAGTGAACGCCGGTGGCGTGCTCCAGATTGCGCAGGTCGCGCTGCTCGCGGTCGCCGTACATCACGATGGCGGTGCCGGTGCGCCCGGCACGTCCGGTGCGGCCCGAGCGGTGAACATAGCTTTCGTGATCCTGCGGCAGGTGGTACTGCACCACCAGATCGACCTCGGGGATGTCCAGACCGCGCGCGGCCACGTCGGTGGCGACCAGCACCCGCACCCGTCCGGCGCGGAAGGCCCCGAGGGCGCGCTCGCGCTGGCTCTGGGCCAGATCGCCGTGCAGCGCTTCGGCCTCCAGGCCACGGTGAATGAGTTCGAGGGCCAGTTCATCGACCTCGCGCTTGGTGCGGGCGAAGATGATGGCGCGCTCGGGGTTATAGATGGTCAGCAGGTCGGCCAGCAAGCGGGTGCGGGTGCGCCCGACGCGGATCTTGAGGTGCTCGACGCTTACGGCGGCCTGGCTCTTGCCCTCGCCGACGAGGTCGATTGTGACCGGATCGTTCTGGTACTGCTTGGCAATGCGCAGGATGTCGCGGGTCAGTGTGGCGCTGAACAGCATGGTCTGGCGGGTTTCAGGCGTGGCCTTGAGGATTTCCTCGATGGCGTCGGCAAAGCCCACGCTCAGCATCTCGTCGGCCTCGTCGAGCACCACGAACTGCACGGCGTCGAGCACCAGGTTGCCACGCTCGATATGGTCGATGATGCGTCCCGGCGTGCCGACGACGATATCGACGCCGCGCGACAGGGTCTTTTCCTGCGGGCCGTAAGCTGCGCCGCCGTAGATGGTCAGCACTTCGAGTTCGCCGGACGCCCTGTGGAAGTGCTCGGCGACCTGCTTGGCGAGTTCGCGGGTGGGAGCCATGATCAGGGCGCGCGGGGTGCGGCCCCGCTCGCGGCTGGGGGCAATGCCCTGAATGATCGGCAGCGCGAAAGCCAGCGTCTTGCCGGTACCGGTGCGGGCGCGGCCAATCAGGTCGCGGCCCTGCAGGGTGTGCGGTAGGCTCTCGGACTGGATGGGAGTGGCTTCGGTGATGCCCTGCGCCGCAAGACGCCCGGCGAGTTCGGGGTTGATCAGTTCACTAAATTGCATGGAGTCCTTTTTCCGGGGTTCGCACACGCGCCGGTGAAAGCCTTTCAGACATGCAACTTGGGAGCTTTCTCGGGTCCTCAAATCTCCACTGCATGCGCCGACAGCTCATTTTGTCCGGTGAACGACCCTGCCGCTTGGGGGTTTTGCCTGAAACGCGGGGAAGTGCTCAACAAGCGCAGGCGGCATTTTCGGGTGGTGGTCAGCCGTTCTCTGGCTGGCACTAAGGGTAAACTATACACGATTTGCCCGGTGGATGTGTGACTCTGACCCGTCGCTGGGCGCAAATTTGATCAGCAGTGTTACCGCGTGGGTACGGCTGCCCGGTCAATTGGTCCGGTCGGGCGGTCTGGCTCAGTCCTTTTTGAGCAGCACGCTCTTGAGGTACAGGCTCTCCGGCACCGCCAGCATGTAGGGATGGTCGGCGGGCTGATACGTCACGGCCACGACCTGCGCCGCTGCCCCGGCCTCACCCGCTGCCACCCGCGCCGCGTCGAGCAGGTCGTCCACCTTGAGGTAATGGGCGCAGGTGGAGATCAGCAGGTGGCCGCCGGAGTTGAGCATCCTGAGCGCGCGGGCCGTGCCGTCGGTGAACACCCGCTTGGCGTTGGGTACGTCGTCGCGGCGCTTGGCCAGGGTGGGCGGGTCGAGGACCACCACGTCGAAGCGGCGTTTCTCGCGCTCCAGTTGCGCCATCACCTCCAGCGCGTCGCCCAGCCTCGCTCCGGCCTGCAAGCGGTTGGCACGGGCCACTGCCTCCAGAATGCCCAGCGCGGCGGCGTCCTTATCGACGGCGACAGTCTGTGCGCCGCGCCGGGCGGCGTGCAGGCTGAATCCCCCGGTATACGAATACACGTCCAGAAAATGCTGGCCCGGCTGCACCAGGGCGGCCAGCATCCGGCGGTTGTCGCGCTGGTCCAGAAAGAAGCCGGTCTTCTGGGCATCCTGCCAGTCGAAGAACAGTTCCAGATCGTCCTCGAAGAAGCGCACGCGGCTGGGCACCTCGCCCCACAATTCGCCGGTCTTGAGGTCCAGCCCCTCCTTGCGGCGCTCGCCGGTATCGCTGCGTTCGTAGGCGGCCCTGGCCCCAGTTTCCTTTTTCAGGGCGCTGAGAATCAGGTCGCGGTGGCGCTCGGCCCCGGCGTTGCGAAGCTGCACCGCCAGCACCCCTCCCGCTGGAGAACTGCCGAACTGGTCGGCCACCACGCCCGGCAACCCGTCGGCCTCGGCGTAGACGGCCCGCAGGGCGTCGGTGTTGTGTATCTGCCCCTCGCGCCGTCCCAGCGCCTCGCGAACGCGGCGGCGGTAAAATGCTTCGTTGATGTCCTCGCGCTCCAGCGTCAGCATTCGCAGCGGGGTCGCGCCCTGGGCATTGAAGTAGCCGCGTCCCACGAAGCTGCCGTCCTCGCCGCGTACGTCCACCACCTCGCCCGGCGCTATGCCGCTGTCGGCGCTGAGGAGGTCGCCCGTGTGGCCGAAGGGGTAGCGGCCCCGCAGACGTCTGAGGGCCTGGGTCTTGATCGTCACATTCATAGCGGTGAGTATTTCACGGCGTCGCAGCCTGGCCCGGCCCACTGCGGGCTGTCTTATCCAGAATGCGAGATTTTCTGCGTGCAGCGCGAATGTTGTCGGGTCTCTGCGTGGCCTGGGCTGTTAAGCTGCCGCCATGTCCAGACCGGACCCTGAGCGCTGCCCTGCTGGCCGGATGCGGCGTGGTGCCGCTGCCTGCCGTCGGCATTCCCGATCAGGTTCTTAAATTACCGTCCAGCGTGGGCTTTGGGCAGTGCGTCGCCTACGACGGCTCTGATGCCTTCGCAGGCACGTCGCTGCCCAGCCTGCCCGGCAGCGGCATGCGGGTCTGCGCGGCCAGCGGCGAGAGCGCCCAGAAGATCGGCACCCTCACCCTCAAAGGCGGCGAAGTGACGGGCTTTCAGCTCTCCGGGGTGGCACTCGACCGGGCGGCCAAGGCCGGACGCGGCTATTTCGGCGTGCAGGCGCTCTCAGGCGTGAGCCTGCTGGGGGATCACCTCAAGCTCAGCGGCATGAAGGTCAGTGCCAAATTCTAGCCCTGCGTGCTGGCGCTGACCTGCTGACGGGTCGACAGCTCGCGCAATATTTCGGCGGCGTGTTGGCCGGGCTTCACCGAGGGCCAGACCTGGGCCACCAGCCCCGCCGGATCAATCAGGTAGGTGCACCGATGACTCAGGCCCAGCCAGCCGCCGAGGCCGCCCAGTACCCCGTAAGCCCGGCAGACGCGCCGGTCCGAGTCGGGGAGCAGCGGAAAACTCAGGTGGCAGGTGTCGCGAAACAGGGCCTGCCGGGCCTCGGTGTCGCTGCTGACGCCGATCACCTGGGCCGAGCGCTGCTGGAACTCGCCGATCGACTGCTCGAATTCCCTGGCTTCCAGGCTGCACGCCGGGGTCAGTGCCCTGGGAAAGAAGTACAGCACCACCCACTGCCCGCGCAGCGTCAGCAGCGAGAGGGGTTGGCCCTCGTCACTCTTGGCCTCGAACAGGGGCGCGGTTTGGCCGGGACGTAACATGCCCGACAGTATGCGGGGCGCGTGGACGCGGGGCAAGGGGCGTTTCGGGTGGGGGGCTGACCTATGATGGCGCGAGATGCCTCCGGCCCGCGCCCTCCTGACGCCTCTGCTGGCCCCACTGCGCCACTACGCCCAGGCCCTCTCCGGGCCGCTGGTGGTGGGTGTCTCGGGCGGAGCTGACAGCGTGGCCCTGTTGCGGGCGCTGCTGCTCGTCGGCGCGTCGCCCGTTGTGGCCCACCTCGACCACCAGCTCCGGCCCGAATCGGCTGCCGACGCCGAGTGGGTGGCGGCGCTGTGCCGGGACCTGGGTGTGCCGTGTGAGCTGGGGCGCGCTCCGGTGGCGCGGGTGGCCGAGCAGCGCGGCTGGACCACCGAGGAAGCGGCGCGGCGGCTGCGCTACGATTTTCTGGCGCGGGTGGCCCGGCAACGCGGGCTGAAGCTGATCCTGACGGCGCATACCCGGAACGACCAGGCCGAGACGGTGCTGTGGCAAGTGCTGCGCGGCGAGGCGGTCCTCAGCGGGATCGCCCCGGTACGGGGAGCGCTGCGCCGTCCCTGGCTGGGCGTCAGCCGGGGGCAGATCACGGCAGCCCTCGACGCCTGGCAGCAGACCTGGCGTGAGGATGCCAGCAACGCCGACACCAGCTATACCCGCAACTGGCTGCGCGCCGAGGTGATGCCGCCAATGCGTACCCGATTTCCAGGTCTGGACGAACGCCTTTCCCGCCTGGCCCGCCACCAGGCCGAGGACGATGCTGTGCTGAGCGATCTGGCTGGGCGCTTCACGTTGCACACGCCGCGCCGGGGGCAGTCTCAAGCACTGCTTCGGCGGCTGGTGCGCCGCGATCTGGTGGCGGCAGGTCTGACCTTCCACGCTGCGCACCTCGACGCGCTGGCCTCAGCCCTGTCACGCGGCGTCACCCATCATCTGAGCTTGCCCGCAGGCCGCGACATCAGCGTGATTGGCGGTCCCTTTCCCCGGCTGGAACTGCCCCGCTCGGATTCAGATCCGGCCCACGACTGGCTGCGTCCCGAATTTGCCTTTCCTCCTGACTGGACCCTGCGCCGCCGCCAGGCTGGGGACCGTATCCGTCTCAGCGCCGGCGAGCGCAAACTCAGCGACGTGCTGACCGATCTGCGGGTTCCCAGGGCCGAGCGTGACCGGCTGTGGCTGCTGGCTGGTCCCGCTGGTGTGCAGTGGCTCGGCATCCAGCCGCCGGTCTGGGCGCTGGGCGCGCGCGAGCAGGTCGACGGACCGCCGCTCAGCGGGCCTGAAGCGGACCACTACTTTATGGGCGAGGCGCTCAGACTGGCTGAGGCCGCTGCCCGTGCCGGTGAGGTGCCAGTAGGAGCGCTGGTGGTGCGCGGCACAGAGGTCATCGCCTCGGCGGCCAACCGCAGCCGCGAACTCGGCGACATGACCCGGCACGCCGAACTGGAAGCCCTCAGGCAGGCGGCCCAGGTGGCCGGGCCGTACCTGACTGGCTTCACCCTCTACGTGACCCTGGAGCCGTGCCCGATGTGTCTGGGCGCGGCGCTCGAAGCCCGGTTGGGGCGGCTGGTATACGGAGCCAGTAATCCCCGCGCTGGAGCGCTTGGCGGCGTCAGCGACCTGCTTGCGCACGCCTGGGGACACCCGCTGAGTGTCACGCCAGGCGTGAGGGCCGCCCAGGCCGCCCGGCTCTTGAAGGCGGCGTTTGCCGAATTCCGTGCTGCCGCGCCCTGAATTCGCCCCTGATCAGGAGCATGCGGAAACTGACGAAATTCTAACGTGAAGAAAAGTTAAGAGAGTGCTAAACTTGAAGCTGTGTCCGCATCCGCCGCTCCAGCCGCCCCGCCCTCGCCCGCTCCGCTGATTGTGCTGGCCTTACTGGCCGCAGGCGGCGTCGCCTACGGTGTCGTGTTGCGCAACACTCCGCTGATCGTGGGCATGACGGTACTGTGCGCCTCGCTCACCCAGCGGCTGGGGGGCCTGTGGAAGTGGCTGCCCATCGCGGTCTACGTGCTGGCTTTCACGGCCACGCTGGTGCTGGTCAAGACCAGGCCGGAGCCGTGGAGCCTGGCCGGAGCATTGGCGCTGATCCTGGGCCTGGGCCTGCTCTCGATCCGCGAAGGGTCCAAGGCCCGCGAAACCGAGTGGCTGCACGACACCGTCAAGGCGCTCGAAGAAGGCAGTGTCAAGCTGGGAGAGGCCCGCGACGCCGAGGCGATTATCCGTGCAGGCATCGCCATTCTGCAAAACCTGCGGGTGGCTCCCCACTTCGCCATGGTGGCTTACCGGCGCGGCACGCCGATGATTCTGGCGGCACGCGGGGCCTTCGAGCCGTTTATCGAGCAGCCGATTGTGCCCAGCGACAACGACAGCCGCAGTGTGCAGGCCGATCACTGGGTGGCCGAGGAAGTGCTGGCCTTACTGAAGCGCCCGCAGCGCAAAACGCAACTGGTGGTCAACATCTATGGCCGCGCCACCCAGCATCTGGGCCTCATCTTGCTGACCCGTGAGGACCGCGAGTTCGAGGCCGATGAGAAGTCGGTGGTCGAGTCGTTCGCCCGCTTCCTGGGCGCGCAGCTCGGTCAGGTCTACGCCATCCGCGAACTGCGCGACGCCAACGACCTGACCCTCAAGGCGCTCGGCTCGGCCCTGGAGCACCGCGACGACGACACTGGCGGTCACACCCAGCGGGTCATGACCCTGGCGCTGCGGCTGGCGGCCCGGCTCGGCTGGGACGACGAGCGCCTCAAGGCGGTGCGCTGGGGCGCATACCTGCACGATCTGGGCAAGATTGCCGTACCGGACGCCATCCTGCACAAGCGCGGCCCCCTCGACCCCAACGAGCGCGCCTCAATGCAGCGCCACGTCACCATCGGCTACGACATGCTCCAGGATCTCCACTTCCTGCCTGCCGAGACGCTCGATCTGGTGCGCTACCACCACGAGCGCTGGGACGGCGGCGGCTATCCCAGTGGGCTGCGCGGCCAGGACATTCCCGACGCTGCCCGGCTGTTTTCGATCATCGACGTGTACGACGCCCTGGTCAACGCCCGGCCCTACAAGCCCGCCTGGAGCCGTGAGCGCGCCCTCCAAGAGTTGCGCCGTCAGTCTGGCAGCCAGTTCGACCCGCAGTTCGTGGACGCTTTCCTGAGAATGATGTCCGAGCAGGACGACGCCAAGCTGGTGCGCTGAGACGAAACTTCAGAGACAGAACGCAGTCGAAAAAGTCGGGCGCTTCTCAACAGAGAAGCGCCCTTCTTGAGTTCCAGATTTAGGCTTATTCGGCGGGGCGTCGCTGGCTCAGGCGGTCCGAAACGCGGCGTACCCAGCGGTCCAGGCGGCTCGGCGTGGGCCTGGGTGAAATGTGGTGGCCCGGTGCGGCTTGCAACTGGGCTTTGGTGATGAGGTCGAGGTCGGACTGGTACATGAAGCCAGTCTGCTCTTTTAACTGTCGCCGCATCATGACTTGACTGACAGATCACATGGTCAAAGCCGATCCTTGATTAAAATTTCAAATGAAACTATCAATGTTCGAGCGATTTATTTAATTCCGTGTTCTCGGCGACTCCGTGGCCTGGCTATCGCCGTGAACCTGGCATTTGAAAAGTCGGGGCCTGGTACGCGGCCAATTTTGCCGCTTTTCCGCTCTGGCTCACCCTGCTTCCCGGCCTCGCCCGCTACACTGATTTGTTATGCCCAGCCTCGTCAAGCCCAGTGCCACCGAACCCAGCCACCTGTCCGCCCGCTTTAAGCCCGAGGTCATGAGTCCAGTGGGCGGCTGGCCGCAACTGCGCGCCGCCGTGGAAGCCGGAGCCGACGCGGTGTTTTTTGGCGTGGAGGCTTTTCACGCGCGGGCCAAGGTGGGCTTCAGCAATGAGGAGCTGCCCGAGATCATGCGCTTCCTTCACGAGCGCGGTGTCAAAGGCTACGTCACCTTCAACGTGCTGATCTTCGACCGTGAGCTGCGGGCGGCCGAGGCGCAACTGCTGCACCTCTCCGCATGCGGGGTCGACGCCATCATCGTGCAGGACCTCGGCGTGGCGCGTCTGGCCGCCGAAGTGGTGCCGGACCTGCCGATTCACGGCTCCACCCAGATGAGCATCACGTCCGCCGAGGGCGCGCAGCTCGCCCGGCGCTTCGGGGCCAGCCGGGTGGTGCTGGGGCGCGAGCTGAGCCTGAAGGACATTGCCCGCATCCGCGCTGACACCGATGTCGAGCTGGAAACCTTCGTGCACGGCGCGCTGTGCGTCAGCTACTCGGGGCAGTGCTTTTCGAGCGAGGCCTGGGGCGGGCGCAGCGCCAACCGGGGCCAGTGTGCCCAGGCCTGCCGTTTGCCTTACGATCTGTTCGTCGACGGCGTGCGGCGCGACCTCGGTGACGCCCGTTACCTGCTCTCGCCCGGCGACCTCTACGCGCTGCATCAGGTGCCGGAACTGGTCGAGATCGGCGTGCATTGCCTCAAGATCGAGGGCCGCTACAAGGACGCCGAATACGTGGCGCTGACCACCGCCGCTTACCGTCAGGCCGTGGACGAGGCCTGGGCCGGGCTGCCGCTGAGCATCACGCCTCAGCAGGAGCAGGATCTGGAGCAGGTCTACTCGCGGGGCCTGGGGCCGCACTTCATGGCCGGAACCAACCACCAGACCGTCGTGCGGGGCCGTGCGCCGCGCCACCGGGGTGTGCGGGTCGGCACGGTGAAAGCGCTGACGCCGCGCGGGGTGGTCGTGTCTCTCAGCGAGACCCTCAAGCCCGGCGACGGCCTGGTGTTCGACGCGGCCAACTGGCGGGCCCCCGAGGGCCGCGAGGAGGGCGGCTTTCTGTACGGCGGCTGGAGTTACGGTGGCGGGCAGGCCGGGCAGCAGGTGGAGGTGCTGAGCGCCGGGCAGGACATCGAACTGCGCTTTGCCAGAGGAGCGGTCAACCCCGAGCGGGTGCGGCCCGGCGACTGGGTGTGGCGCACCCACGATCCGGCCCTGGACGCCCGCGTGCGCCCGCTCCTGGAGAGCGCCGATCCGCTCTACACCCGCCCGCTGACGATGCACTTCGTGGGCCGGGTGGGGGAGAGGCCCAGCCTGATGCTCACCGACGAGGCGGGCCGCCGCGTAAGCGTGACCGGCGAGGCGGTGCTCTCCGAAGCCAGAAACCGGGCGCTGGACGAGGCCAGCTTGTGCGAGCAGCTCGGCAGGCTGGGCGGCACGCCGTACCACCTGAGCGAATTGACGGCGGAGCTGGTCGGTGCGGGTTTCTTGCCGGTCAGCGCCCTGAACGCCCTGCGCCGTGAGGCCACTGCGCGCCTCAGCGAGCTGCGTGGGCAAGCGCCGCAGCGCCGTGCCAACCCGCTTCTGGACGTCAGCAGCGGTCCTGCTCCCCGTGTTCCGGCCAGCCAAGAGCCGCGTCTGCACCTGCTGGTCCGCACCCCGGTGCAACTCGAAGCCGCCATCGCGGCCCGGCCTGCGAGCATCACCCTCGATTACCTCGAACTCTACGGGCTCAAGCCCAGCGTCGAGCAGGTGCAGCAGGCGGGCATCGCGGTGCGGGTCGCCAGCCCGCGCATCCTCAAGCCCAGCGAGCAGAACCTCCAGAAGTTCCTGCTCTCGCTGGGGGCCGAGCTGCTGGTGCGCTCCGGCGGCTTGCTGGAAGGCTTGCAGGACACCCCGAACCGGCCTGCCCTGACTGGCGACTTCAGCTTGAACGCCGCCAATGCCCTGAGCACCCGCGCGCTGCTGGCGCTGGGCTTGGAGCGGGTCACGCCCACACACGACCTCAACGCCGAGCAGATTACGGATCTTGCCGGGCTGGTGGGGCCGGACAAGCTCGAAGTGATCGCCTACGGCCACCTGCCGGTCTTCCACACCGAGCACTGCGTGTTCTGCCGCTTCCTGAGCAGCGGCACCGATTACACCAACTGCGGCCACCCCTGCGAGTCGCACCAACTCGCCCTGCGCGACGAGCGCGGTCACCTGCACCCAGTGATGGCTGACGTGGGCTGCCGCAACACGGTCTTTGAGGGGCGTGCCCAGAGTGGGGCGGCGCACCTGCGCGAGTGGCTCGGTAAGGGGCTGTGTGAGTTCCGCCTCGAATTCGTCCACGAGAGCGCTGCCGAGGTCGCGGAAGTGGTCGCCGCCCACCGCACCTTCTTTGCGGGCCGCATCAGCGCTGCCGAACTGGCCGGGCGATTGGCCGCCGTCGGCCCCGGCAGCACCGAGGGCAGCTTCTATGTGCCGGGCGACTTCGGAGCTGGTCTGCCCGCGCCCGACGCTTTCGCTGGATTGCTGGCCCTGCCGGTGCTATAAGCCGAAGAGAACGAACCGCCGCCCGGTCTGCTGGGCGGCGGTTCGGACTTGATGCCTTCTGCCCCGAGTGGGCGCTGCTCTAGAACTCGTTGGCAGTGCACGGCACGTGGTTGAGACCCGCGTAGACCGTCCCTGTACCAACGGTGGACACGTTTGCTACGCCGCCGAAGTGTTCATGGTTGGTCGGAAGTCTACACAGCTTCCCGTCTCCGGGTCACGCGGCCCCGGAGGTGACCTGTACTGTAGGTTATGCCGACTGACGCGCCGCCGAGAACCCGCCACCCGGACGCTGGCGCACGCGCCGTTCAAGCCAAACCGTTCCCAATAGAATCAACCCCGGCCAAGCCACCCAAGGTCGAGCGCCACGACCTCGCCCGGCGCGAACACCACACCAACACTGGGATTCGCGCCGTCGAGCGGTATCACGTGCATGCGGCGGGGCTGGCGGTGGTTCGCCCGTTCAAGGCCCACCCGCGCATCCGCGCCTGGCAGGCCCATCTGCTGCCCGCGCTGGGGTTGCAGGTCTGCCGCTACGAGTTTCACGGCCCGCGTGAGCACGACTACTACATCGATCTGGCGACCATCACCGAGGCAGGCGGGATCTGGACCCTGACCGATCATTACCTGGATGTGCTGGTGTGGCATGGCCTGCGCGCCGAGCTGATTGACGAGGACGAGTTCCTGGCCGCCGTGCGGGCGGGGTATCTCAGCGCCGCGCAGGCCCAGGCCGTGCAGGCCCAGGCCCAGGCGCTACTGCGCGGGCTGGCCGAGCACGGCCACGATGTTCAGGCGTATCTGGCGGCGCGGGGCGTGCGCCTGTCCTGGGTTGACCAGAACCGGGCCGATTGGGACGGGACAGATGAGATCGGTGCAGACCAGGGCTGGGAGCCGGACCGGACGCTGGTGGGTCAGGGCTGAGGGCTGGTTTCCGCCCGGCAGCGTTCAACCTTCCAGAAACGCCTTTACCTGCTCGTCCAGTGCCGAAGCGTCCATCAGAAAGGCGTCGTGGCCGTGCGGACTCTCCAGTTCCCAGTAGATCGCGTTACGAAGCCGCCCGGCCTGCTCGCGCACTTCCCAGGCCGGATAGAGCTGGTCGCTGGAGATGCCCACCACCAGCGTTCGCGTCTGCATCAGGTTCAGTTCGGCGTTGGTCAGTTGAAACCGGTCCATTGCGTTCGTGAGCGCCAGATAGCTGCGCTCGCAAAAGCGGTCGGCCAGTTTCTGGCCCTGGTATTCGAGGTACGTGCTGATGGCTGCCTGGCCCGCCCGGCGGGAACTCGGCCCGGCCTGGGTCTGGGCGAAGCTCTGCGGACTGCGGTAACTCAGCATGGCGATCTGGCGGGCGACTTGCAGCCCCGCGCCGCCGGGGGCTGCCAGAATGGCGCTGCGGGCCGCCGTGTTCAGCCCGGTGGCCCAGGGCGAATGCCGCGCTGGCGCGCCGATGATGACCGCCTTGTTCACCAGATCGGGAAAGGTGTTGAGCCAGGCATAGGCCTGCATCCCGCCCATGCTGCCGCCCACCACGCTGACGCGCTCCACGCCGAGGTGGCGCAGCAGTTCACGCTGAAGGCACACCATGTCGCGCAGCGATAGTTCGTCGGTGCCCAGCTCGGCGGGACCACTCGTGCCCGTACAGCCGCCCAGCACATTGCTGCACACGATGAAGTCGCGCCCCGAATCGAGGGCCTGGCCCGCTCCGAAGAGGCCCGGCCACCACTGATGCACCGCGCTGTCGCCGGTCAGGGCATGTAGCACCAGCACGGCGTCGCGGCTGGGAGTGCCGTAGGTGTGGTAGGCCACTCGCACGTCGCTGACGACCTGCCCACTGTCGAGCAGCAGCGGCGTGGTCCCAAACAGAACCGCCGAACATCGCTGCGGCGCTTCACCCAGCGGCGCAAAGGTGCGGGGAGCCGCCTCCAGCGCCGTCACACCGACTCCGGCTCCGGCACGCCCACCATCGCCTGCGCGAAGTCTTCCTTGATGTCCTCAAAGTGCTCGATGCCCACCGAGACCCGTACCAGGCCGGGGGTCACGCCCGCCAGGGTTTGCGCGCCCTCGTCGAGCTGCGAGTGGGTGGTGCTGGCCGGGTGAATGACCAGGGTCTTGGTGTCGCCCACGTTGGCAACGTGCTGCGCCAGCTTGACCCGCTCGATGAACGCCTCACCTGCTGCCCTGCCGCCCTTCAGTTCGAAGGTTAGGACGCCGCCCGCGCCGCGTGGCAGATATTTCTTGGCCCGCTCGAAGTGGGGGTGCTCCTCCAGGCCCGGATAGGTGACCTTGCTGACTTCTGGCTGCTCTCTGAGCCACCGGGCCAGTGCCAGGGTGTTCTGGGCGTGACGCTCACCGCGCAGGGAGAGGGTCTCCAGACCCTGAATGAAATTCCAGGCCTGCTGCGGCGCGAGGGTCGGCCCCAGATCGCGCAGGCCCTCGGTGCGGGCGCGCAAAATGAAGGCCAGATTGGGGAGACCCAGCGCGTTGCCCTCGCCGAAGACGGTCCAGAAGTTCAGGCCGTGATAGCTGGGGCTGGGGGCCGTCATCAGCGGATAGCGCCCGTTGCCCCAGTCGAATTTGCCGCCGTCCACGATGACGCCGCCGATGCCGTTGCCGTGCCCGCCGATCCACTTGGACGCGCTCTCGACCAGAATGTCCGCGCCGTGCTTGAGCGGCTGGCAGAAAAATCCGCCTGCGCCGAAGGTATTGTCCACGATCACGGCCACACCTTTGGCGTGTGCGGCGGCCGCAACCCCCTCAAAGTCGGGCACGTTGAGCGCCGGGTTGCCGATGGTTTCCAGGTACACGGCGCGGGTCCTGTCGTCGATCAGGGCGGCGATTTCTTCTGGCGTTTCCTGGCTGGATGTAAAGCGGACCTCAATGCCCAGCCGGGCCAGCGTCACCTTGAACTGGTTGACCGTGCCGCCATAGAGATTCGGCGTGCTGACGATGTTGTCCCCGGTCTGGGCCAGCGTGGTGATCGCCAGAAACTGAGCGGCGTGGCCGCTGGCGACGGCCAGCGCGCCCACGCCGCCTTCCAGCGCGGCCACCCGCTGCTCGAACACGTCGGTGGTGGGGTTCATGATCCGCGAGTAGATGTTGCCGAACGCCTGCAAACCGAACAACTTGGCGGCGTGCTCCGCCGATTCGAAAACGTAACTGTTGGTGTTGTAGATCGGCACGGCCTGCGCGCCCGTTGCGGGGTCGGGTTTCTGTCCGGCGTGCACTTGCAGGGTCTCGAAGCGCTGGGTATTCGTCATGGGTTGACCTCCGGGTGGGTCTGAGAAATTCTCCGGGGCCAACAAAAAGCCCCTCGCCTGACTGGAGGGAGGGAAGCGTCATGGGTACGCTGGGAGCCCTGCCCTTATCGTTCCCACCTCGCCGTTATCGTTAACGCCTGCGCTGTGGGGTATGGAAAGCACCGCTGCCGTGATGAGGGCCGGTTGCTGCGCCGTCGTCGAGCCAGTTCTCTCGGGCGCTCTGGATAAGAGTGTTCGTGCTGCCGTGCAACTTGCGGCCTTCGCAACTTGTCGCCGGGTGGTCAGGAACGTCGGGCATCTTAGCGTGTGGGGGGCGGGGGGGTCAACTGGGCAGCGGTTCGGCAATCAGGCGGCGCGTGCCCGCTGCGCCCGGCCCGCGATGACCTCGCCCAGGCCGATGGCCCCGACACCCAGCAGCAGGTGAAACACCTGAATGATCCAGTGGAGGTCGCCGGGCAGCATCTTGAGCTGTGAGCTGCCGACGCCCGGCACGACCAGGCTCCAGATGATTGCCGTGACCAGCAGGCCCGGCGCGACACGCTGCCCGAAGCCAAGGATGGCCATCAGCAGCAGGGCGATGGACACCACATAGCCCAGTCCCTGGTGGGCGCTCAGCAGGCCGTAGCCGCTGCCGCCCCAGAAGATCAGGCCCATGCCCAGGGCGACGATACCGGCGACGCGAATGATCCAGCGGAGAATGGGAATGGCGGTGTTCATGGTGACTCCTGTTGAGGCAAGGTTGAAATGGGGGGGCGGGGCAGGCGGTGGTCTGGACGCGGGGAAACTGGACTTATGGTAGGCGCTTGGTGCCGGGAAAGTCAGGGACGTTTTTCGCTTGGCGTTGGTTACTCACCCGCCGACAGTCGCCCGTCGACGATGCTTACCACCCGGTCACACAAGTCCAGCACGCGCTCGTCGTGGGTGACCATTACGGCGGCCCTACCGTGTTCGTGGACCTGCTGGGCGATCAGCTCGACCACCTCGCGGCCCCGGACGCTGTCGAGGCTGGCCGTCGGCTCGTCGGCCAGGATCAGTTGCGGGTCGTTCATCAGGGCGCGGGCGATGGCGACACGCTGGCGCTGCCCGCCGCTGAGGGCGTCGGGGAAGTGCCGGGCGCGCTCGGTCAGCCCCAGCAGTTTGAGCAGGTCCTCCGCCTTCTGCCGGGCATCCCGTCCATCCTCACCGGCCAGATGCGGCACCAGGGTGAGCTGCTCGCGGACGTTCAGGTAAGGAATCAGATTGCTGCTCTGAAGGACGAAGCCGAGGTGTTTCAGGCGGAAGGCGGGCAGTGCCGCGTCGGAGAGAGAGATCAGATCCTGCCCAGCAATCATCACCTGACCGGAGCTGGGCCGCAGGAGCGCCCCGGCAATCGAGAGGAAGGTGCTCTTGCCACTTCCCGAGGGACCGTTGACGGCCACCAGTTCGCCGGGCCGGACCATCAGCGTGGCTGGATGTAGGGCGGTGATGGTGCCGTCACCGTCGCCGTAGGTCTTGCTGACACCCTGGAGCGAGAGGATCGGGGCGTTCAGGGCGGCGGCAGCGTGGGAGACGGAAGCAGTCTGTGGACGGTCAATGGTGAGGGTCATGATGGACTCCTGGGAAGGGGAGAGAAGGGCAGAAGAACAGTTGGGAACTTCAAGCGAGAAGGGGCCTGTGGCCCCTTCCGACTTCAGGTCACGGTGCCGATGGCGATCAGCGGATCAACCTTGGCGACTGTGCGCAGGCTCAGCAAGCTGCTCAGGGCGGCCACCACGATCAACAGGGCCGAGGCCGCGAGCAGGGTGGGCAGCGTCAGGGTGAAGGGAATCCCGGCGGGCAGCAGATTCACCAGCCCCAGGGTGACCAGGGCGGCGATCAGCACGGCAACGACGGTCAGCAGCAGCATCTGCGCGACCAGGCTGCCCGCCAGGGTGCGGGTGCTGGCCCCGATGGCCTTGAGCAGTCCGAACTGAGGCGTCTTCTGGAGGGTCAGCACGTAGAAGAACACAGCCATCACGAAGGCAGCGACGACCACCAGGAACACCTGGATCATGGTCAGGCTGCCCTGCTCTTCCTTGTAACCCGGTAGAACCTGAAGGGCCTGGGCACGGGTAAAGACGCTGAGGCCGCTCAGTGCGCCGACCTTGCTGGCCACTCCAGCATCGGTCTTGAGGGCCACGGCGCTGACGCTGCCCTGGCTGCGAGGGTTGAGCGCCTGCCAGCGGCTGAGCGTCACGAACATCACCGGCTGGTGGTTGAGCCGGGCGGACCGGGTGAATCCCAGGACCTTGAGTGTTTCGCCGCCGGGCTTGAGAATCAGCGTGTCACCGAGCTTCACGCCGTCTTTCTGGAGGGAGCTGTCCACGACGGCCCCCGCAGTGCTGGCGGTCAGGGCCTGGCCGTCCGTTACTTTCGGAGCCAGAAAGCTGGCCGGATCGATGCCGAGCAGCACACCGCTGAGTTGCTTATCGCCGTTACTGAAGCTGGCGAAGCTCTGGGCCAGCGGCGTGCTGGCGCTCCCGGCAGCAGCGGTGATGCGCTGAACGTCCGCCTTGCTCAGGAAGGAGCGGGTGAACACGCCCTCGGCGTCGCGGGTGGTGACGAAGTAACTGGCGGGAGTCTCGATCAGCAGCGCGGCGTTGTCGTGGGCCAGACCACGCGTCAGGCCGGTCAGCATAAAGACCATGAAGGCGATCAGGGCGACGATGCCGCCGATGAGGACGGAGCGGAAGCGGTAATGCTGGAGTTCGCGTAGGGCGAGGAACATGAGGCTCCTTAAAGAATGAATGAGGGGATAGGGGGAGGCGGCTATATTCCTGTTGTGACTAGTCATACTGGACTATTTCAACTCTGACTTTAAGCTCGCTTGCCAGAATAGTCAAGCCTGGACTAGTCTGGAGATATGACCACAGACCCGAACACCCTGTTGCTGCTTGGCCTGCTCAAAGGGCAGCGCCAGCACGGGTACCAGCTCAACGAGTTCATCGAACGCAATCTGGGCCGCTTCACCACGCTCAAGAAAGCCACCGCCTACGCGGCCCTTGACCGGCTGGAAAAGCAGGGCTGGATTGAGGCGACCACCGAGCAGGAAGGCAACCGTCCGGCCCGGCGCGTGTACGGCCTGACGCCCGGCGGCGAGCAGCAGTTTTTCGCGCTGCTGCGTGCCCACCTCAGCCGCCCCGAGCCGGTGGCCTTCTACGGTGACCTGGGGATGATGTTCGTCAATCAGTTGCCGCCTGCGGAGGTCAAGCGCCTGCTGTCCGAGCGTCGGGAGAGCCTGGAGATACAGATCGCGGGCCTGGAGCGGGTGCCCACCCATGAGGGGGCCTTTGGGCAAGGCCTCTTCGGGGTTGATCTGGCCATCTCACGTCAGCTTGCGCTGCTGAGGGCCGATCGGCAGTGGCTGTCCCAGACCCTGGGTGGCCTGCCGGACGGGTTCTCGGAAGGAGAGATCTGAGGACATACCGTCTTCCTCACTCGCTCCGTTCGGTAAAGCTAAAGTCTTACAAGGAGATACCTAGAGCATTTGCCATAATAAATTCGTGAATACAGCCGGGGTACGTGGGTACAGCTTGGAGCTTCGGACTCGGATTGTCGCGCTGGTCCTGGGCGGCGCTTCGCCGAACGAAGCGGCACAGCACTTTTCTGTGCATGTCGACACGGTCAAAAGCTATCTGGAGCGGCATCGCCAGAACACTTTGCACGTCGTGGCTCAGCCGACGGGTCGTCACCGCACGGTGACGACCCA
Source organism: Deinococcus rubellus (assembly GCF_025244745.1). Taxonomy (NCBI): domain Bacteria; kingdom Thermotogati; phylum Deinococcota; class Deinococci; order Deinococcales; family Deinococcaceae; genus Deinococcus; species Deinococcus rubellus. The sequence continues at coordinate 1,523,712 of NZ_CP104213.1, forward strand.
CCATGAGCAACAGCTCTTAGCATAGCTCGAGACACACCAAGACGCGACCCTGCAAGAGCACGCGGACCTGCTGGAAGCCGCCACCGGGCTGAGGGTCAGTTTCAAAACAGTCGACCGGGTGTTTCGCCGTCATAAGATCATCCATAAAAAAAACGCTGGTCGCCAGAGAACGCTGTGAGGAACGACGTAGGCAGTTCCTCAACGATCTTGCACCCTATCTCCAACATCCTGAGCGCCTGGTGTTTCTCGACGAGAGCGGCTTTCACATCGCGATGACGCGGAGGTATGGGTGTGCTCCCAGCCATGAGCGTGCCGTTGATCAAGTGCCGAGAAATCATGGGCGAAATCAAACCTTGATCTGCGCACTGAGCTTGGCCGGGCCGCAAGCCGCCATCGTGATCGATGGCGCTTTGGATGGGGCAACGTTCGAGTGGTACGTCAGAGACATCCTCTGCCCCACACTTCAAAAGGGACAGGTCGTGGTGCTGGACAACCTCTCCTCGCACCACCGAGCGTCCATTCGGACGCTCATCGAAGCCCAGGGCTGCGAGATGCTGTTCACCTCACCGTACAGTCCAGATTTCAACCCGATTGAGCTGATGTTCTCCAAAATGAAAGCCCTGGTGCGCGGTGGTGCCTGGCGGGTCGTCCAAGATCTTCTCAACGCCATTGGCAACGCCCTGGACGCCGTGAAGCGGTTAGAGATCGAACACTGGTTTAAACACGCCCATCCCCAGATTCTATTGTGACAAATGCTCTAGAAGCGGTACTTGACGCCCAGCAGCGCCCTGAACACTGTACCGGGGCGCTCGGCGGTGGGCGTGGTCTGGCTGTTCTGGCTGACCTCTCCCTTGTTGCCGAAATACTGATCTAGGCCCAGTTCGGCAATGAAACTGAAGGTGTTGGTGAGCAGGTAGCCGATCTGCGCGCCCATGCCCAGGCCCGGAGCGCCGCTGGTCGTCTCGGTGGTCTGGTCGCCGGAACCGCTCAGACGCGAGATGATCTGACCGTAACGCAGCCCGCCGTAGAAGCTGGTCGCCACGCCCGGCATCGGCTGGCCGAAATCGTAGGTGGCGTCCAGACCGTAGGCCAAGAGGGTTCGGCGCGTCTGCTGCCCGTTCGCCTGCGGCTGATCGTTGCTGCTGCGGCTCAGGCTCAGACGCACACCGAGCGGCCCGGCCAGATCGGCGCGGCTGACCGACACCTGGCCGCTGCCGCCCGCCGCGTAGCCCCCGGTCAGGCCAACCTCGACGGTGCTCAGCAAGGGCGGACTGAAAACCGCGTTTGGCGAGACGGACGGCTGGGCACTGGCCGCAGCGGCGAGGCTGAGGCCAGCAGTGGCCAGCAACAAGCGGACGGCGTGCATACGCTACCCTGGCGCACCCGCCGAGCGCCGTGCTGAAAACGCTCTGAGGTGGCCTTCACACTCCGGCGTTTCGTGCTGTTGTTTGCCCGGCAGCCGGCCCATATCAACGGCGCAGCGGTTTGATGACATGTGGTTCAGGACGTGTCTCTTCAACTGCCTTCTGCACCACACGCCGCTCTACTGGCCCGTGGTGCAGGTTGAGGTTGGCGCAGCACGGCTACAAACCCGCTAGACTTCCGGGCGTGAGATCAGAGCAGCACCCACCCCAACCTGCCTTGCGGGCGCGGCCCATCGGCGTCTTTGACTCGGGCATGGGCGGCCTGAGTGTGCTGGCCGAACTGCGACGGGCGCTGCCGGGAGAGGATTTCGTGTATCTGGCCGACACGGCCCACGTGCCTTACGGCAGCCGCTCCGACGACGAGGTGCGGAGCCTGACGGCGACCTGCCTGGCCTGGCTACTCGCGCAAGGCTGCCGGGGAGCTGTCGTCGCCTGCAACACTGCCAGTGCCTTCAGCCTCGATTTTCTGCGGGCACAGTTCGGTCCCGGTTTTCCCATCGTGGGCCTCGTTCCGGCGCTCAAACCGGCGGTGGCGGCCACCCGCAGTGGTACGGTGGCGGTGCTCGCCACGCCGGTCACGTTGCGCGGCGAGAAGCTGGCCGAGGTGACCCGGCAGTTTGCCGTACCCGCCGGGGTGGCAGTGCTTCACCTGAGTCACCCCGAACTGGTGCCGCTGGTGGAAAAAGGGCAGGCCGACTCGGCGCGCATGCGGGCCGTGCTGCGCGAGGTGCTGACGCCCGCCGCAGCGGCTGGGGCCGATCAACTGGTGCTGGGCTGCACCCATTTTCCGTTTCTAGTTGCCAGCATTCGGGCCGAGTTCGGCACTCAGTTCGCGCTGCTCGATTCCGGAGCAGCGGTGGCGCGGCGCACGGTGCAGGTACTGATGGGTACCGAAACGCCCGGTGCTGGCGGCGAGACGCAGTTTTTTGTTACGGGTGATCTTGGACAGGCCACGCCCGTGATGGCGGCGCTGACGGGCCAGCCGGTCCGGGTCAAGCGGGCCGAATTTTCCTTTCCCGAGATCGCCATGCAGCAGGCAGCCCGATGAGGACGGCAACAGTGAGGTCATCACAGTGAGGCAGGGCCGGGCCGCCCTCGAACCCCGTGTCCTCAAGGTGAGCCGGGGTGTCAACGCTTACGCCGAGGGCAGCGCGCTGGTGGAACTGGGCCAGACCAGAGTGATCGCCACCGTCAGCCTCGACCAGAAGGTGCCGCCCCACATGCGCGGCAAGAAGGAAGGCTGGCTGATGGCCGAGTACCTGATGCTGCCGCGCGCCACCCAGGACCGCCAGAACCGCGAGCGCAATATGCAAAATGGGCGGCGGCATGAGATTCAGCGCTTGCTGGGCCGCTCATTTCGCTCGGTGGTTGATCTCAAACCCTTCAGGAACCAGACCCTGGTGATCGACTGTGACGTGTTGCAGGCTGACGGCGGCACCCGCGTCACCAGCTTGCTGGCCGGGTACGCTGCCCTGTTTGATCTCTCGGACCGTCTGGTCAAGCGCGGAACGCTCAGCGAATGGCCGCTCAAGCACGAACTCGGCGCGGTCAGCGTCGGCTATGTGGGCGGCGAACTGCTGGTCGATCTGGATTACGGCGAGGACGCGCGGGCCAGCGCCGATCTGAATGTGGTCGCCACCGCTGCGGGCCTGATGCTGGAAGCCCAGGGCGGCGCGGAGGAGGAGCCGATCACCAGTGAGGCGTACTTCAAGCTGCTCGCGGTGGGCCTCGAAGTGGCGGGCGAGCTGTCGCGGCGGCTGCACGCGCAGTTGTGAGGGCGTCTCTCTAAAGCCCGCTTGCTCAAATCACCACCATGACGGCCCACTTTGTCTTTAAGGTGCGGCCATGACAGACAAGAGTGCCCGCAACCAGCCCGGCGAGATCATCCAGTCCAGCTTGCCGGAGGAGCACCCGGAAGTGGTGGCCGTGCCGGAAGGCGATCCGCAGAACGAGACGCCCACTGACAATGCTGCCAAGTTGCAGCAGCATAGCGCCAGCCCCACTGAGCTGATTCCCAGCGACGAGGACGGCTGAGTATCCGTAAGGGTTCCGATGAGATCGCGTCCAGCACACGGATGCTGGACGCGATCTCATCGGACCAGCGGGCAGGCCCGAGAGGTGCCGTTCTGCCCAAGACAACAGGAGAAGGAAGGGCGACGGATTCCGCCTTGCGGAAGGACTTTCCGCGCTGTCTTGATCAGAACGGGAGGAGGAGTACCAGAGAGGTGCTGCTCATGACGAAACGCGCATGAACACGCCTGACCACTTGTTGTGGGGTGTTCCGGAATGAAGTGGAGTTAGTATCACGTTTCCGCTGCCCAAATCGTCTCAACGCTCTCGCGTTGCCGGATGACCCGCCACTCCCCGTCCCACAGCACCTCTGCTGGGCGAGGGCGGGTCAGATAGTTGCTGCTCATGGCCGCGCCGTAAGCCCCCGCTTCCAGGAGTGCCAGCACGTCGCCGCGCTGGGGTCTTGGCAGTGGCACCTCCCGCGCCAGCACGTCGCCGCTCTCGCAGGCGGGACCAGCCAGGTCGTAGGTGCCTGTGTTGTGGAGGGCGGCCTCGCTGCGTGGCCAGAGTGGGAGCACCGGATGAACCGCGCCGTAGAGCATCGGGCGGATCAGCTCGGTCATGCCCGCGTCGAGCAGCACGAACTCGTGGGCAGTTGCCTTGAGGCCCACCACCTGACTCAGCAGTACGCCCGCCCCCGCCACCAGGTAGCGCCCCGGCTCGGCCCAGAGCTGAGCGCCGAACACCTGCGCTGCTCGCCTGGCTTGATCTGCGATGCCGTCCAGGTCGGCGTCCAGACTCCAGCCGCCGCCCACGTCCAGCACTTCCAACTCACCCACAGCGGGCCGCAGTTCGCTGAGCCGCGCGAAGGCCGCCGCGAAGTCGGTAGCGTCGCGGATGGCGCTGCCGATATGGACATGAAGGCCGCGTCCGTCGTGGCCCGCCGCCCGTAAAGCGTTCAACACGGCGGGCACTCCGCCCAGCGGCACGCCGAACTTGCTGCCGCCCGCCCCGGTGGCGAGGTGATCGTGGGTGCTGACCTCCAGCGCCGGATTGACCCGCACCAGCACCCGCGAGCGTGGCGGCAGCAGCCCGACTTCCTCGGCCCTATCCACGATGAAGGTCGCGCCCAGCCGTGCGCCCTCGGCGTACTCCTCGTCCGACTTGGCCGGACCGTTGACCAGAATGTCGCTGCCGCCCGCACCCACCTTCACCGCCCGCGCCAGCTCTCCGGCGCTGACGCACTCGAAGCCCACCCCTGCCGCGCGCATCCGGGCCAGCAAAGTCAGGTTCGGGTTGGCTTTCATGGCGTAAAAGAGGCGGGTATCCGTGAAGGCGGTTCGCACCCGTGCCAGAGCAGCGTCAAGCTCGGCGGCGTCGTAGACGTAGAGCGGCGTGCCGAAGCGGGCGGCGGCGGCGAGGAGTTGGGCATCGGTGAGCATGCACAGCAGTCTAACCACTGTTTTGGCTCATGGGTCTGGCCCGTTGTTTGGGCCACTGTCGCGGCGCTCACGGCGGGGTATCGGCTGTCCTGTTACACTCACTCGTTATGACGGCCACGGTGAAGCACACAACCCAGAACGAAGCGGCCCCGGTTCAGGCGGCGCAGGGCATCAAGCCGGGCGGGCGGGTGCTGTGCGCCATGTCCGGCGGGGTGGACAGCAGCGTCAGCGCCGCGCTTCTCAAGGCCCAGGGCTTTTCGGTGGTCGGCGCGATGATGCGCTTCTGGCCCGATGACAAACGCACCGATACCTTCGACAGTTGCTGCTCGCCCGACGCCGCCTACGAGGCCCGCCGGGTGGCCGAGCAGGTCGGTGTGCCGTTCTACCTGCTCGATTACCGCGAACAGTTTCAGCGCCACATCGTCGGCCCTTTTCTGGCCGAATACGCCGCCGGGCGCACGCCGAATCCCTGCGTCAACTGCAATACCAAGGTCAAGTTCGACGAACTGGTCAAGAAGGCCAAGATGCTCGGCTGCGATTACGTCGCCACCGGACACTACGTCAAGCGGGTAGACGAGCCGGGCGGCTCCGTGGCCTTTCACCGGGGTGACGACCCGCGCAAGGACCAGACCTACTTTCTGTGGGGCACGCCCAGAGACGCCCTGCCCTACATCCTCTTTCCGGTGGGCGAGCTGGAAAAGCCCCGTGTGCGTGAGATCGCCGAGGAATACGGCCTGCTGACCGCCCAGAAAGCCGAGAGTCAGAACATCTGCTTCGTGCCCGGCACCGTCAAGGAGTTCGTGGCTGAGTACGTGCCGCAGCAGTCTGGTCAGATGCGTGACATCCGCACGGGCGAGGTGGTGGGCGAGCATCTGGGCACCCAGTTTTACACCCTGGGCCAGAAGAAGGGGCTGGGTCTGTTTCAGTCGCATCTGGTGAGGCACGTGGTTCACCTGGACGTGTCAAGCAACACCGTCTGGGTGGGCGAGTACGAGGACTGCCTGTGGCGCACGCTGAAAGCCGAGGGGGCCAACTACCTGATCGATCTGGCCGACTTGCCCCGCGAGTTGGAAGTGCAGGTGCGCTACCGTACCCGGCCCGTCGCGGCGCGGATCATTCACGCTGACGGGCAGGGCTTCGAGCTGGAATTTGCTGAGCCGCAGTTCGCCGTGGCTCCTGGCCAGAGCGCCGTGCTGTACGCCGGGCCGAAGCTGCTGGGCGGCGGATTGATCGCCGATCACGTGCGGGTGCTGCCGGTTTAATTTGTGCTTGGGTCAGTGCTTCGGCTTGTTGGCATTTGCATTTTCCCCTCACCGGTGGTGAGGGGGAGCTGGTCACTGCGCTCGGCACTGTGTCTGCGCGGTTTTATTTGTGGCCGTTTTCTTTCACGTTCTCCACGGTTGGGCCTTCGGTGACGTTCAGGCCAGTGCGTTTTGCATCTGTCCAGGTGGTGAAGTGGCCAGGCGAAGGTTGACCTTAGAATGGGAGCAGGCCAGGTGTTTAGTTCCCTCTTTGCGCGGCAGGATAGAACCTAACAAGCTCCGCAGAGGAGCGAGTCAAGCGAACACTCTCAAACCCCCTCAGTCTTCGCGGCTGAAAACCCCTTTGCCCAGCTCATCCTTCGGGATGTTGACATCAAAAAGTGCTTGAACGAATTCTTTGCTGTCGAACGGCTGCAAATCTTCCTGGCCCTCGCCGACGCCGATGAATTTGATCGGCACGCCCAGCTCGCGCACGATGGGCACGACGATGCCGCCCTTTGACGTGCCGTCGAGCTTGGTGACGATGACGCCGGTCAGGGTAATGGCCTCGTGGAACTTCTTGGCCTGCTGCAACCCGTTTTGCCCGGTCACAGCGTCGAGCACCAGCCAGATCTCGTGCGGTTCGCCTGGATCGGCCTTGTCGATAACCCGGCGCACCTTTTTCAACTCTTCCATCAGGTTGTGCTTGTTGTGCATCCGTCCGGCGGTGTCCACGAACAGCAGATCGAAGTCGCGGGCCTTGCGGGCGACGGCTCCGTCAAACGCCACCGCTGCCGGGTCGCCGCCGTCCATGCCCTGCACCACCGGAATGCCCAGCCGCTCGCCCCAGACGCCGAGCTGCGCGCCCGCTGCCGCCCGGAAGGTGTCACCCGCCGCGAACATCACCCGTTTGCCGCGCGACTGGTAGTAGCGGCCCAGCTTGGCGATGGTGGTGGTTTTGCCCACCCCGTTGACGCCGATCACCATGATGACCTTGCCCTGCGGATCGACGGTGCTGCGCTTGGCATCGGGATTGAAACCGAACTTGCGAAACTGCGCCCGCTTGGCGTCGGGTTCGAGTTGCAGGGTCATGGCGTCCATCAAGGCCTCCTGAAGGTTGCCTCGTGTGCTGCTCCGCACGTCCTCCAGGATTTCTTCGGTGGCAGCGCGGCCCACGTCGGCGACGATCAGGGCGTATTCGAGGTCTTCGAGCGTCTCGATGCGGTTGGTGAACACGTCCTTGAGGTCGGTGCCCAGGAATCCGGCGGATTGGTTGAGCTGCTGACGGGTCTTACTCAGGCCGTCACGCAGACGATTAAGCCATGACATGCGGCTAGTTTACCGCCCCGGCTGCGGGCAACAGAGGAGCGGCGGCAGGTGCAGGCTCGGCGGGGTCATGAATGCGCCCGGCCCGGCCATTCAGGCGGCCCCCGGCAAAGCCGCGCCGCACGGCGATCAGTTCGGCCACCACCGAGAGTGCCACCTCGTAAGGGCTTTCCGCGCCGATGTCCAGCCCCACCGGATTGCTGATGCGGGCGAGCTGCTCGGCGTCGGGCTGGTAGCCTTCTTCGCTCAGCGTCGCCAGCGCGTCCAGAAAGCGCTGACGCGGTCCCAGCACGCCCACGTAGGGCGCGGCACTTTCCAGGGCGAAGCGCAGGCAGGCCCGGTCCCGCTCCAGGTGGTGGTTCATGACCATCACGAATGAGCGCGGCCCCAGGCTGAGTGCTGCGCCCAGTCGGTCCGGTTCGGCCAGGGTGAGCTGCGCGCCGGGAAAGCGCTGGTCTGTCAGAAAGGCGGCGCGGGCGTCCACCACCCTGATGGTCCAGCCGACTTCCAGGGCACGCTGCGCGAGTGGCAGGGCGTCATGTCCGGCTCCGAAGATCACGAGTTCAGGGGCGGGGGCGCTGGCGTCCAGAAAAACGTCCACTGCCGCGCCGCCCGCTGCCGTGAAGCGCCGGGTTTCGGCCCTGGGATACAGCGCCCGCAGCATTTCACGGGCCGCGCCGAGAATCTGCGCCCCGAGAGCGGGTTCGAGTTGCCCCTCGCCCTGGGCTGTGCCGTCCTCGCGGACCAGCAGGCGGCCCAGCGGTGCACCCGGTAGGCTGTCAGCAGCGGCGGGCAGCACGGTGGCCAGGATGCCCAGATCGCCGCGCTCCAGCAGCCCCAGCCAGGTGCCGAGCAGCCCGCCGCCCAGCAGTCCACCACCGTCCAGCACCGGCTCCACGTAAATGTCCACGCTGCCACCGCAGCCGATGCCCAGGCCCCAGATCACATCCTCACTCAGATCGTAGCTGGTCAGCGAGGGCAGACCCTGCGCCATGACGAGCTGGGCGCTGAGGGCCACCTCGCTCTCCAGACAGCCGCCCGAGAGCATGCAGACGTGCGAGCCGTCCTCGCGGATCAGCATGCGGGCACCCTCGCGGCGGTAGGCGTTGCCGCGTACCCGCACCACGCTGGCGACGGCCGCGCCCTGCCGGGCCGAGCGCGCCGCGCGCAGCCCGGTCAGAATCTCGTTGATTTCCAAGCGTTCCATTGTGCCTCCCGAATGCTTCAGCTTAGCGCCGCCGGAGGAGAGCGTTTGCGGGCCTGGACAGGATGGGCCGGAAAGCCGCCGGGGAATTCACCCGCCGTCCCCGCTTCCAGCAACGAAAGCAGAAAGGGGAAGAGTCATTTCGCTTCGCTGAGGCTCTACAGTGCGGCAAGATGATTTTCGATGCGGTGCTCTTTGATATGGACGGCGTGTTGGTAGACAGCGAAGTGGTCGCGGGCCGGGTCTGGCTGCAGACGCTGGGCGAACATGGCCTGACGCTGGACCACGCCGATTACATGACTCGGGCAGTGGGCAGCACGGTGCCGAACCTCTACGCGGGCCTGGCGCGTGATCACGGCTGGACGCCCGCGCCCGAGTTCGAGCAGCAGCTGGCCGAGCGCCTGGCCGAAGCGTTCGCGGCGGTGCAGGAAGTGCCGGGCGCGGCCCAGACCCTGCAAGCACTCAAAGCGGTGGGTGTGCCGTTTGCGGTGGCAAGCAACAGTCTGCGCGAGAAGCTCCGTCCCAAGCTGAAGGCGGCGGGCCTGGACAAGCTGATCGGCGCTCACGCCTACGACCCGGCGCACGTGGGCGGTCGGGGCAAGCCGCTGCCGGATCTGTACCTTTTTGCAGCCCAGCAACTCGGCGCGAAGGTTGAGCGCTGCCTGGTGGTGGAAGATAGTCTGCCCGGACTGGCGGCGGGCCTCAGTGCGGGGGCGACGGGCTGGGGCTTTATTGGCGGCGGCCATAACGCAGACGGCGTGGCGCTCGAAGAAGCTGGGGCTGAGCGGGTCATCGTGTCGCACGCCGAATTGCGGGAAATGTTGGGCATTTGAGGGCGCAGGTGGTGCCCACTCTGGGTCACTTGACATTAAACTCTACATAAGTAGAATAGGACATGCCCAGACCTCCCAACATCAGCCCGCAGACGCAGGCCATACTTGCGCAGCTTGCGGAGTCGCATCCCGCCTGGGCACACGGTTACGACCTGAGCAAGGCCACTGACCTCAAAAGTGGCACGCTCTACCCGATTTTGAGGCGCTTGCACGAAGCCGAACTCCTGGACGCCGAATGGGAGCCGTCGCCGCACGCGGGCAAACCGCCGCGCCACATCTACCGCCTGAGCGAAGCGGGGCTGAAGCTGGCTCGGGAGCGGCGTGAGGAAACGGCACCGATATTGAGGGGGGCGCTACTGTGACGCCGGAAGACTGGGAACAGGGCATGGTGAACGAGGCGGCGAGCGTAAATGACGAGGTGTGGGTGGGGGAGACGTTGCGGCTGGCCCAAAGGCGACGCTCCCGTTCGGCCGTGCGAAAAGTCTTCCTGCTTCTGGCTCTGGCTGAAGGCTGTGTGCTTGTAATGAATGACATTTCGGTTCAGGGAAGTTGGAGTGTCCTTCGCGGTTATCCCTGGGTCAATACTGAAGCAGCCTGGCTCACTTTGACGTTATTGGCGAACTTTATGTCTACTTTAGTAATCGGAGTTGTGCTGGGCTGGGCCAGAGTCGGCGTTTGGTTGGCCGCCCCACTTCTATGTTTATGTTTCTGCGTTTTCTCAGTTTTAACGGGCTTGCTGATGCCGGAGCCGGGTCGACCTTTTCCGCAGTCGGTTTTGAGAGGCCTTGATCTCTATCCTCGGCCTACTTGGGCAGAAGTTCTTGAGTGGTGGATGACCCCGGTTGGGCTCTTGCGGTGGTTTTGCATTGTCCTTGGGATCTGGGGCGGTGTGTTCCTGGGCGTACGGCTGCGGCAGTATGTTTCGAAGAGCCGGGAAATTAGACATGAATCCTGATGATTGGGACGCAGCCATGCAGGCCGAAGCCGAGCACGCCCCGAATGCCGTCTGGGCACAGGAAACGCGGCGGGCTGTGTGGCGCGAACGACTCAGGCAGATAGGGCGCACGGCGCTGGTGAGCCTTCTAATATTCCAGACGATGGAGCTGATTCTGCCCGGCTTTTACCTGATGGGTCTCCGGTCTGCTCCATTCACGCTGATGGTCAACGCGGAAGCGTCGCTTCTCGTGACTGGCCTGTGCTTCTGGCTGGGACAGCGCGGCTGGGTGCTGTGGCAGTATTCGCAAACTGCCTACTGGCGGGAGCGAGTACTCTGGTTGCCGGTGCAGTTGGTCTTCATTGTCACCATCTACCTGATCGGGCAGCGCTGGCCCCATCGAATTATTTCCCCTCCATTCTCGCCGTCACTGCCAGCCCCGTCGGCGTCTGCGCCAGCCCACCCTCCGCCGTTTCGCGCAGTTCCAGCGGCATCATCCGACCGACCTGCGCCATGGCCGAGATCACCTCGTCCGGCGGAATGAAGCTCTCGAGATTGGAGAGGGCCAACTGTGCCGAGCTGACCGCATGAACGGCGAAGAAGGCATTGCGCGAGACGCACGGCACTTCCACGTAGCCGCCCACTGGATCGCACACCAGCCCGATGGTGTTCATCAGCGCCATCGCCGCTGCGTGGACGCAGGCCCTTGAAGACCCGCCCAGCAGTTCGGTGACTGCCGCCGCCGCCATTGCCGCGCTGGAGCCGATCTCGGCCTGACAGCCGCCCGCCGCACCGCTGATGAACATCTGCTTGCTGATGGCCTTGCCCACGCCCGCCGCCAGCACCATCGGCATCACCAGATCGTCGTCTAAGATCTTCAGATGATCGGCCACGCCCAGCAGCGCTCCGGGAATTGTCCCGGCGCTGCCTGCCGTCGGTGCGGCGACGATCCGGCCCATCCGGGCATTTTCCTCGTTGACGGCCATTGCGTAGGCCTGCACCCGCCTCAGTAGCGGTGCTTGTAGCAGGTCTGGCGCGTCCCATAGGCCCTTGGCGTTCCAGCCGACCATGCCGGTGGTGCTCGGCGCACTGGAGGCCAGCCCCCGCTCCACGCTGTCCCGCATCTCGGCAATGCGGGAGCGCATGGCTTCCTTGACGATGGCAGGAGTCAGACCGCTCTCAGCGCAGTCGCTGTCCAGCACCCACTGCGAGGCGGGCGAGGGGGCGTTCAGAATCTCGTCTAAAGTCATGCCGTTGTCCCCAGCAGGACTGGCGCGACGATCCCGGCGTCCATCACCGGCTGCACCATCCTGACCCAGTCCATTTCCGGCCAGCTCAGCAGAAAGTGCTGTGCCGCGTTGCCTAGCGTCTGATCCAGTTCTATGCACAGCATGGCGTTACCGCCGCGCTTGTCGCGGTCACAGGTCAGCGCGGCAATGTTGACGTGGTCGGCGGCCAGCAGCCCGGCGACCTTGGCGATCACGCCCACCGCGTCGTTGTAGCGCGTCAGCAGCGTAAAGGCCCCGCCAGAAAAGCTGACCTTGAAGCCGTCCACCCGGATGATCTCGATGACGCCGCCCCCGGTGCTGGAGCCGATCACTGTGACTGTCTGCCCGTTGCCGCTGACCGTCAGCCGCGCCGAGTTGGGATGCACGTCGCCCAGGTCCACCGTCTCGAAGTTGAAGGTGAGGCCTGCCGAGGCAGCTTCTCCAAACGCCTGCGGCAGTCGGGCGTCGTCCGGTGCGTAGCCGAGCAGCCCGGCAACCAGGGCGAGGTGGGTGCCGTGCCCTTTGCCGGTCTTGGCGAAGCTGGCGTGCAGCCCGATCTCGGCGTGCGCAGGCGTTTGGCCCAGGAGTTGCCGCGCCACCTGCCCGATGCGGCAGGCCCCGGCGGTGTGGCTGCTGCTCGGTCCGATCATCACCGGGCCAATCATGTCAAGGAGGCTCATGGCAAAAGGATAGACAACCTGGCGCGGCCTGTCAGTGACGGCGGGGTGAAGTTGGGCGCGTGTGCCGGGAAAACCGGACAGCAAACATCCCGTCACTCGGACGGGATGCGGAGCGCTCAGCGCTGGTCGGGCGTTCAGGCGCGGTTGACGTTATGGATGACCCCACTGGCGATTAGTCCCAGAATGACGATGCCCGCGATGATCCGGTAGACGGCGAAGCCCTTGAAATTGTGGGTGCTGATAAAGCGCAGCAGCCAGCCGATGACGAAGTAGGCCACGATGAAGCTGACCACAAAGCCGATGCCCACGTTGGTCACGCCCGCCGAGCCGAGGTCGTGGCGGTGCTTGACGAAATCGAGCAGGGTCGCGCCGCCCAGCACCGGAATGCCCAGGTAAAAGCTGAACTTGGTGGCGGTGGGGCGGTCCAGGCCCGTCAGCATGCCGCCGAGAATGCTGCTGGCCGAGCGCGAGAAGCCGGGCCACAGCAGCGCCAGACACTGCGCCGCACCGATGATGATGGCCTGGCGCAGGTTGATACTCTCAAGCTTGTGGGTGGTCGCCGGGCGTGGGCGCAACTCGATCAGGTACATCAGCACGCCGCCCACGATCAGCGCCCAGGCGACCACCGTGGGCGTGAACAGCAGCGCCTTGATCTTGTTGCCGAAGAGTACCCCCAGAATCACGGCGGGAATGCAGGCCACGACAATGCCCAGCCACAGCCGCTGCACGCCCGCGTCCTTGTTAATGGTGCGGGCCTGCTGCACCAGGTCGCGCCAGTAGTAGACCACCACCGCCAGAATCGCGCCGCCCTGAATGACGACCTCAAAGGTGTCGAGCGTCGTTTTCGGCCACGGCACGCGCAGGAGGTCGCCCGCCACGATCAGGTGGCCGGTGGAAGAAACGGGGAGGAATTCGGTGAGTCCCTCCACGATGCCGAGAATGATGCTGTAGAGCCAGTCCATGTCGCCGGGCAGCTTAGAGCATTTAAGTAAGCTTTAAGTAAAGTCACAATTCGGTGAAGATGGGGGTTGGGTAAGCTGGTGGAATGCCTGCCAATCCTGCTTCTCCCGCCGCACTCAAGCGCCGCGCCACCGGGGTGCTGGCTCGACTCGGGGAGGCGTATCCTGACGCCCGCACCGAGCTGGAATACCGCAACCCGTTCGAGTTGCTGATCGCCACCGTGCTCTCGGCGCAGGCCACCGACAGAAGCGTGAACGCCGCCACGCCCGCGCTATTCGCCGCCTACCCCGACGCCCGGTCCATGAGCGCCGCTCCCGTCGAGCATGTCGAGACGCTGATCCGCACCATCGGCCTCTACCGCAACAAGGCCAGAAACCTTGTGGCGCTCTCCGGACTGCTGATCGAGCGGCACGGCGGCGAGGTGCCCAACAGTTTTGACGCGGTGGTGGCCCTGCCGGGAGCCGGGCGCAAGACCGCCAACGTGGTGCTGAGTAACGCCTACGGGTACGCCGCCATTGCGGTGGATACCCACGTGGGGCGGCTCGCACGGCGGCTGGGCTTCAGCGCCCACACCAATCCCGATAAGGTCGAACTCGACTTGCAGCGGTTCTTTCCCAGAGAAAAGTGGGTTTTCCTGCACCACGCCCTGATCCTGCACGGACGGCGAATCTGCCTGGCGCGCACCCCGCAGTGCTCGGCCTGCACGCTGCTGAGCCTGTGTCCCCGGCTGGGCGTTGAGCGCAGCAGCTAATACGGCGGGCCTCCTTGTGGGCCGAAGGGGGGTAGACTGGCAGCGATGAGCGAAAGCGGACAACTGGAACAGCTTTACCGTGTGCAGGTTTTGGACCTGGAACTTGACCGCCTGCGCGCCGAGGAAGATCAGATTTCAGACGGGTTGCGGGCCGCCCGCACGCAGCAGGGCAGCATCAACAACCAGCTCGAAGACACCGAGATCGAGCTGGAGAAGGTGGACCGTCAGGTGCGGCAGCTCGAACTCGATCTGGCCAGCAGCCGCGATCAGGTGGCCCGCAACAGAACCGAGCAGGACCGCAACGCCACCAACGCCAAGTTGCAGTCGCAGTACGAGAGCGTCATCTTGCAGCTCTCCGAGCGCGTCTCGGACTACCAGGAAGCGCTGGAGCCGCTGCACGCCCAGCAGGTGGCCCTGCGTGAGCGCGCCAGTGGTCTGCGCGGCGAGCACAAGGCGCTGCGGCCCTCGCTGGGCAGCCTGGAAGAGGCCGACGAGGCCCGCGTGCAGGGTCTGCGCGACCAGGGCCAGGACATGCGGACCGAGCGCGCTGGGTTGGTGGGCCGCACCGAGCCGAGACTGGTCAAGGAGTACGAGCTGATCCGCAAGGGCAAGAAAGGCATCGGGATCGTGTCGTATACGGCGGGAAGGTGCCAGGGCTGCAATGTGCAGTTGCCGGTCAACATCCAGCAGCGGGCCGCTGGCGGCAAACTGCCCCCGGTCAAGTGCCCCTCGTGCGGGCGGATTCTCTTCAAAATCTGAGCCGAACGCGGCTCTGAATGGATTGGGCGGCGTCCGTCCAGCCGTTTGCGCTCATGATAGCCACACCGCGATCAGCCCCAGCGCCGCCGGAAGCGCCTGCACCACGGCGATGCGCGGGCTGACCGTCACCGCGCCGTAGAGTCCGGCGATTACCACACAGGCCAGGAAAAAGACCATCACGTCGGCGCGTCCGCTCACCAGGCCCCAGATCAGGCCCGCCGCCAGAAAGCCGTTGTAGAGGCCCTGATTGGCGGCCATCGTCACGGTCTGCTCCGAGAGCGCCGGGCTGATGCCGAAGATCCGCTGGGCGCGCTCAGTGCGCCACAGAAACATTTCCAGAATCAGGATGGAGAGGTGTTCTAGGGCCACCAGGGTCACCAGAATCAGCGCTAGCGTATGCACCCAGTCATTCTGACAGGCGGGTCGTTACTTGGTATCGAACCAGTCCGGCCCGCGTCCGACTTCCACATTCAGCGGCACGCTGAGCTGGGCCGCGCCCATCATGGTGGCCTTGACGAGTTCTGCCACCTCGTCGGCCTTACCGAGTGGGGCTTCGACCAGCAGTTCGTCGTGGACTTGCAGCAGCATCCGCGCGCCCAACGCCATCAGTGGTTCGTCCAGCCTGATCATGGCGATCTTGATGATGTCGGCGGCGGTGCCCTGAATCGGCATGTTGTAGGCCAGCCGCTCGCCCGCCTCGCGCACGGTGCGGTTGGTGCTCACCAGTTCCGGAACGTAGCGCCGCCGTCCGTACAGCGTCTCGACGTAGCCGTGTTCGCGGCCAAACGCCAGGGTGCGGTCAATGTAGCCGCGAATGCCGGGGTAGGTCTCGAAATAGCGGTCGATAAAGCCGCTGGCATCTGCGTAGGGGATGCCCAGGTCGCGGCTGAGGCGGTGGGCGCTCATGCCGTAGAGCACCCCAAAATTGACCGTCTTGGCGGCCCGGCGCTGCTCGATGCTGACATTGTTCTCGTCCACGCCCAGCACCTGCGAGGCGGTGCGGCGGTGAATGTCGGCCCCGGTCTGAAAAGCTTCCTGCATCAGCAGGTCGCCGGAGATGTCGGCCAGCAGCCGCAGCTCGATCTGCGAGTAGTCGGCGCTCAGCAAGGTAAAGCCCGCCTCGGCGA
Source organism: Deinococcus rubellus (assembly GCF_025244745.1). NCBI lineage: Bacteria > Thermotogati > Deinococcota > Deinococci > Deinococcales > Deinococcaceae > Deinococcus > Deinococcus rubellus. The sequence goes on from NZ_CP104213.1 coordinate 1,539,671, forward strand.
TAAAGCCCTTGCGAATCTCGCGGCCCACCGCCGAGCGGATCGGGATGTTCTGGAGGTTGGGGTTGAGGCTGCTCAGTCGGCCCGTCGCCGCGATGGTCTGGGCGAAGGTGGTATGCAGCCGCCCAGTGCGGGGGTTGACCAGATTGGGCATGGGGTCGAGGTAGGTGCCGCGCAACTTGCTGAGTTCACGGTATTCCAGCAGCGCCGGAATGATTGGGTGCTCGTCCCGGAGCGGTTCCAGCGCCGCTACCGCCGTCGAGCGCTTGCCGGTCAGCTTGGTCTTGCGGCCCGTTTCGAGCTGCAATTCGTCGTAGAGCACCGCTTCGAGCTGATCGCGGCTGCTCACCGAGAAGACGTGCCCGGCGTGAACGTGGATCTCGGCCTCCAGCGTCTGGATGCGCGCTCCCATCGCCCCGCTCAGCCCGCGCAGGTAAGCGCTGTCGAGCTTGACCCCGCGCACTTCCATGCGGGCCAGCACCTGCGAGAGCGGTTTTTCGATGTCGTAGTAGAGTTTGAGTCGCGCCTCGTCGAGCTGCGGCAGCAGCAGCTCCCAGAGCTGGCCGCTGAGGGCTGCCCGCCCCGCCGCGTCGCCCGGCCAGCGTGCGTGCAGGTAGCGCTGGCTCACGGCGGGCATGGCGGTGTTGGCCGGGTCGAGCAGGTAGGCAATCAGCAGCGGGTCGTCGCCCGGCTCAATCTTGAGACCGCGCACTTGCAGGTGGGTCGCCAGCGCCTTGGCCCCTGCCGCCCGGATCTCACGCTGGCCCACGAATTCGGCTTCATTGACGTGACCGAGCGGTTCGGGTTTGGGCTTGGCCTTTGATTTGGCTTTCTTATTGCTGGCCACTTCCTCAAATAGCGCTTCTTCGGGCGATGAAGTGGTTTCAAGTGACTCCTGCTCAACCGGCTCAAACTCAAGCGGTGCGGTGCGGGTAACGTCGCTGTCGTAAGTCGCGGCCTGAAGCAGCTCAGCGCTCAAGTCGTCCTCGCGCGACAGCAGGTAGCCCCACATCACGCCCTCGCCGGGGGTGCGCCACTCGGCCTGCGGCACCTCGCGCAGTAGGCTTGCGGGTTCGGCAACAGGGGTGCTCTCGCCGATTTCGCCGCTCCGAAGTGCTTCGAGGTCGCGTCGTACACTGCCCAGGTCGAGTTCGGTTAGCAGAGCGTCGAGCGTCGCCGGGTCGCCCGCGCCCGCGTGGGTCGCCATCTCGATGTCGAGTGGCAGATCAGTCACCATGCACGACAGATCACGGCTCTTGTAGACGTTACTCAGGCTCGCCAGGATCTTCTCGCGTGCGCCCTTGGGTTCCAGCGTGCCGTCCTGGGCGCGGGCAATCACCTCGTCGAGGGTGCCGTGTTCCTGGAGGAGTTTGGACGCTGTCTTGGGGCCGATGCCCTTCGCGCCGGGGATGTTGTCGCTGGCGTCACCGGTCAGCGAGCGGTAATCGACCCACTGAGAGACGCTGACGCCGTACTTTTCCAGCACGTCTGCCGGACCGAGCAGCTTGAAATCGCTGGTCAGCACCTTGACGCGCTCGGTCAGCAGCTGGTAGCTGTCTCGATCGGAGGTCACGATCACCGCGTTCATGCCGTGCGCCTCGGCTTTCTTGGCCAGCGTGCCGATCACGTCATCGGCCTCGTACCCGTTGACTTCCAGTCTCGGCAGGCCCACGGCGTCCACGATGGCGCGGATACGGTTGATCTGGGCCGGGAGGTCGCTGGGCGTCTCGGCGCGGCCCGCCTTGTAGTCGTCGTACTGCTCCTTGCGAAAGGTCCTGACCGGCGGGTCGAACACCACGATCACCTGGTTGCTGGTCTGCTTCATCAGTTTTGTGAGCTGGCGCATGAAGCCGAGAATGGCGTGGGTCGGCTCGCCGCTCTTGCTGGTCAGCGGCGGCAGTGCGAAATACGAGCGGAAGGCCAGGGCGTGCCCGTCAATCAGGACAGCGGTGTCGGGGGCGGGCATCATACCGACATTCTAACGCCAATCTGCTCAGGTATTTGCGTATTTCCGAGGCTTGTTTCGTTTCTGACCCATGCCCTACACCAAAAAACTGGCCCCGAACAGTTGATGTCGGGGCCAGGCTCGAAGGTGCTGGGTGGCTCAGGTCTTGCGGCGCTTGCGCAGGCGCTCCATTGCGGCGTCGAGGCTCAGGCGCATGCGCTCCAGCGCCTGGGCCAGATCGCCCACTTCGTCATTGGACTCGGCCTTCACCGACTGGCTCAGGTTCCCGAGACTGATGGCGTCGGCAGCCGTCACCAGTCGCTCGATCGGCTGCACGATGCGCCGCGCCGCGCGGGCGGCCAGCGCTGCGCCCAGCAGCATGGCTAGCAGGCCCGCCACCAGCAAGATCAGCAAGGTATTGCGAAGCTGGGTCTGGGCCGAGTCAATCGGCACGCCGACGGCGATGCGGTAGAGCAGGGGATTGGTGCTTTTCTCGTTGGCTCCGCGTGTTTCGCGGCTGCCGTCGGGCTTGGCGTACACCCCGATGCGCTCCACCTGGAAATTGCGGTTGCTGATGGTCTGGTTGTCGGGGTTGTTGACGGCCCGCTTGAGCGCCGCCGCCGGTTCGGAGTCCTGCGCGCCCACGCTGATGAGTTGCTGGAGCTGGGCGTCGTAGAGCTGCGCCGGGGTATCGTTTTGCACGAACACGCCGCTCGACGGATTGGACTTGACCCAGGTACCGACCCGCTCGCCCAGCACCGCGTCGAGGCCCGGTGACTGGCTGCGGAAGAAGGTGGTGCCGTCCGGCAGCTCGACTTGCACGAAGCCCACCGACTGGCGGTTGAGCAGGGTGCCAAGCTGCTGGTTAACAGTGTTCTGATCGGTGGTGTTGAGGACCGATCCCACGGCGGCGGCGATGGTCGCGGCGCTGGTCGAGATCAGCGAGCGTTGCGAGGAGGTCAGCACGATGCTCAGGGTGCTCAGGGTCAGCACCGTGTAGACGGCCAGCGGCGTCACCGAGGCGACGGTGAGGCGGCGCAGTAGCGGCTGGCGGCGGCCCAGCGGCGTGTCGTGCTCGGTGGACTGCATCAGCATTTCCGGCGCTTCGTCGGCGACTTTCGGCGCGGCGGGTGTCTCGGTCATGGTCAGCGCCCCGGTGAAATCTGACCAGCTGTCGGCGGGAGCCGAGTCAAGGCTGCCCAGGCTGGAGCGACTCGTGCTGAGGCTGCCCAGACCCAACAGATCCGTACTGGCAAGCACGCCGCCGGGCTGCGACGCCAGCACCGGCTGTGCTTCGGACAAGCGGGATTCGGGCTGGCTGCCGGTGTCCGGCATGAAGAGGCCGCCGGAAGTGTTGGTAGCCGAAGGCCTGAAGGCGGGCGCGGCCAGTTCGTCCCAGAAATTGTCGGTGGCGGGGACGAGGGATGCGGCGGCCACTGCCGACACTGCCGAAGTGCCTGAGAAACCTGGCTCGGCGCGGGCCACCATCACCGGGCTGTCCAGCGTGGCGACACTCTGCTCGCGTCCCGGCTCACGCGGCAGAACTGTCTGACCGAATTCGGTAGCGTGCAGGTCGGTCTGGTTAAGGGAGAGTGGAGTGGGCGACCTGCCCAGTAGCGGTGCGGCGGCAGGCACCGCGCCCGGCAACTCGGCAGCCTCGGCCACCTGCTCCAGGCGCACCTGGGCGTTGACTTCCTTGAAGATCTCCAGCAGCACGGCGGCGCGTTCGCGCCCGGTGGGTTTCATCAGGCGGCCTCCCCGGCGGGTCGCCAGTTTGCGGGCCTGGTCGGCGGAGAGCTGAAAGCGGCTGGCGAGCGCCTGCTGAAGCTGCGCCTGCTGCTCTTCCGGAACGGCCTGTTCGATCACGACGGTGTATTTCATGCTGACTCCCTGGATCACTCCGCTGAGCGGCGTCGGTGCGGTTTGGTGTGGAATGATGAATTTCGGTTGAAGTGGCTGGCCCAGGCGTGCTGGCGGCTGCCTAACCACGCTGCACTCACACGATGTCCCGCGCCCGCAGTTGCCGGGCGAATGCCTGGCGCTGGGCGTCTTCGAGTTCCTGGGCGATGGTCCTCAGCAGGGCCGAGAGCCGCACCGGAGCGGGCAACTCGTCGAGGGCGTCCTCGACCATCACCCGGCCCATCGGCCCGACACAGGCCATCAGCGCGGCGCTCACCTCGACGAACAGCCGGTCATCAACGAGCTGCTCCTGACGCTGGGCGCGCGCGGCGTACTGCTCGGCCAGCGTCAGCGCTTCCTGGACCCTGGGGTCGTCGACCAGGGCGTCCGGTTTGCGGGCCAGGGCGTCGAGCACACGCCACAGAGCGAACGGCAAGGGAGTCTGATCGGTGACGCCACTGGGCCAGGTCGTGGTCACACCAGTTCACCTGCCCCCGAAGCGCTCCACATCGGTGAGGCTTGCAGCTCGGCCAGTGGCAGTGCCCGCAGCCGCAGCCGCACGCGCCGCAGGGTGGCTGAGAAGACAGCCAGCAGGGCGTCACGCAGTTCGGCCACGTTGAGGTCCGGCAGCGCCTGTACCGAGAGCTGATCGAGCCATACCTCGCGGGCGAACGGATCGAGAACCGGGTGGCGGTCGGCGAGTTCGGCAGCCGAGCTGCGCCACACGTCGGCGACGTTACTGCTCTGCGCTGCCGTCATGGCCAGCACCTGCGACCAGAACTGAATGAGTTCCGGGCCTCTGAGCTGCTGCGGGGCGCTGAGCTTGTAGACGACGCCGCCCACCGGCAGACTGCCCGCCACCGGTCTGCCGGACTGCCAGAAACTGATGACCGAGCCGCGCTCACCGCCCAGGAGCGCACCGGAAAAGCCGCTGTCTGCGAGCTGGGCCTGCGCGGCGGGCCAGGCTTCGCTGAGGGCCTCCGGCTGGGCGCTGCGGCACTGCCAAGCGGTGATCACAGCGGACGGCTCCACCAGGGAAAGCTGCACGGTGGCGTGTGAAAACGCCAGCATGAACTCGCTGACGCTCAGATCTCTGGCCTGATCAAAGCCGCCGAGGGCCGCCCCCGCGTTCCACATCATCCGTCCCTGGCGTCCGTCCTGGCGCGCTTCGAGGACTGCACTGAGGAGCGGGCGCTGCTCGATGTCGGCGCACACCTCGCTCCAGGGATAGTGGTCGGTGGACAGCAGATAGAGTGGCTGACGACTGGGAAGCGGAAGCCAGAAACGCGCACTGCGGGTGGGGGGGGTTGGCTGAGTCATCACGGCTGCGTTCATCAGACGCCCTGGTCTCTTACACACCGCTTACTCATGTGAGATTTCTGGCTTTTTCACCCTCGCGTGTGGCATTTGTCACGACTTGCGTTGCCGGACGCCGTTTTCTCCGGCGGCACGCTATGCTGGGCAGCGCATGATTCGTCTCGCTCCACTCCTGCTGTGCGGCCTGCTGCTGTGCGGCTGCCGCTACAATTTTATCCCGGTGATTCCTGCGCCAGTGCAGGTGGCGTTGCCGCTGAAAGTGACCCAGGCCAGTTTGCAGCGCCAGGGCGAGTTGCTCGTTGTTTCGGCGCGGGTGGACGGCCCCATGCCGCCCGATTACCTCAGCGTGGTGTGGTTTGCCGGTGACCGCGAACTGGGGCGTGACAGCCGCTACCTCGACGCCCAGCACCGGGACGCCGAGTTCGAGCTGAAGGCCGCCACCAAGGCCGACTACCGGGCCATGCTGCTCTACGGCGGCACGCTGCTGCGCCAGCTCGATCTGCGCGAGACAGACAGCCTGAAGTGATCGGCGCTCGTAGCCCCACTTCAGGCTGTGCCTACTTCAAGCCGAAAAGAGGAAAACCCAGCGCAGCAGGGTCAGGAAAAGAGCGGCAAATGCCCCAGCGCCGTGACTTCCTCGCGTTCCTGGCCTTCGGTGAAGACCGCCACCACCGCCGCCACCTCGCCGCCGACCTCCTCGATGATCTGGCGCAGGCTGGCCAGCGTGCCGCCGCTGGACACCACATCGTCCACGATGGCGACCTTGTGGCCCCTGATCTTCGAGATGTCGAAGCCGTCGAGGACCAGCAGTTGCGGTTTGCCGGTGGTGATGCTGACGACCTCGCGCGCCACCGGCTCGATCATGTACGGCTTGACGGTCTTGCGGATGACGACATAGGGCAGGCCCGACTCTCGGCTGATGACGTGTGCCAGCCCCAGCGCTTTGACTTCCGGCGTGACCAGCACGTCCACGCCCCCAGGAATCAGGGCCGCCAGTGCCTTGCCCGCCGCCTCGGTGACTTCGGTGTCGCCCAGCATGTTGAAGAGGGCGATATTGACGCCCGGCGCAACCTCGACGACGGGCAAATCGCGCGTGACCGTTCCCACCTGTACCCGGTAAATGCGGCGCTGGCCGTCTGATGAAGCGCCCGGCGCGGCTGACTGATCTGCATTGTTCACGGCTGAGCATTGTAGCGAAAACGGGCTGGGTGGTGGCCGGGAGCCAGCGTTCGAGAAATGCTGGTCTGGGCCTTATCCCTTTGACCCGCTCCTGGCATGCTCTGGGCTTCCCGCTCACTGAGAGCCAAAAAAAGGGGAAGTGGGCACGCTGGCCAGACTTCCCCTGGATGAACTTCCCCGCTACGGTGTGCTGCTCAGCCCGCGCAGGGTGTCTTGACGATCTCTTCTTCGCTGAGGTGCAGGTCGGCCCACTCGCCGATGGCCCCGATCACTCGCTGGAGCTCCTGCCCGCCAGGGGTCAGGGTGTAAATGCTGCGGGCCAGCTTGCCCTGGGCTTCCTGGTCGGTGGCCTTGCTGATGATGCCGAGCGTTTCCAGACCTTCCAGTCGCTGGGTCAGGGTGGCGCTGTTGCACCCGCCGATGGCCCGCGAAAGCTCGTTGAACCCCTTGGGACCGGCCAGGAGTGAGCGCACGATATGCAGCACCCACTTTTCTTGCAACACGCCGATGGCCCGGTAGACCGGGCAAAAGATGTCGTGCTGTTCCTGAATCATGCTAGAAGTATACACGCCATCCATCCCCAAATTGCTAGGCTGGACACACTGCTTGACTTTTTAAACCGATTGGATTATTCTTCTGCCATGACCGCGACACAGATCCATCCCAGCACCGTCAAAGAAGCCATCGAAACCCGCCGCAGCATCCGCAAGTTCGTGCAGGAGCCGCTCGACCAGAATGACCTGCGCGAGATCCTGCGTCTGGCCAGCCTCGCCCCCAGCGCCAACAACGTGCAGACCTGGCGTGTCGCGGTGATCCAGAATCCCGACCTCCAGACCAAGTTACAGGAGGCGTCATACAACCAGGGGCAGGTGACCAGTGCTCCCGCCGTGTTGGTGGTGTACAGCGACATGGAAGACGCCCTGAACACCATCGAGCAGACCCTGCCCGCCAGCATGAGTGAGGAGGAGCGCAAGACCCGTGCCGAGGGCTTCCGCAAGAATTTTGCCGGAATGGACACGGCCCAGCGCGGTCAGTGGGGCCTGGCGCAGGCCAATATCGCCTTCGGCTTCCTGATGCTGGCTGCCCGCAGCCTGGACTACGACACCGTGCCGATGCTCGGCTTCCAGCCTGAAAAGGTCAAGGAACTGCTGGGCCTGCCGGAGCACGTGCAGTTTGCTGGCCTGCTGCCTCTCGGCAAACGCGCCGAGGACGGCTTCCCGCACCACCGCCACGACGTCGAGCGCGTCGCCACCTTCTACTGACTACTGAGTTCCGAATCCAGATTTCTGGCCCTGCCCGCGTGGTGGGGCTTTTTTCTTGCCTGGGGTCGCGGCCTGGCCGCTCAGCGCGGCGGCAGCCTCACGGTGCCGAGCATGTACTGGCCGAGTGCCTGGATGGCGCTGTAGAACTGATCGAATTCCACAGGCTTGACGATGTAGCTGCTGGCGTGGTTCTGGTAGCTGCGCAGAATGTCTTCCTCGGCCTGTGAGGTGGTGAGTACCACCACTGGAATGGTCCGGAGCGCTGGGTCGTCCTTGAGTTCGGCCAGCACCTCCAGCCCGTTCTTGCGCGGCATGTTGATGTCGAGCAAAATGACGTCGGGGCGCGGCGACGCGGCGAACTCGCCCTCCCGGCGCAGGATCTGCATGGCCTCCACACCGTCTCGGGCCACCTGCATGGCGGTGGGCAGGTTGGCGTCGAGAAACGCCTCCTGGGTCAGGATCACGTCCGGCTCGTTGTCCTCGACCAGCAGAATCTGAATGGGGGCGTGAGTGGGCATCTTCACAGAGTCTAAAGCTTTTGGCTGGCCGGGGCGGCTGACGGTGAGCGTCCCGGTGTTCATCCAGCCTCCGCGTGGCCTGTCTGTCGCCCACTGTGGGCCTGCCTGGCGCGGTACTGCCGGGCCACCGCCGCGATCTTCAGGCCGCGCCGGGTGAGCTGTGGGTGCGGATGGACGCCTGCCTGGCCGCTCAGGCCCAGGCTGTAGAGCGTGCCGAGAATCTCCGGGCGGCGTGTCAGGTCAACGTCGTCCGCCTGCCAGTGATCCAGCGTCTGACGCAGCCGGGCGGCCACCAGCGACGGTGCGGCCTGTGGGTCGAGTAGCATCCGGACCTGTTCCTGCGGACGGGCGGGCAAGCTGAGCAGGCCGCTGCGGGCGACCTCGTGCAGGGTGGCGAGCTTCATCTGGGCGCGGCCCAGGCTGTGGCTGCCCAGCGGACGGCGCAGCAGCGGTTCAGTCAAATTGATCAGGTGCTGGGCGGGCCGAGCGGGCAAGGCGCAGATCAGCCGCGCCCAGCCGTGCTGAAGCTGATCGGCCACGCCCCAGCGCGCTGCCTCGTCGGCAAGAATGGCGGCGACCAGCCCGGCGTCCACCCCGTAGCGGCGGGCAGCCAGCGTAAGGGCCTGGTCTTCGGCAGCGCGGCGGGCCTGAAAGTCGAGGGCGAGATTCATGTCCTGAGCTTGCTGCAATCCCATGCAGGTTTCGTCATCCGAAAGTCAAGATTCAGTGCAGGTCGGCAAGTGGAGTGTCCCGGCTGACAGGCGGCGAGTCGCGCGGCAAAATCTTATGGCTGGCCCACACGGCGGACACGCTCAGCAAGACGTGAAGCTGAAAAGTACATTCAAGTGCTGCAAGTTCTCTCCGGCCCCAACTCCCAGGTGTCAGGTTAAAGTTAAGCTGACACGATGAAACGATCTGCCGCAGCGGCATCCGGTACAGGAACACCTGGGAGAGCAACATTCGTTAGAGGAACCCGGTGGAGCAGGGGGCGAGAAGCTGCCGCCCTCGTAGCGGCCCCGGCGTGACGCCCCGCACCATTCCCGATCTGCTGGCCGGGCTGTGGCGCTTGCCCTGGCTGCGGCTGCTGGTGTACCTGATCCTGCTGGTGCTGGTGCTGGTGCTGGCCCGGTCGCTGACCAGCGTGCTCGTCACTGCTCTGGTGGCTTACACCCTGGCTTTTCTAGTCAACCCGCTGCTGGGCTGGCTCCAGCGCCGGAAAGTGCCGCGTCCGCTGGGGGTGCTGCTGGTGCTGGTGGTGCTGCTGGCCGTCACTGCGCTGCTGAGCTGGACCGTGCTGGCCCAGGTGGTTGTCCTGGTGGGTCAGTTGCCCGCGCTAATTCCCCGCCTGCCCGATCTGATCGGGGGGCTGCTGACCCGGCTGAGCGGCGTGCCGGGTCTGGAGAACGCCCAGCAGCAACTCACCACCTTTCTGACCGCGCAGGCCCAGCAGCTCAGCACCCATCTGGGGCCGACCCTGCAGCGCCTGTTCACGTCGGGCAGCACTGTGCTGGGCGGGGTGGTCAGCGCCGTGGGCTGGATCGGTCAGGGCGCGCTGATCGTGATTCTGAGCGCGTATTTCATGCTCGACTACGAGCGGGTGGGGCAGGGGCTGATGCGGGTGTTGCCGCTGACCTGGCAGCCGGGGGCGCGCCAGATCTCCTGCGATGTCGGTGAGTCGTTCGGCGGTTACCTGCGCGGACAGTTGCTGGTGGGCCTGGCAGTGGGCGTGCTGGTGGCGCTGGGACTTCTGGCACTGGGCATTCCCAATGCGCTGGCGATTGGTCTGCTGGCGGCGGTGCTGGACATCGTGCCGTACCTGGGGCCGGTGATCGCCGCGCTGCCTGCCGTGCTGCTGGCCCTGCCCAGCGGCTGGATCACGGTGCTGCTGGTCATCGGGGTGTTTGTCGTCGCCAACCAGATTGAGGGCAATTTTCTCTCGCCGTACATCCTCGGCAAAACCACCGATCTGAGTTCGGCGGCGGTGCTGCTCTCCATCCTGGCGGGCCTGACCCTGGGCGGTCTGGTCGGCGCGGTGCTGGCGATTCCGGTGGTCACGCTGCTCAAGAAATGGACCGAGCGTTACTGGCTGCCCAGCACCGCCCACGACGCGCCCCCGAAGCCCTGAGCCGCTCCTGAAATGCTGCTCAGCTGTGCTAGCCTCGCCCCCATGATTGTGGTGAAAGTCGGCGGCAGCGCCGGTATCGATTACGACGCGGTGTGCGCTGATCTGGCTCAACTGTGGCACAGCGGGAAAAAACTCATTCTCGTTCATGGCGGCAGCGGTGAGACCAACCGGGTGGCCGGACTGCTGGGCCATCCGCCCCGCTTCATCACCAGTCCCAGCGGGTACACCTCGCGCTTCACTGACCGCCAAACGCTTGAAATCTTCGAGATGGTCTACTGCGGCAAGATCAACAAGGGCATCGTGGAGCGGTTGCAGCGCCTGGGCGTCAATGCGGTGGGCCTGTCGGGCCTGGACGGGCGCATCTTCGAGGGCAAGCACAAGGACAGCGTGCGCTCCGTCGAGAACGGCAAGGTGAAGGTGCTGCGCGGCGACCACACCGGCACTGTCGAGAAGGTCAACACCCAGCTGATCGAGTTGCTGCTCGGCGCGGGCTACCTGCCGGTGCTGACCCCGCCTGCCGCCAGTTACGAGGGCGTGGCCATCAATGTGGACGGGGACCGGGCCGCCGCCGCGCTGGCTGTGGCCATGAAAGCCGAGGCCATGCTGCTCCTCTCCAACGTGCCGGGCCTGCTGCGCGACTTTCCCGACGAGGCCAGCCTGATTCGCTCGATTCCGGCGGCTGATGTGGAAAGTTACCTAGAGTTCGCCCAGGACCGCATGAAGAAGAAGGTGCTGGGCGCGGCGGAAGCGGTGGCGGGCGGGGTGGGCCGGGTCATTTTCGGCGACGCCCGCGCCGGACAGCCGATCAGCGCTGCGCTGGCCGGAGCCGGGACCGTGGTGCAGTAGGTGAGAGTCGCGGCAACGAACGCCCGTCTGGGCGCGTATCTCGAAGTATGACTTACGGCAGAACGGCCCACACCAGCGAACTGATCGTCACGACCACCAACGACCTCGAAGGCTTCCGGGTGGTGCGGCACATCGGCGTGGTACGCGGCCTGACGGTGCGTTCCCGCAGCGTGCTGGGCAATCTCGGCGCGTCCTTGCAGACTATTCTGGGCGGCAACATCACCATCTATTCCGAACTGGCCGAGAAGGCGCGCGGCGAGGCCTACGACCTGATGGCGCAGCATGCCCGTGAACTTGGCGCGAACGCAGTACTGGCGATGCGCTACGACGCCAACGAGATCACCGACGGCGTTACGGAAGTGCTGGCCTACGGCACGGCGGTCACGGTTGAGCCGCGCTGAAGGCCAGCGTCCAACGCCCGACTTATCGGCCCCCGAATTGCTGGCATTCCTGGGTGCACGCGGCGGGCAGGAATACTCGGTGGCCCTGGTCACGCCCGCAGCGCCCGCCCGCAAAAAGGGTCAGGTGCCTGCCCCCGCGCCGCAGCGCCCGCGCTACTGCTTCACCCTGCGCGGCGCGGCGGTGGAGGCCACCGGCCCCGCCGGACTGACCCGCCAGCTCTCACAGGCCGCCTTCTTGCAGGTGTTCGGCGCTCACCGCTTTGCCGAGCTGACACCCACCGGGCAGCTCAGCGACCTCGGCCCACTGTTTGCTGCCCCCTGACGGGCAGGCCCTGATCAATGTGTTGGAAAGCCATGAACACCTGGCGGCGGCAGAATGTTAAGCTGGGTTCAGAGTGAATAGAGCCAGGACAAATCCAGAATGATTCAGGGTCTCTTTTCAGATGTGCCGCTGATCGGCGTGCTGTCGCTGCTCCATGAAACCGGGCAGACCGGCGTGCTGGACGTGGACGCCGAATTGCCGTTCACGGTGGCCTTTGCGCGTGGGCAGGTGGTCGAAGGCGGCATCCTCGACTGGACGGGCCTCGACGCCCTGCATGCCAGCCCGATGCTGCCGACCAGCGGCAGTTTCTCGTACATGCGCCGCGACGTGACTGGCAGCGCCATCTCGCCCTTCGAGCAGTTCACCACCGACTGGGCGCGCATCAGTGACGAGTGGGCGCAGATCGGCACGGTGATCAGTAGCCCCAGCGTGGTGCTCAGCGGCCCGATGCCCCTGTTCGATCAGGAAAAGGGCCGCAGCGTGCGCGCCGCCGCCCGCGACGCGGGATTGCCGCTGTTCGAGGTGGCCGCCCGCGCCGCCGACGCCGTGCAGGCGGGCAAGTTGCGTCCCACCGGACGCTACGCCTGGTACGGCCTGCGGCTCAACCACCAGGGCCAGCGCCAGAGTGCTCTGGCACGCGCCCTCAACGGCAATCTCAACCTCGGCGAGATCGTCGAGCGCGGCTTCTCGCCCAGCGAGGTGCGCGCCTATCTGATGGCCGAGATTCGAATGGGCCTGCGCTTTTCCGGCAGTGGCTGGGTACTGCGCGACCTGATCTGGGAGACCGAGCGCGAAACCCACGCCAGCAGCGACTTCATGCTTTAAGAGAACGTCTCATCTGTATGTTCGGTGACAGCCCATGAAGAGTGCTTCATGCGGCTGTTTTCTCGCACATTTAAGCCAGCTAAGCCAAAAGTAATGCTCTCTTCAGTGTCTGCTGAAGGTTCACCCAGCGCTGCATGAGCCTCGTCTCAGCAATGCCCGGCGTGAAATCGCCACACTGTGACCGTACAACTCCAGACTACTGGCGATGGCGGATTTTTTCTGCGCGGGTTGAGATCTGTCCAGACCAAGACCCCAGAGAACATCCCCAGGACAGGCTGATCTGATCTCACTGTTTTAAGGAGCCCATATGACGCAGAGCAACATGAACCTGATTCGTCTGTCTGACCTTTCGCGCGACCAGAACTACAACTTCAGCGGTGACGGCGTTTACGATCCCACCGGCTACATCGCCTACGGCATGAACGGTGACAAGATCGGCACCATCCGCGACGCGCTGGTGCAGTCCGATACGGGCCGCATCCAGTACTTCGTCGTGGACGCGGGCGGCTGGTTCAGCTCCAAGGAAGTGCTGGTGCCGGTGGGCCACAGCCGCCTGGAGAACGACGGCGTGTACTTTGACGAGCTGAGCAAGGACCAGGTGGGTGGCCTGCGCGCCTACAACGTCAACGAGACCTACGGCGACGAGTACCGCGAGTCCGATGAGCGCGTCCTGCGCGGCGTGGACAAGAACCCGGCGCTGGCCACCGACACGGCGGCGCGTACCAACTACCAGGAGAAGGCTTACAAGACCCCCGACAAGCTGCAACTGCTCGAGGAGCGTCTGGTCGTCGCCAAGGACCGCTTCAAGGCGGGCAGCGTCGAGATCGGCAAGCACGTCGAGACGCATCAGGAAAACGTCAACGTGGCCTTGCAGCGCGAGGAAGTCGTTATCGAGCGTCATACCGTGACCGATGCCCGCCCGGTGGACGGCGCAGTGCTGGGTGCCGACAGCAAGACCATGAACATCGATCTGGAAGCCGAGCGTGCCAACGTCAGCAAGCAGGCGTATGTCACCGAGGAGATCAGCGTCGGCAAGCGCACCGTGACCGACAACCAGACCGTCAGTGAGACGATTGGCCGCGAGGTGCTGGACGTCAACAAGACTGGCGACGTGCGTCTAGAGAATGGTGACACCACCATGACCGAGACCAAGACCGACACCAGCCGCAAGATCTGAGGAAAAGCGCCGCAACTTTCCGCGCAGGTTGCTGCGCTGCGCCGGGGTGGGGACATAGTTCCCTGCCCCGCTTCTGTTCTCACTTTATCAGGAGTCGTCATGGCCAGTTCCGATTACAGTCCCGAAGACCTTCAGCCCACTGACCCGTTGGATCCGTCCGCCGCTGTGACCATTCGCGAAGTCCGGGCACCCCGGCCCGTGACCACCCTGACTCTGCATGAGGAGCGCGCTCTGGTCGCTGTCGAGCGCGGCGTGGGCGCTCAGATCACGGTCCAGAAGCGTGTTGTCGAGGAGGAAGTGCAGGTCTCGGTGATACTCAAGCGCGAGATTCTCGAACTGACCAGCGCCCCGGAAGGCGGCACCGTGAAATTCAACGGCGAGCTGCTGGAGCCGGGGCGTGTTTACCAGTTCATTCTGACCGAGGAGCGGCCCGTCATCGCCCGCGAGGTCTATCCGGTGGAGCAGATCGAGATCCGCAAGGAATGGATCAGTGAGCAGCGCCAGCAGACCCTGACCCTGGGCCGCGAGGTGCTGGACATCAGCGGCCCGGCTGACCTGATCCGTGAGCAGACGCAGCCCGAACAGGACAGGTCGGCGGCCCGGCCGATTCTGGTGGGCCAGGAACCGGTCCTGACCACGCTGAACAAGGAGGGCGAGCCAGCTCAGGCCCTGCCGCCCGCCGACGACGCGCCGAACAACACTTCGGGCGGTTGATTCGCCGCCTGCGAATGTGTACTATGCCTGCAATGCCAACAGTTCAGCAGGGCCGACTCCTTCTTCGCGTGCTTCCGGTTGGAATGCTGCGCTAGGTCGGTCTGCGCCCCCTTCCCCCGGAATGAGTGTCACTTCCGGGGGTTTTTTTGGGTGGGTTGTTCTGTTTTGGTATGCTGCCGCCGTTCTCGTTTCCGTACTCCGCTTCAAGCTTATCAGGAGACTCCACCATGACCCAGCCCACTTCAGAGCCGTCCGACCTGCGCCGCATCCACATCTTCGACACCACCCTGCGTGACGGCGAGCAGTCGCCCGGCGTGGCGCTCAACCACAACCAGAAAATCGAGATCGCCCACGCGCTGGCCCGGCTGAACGTGGACGTGATCGAGGCGGGTTTTCCGATCACCTCGGACGGCGACTTCGAGTGCGTCTCACGCATCGCGCGGGAAGTGCGCGGGCCGGTCATCTGCGCGCTGGCCCGCACGGCCCGCGCCGACATCGAGCGGGCCGCCCGGGCGCTGGAAGCCGCCGACCGAAGCCGCATCCATGTGTTTACCAGCGCCAGCGCCGTGCAGATGCAGCATATGCTCCGCAAGACGCCCGAGCAGGTCATCGAATCGTCCATTGCGGCGGTCAAGCTGGCCTGCCAGTACACCAGTGACGTGGAATTCAGTGGCCAGGACGTGATGCGCGCTGACTTCGACTTCGTGATCCAGCTCTACCGAGCCGCGATTGAGGCGGGCGCAACCGTCATCAATATTCCCGACACGGTGGGCTACGGTACGCCCGGCGAGTACGGCGCGTTGATCGCCCGCGTGAAGAGTGAGATCGTGCAGGGCCGCAACGTCGAAATCTCCACGCACTGCCACGACGACCTCGGCATGGCGACGGCCAACAGCCTGGCCGCCGTCGAGAACGGAGCGACCCAGATCGAATGCACCATCAACGGCATCGGCGAGCGGGCCGGTAATACCGCGCTGGAAGAGGTCGTGATGGCGATTCACACCCGCCGCGACCACTACCAGGCCGAGACCGAGATCCGCACCCGCGAACTCTACCGGGTGTCCAAGCTGGTCAGCCGCCTGACCGGGATGCCGGTGCCGCCCAACAAGGCCGTAATTGGCGACAACGCCTTCGCGCACGAATCGGGCATTCACCAGGACGGCGTGCTCAAGCACAAGGAAACCTACGAAATCATGAACGCTGAGCTGGTGGGCCGCGAGGCCGCCGTGATGGTGATGGGCAAGCACTCGGGCCGCGCCGCCTTCCGCAAAGCGCTGGCCGATCTGGGCTACGACACCGACGGCCACTCTGACCACGGCTTCAACGATGAAGCGCTCAACGCTCTGTTCGTGCGCTTCAAGGAGCTGGCTGACCGCAAGGGCCAGATTTACTCTGATGACCTCCACGCTCTGGTGGGCAGCAGCGTGGAAACCTCCGAGACCTTCAAACTGGAGCGCTTTCAGATTGCGATGGGCACCGACATGCAGCCGCTGGCTTATGTCAGATTGCAAACGCCCGACGGGGTACGCGAGGCCACCGCCACCGGAGACGGCTCGGTGGAAGCCATTTTCCACGCCATCAATGCGGCCACCAGCATTGCCCCTGAATTGGAGGTGTACCGCGTGCAGGCCGTGACCAGAGGAGCCGAGGCGCTGGGCGAAGTCAGCGTGAGCGCCCGCTACGGCGAGATGACCGTCAGCGGCAACGATGTGGCCTCCGATGTGGTGGAAGCCAGCGCCCGGGCATGGTTGAGGGTGATTAACCACATCGTGGCAGGGCACACCAAGGAGAAGTCGGCGGTGACCGCAGAGACGCCCTGAAGCGTTGAGCGGTGAGTCGTAGGAGGACCGCGAGTGGGTGCGGTCCTCTTTTCTGGATGGGGTCATCGTCCAGGCCACGCCATCAGCGGGGACCAGCATCGTGCCGAGTGCCGTTCAGACGAGGCCGAAGGTTACCGGAAACCGGGAATTTGTCAGACACGGCTCAGAACCTGGCGCTTATCATGGGGCGTGGCGGCCCACGACTTCAGCCTTCATCTGCCCGCCTACGATCCTTACGGTGAGGCGGTGCGGCGGCGGCTCTATATCGGCGCGGTCTCCTTCGGTGTTCTGCTGCTGGGTGGAAGCGTCGCCTTGCAGTGGTGGCTGAACCTGCGAGAACCTTATCTGCTCTATATCGCGCCGCTACTCCTGATCCTCGGTCTGGCGGATTTGTGGTGGCTGCTGACGAAGAGGTCACTGGCTGTTGCCGAGATTGTGGGAATCGGGGTGCTGGCCGCCGCGACGGTTGTGCATGTGGCGCTGGTCAGCCTGGGGCCGCAGCCGCAGGGCGCTTACCCGAACAGTGGCCCCTACTGGACAGTGGTCTGCGTTTGTACACTGGCTTTTCTGGCCCTGCCGCCGCGCCGCGCCGCTACCTTCAATCTGGCGTTCGTGGTTCTGGCGGTTGCGGTGCCCTGGGTCTTGCCGGGTAGTCAGGTCAGTCATTTTGCCGCCGGACTGGTGCGGTTGCAGCTCAACGCCGTGATCGTGGTGCTGCTGATCTGGGGCCTGGCGTGGTTTCGCGCCCAGCACGCCAGCCAGGCGGAGACCCAGGAACTGCTGCGCCAGATGGCCTTCACGGACGCTCTGACCCGGCTGCCTAACCGCCGCGCCGTCTACCCGGCGGTGGACGCCCTTTTATCGGACGCGGCGCGGGGTCAGAGCGGGTCTCTTTTTCTGGTGGACCTCGATCACTTCAAACGCATCAACGACCAGTACGGGCATAGCGTCGGCGACGAGGTGCTGGTGGCGGCGGGGCAGGTGCTGCGAAACTGCGCCGCTGAAGTCGGCGCGAATCCGCCCACGGTGGGGCGCTGGGGCGGCGAGGAATTTATCGTGGTGATGCCGGGCACGACGCCCGAAAGTGCCCGAGTGCGCGCCGAGCAACTGCTCGCGGAGTTCCGTGCCTGGTCCTGGCCGCACGGCCTGCGGGTCACCGTGAGCATCGGGTCGAGCAGCGTCCGCAGCGGTGAGGAATTCAGCGCTCTGCTGGCCCGCGCCGACGAGGCCATGTACGCGGCCAAGTCGGCAGGCCGTGACCGGGCCGTGGCGTCCGGCAGTGCGGCCCTGGTCTTTCCGCATTGAACCCGGCCCGGTCTTGTCCGCCCCTTTCGCCTGTCCTGGTTCTTCTGTCAGACTGTCCTTATCATGATTGCCGTTCTGATTGTTCTGGTGGTGTTCGGCAGCATCTTCGGCGGCTCGGCGCTGATCACGTCCATTGCTGGACAAAACAAGCTGCGTCTCTTGCAGGAAAAGCGGGCCATTGCCGAGCTGGAGACGGCGGCCAAGCGCCCCGCGCCGCTGCTTGCGCCCACGCTGAGCGATCCCCACGCTGCCCCAGTGCTGGCCCTGAAATTACCGGAGCCGCAGCGCAGCCAGGCCCTCGGCCTACTGTGTCAGATTCAGGACGCGCCCGCTGGCCTCGACGCCCGCAGCACCTACCTTGTCAAGCAGACCCAGGCCGATTACCTGCCGCAGACCCTGCGCGCCTACCTCGACCTCACGGACGGAGCACGGCAGCGGCTGGCCACACAGGGCATGGACGCCCAGACGCTGCTCTCGGAACAGCTTGACCTGATGACCCAGGGTGTGCGCGAGGCCCTGAAGCTCGATCACGCCGCCGCAGACCGGATGCTCACCCAGGGCCGGTTTCTGCGCGAGCGCTTTCAGGGGGCTGCGGAACTGGGCGAGTTGAGCCTGCCTGAACCCCACAGCCGGGTGCCGCTCGACAAGGTGTAGCCGGGGCTGCCGCTACGGCTGGGTCAGCACCAGCGCTCCGCGCCCCGGCACGCTGAAGGTCTGCGACTCGCCCACGACGTAGCGGTGGCCGCTCAGGGCGTCCAGGTAGCCCCCCGGCGTCAGGCCGCTCAGACTCAGATCGCTGGCGTCCTGGCCGGTATTCATCAGCACGTAGGCGTACGCGCCCGCGTCCTCACGGCGGTAGGCCAGCAGATCACCCTGGGCGTGCAGCACTGCGAAGCTGCCGCGCCGGAGGGCTTTGCTGGCGTGCCTGGCGGCGGTCAGGGTCTGAATCAGATGCAGGGTCTGACGGTCCCAGCTTTCCGGCTGGTCCCAGGGAAAGGCGCGGCGGCAGTCCGGGTCGGGGCCGCCGGGCAGGCCGATCTCGTCGCCGTAGTAGATGCAAGGCGCGCCGAGATAGGTCATCTGAAAGATGGTCGCCAGCCGAAAGGCCGAGGCGTCGCCGCGCACCGCCGTCAGAAAGCGGGCGGTGTCGTGGCTGTCGAGCAGATTGAGCTGCGCCTGAATGACCTGCGGATCGTAAGACCGCGCCACCTCAGTCACGCGCTGGGCGAAGGTGGCGGTGTCCAGCGGCTCCAGATGTTCGATGCCGGACACTTCGTTCATGGCGTTGTCCAGCGTTCTGGCCCCGAAGTACGCCAGACAGGGGCGGGTGAAGTTGTAGTTCATCACCGCGTCGAACTGATCGCCCGAGAGCCAGCGCTGGGCGTCGCCCCAAATCTCGCCCACGATGTAGGCGTCGGGGTCGATGGCCTTAACCCGGCGGCGAAACTCCTGCCAGAACGAATCGTCGTCGATCTCGTTGGGCACGTCCAAGCGCCAGCCGTCGATGCCGAAACGCATCCAGTATTCGGCCACGCTCCACAGAAACTCGCGCACCGGGGAATTGGACGTGTTGAATTTGGGCAGCGCCCGGTTGCCCCACCAGGCGGCGTAGTTGGCCGGGTGCTGGTGCTCGTAGGGATAGAGCGGCCAGGCCTGGACATGAAACCAGTCGCGGTAGGCACTGTGTTCGCCCTGTTCGAGCAGGTCGTTGAACTGAAAGAACCCGCGCGAGGCGTGGTTGAACACCCCATCGAGGACCACCTTCATGCCGCGCGTGTGGGCCGCGTCGATCAGGGCATGCAGTGCCTCGTCGCCGCCCAGCATCGGATCGACCTTGAAGTAGTCGTGGGTGTGGTAGCGGTGGTTACTGGCCGACTGAAACACCGGGCAGAAGTAGAGCGCGTTGACACCCAGGCCCTGGATGTGGTCCAGGCGCTCGATGACGCCCCACAGATCGCCGCCCATGTAGTCGTGGAAGGTGGGCGCTTCTCCCCAGACTTGCAGGTGAAGATTCAGGTTCTGGCGGCCACTGCGGGCAAAGCGGTCGGGGAAGATCTGATAGAAGACGGCGTCTTTGACCCATTCGGGCGTGCGGATACTCACGTCTGCGAGTCTACCTGCTGGGGGCCAGATTGATTCGACATGAAGCTGTCCCGCCCCGCTTGCACAAACGCTTCAGCCTCGGCGGGCGTCCGGATGTCGCCCAGCGCCGCCGCCTCGTTCACCGCGCGTATGACCTCGCCAACGACAGGTCCCGGCGGGATATTTAGCAGCGCCATCACCTGGCGGCCACTGAGCAGCGGTGGCGGGGGTGCGGGCCGCTCCTGCTGCGCCGAGAGTATCTGCTCGAAGCCGAGCTGGTAGGCGAGGCGGGTCTGCGGCGTGCTGTGCGGCCCGCGCGAGGCCTCGCGGTCGGCCAGCATCAGGCCCAGCAAATCGGGCAGCAGGGGGCGGCGACGGTGCACGAAGCGGCTGGCCTCGCGCTCGGTGGTGGGTAGGTGGACCATGTGCGCTCCCACCAGGGCACTGACCCGCTCGGTAAGACCACGCGGCTGCTTCAAGCGGGTTAGCATCTCGGCAGTCATTTGCGCGCCCACTTCGGCGTGGCCGTAATAGGTATTGCGCCCGGTGTTGGGGTTGACACCCCGCGTGCGCGGCTTGCCCACATCATGCAGCAGCGTGGCCCAACGCAACGCCAGATCGGCGTCGGGAAAGCGGGCCAGCAATTGGTGCAGCGCCTCGATGTTGTGGTGCAGCACGTCCAGATGGTGAAAGCCGCCCTGCACGACGCCTGCGCCCTCCAGCAGTTCTGGCAGATAAAGGGCCAGCAGGTTCAGCTCTTTAAGCAGCAGAACGCCACTGGCGGCGCGGTCCGAGAGCAGCAGGGCATTCAGCTCGGCTCCTGAGCGCTCGGCGGCGGGCAGCGGCCAGTGCTGGGCCAGTGCCTCAGCCGCTAGATGCTGCACGCTGAGGCGGGTCTGGGCTTCCAGCCGAAAATCGAGTGTGGTTGAGAGCCGCGCCGCCCGCAGCAGCCGCAGCGGGTCGTCTCTGAGATTCTGCTCGCTGATCATTCGCAGGCTGCGCCGCCGGAGGTCGGTCAGGCCGCCCGCCGGGTCGGTAACGCGCCCGGCCTGGTCCATCGCCAGCGCGTTGACCGTGAAATCGCGCCGCAGCAGTTCGCTGCCGAGGTCGGCTGGCAGCGGCACGAAGTCGTGCTGCACGCCGCCGACGATGGCCCGCCAGTGGCCACGCCGCTCGTCGAGGGGGAAGGCCGCGCCGCCTGTGCCTGCCGTCCAGCGGGCCGCCTGTGCGGGGTCGGGCGCGGCCCAGTCGTAATCGCTGGGCATCTGGCCGCGCAGCAGGTCGCGGGCCGCGCCGCCGACTAGGAGCGCGCCGGGCGGAAAGGCGGGCAGCTTCACTCGGTGCGGCATCTGCGGCCAGCATAGCGCCGCGCCGCTGGACAAAGCGCCGGAGCAGGTGCTAGGCTTCGTGGCGCTGGGGGCATAGCTCAGCGGGAGAGCGCCTGCTTTGCAAGCAGGATGTCCACGGTTCGAATCCGTGTGCCTCCACCAGCATAAAAGGCCGTCTAGCACGGCCTTTTTTCATTCCTTGAGTTTTCAGTTAGGCGCTCAATTCCGCCTGAAATGCGTAACCCGTGCGTAATGGCCTTACCCGGTCTTGCCTTCCAGCATGTCACCCAGCCCCAGCGCCCAGCCTTCGCGCTCGCCCTGATAGACCGTCCGGTACTGGCTGAGCGTGAAAGCGACGGTGCTGTGACCAAGCTGCTTGCTCACCACTTCCACCGGAATACCGCGCTGCAAGCTCAGTGAAGCGTAGGTGTGCCTCAGCCCGTGAATGGGCAGGAAGCGCACGCCCGCTGCCTCGCACAGCCGGGTCATGTCACGGCGTAGGTTGTTGGGCCGCAGGGTGCCGCCGTGCAGGTTGGTGAAGATCCGTCCCGAGTCTGCCCAGCCTTCGATGGCCTCGGCGGTCATGGCCTGGCGCTCACGGTGCCGGGAAAGCAGTTCAAGGGTTTCTCCCGACAAATGCACTGTGCGGCGGCTGTTGACCGTCTTGGGAGCGCTGATACGGATGGTGCCGCCCGTGTCGCTGATGGTCTCGCGCACGGCCACCGTCTTGGCCTTGAGGTTCAGGTCGGCCCACTTGAGGCCGCAGACCTCGCCGCGCCTCATTCCGGTGCCGAGCGCGAACTCGAACCACGCGCCGTGCGGGTCGGCCCGGCAGGCGGCCAGGAACGACGCGGCCTCGTTGGGCGTGAAGGCGGCCAGCTCCTCGCTCTCGCGTTTGCGGGGCGGGTTGGGCCGGACGATCTCGGCGACGTTGCGAGTGACGATCTCCAGTTGCAGGGCGTGCTTCAGGGAGGTCAGCAGGAGCTGATGGACTTGCCGCTGGCTGGCCGCGCCGAGGTCTTTCTTGTTCAGGCTGTCGAATAAGGCCCGGAGGTCGGCAGGGGAGAGCTTCTGGAGCCTTTTCTCGCCGATGGCAGGCCGGATGTAGAGCCTCAAGGCCCGCTCCTGCACTTCGTGGGTGCGGTAGGCGCGGCTGGTCTTGCGGCCTTCAAGCCATTGGGTGAGGTATTCGGTGACAGTGACAGTGCTGGGGTCGGCGATGCCGCCGCGTGTGGCGTCCGCAATCAGTCCAGCCAGGGCTTGCTGTGCGAGGGTTTTGCTGGCGGCCATGCCGGAAAAGCGGCGGCCTTCGATCATGAGTTCCCAGCGGAACCGGCCCGAGGGGAGCTTCCGGACTGAGCCTTGACCATTGCCGCGTTTGGTCATGGGCGCAGAGTCCTCTGGCAGAAGTTTCTATCGTCCTGGCGCAAATTAAGACACATTTTGAGGACTCCTAAGGGAAGCGGTTGACAAGCGGTGTCATACGCTATACATTCGTTCTACGGGGCCGCCTTATGGGCGGTCTTCGCCTTTTTGTGGCGAGATAGTGTTTATAGCTTCCCAAGCCTCTAGGACGCCATCTTTCAAAATAGGAATGTAACCCGCTTTGGTATTGCCCAATATTTTGATGACCCGATTTAAGAATTCATCGGGTGTTACTAGGTATTGGTTCGTAAAATCAGGATGGAATTTTTGTAGCTCGTAAAAGGCGGTGGAGTACATTGCGGCTACTGAAATTTGATCATATCTACGGTCTGATCTTTTCCTCCGCCATATATGACCTACATCTGCTGAGCATATTCTGGGTGGTCCCCATCTAATCCTTGCTGCTTCCAGCATTGGCTCAAAGGGGGGGTTCTGTCCATTTTTGAGACGTACCTGTATTAGCTCATCTCTGAAATGACCGTAGGCAATCAGGTCGGCAGCCTGGCTCAGAGGCTCATTGTCAGTATCTTCGACTCGCCTAACAGAAGAAATTTTGGGAAGAGCAAGATGTTGCCTGATGAAATCGAATACGATCTCATCATTAAGCCCATCAGAACTGCTGAATGGGTCCAGAAATACCTGTGCCTCACCGTCAATCTGGCGCATAATTTCTTGGATCATCCCAAAGCAATCAAATACTGGCCTGATTAGTACAGAAGAGGCAGCAGATAAATATTTCTGATGATATGATTTTTTCTTCCCTTTAGTATTAAGTTTTATGAAACTGGACTCTTTCGTTGACAATTCTGTTTGGAAGCCATATGTGACAGAAGATTTATACGATTCTCTTCTGTAGATCGCAGATAGACCGCCAGCTCCGCCCTTTACTTTTGACAGAGCGTTTAATATGTCAAAGGCTCTGATAAACCACTCTTGGGTAAGTGCCTGATCTACGTTGAGATATGGATTGGGCATTTTCCTATACGTTTCCGGCCTACTAGCGCCAAACATCAATCTTGCATGAAGTGGAGGAAGATGACTCAGATCAAGGGCGGCTTTTATATCTCCTCTTAATAAATTCCACTCGTCGTAGAATTTTTCTAGAAGATCATTTCTCAGTCCTATGGCTGCAATGATAAGAAAAGGGAACTGACCTTCTCTAAAAGTTTTATCTGGATTTAGGAAGGGTTCAATACCACCAGAATCGTCAAAGGCAAAGGTATAGTTTTTTTCCTCTCGCGTTTTAGCCATTTGTGTCCTGCATCTTGAGGGTGAAGCGAGTGACAGGCGTGAACTGGGAGAGCGGGGCACGCTGGCCGCGCTGAATGGGTTGATAAGTCACAATTCCTCTTTCGGTGGCAGGCCCATGTCCCCACCCTCGTCCAGTGTCGTCAGCGCCTCCAGAATCGCTTCGGGATTCGCAGGCTGCTGCATGATCTCCGCCTGGGTATCGACCCGGTTGCGGACATCTGGCAGGTCACGGCGCAATTCCTCGAAGAGTTGAATCAGCTTGGCGGTGCGCTGCTCGGTCAGCACGATGAATTGCAGCTGGAGCTGCGCCCGCTGCTCGGCCAGTTGCGCCTGGCGTGACTGCGAAACCAGTACGGTGGCCGCCACCAGCAGGCCCAGCGCACCGATCAGGCCCTGAAGCCAGAAGAAAGGCGGCTCATCCCAGGGTTTGCGGGTGGTGAACTTCAGGTCAAGGTTGAGACCGATCCACATCATGAACAGAATGCCGGAGGTAATGACGAACGCGGGGCGGCTGAGCAGCACACCGAACTGCTCAATAGGCCGGTGAAGATTGGTGAGGCCCAGCTCGGCCTTCTGGCGCAGGAGTTCGTTGACGGTACTGTTTTCTTGCAGCAGCTGGGTGACGCCTTCGTCATGGTCTTCACTCACCTTGGTGGTCTCCTTGAGCTTGCCGTCTTCCGAAGCGTCTGTCCAGTTGCAGATCGGTCATTTGGGAGCGACAGGCCGGTGGTTGATCTGCTGGACGGCCCAGCTGTTCCCGTCCGGGTCTTTGAAGAACAAAAAGCCGACGTAATTGAGGTCTTCTTCAGGCTCAGCTGGGCGGGGGGCGGCGCTGCCCATGACCTGGATCTCGCCGACCTCCACCTGGTGGTCGAGCAGTTCGGCGCGGGCCGCCCGCACATCGCTCACTGTCAGTTGCAGGCCGTGGAGTGAGCCGGGGGTCATGGCCTGGCCCGCGCCCAGAACAATCGAGCAGCCGGAGCCTCGTGGCGTGAGTTGCACGATTCGGCGGCTGGGACCCACCTTGATGTCGTGATCGAGCTTGAAGCCGAGTTGCTCAGCGTAAAAGGAGAGGGCGCGGTCGATGTCCGTGACCGGCACCACGACGACTTCCAGTTTCCAGTCCATTTACTCCTCCCCTTTAGCTCAGCGTCCTCTGATTGGTATGGCCGCGTCAGCTCACGGTCCCCAGTGCCTTCTCCGACCGGGGCGGCAGCTCGGCGTGGGAACGGGGGCGTGAAGGTGATAAGGGGAGTGCGCTGCCCGCGCTGGAGGGTAGGGCGGGTCATGGCTTAGTTGTCCAAGAAGTCAAGGTAAAGCGTGTTGTCTTTCTTGACGTACTGGCACTTGAATTGAGTTCTGACCGTGCCGCCGAATGAGTTCTCGCTCTCGACCCAGGAGCGCCACATTGCACCCACCGGCCCGACTAGCGGCTGGTTATCCATGCCCTCAAGGAAGCCGGGAAAGCGGGCCGTGTCGGGCAGCTTGAGGCGCTCGCGGGCCTGACGCTGGCAGGCGACGATCATTTCGGCAGGTTCAATCGATGTATTTGCTTTTTTGATGGCCGCCGCTCTTTCCTCTGCCGCATCCTGGGCGGCGCGAGCTGTCGCAGCTTTGGCATCGGCGGTGCGTTGCTGGGCGGCGGCGGCAGCGACTTGCTGGGCCTCGGCTACGCGCTTGGCTTCAGCGACTTGCTTCTCGGCGGCGGTCATGGTGGCACTACTGATGGCACTGAAGACGATGACGGCAGCCACAGCTTGCCAGGCTCGCTTGCTCGCGCCTGGGCGTTTGCGCCTTGCTTGGATGATGAAGACGATCATGGCGAGAAAGGCCAGGGCGCTCAGCGTACTGAAAAATGAACTCACGGTTTCTCCTTTTCCATCTGAGCTTTATCTACTCGGCAGACTGCTGGGCGACGTCTTACAGAATCCCGACTTCACTCCTCAATTAGCCGATGTAACGGATCTTGCGCGGCCCCAAATAAGCGGCATACACGCTGCCCAGCGCTATCGCCTCGTCTAGGTCGTAAAAAGGTGGGACATCGGGATTGTCGCTCAGCAAGCAGTTTCTGCCGCGTCCATCCACGCCCCGGCGCTTGACCATTACGCCATAAGGCGTCTGGAAAGCGCACGGCAAATGCGTGCTGTACGCTTCGGATGGATTGATTAAAATGATGTCGCCGTTTTTGATCGTGGGTGACATGCTGTCGCCACTGACCAGCCATGCCTCTGTTAAGGCTGTGCGTTGGCTTGGTAACAGTCGAAGTGGTGCTCCCGCTTCGAAGTCAACTCCCCAATCTGAAACGGGAAACTCTAGTCGCGAGGCATAGGCAACGCCAGAAAGAACCAGCGGCTTGTAGGTAGGAACAGAACGGGGGAACACGTGACCGAGTTGATAGAACATTCAGTGCCTCCAAGGGCAAAAACCGGGTTAGTTTCCGTAGTTATTGAAGTCGCTGAATACGCGGTACACGTGGCCCACGATGGTGACCTTACTTGGGGAGATTAGTTGCCCCGAGAGTGCAGGGCTGTCGGCAACGAAGGCCGCCCCTATGGAAGTTTCTACATAGCGGCGGATCATGACTTTTGATTCCTGCACGATGGCGTAGAGATTGTCTGGTATGGGTGCCGTTTCGTCGGTGCGAACGAAAACGATGTCATCCGGGTGAAGACTGCGGCCCATGCGTTCCATGTCCGTATCTTCGATAAGCAAGGCCCTAGTGAATGCCTGATCATCGCCTCGGCCTGGGGGTAGCCAGGCGTACTCAAAAGGCGTGGCGTCTTTCTCAACCAAGCTATTAAGTTTGTAGACCGGCTGTTGCTGGTACTCGGTATGCATTTGCTGAGTCTGGATAGATTCCATGTAGGCTCCAAGCCCAAAATCAACACCAACAGCTCTTTCGAGTTCCGCAAGAGTCCATTGGAGACCGCGTGCCAGGGCGGCAAGACGAGCAGCTGTCAGATTGCCAAGCTCGTATTTTCCGTTCTCTAGCTCACTGATGGTCGTTTGGTTAAGGACTTCGGAGCGTGCGGCAGCTTCTTCCTGGCTAATTCCAAGCTCGGCTCGACGCACCCTTAAAGCCCTTGCCCATGCAGGCAAATTGGCATTCGATGCCCTCTTTGCGCGTGGCATGTTTGTCATTCCCCAGGTCTCTGCAGTCGCCATAGTACCCATATCCCCATACCCATATCACAATACTAGTTACGGGTCTACAGGTTGTCCAATGGCAAAGCCTTACCGATATTGACGTATTACCCGCTAAGCCTTATTCTATGGGTATGCGAATGAAACGACTGAAGGAGCACCGGCGAGCACGGGGGCTGTCGCAAGACGGCCTAGCACGTGCAGCTCATGTTTCTAGTCCGTTTGTGGCAGCGCATGAACGCGGTTTGCCGCGCAACACGCACATTGACGTTGCGGTGCGGCTTGCCACGGTCTTGGACATTCCGGTCATGGAGCTGTTTGCTGCTGAGGATATTAAGGCTTTGCAAATAAATACCGAGGCAAATTCCACCTATGCAGACCGGATTGAAGCGTCGGCCTAGCCGACAAAACAAAGCCCCGGCAGTGAAGGGCCGGGGCAACTACAAAAAGGAGTTTTACAGTGACCACCCTAGCAGAAACGTACAACGGATTTGAGATTTACCAGACCAATTCCCGTCTTGCCTGCGGCTGGTTCGTCGCTGGCCTCCGCCGCCCCTGCCGCAGCCTCGCTCACGGCAAGCAGATCGTGGACGCCCACCTGAGCGCCAAAGCCTCCCAGCCGCAGGGCGTGAGCATCGTGGCCGTGATGGACGGGGGCAACATGCTCAGTGCTGGCGAGTGCCGCAACCGCATTGAGCGCCAGCGCGGCGTGTGGGCAGGCCGGAAGGCGGCAGGACAGTGAGCGCCCCCATCTACACCGCTGACATTCTCAGCGACGAGTGGGGCGGTTTCGAGGTTGCCCAGATCACGGTGGAGAACTGCGTGTTGCCCATTTGCCTCAGCCTGCCGCGCACTGCGGTTGAGGGTGCAGCGGCGGGCGCGGATCTGGTGATGGCCTCGAAGTTCCTGACGGCCCGCGAGGCCCGGCTGCTGGCTGCCCACCTGATCGAAGCGGCGCAGGCGGCGGAAGGTGCGGCGAGCGTGCCCATGACCCGTGAGCAGCAAGCCTTCGAAGCGGCGG
The DNA here is from genome assembly GCF_025244745.1 of Deinococcus rubellus. Classification (NCBI taxonomy): domain Bacteria; kingdom Thermotogati; phylum Deinococcota; class Deinococci; order Deinococcales; family Deinococcaceae; genus Deinococcus; species Deinococcus rubellus. Next base: position 1,567,574 of record NZ_CP104213.1, read on the forward strand.
TGCGCGGATGATCACCCTCATCCAGGCCCACCCGCTCAGCGAGGCCAGCCGCGCCGCAGACGCTGCCTATGCCGGGTACTTCATGGCTGTGCGTGAGGGTGTCTGGCTGTGGCGCACTGGTGCGGCGCAGGAAGCGAAAGACGCCTGCCGTGCTGAGAAGGAAGCGGCTTACAGCAAGTGGCGGCAGCTCATCAGCGAGATCGGGAGTGGCGCTTGACTTCCCGCCTGGCTTTCAACCTCGGCGCGGCCCTGATCTTCGCTGGCATCGCCCTGCTGCTGACCCTCGACGCTTTCACCGGCCTTTCGCTGGCTGCTGTGGGCCTGATCGGGCTGGCCCTGGTACTGGCTGGAGTGGTTCTGACTCAACGCGCTGAAGTACCGGCCCTGGAGGCGACGAAATGACCGCGATTGAAACCCGACCGCAGAACATGCCCCTCGCACAGCCCGGCGATTTCAGCCGCGAGCAGATCGACCTGATTAAAAATACTGTCGCTGTCGGCTGTACCGACCTTGAGCTGGCGCTGTTCCTTGAAGTCTGCAAAAGCACGGGTTTAAGCCCCTTCGCTAAGCAGGTGTATGCCATCAAGCGCAAGTCAGGCCGCGAAGACAAGATGACCATTCAGACTGGCATCGACGGTTACCGCCTGATTGCCAGCCGCACCGGTACGCACCTCGGCACGTCTGACCCGGAGTTCGGGCCGCTGAATGCTGAGGGCTATCCAGAGTGGGCGCGGGTGGTTGCTCGGCGGTTGGTGCAGGGCCATATCGCGGAGTTCCCGGCGACGGCCCGCTGGAGCGAGTACGTTCAGACCAAGAACGAATGGAAAAACGGTCAGGCCACCGGCAACAAAACCGTTTCCGACATGTGGGCCAAGATGCCTTACACCATGCTGGGAAAGTGCTGCGAGGGATTGGCCCTGCGGAAAGCCTTCCCGGCTGAGCTTTCTGGCATCTACACCGACACCGAAATGGCCCAGGCGGACAATCCCGCCCCGGCTCCCCAACAGGCTCAGCCCCGCACGGTGGATGTGACCCGGCAGATTGTCCAGGCGACGAATCCGAACGCCGCTCTTGAGGCTTGGGTGGTCAAGATCGGCGAGGCCGGAACAAAGATCAACGGTCTGGGAGGCCGTGAGCGGGCTGTCGCGGCGCTGGCGCACTTCCCCGACTGGCGCAAGGATGTTGAGCAGGCCAGAAGCGCATTCGACGCGCTGCGCGAGGTCGGCAGGCAGATCAAAGAAGAGCAGGCCGCAGCTCAGGACACGCCGCCCTTTGATGTGGCCCCAGTGGAAGAACTGCTGCTCAGCGAAGGCCAGCGCAAAGCGCTCTGTGCCCACGCAAGCCGGGCCGGAGCCAAGACCAGCGAAGACCGCGCCGCGCTTTGGGGCTACAGCTTAAACAGCGTCAAGCCGGAAGGCACAAAGACACTCACCGCCGAGCAGGCCCACGTGCTCCTCGATACCTTCAGCGGCCTGGACAACAGCGAAGCGGAGCAGATGCTTGCTGAGGCTCGCCGCGCTTTCAAGTCCGCCGCCGAGGCCCAGTCATGAGCAAAGAACCGAAGTACCTCGAAGTTCCCCAGGCCGCTGAGCGCCTGCACGTCTCGCCCGGCTTCCTGTACCGCGAAATCCGCCTCGGGCGCTTCCCGGCTATCCGCCTGGGCCGCAAGCTGCTGCGCGTGCCGGTGGCTGAGCTGGAAGCCTGGCAGGCCAAGCAACTGGCGGCAGCGGCGGGATGAAGCACTCCTACGCCCCACTCTTCCCCTACCTCGCCGCTCGCAGAAATGCGGGCCTGCTGGCCGAGGGTGAACTGGTCATCGACAACTTCGCCGGAGCGGGTGGGGCCAGCAGCGGCATGGAACGCGCCCTGGGTCGCCCGGTGGACCACGCCATCAACCATGATCCGGTGGCCGTGGGCCTGCACCGCGTCAACCACCCGCACAGCCATCACAGCGTGGAGGACGTGTGGCAGGTTCACCCGCTGGACATCACCAGGGGGCAGCGCGTGGCGCTCTGCTGGTTCAGTCCCACCTGTACCCACTTCAGCAAAGCGAAAGGCGCAGGCCTGCTGGACCGGAAGATTCGCGGCCTCGCCTGGGTGGCGCTGCGCTGGGCCGCGCTGGTCAAGCCCCGCGTCATCATCCTTGAGAACGTCGAAGAGTTCCAGACCTGGGGGCCGCTGCAAGACGATGGCCGACCCTGCCCGAAAGACAGGGGGCGCACCTTCAACAGCTTCGTCAACGCCCTGCGCTATCAGGGGTACGCGGTGGAGTGGCGCGAGCTGCGTGCCTGCGATTACGGCACGCCAACGATCCGCAAGCGCCTGTTCCTGGTTGCCCGGCGCGATGGCCTGCCGATCATCTGGCCCGCGCCCACGCATGCCAAACCCAGCGACCCCCGAGTGAAAGCGGGCCTGCTCCAGCCCTGGCGCACAGCCGCTTCGTGCATCGACTGGAGCCTGGACGCGCCCAGTATCTTCACCCGCAAAAAAGCGCTGGTCCCAGCCACCATGAAGCGCATCGCGCGCGGCATCGAGCGGTTCGTGCTCAATGCGCCGGAGCCGTTCATCGTCACCTGCAACCACGGCGGCGAGGCATTCCGGGGGCAGGATCTGGCCGAGCCGATGAAGACGGTGACGGCGGCGTATGACGCGCACGGCCTGGTGCAGCCAGTGCTCGCGCCCTGCGTGACCAACAAGCAGCATCAGGCCCCGGCCCGCAGCGCCCAGGAACCGCTCAGCACTGTCACCACCAACCACAACAAGAACGAACTGCTGACCGGCTATCTGGTGCCGCGCTATGGCGAGAACGTGGGCCAGGCCAGCCGGGCGGTCAGCGTCGAGCTGCCTTCGCCCACGGTAGTCACCACCGGCAACGGCAGTCGCCTGGCTGTGGCCTCGCTGGTCAAGCACTACGGCGGCACTTACCAGGGCGCAGGCATCGCCGTGAGTGGGCCGCTGGATACTGTGACCACCGTCGATCACCACGCCCTGCTGAGCGGCCATCTCGCCACTTACTACAGCCAGGACGGGCGCGGCGACCCTGGCCAGCCCGCGAATGAACCGCTCCGCACAGTGCCGACGGTGGACCGCTTCGCGCCGACCCTGGCCACGCTGATGCGCCAGTTTGGGACCAGCAAGGCCGCTGACGTGTCCGCGCCGCTGGGCACCATCGTCACCACCGGGCAGGGCAAGACCGGTGTCATCACTGCAACCTGCCAGCCTGCCCTGCCAGCCGAAATGCTCGCCCGCGCCCGTCAGGTCTACGCCCTGCTGAACGAGTACGCGCCGCAGGCCCTGGAGCAGCATGCCGATCACGCGCAGCAGCTGGTGCTGGTCACGGTCAAGGGCGAGCTGTACGTCCTGGCCGACATCGGTATGCGGATGCTGACGCCGCGCGAACTGGCGAAGTGCCAGGGCTTCAGTGACGACTACGTGCTGGAGCGCACCGCCGAGGGCAAGCCGGTCAGCAAGGCCGCGCAGGTCCGGGCCATCGGAAACAGCGTCTGCCCCGACCTGGCAGCAGCACTCACCCACGCCAATTTGAGCGTGGCACTTCAAGAGGCGGCGGACTGATGCCTGACTACCGGACCCACCCCACGACCCTGCACGCGGCCCTGGCCGTCAATGCCCGCCTGCCTTTCCACCCTTTGGACCGTCGGCCAGCGCGTCAGCACGCGCACCGGGGAGGCTGAGTAGCTGTGAGCAACATTTCGATGACACGCCAGAACTTCCAGCCCAGCGCCAAGCTCGGCGTCTCCTGGCCCATCTTCATCCTCGGCGAGCGCGGCGAGGTAGAGGGCATCAACATGCTGGATGCCCTCTACCCCGCATCGGTAGACGAAGCGCGGGCGCTGTACCTGCCGATCTTTGAGCGCGTCTGCCCCGCCGCCGCTGTCGGCCTGGCTCTCGCCGAAGACGAAGCGCTGACCTACTGGGTCAACGTGCTGCGCGGGCCGCTGCTGACCGGCGAGCATGACGAGCTGACCTTCCTGCCGAGTTGGTGCAAGGCAGACGGCATGACGCTCACAGGCCTGACGCGCCTGCTGGCCCTGCACCCGGATCAGCGCATGGACGTGTTCATGGCTGCGATGGAACTGACAGGAATGGGGCTGTGAGCAACATCAAGCCGCGTGGTAACAGTTTCGCCTTGGGCATGTTCGTCCACAGCGACGTGGATGACAGCGATTTAACCGTATACGAGTTCAGGGTCTACTCACACCTTTGCCGCCGGGTGGGTGACGAGCGGCGAGTTTGGGAAGGGCAAAAAAGGATCGCCGCTTGCTGCAAGATGAGCCGCCCGGCGGTTCAGAAAGCTCTGTATGGTTTGCGTGATAAAGGCTGGCTGGAACTGCGCGAACGCTTCCGAGAAGAGGACAACAGCCAGACCACAAACGACATCATTTTGCTAGGCCCCCCCGCCTCTGAGAAAGGCACCCCCCGCACGCCAGAAAGGCAGGGGCCGCCTCTGAGAAAGGCACCTGAAGTAGATCCTTTAGAAGTAGATCCAGGGGAAGGAAGGGAAGGCGACTTCAATAATTCTGCAGAACCGAAGCCGCCAGCCACCCCAGAAGATCAAAAAATAGATTTGGCATCTGATATTGATCTGCCCTCACAGGAAGAAAACGACCTGGCACCTGTTGCACCTGAAACGTACCCAGCGAACAGCGCACAAAGCACGGTTCCGGGGCGCGGCGCGGCGGCGGGCGGCGAGGACGCGATAGTTTTGTTTCACGGCCTGCTGGGCTACGGGTTTGTAAGCCGCTACCAGAAAGATTTACCGCGCTGGGCCGAACAGTACACGCCCGCGTTCATCCGACTGGCCCGTGACCTGGCAAACACCCTGCCCGGCGCTAAGGGTCAGTTCACCATTGCGGACCTGCTCAATCAGGACAGCCGCAAGCCCTGGCCTGTCGAGCTGGTTCAGCAGTACAAAGCCGACCTGAAAGCCAAACACACGGCCCCGGCTGACCGCGTGCCGGTCCTGGGTGAAATCCTCGTCTGCGGCCCCAACTCCGGCAAGGTGCTGGAAGTGCTGCACGCTGACCGGCTGGTGAGCATCCAGACCGGCCCCGGCCTGGCCGATTACCTCACCGTGCCCTGGGCCAGCACGCAGCCCGCCGTGAGGCGCAGCGCATGAGCCTGCCCGAGTTCGGTTTCGACCCGCGCAACCCCGGCCACCTGGAGAAGTCGCTGATCGGCACGGCCCTGCTGGACCCGGAAGTGCTGGAGCTGCCGGAAGTGCGCGCCCTCCAGCCGCATCACTTCGTCCACTACGGCGGTTTGTGGCAACTGACCCGCGAGGTTCACGCAGCGGGCAACCTGGGCGTTGTGGCCCTTGCCGAGCATCAGCATGATCCGCGCTGGCCAGTGGGCATGACCCTGAACGATCTCATCAGCCTGGACGCCTACAGCCTGCAACCCCGCGAGCTGCCCGCCGTGGCTCGTGGGGTTCTGAGCACTTACCGCGCCACAGAAGCCCATCGCAGCGCCGCCGTGCTGGCCCGCACGCTCAGCGAGCCGGAAGCGGACGCCCTGGGCGCGATCACGAGCACGCACGCCCGCCTGGGTGAGCTGCTGGCCGAGACGCCGAGCAGCAGCACCGTGAGCGTGGCCGACGATCTGGGCACCGCGATTGACCGGCTCCTGCACCCCATGCATTACCGGGGCATTACCACTGGCCTGCCGAGCTTCGATGCAGTGCTGGGCGGCTGGCAGCCCCGGACGCTGAACATCCTCGCTGCAAGGCCAAGCGTCGGTAAATCGGCGCTGGTCAGCCAGTTTGCCCAGAGTGCGGCGCTCGGCGATCAGCGCGGGCCGGGGCGGGTGCTGATGTTCAGCTTGGAGGACGGCGCGCTCATCACCCGCCAGCGCACCCTTAGCCGGATCAGCGGCGTGGACCTGCGCCACGACGCCGCGCCGATGGTGGGTGCTGAGCACCGTCTCAAGCAGGCCGCCGGGAAGCTCGAAGCCATGCGCCCCCACTGGATGATCGACGAGGAATCCAGTCTGGAGGGCATCGTCAGCGCCTGCTGGCGGGAGCACGCTGCCGCGCCGCTCAGCCTCATCATCGTCGACCAGCTCAGCCACGTCCGGGCCAGCGCTCCAAGAGGGCAAGCCGACAACCGCACCCAGCTCTACGGCTACATCACCAAGACGCTCAAGCAGGACGTGGCCAAGCGCTTAGGCGTGCCGGTGCTGCTGGTCAGCCAGCTCTCCCGTGAAGTGACGAAGCGCGGCGAGAACCGCCCCGATCTGCCTGACCTGCGAGACAGCGGCGAGCTGGAGCAGGACGCCGACACCGTGACATTCATTCACCGGCCCGACTACTACGACCCCGCAGACAGCCCCGGCCAGGCGGAATTGATCGTCAGGAAGAACCGCAACGGTCCGACGAAGACCGTGCATCTGAACGCCAATTTGCGGACGTTCAGCTTCAAGGAGAACCCGAGATGAGCTACTGGCAAAGCAGAGCGGGCAAAGTCATTTGGCCCATCGTGGAGGCTGGCCGCAAAGCAGGCGAGGCCCCGAAAGCCGTCCTCGCGCAGATTGACGCCGCGTACCCGTTCGGCGCGCGCGAGCACCACCCGTACAAGATGTGGCTCGCCGTGCGCCGCGAGGCTGTCCGGCGGCTTGGCCTGGAGAAAGCAGCGCTGGCACCGAAGCTCGCACCCTTGTTCGAGGAGGCCCGGCAATGACCGCCCCGGCCATCACCCGCCACGCCCTAGACCGTGCCCGCACCCGCTGGCAGTGCCCCGACGATCAAGCCGCCCGCGAAGCCATCGCCCGCGTGATCGAAGAAGGCCAGCACCGCCAGGTCAACGCCGAGCGCGAGGTCTACACCCTCGGCTCGCACGTCTGCCGGATCGATCCCCGCGCCTGCACCGTCGTCACCGTCCTGGTGCGAGGTCAGCGCCGCCTGAAACGCCTGTGCCGCCAGATGCGAGGTCAATAAATGCCAGTCAAGCGCCACTATGCCGACAAGGCCGCCGTGAAGTTCCTGCGCGGCACCGTCCACACCAGCCCAGACGAAGCCATCGCCGCCGGAGCCAGGACTGAAGAGCAGTGGTCGGCGTTCATGAAAGGGGAGGCGGCCCGGTTCTGGAGCGAGAACGGCCAGAAAGCACGGCGGGCCGTCCGGAAGCGTCACAAGGTCAAGACCCAAAAAACCCGCCTGAATGTAAGCCAACGTCTCAAATATCTCCCTCAAAGTGAGGAAATTGGTCAAAAAAGACCGAATACTGACGTGCTGGCGCTGGAAAAACGTGCTTCAGAGTGGGCCAATATCGGCGGGATTGGCCGGGCTGGAATTGAAAAGTCCGCCCGCGCCGCCTACGCGCTCTATCTCGACTTCGCCCGTCATGCGGTGGCCGGTGACTTCCCTGGCTGGCTGGCCGCCCGGTCCGGTGCCCACCCAGAAACCTGCCGCCGCCGCTTCAAGGCTGGGTCCGCCTTGGCCCTCGGCGTCAATCCCAGGTGGAATCAGTCGGGCCTGCTCGCCGAGCTGCGCGAACGCGAAACGAACGGAGCCGTATGAGCCGCAACACTGCGCCTGACCTGGCGGACGTGACGGGGTATGAGCGGCCTCACGCCAGCCCTCACGCGGCCCAGGCGGCCCGTTACCTGCTTGATGATCTGAAGAGCCGCGCCCTGGTGGCAGAGAGTATTGACGAGGCCATCAGCCGGGGCTACCTGACGGATCTGCAGTGGTGCGAGACGCTGGACATCTTCCGAGAAGGCCTTCCTGAACGGCTGCCACTCGCTGAGCAGAAGCGGGAGTGGTATCTCCAGCGCCGCGCCCGACTGCAAGCGGGGCCGCAGTGACCGCCCGCGTGCCTAGCCTCGAAGTCCGCGCCCTCACGCTCGAACAGGAAATGGCCGCCTGGGGCCAACGCTTCCAGGCCACGCAGCGCAGCATGGCAGACCGCGCCCGCGAAGCCCGCGTCCTTCACCTCCGCTGGCTGGCCGCCGGGCATCAGGGTGACTTCAGCACCACGCTCAGCAAAGCCGCCGGGATCAGCCGCACAACCGCCTGGCGACTCTGGCGCGCTGGCCTCGCCCTCGAAGCCGGAGTGAGCGCCCAGGCAGATCAGACAGACCTGATCGAAGCTGCCAGAGCGCTGGACAAGGGCGTAACCGTGCCGGAAATCGACAAGGCCATCGCCGCCGGGACGCTCAGGGACGTGACGAATCTGGCAGACGTGGGCATGGTAGGCCGCCAGATGAGCGCAGACGCTGCTGGACTCAGGGAGCGGGTTCAGCAGCGCCTCGGTCTGTTCGGGCTCGACCACCTGCCGCCCGTTGAGCGGGACGAACTGGTGTTCAGCGCCTTCCTGTCGATTTCAGATGAAACGCTGCGCGGGATTGTCAGCAGCTACCGGAGAGTGACCGAGTGAAGCCGCGCAAGTATCGCTGGATTACCACCGGCCAGGAATACCGCTACGGCCCGAAAGAGGGCAAAGGCGACGATGCCCGGCGCGGCACCGCCTGCACCGCCCTGACCGTGCCCCGCGCTGGCAGCAGGCCCGCCAATGTTCTGGTGCAGTGGCCCGACGGTCACACGGCCATCGTGCCGTCCGGTGTGCTGAGGGCTACATGAACCGCTCTCGCAGCCGACCCCGCCCCCGCAGGCACCGCCACCGCAACAGGAGGCCCAAAGTGAATGATCCCGCTGCCCTTGCCCTGCTCACGGCTAGCGCCGCGAGTGCGCCCGCCTTCGAGCACCTGAGCGCTCTGCACGCTCAAGCCGGAGTCGAGTGGCACCACGCCCGCACGCTCGCCCGCCAGCTCGTCAAAGGTGGGCTGTGGGCCGTGACGGGCCGGGCTGAGCAGACGCGGTACGTCATCACGCCGGACGGCCTGGCGCTGCTGGAAGGCCAGTGAGCCGACCCTTCGCCCATCACAAGTTCAGTGCCGTTCGCACCGAGCGGGACGGGATAAGTTTTCCCAGCAAAGCCGAAGCCGCCCGCTTCGACCAGCTCAAGCTGCTGGAAAAGGCGGGCGATGTGGTGGGTTTCATGCGCCAGCCGGTGTTCTATCTGCCGGGCGGCACGCGCTACGTGGCGGACTTCCTGATCTTCTGGAGCGGGGGCCGGGTGACTGCCGAAGACGTGAAAGGCATGGAAACCGAAGGCTTCAAAATCAAGTTCCGAGAGGTCAAGGCCGCCTATCCCTGGATGGAGTTTGAGCTGTTCAAAGCTGGGCGCTAGGCTCTTTGCTTGATGGATTGATTTCAACCTACGCCACAAAGCATCAAACAAAGCCGCGCCCAGTGCGGATTCACGGGCGCGGCTTTGCGGGAAGTTTGCTTGATGACTAGTTGGATCCTCCCAGAATATCCTCAAGGGCGGGGAAATCTCCCCAACGTGCTTCCAGCAGTTCTGCCTCTATTTCACCGGGGAACCCCCGGGCAATCTGCATCAGCCTGACGGCCTCTTTCTTTGCCGCCGGATCAGGGATTTTTGCCAGGCTTAGCGCTGCCTTTTCGTGGGCTTTTTTGGCCTGAGAGGCCCGCTTGAGATAGCGCTGGTGGTCTCGTCGTAGCGTTTCGTACTGCATCAGCAGGTTTTTGTAATGGACAGGAAGATCATCGGCACTCACTTGCTGCCCTCTTTGGGCTGAATGACGATCTCCAGGCCGAGGGCGTTGAGAATCTCGGGCCAGAGGCTGCGCTGACTGGCAACCTGCTCAACCTTAAGCACCCGGCTAAGCGCTTGCGGAGTCACCTTCAATTTGCGGGCCAGGTCTGCACGGTTCATTCCTACCTCGGCAAGTGCTTTTTCTACGGCGCGTGTTGGAGTATCCATACGAATAGGTTAGCACAGACTTACCCCATAGAGTTGACATACTAAACTCTATGGGGTAACATATCCATACCAGAAACGAGCGCCTCCCTTGCGAAGTAAGCGCCCGAATCTGAGTCAAACCCCCGCAGGAGAACGACATGAAAGAGTTTACCCCCAACACCGGCACCCGCGCCCACAGCCGCACCTTCAACGTCCTGAACGTAGACCGCGAGTGCGGCGTGGTGACCGACGTGACCTACTCCACCGTCCAGCTCACCCGCGCCGATGCAGGCCTGGTGGCCGAGATCAACGGCCAGCCCGCCGAACTGGAGCGCGCCGTCGCCACCCTCCGCACTGCTGAGCGCGTCTGGCTGCTGGAAGAGGTGCTGACGCCGGTATCCCCCAAAGTGTCCGCGCCGGTCATCGGGAAGGCCGTCGCCTGTGAACTCCACCGCGAGCTGGGCCGCCTCGGCTACCGCGAGCACTACGCCCTGGCCGGTGACGTTCTGAACCGGGTGGTCCCGAGTCTGGCCGCCCTGAGTGCCGCCGAGCGTGATCTGGTCCGCGAGTACGCCTACGGGCAGCTGGGCCTGATGGTCGGCGGGTGGGCAGCATGAGCGCTCAAGCCGTCAAAGCTGCCGCAGTGCTGACGCTGCTGGCCGATCACAAGGACGCCCAGGCGGCGTTCAGGAAACTGCATCTTGGCTATCAAGCTGGTGAACTGAGTTTTGAGCGTGCTGGCCCGCTCTTTGTTGCCGATCAGGCGCGTCGGGTGGAGCTTGAACACCAGTTCGACAAGCTGACCTCCCAGCAACTGCGTGATCTTGCCACCGCACTCACCGAAGGGGGCAGCTCATGACCGTGACCTCCCCCTTCGCCCGCCTCCGCTCCCTCTCCCAGTCTCCCGAGGGCCGCGCCCAGATCCGCCGTCTGCTGACCACCCTCGCACCCCGACTGGCCCCGGCCGAGGCGGCGGCTTACCTGGGCCGCATCGATGCTGCGCCTGGGGACTGGCAGGTTCACTTCGAGGCGGCAGGGGACGCGCTCAAGGACGTGGCGGCAAAGCAGTGGGACGCCTCCCCGCCCTTGAAGGCCTCGTTCGGATCGCCGGAATGGTACGCCGAGGGAGACGCCCTCAGCAGCCAGATCGACGTCGCGCTGAATGTTCTGCTGGATGATGTGGCCGCTTGACTTCACCTGCTGCCCGCTGACCCAACCCACACGCACAGACCGCCGCCCCTCGCCGGGCGGCTTTCCCTTGCCTGATTCACCTGAATCAATGCGCCCAGACGTCCTTCCTGTGTCAGCGCACGCACCATGATGAATCAGTGACTCAGCCGGACGATTCAAGAAATCCACTCACGCCGCAGCAAGAGGAGTTGATTCTCAAGCTCGCGGCGCAGGGCCTGAGCGGGCGCAAAATCGCCGAGCGCCCAGAGATCCAGGTGAGCTACAGCTCCGTCAACCGCTTCCTCAAAGACCGCCGCCGTGAGCGCGCCGAGGCCACCAAGGACATCGTGCGCGGCCACCTTGCAGCCACCCTGCCGACGGACCTTGAGATGCTGGACAAGTTGACCCGGCGGCTGGAAGTGATGCGCCAAGATGCCGAACAGATGGGCCTGGCGGGCTTCAACATGGAAATGCAGGTGATTGACCGGCAAGTCAAAACCATTGGCCTGAAGCTCAAGTATTCGGGCGCAGATGAGGATGACTCTGCCCAGCGTTTGATCGAGGCGCTGAGCGGCGACGACTGATGCCGATTCAGCGCCGCAAGCTGTGGAAGGCGCTCGGCTACACGATTGTTTTAAGTGCGTCTGGGACGAAGAATATGCTATATTTGTATGACAAAGCTCCTCGCGGGACGGCCATCCCCAGGAGCAGTACAGACACAGGAGGTCTGCACGTGACGAATACTACCATCACATCCATTTATGGGTTGATTGACCCACGTACTCAGGAGCTGCGTTATGTCGGCAAAGCTCAAGATATGCGCCATCGGTATAGACGGCACATATCTAAGCATCATTTGGCCGATAACACGTATAAGAACCGTTGGATAAAGAGTGTTTTATCTGAAGATTTGAAGCCGGAAATGTTTCTTATAGAGCGTTGCATAGAAGAATCTTGGCGTGAAGCTGAAGTTTTCTGGATTAGCTATTTCCGTTCAATTGGTTGCCGATTGACCAATCTAGCTCCCGGCGGCGAAGGCACAGGCGGATATAAGCACTCTGAATTGGCGAGAGCGAATATGGCCGAAGCTCAGAGAAAGATTGCCCACGTGCATCGTGAAAACTCTTTGGGACGTCGCTTAAGCGTTGAAGCAAAGGGAAAAATTAGGGCCAGTAAGTTAGGGAAAGAGCGGCCCGCTGAGGTTGTGGAAAAGATAAGGGTGGCCCTCACCGGAAGAAAACAGCCTGCCGAGCTTGTAGCTCGCCGCGCTGAATCTAACAGGGGCAAGAAACACACACCCGAGCAGTGCGCCGCAATATCTAAGCGTATGACTGGGAGAAAAGCCCCCAAATCTCAAGACGCAATCGAGGCACACCGTGAATCGTGTTCAAGGCACTGGCTTCTAACCGATCCAGAAGGGTTAGAAATTGAGGTAAAAAATCTTAAAGCCTTTTGCCGTAATAACAGTCTTTCGGATGCCTCTATGGGCAGTGTGGCAAAGGGTAGACAGAAGTCGCACAAAGGTTGGAGGTGTGTAAAAATTGCCGATTAGCCGAAATCGCCTCTGGCGTGCTCTTCATTACACGCCCCACGCGGGCCAGATGCAGATGCACGCCGCGCTTGATGACCCGCAAACCCGCCGCCTGGTTTGCCTGTATGGCCGCCGCGCCGGGAAGACCCACGGCGCACGCTTCGAGAGTATCTACCAGGCCTTGCAGCCGCCCGATCAGTTCGGCCCGCCGCTCGTCTACGTCGTCAGTGACACCTACGCCCACGCCAAAGCGCTGTTCATGGCGGCGATGGTGGAATGCACAACCAAGCTGGCCCCGCTGGTGGATAAGGTCAGCCTCTCGGAGCTGACGCTGCGCTTCAAGACTGGCGCGGTGATTCAGGCCAAGAGTGCCGACAACCCCGCGAGCCTGGCGGGCGACGGCGTGAAATTCGCCATCATCGACGAGTCGGGCTTCGTTCCGAACTACGCCGTCGAGGTGCTGATGCCTGCCCTCAGTGAACGGCGCGGACAGGCGCTGGCGATCGGGACGCCGGATTACCCCAACTGGTACCGGGACTGGTTTTACGCGGGTCAGAGTGGGCAGGAAGGCCAGCGCAGTCTGCAACTGCCCACCAGCATCAACCCGTATTTTCCGAGTGAAGAACTGGAGCGGCTGGAGCGCACCATGCCCGAACGCCTCTTCAGGAAGTACTTCTTGGCCGAGTTCGTGGATGACGAAGGCGCACTCTTCAAGCGCGAGCTGCTGGCGGCGCGCCTGATCCTGCCCGCCCCCGAAGACCCACAAGCGGACCACAGCTACGTCGCCGGGGTGGATCTGGGCCGGGCGGTGGATTACACCGTGGTCAGCATTCTGGACAGCAGCGTGACGCCTGCCCGCCAGGTGAAGCTGGCCCGCTGGCGCGGCGAGACGTGGGAGCGCAGCGTCAGCCGGGTGGCGGCACTGCTCAGGCAATACAACAACGCCCGCGCCACCGTGGACGCCACCGGCCTGGGCGATCCGGTGTTCGAACTGCTCCGCAAGGAATACGACAACGCCACTGCCTTCAAGTTCACTGCCCAGAGCAAACCGCCGTTGGTGGAAGGCCTGGCGCTGGCCCTGGAGCGCGGCATGGTGAACCTGCTCGCCGATGAAGCCCAGCGCGGCGAGATGGCTGCATTTCAGGCCAAAAGCACCGCCACGGGTGTGCGGTATGAAGCGCCCAGCGGTCTGCATGACGACATCGTGATTGCCAACGCGCTGGCCGTGAAGAGCCTGCTGTATCAGCCGCCTGAGCTGTTCATCCCCGGCACGTACTCCCAGTCCTTCTAGTCCGGCTGTCATGCCGCCTGACACGCTAGGACCATGCCCGATGCTGCCGCGCCCGTCTCTCTGATTAAAGTTCTGACCCCGCTTGGGCTGGCCAGGCGACAGCAACAGGCCCGCGTTGGAAGGTCTGACCTGCAACTCAGCGCGGCGCTGATTCGAGATGACCACTGGAATGGATCGCGGGGTTGGACCGGCCCGCTCCCCAGATACGACGGCAGCCCCGACAGCGGCGCGAACGTCGCCCGCGTCACTGCCGAAATCGAGCGCACCTTCATCAGCCGCAACCTGCCCCTGAACGTGGTGCAGCGCCACGTGAACGGCATCGCAGGCCGGGAGCCGCTGTGGAGCGTCACACCGAAACGCAAACTGCCCAAAGGCGGCAAGCCCAACGCGGCTGAACAGAAGCTGGTCGACGAGTTCACCGACGCCCTCAGCAGTTGGTGGGACAACTCGGGCGTGTGGCTGAGCATCCAGAAGGCACTGACCACCGCCCTGTGGAGCGAACGGGGCACGCTGCGCCTGTTCGTGCCCCGCAGCAAGCTGGAAGCCAACGTGACCGACGGCGAAGGCAACTCCGGCCCCGGCGTACCCGGCGGCCTGACCTTAGCGGACGCCCTGGGCTTCATCAGCGTCCAGGCCCCAAGCTGGGACGCGGCAGGCGTGGTCAGGGACATCGAAGGCCGGGTGAACTCGGCTTACTTCCACTACAAGGACGCGATGGGCCTCCCATTCTGGGAGATTCAAGAGCGCCTACCAAACGGAATGACCAAAGTCACGCCCGCCAGCATGGGCCAGGACAACGACCCCAGCGACACCTACCCCGTGCCGGATCTGCTGCTGTTCGAGGTCAAACTCGACCCGCTCATCACCGAAAGCGTGCGCCGCCTCTCGCTGTTCGCGGACAAGACCATGACGATGGGCAGTCGCAACATCGACCTGGGCGGATTCGTTGAGCGCACCATTCTGAATGCCCAAATGCCCGGTCAGTGGGTCAAGGACTCGGCGGCTCCAGGCGGTCAGAAGTTTGTGCCGAGCTCTTACAACACTGGGTCAGGCGTGACGAACTTCCTGAACGGCGTGGCCATCATGGTCAAGGATGAGGCGACGGGCAAGCTGGTTCCCTCCGGCAACTTCTCCACCCCGTCCGTCCAGTACAAAGACCCAAGCGGCTGGGGCGTGTTCGGCGAGACGTTCGATGAAGTGCGGGAGGCCATCTTCGACGAGGCCAAGCAGCTGCACGTCCTGATGACCGGCGACGGGCGCGTGAACGGCGTCAGCCGCATTCAGGCGGTGCAGGATTTCATCAGCAGCCTGGAACCGACCCGCATGGCCCTTGAGCAGCTGGTCCGCTGGGTCATCAATACCGTGCTGCGCCTCGGCTTGCACTTCATTGGTCGACGCCCGGAGTACGACGCTTTCCACGCCACGGTGCAGGCCCGCATGAGTGCTGTGCAGCCCACGCCTGCCGAGGTGGATACGGCCCTGAAGCTGCATGAAGGGGGCGTGATAAGCCTCGAATCGGTTCATGCTCGAATCGGCGTGGAAGATAGCCAAGCGGAGAGAGAGCGCATGGCCATTGAGGGAATCACGCCCGCACTGGCCCTCAAGATTCTGGCGGCGGCCCCAGCCTGGGTTGGCTTGAAGGCGCTCCAACTTGCCTTCCCAGCCTTGCTCATCTCAGACAGCCAAGTGGAAGAGCAGCGGCAGGCAGACTTGGGCGGCGCTGCTCCAGTCAACCTGGCAGACCTGAACGCGCTTGACGGCGCGGCCCTGGACAATGCCCCAAACCCCTGAAGCCCGCCGCCTCATCGCCCTGGCCCGCAAGCGGGAAGACGGCCACCTGGACGCCGCACGGGGCGCGGTCCTGCGCCAGTTCCGCAAAGTGGCACTCAAGGCCGCTGAGGCCGAGCTGACCCGCGTGCTGGCCCTGCCGCCGGGCAGACGCCGCGCAAGCCTGCCGCTGGTGCTGCGCCGCATCGACGAGGCCATGACTGCTACCCGGACGCCGCCCGCTGAGCTGACGGCAGTGCTGAAGCGGGCCGTGCGGGACAGAATCTTAACTTCTGACGATCTTGTTAAACTTTTGGATTCCAGCTTGAAACTGAATGATCCGGCCAGCTTGCAGGTGAAGGCAGTCGACCGGCAAAGGGCAGCCATGAATAAGTATTGGCAAACCGAGACTGTCCGTTTCCGCAATGACTCGGCTCAGACGGTCAGGGAAGCCCTGCGGCTGGGTCTCACGCCCGAGAAGGCGGCTGACTTGCTGCAAGCCCGCCTGGGCGTTCACAGAAGCCGGGCGGTGCTGATTGCCCAGGATCAGATGCTGACGGCGGCGAGTCGGGCCGGGATAGACCGTCTGAAGACGCTGGGCGTGAAGCAGTTCCAGTGGGAAACCCAGCAGGACAGGCGAGTACGTGCGGCCCATCAGGCCTTGCAAGGCCGGGTGTTCACGTGGCGGAGTGCGCCGGAACTGCCAGGACAGGCGGTGATGTGTCGGTGCTGGGCTGCACCTGTCACCTGAGCGGACAAGCTGGAAGCACGAAAACCGAAGGCCAACTACTGGTAAATTAACGTATGCAGCGGCTTCCAATAACGGTTGTTACGAGATGGGCTCCAGGACAAAATCCCAGCAAGCCTGTCAATGTCAGCATCATCTGTGGGCATTGCAAGCAGATGACGGCTCTTGATACATCTAGTAGCAATTGGTACGGTGAACACACTTGGCTTTTCACTACGAGATGTCCCAATCCACGGTGCAATAACCCTATAAGACTTTTTGGATTTGGTACAGACCAAAATGGTCGGCTTGCCGAAATTTATATGGAGTCTGCAATCACCATTGAGAGACAGCCAATAAGCGGATTAGATTTGGTTCCTGATCGTGTCAAACAATCATATCTTGATACTATCGCGACTCTGAACGCAAATATACCTAGTGCAGTAGCGACTCTCGCCAGAAGAACATTAGAGGGCGTCGTGAAATTAGCATATAGCGATCCGAGTGCCACTAGAGATAAGACCCTGTATAAAGTTATAGAAGGGCTTCCCGAAAACGCCAATCTTGATGCCCCCATACTTGCTCTAGCACATGCTATGCGCGAGGGCGGAAACCTAGGTGCCCATTTTGACCTTGACCAAGAGACGGATCAGGCCATGGCTGTGCAAATGGTTGAGCTTCTTGAAAACTTGATTGAATACTTATATGTCATCCCGCATAGAGTTCAACGACTCAAAGATTCGTTTACCTGAAATCTATTCAGGTTCTGCCGCCCCACTGGGCGGTTTTCACTTGGTGTCAGACCGCACGGAATCCTGGGGGCATGAACCCTTCCATCGGACGGATCGTGCACTACGTTCTCTCAGCCCAAGATGCCGACCAGATCAACCGCCGCCGCACTACCGGGCCGAGCATAGCCGAGCGCATCAAGGATGAGCAGTGGCCCCTAGGAGCGCAAGCGCACATCGGCAACCGCGCCGAGGAAGGCCAGCACGTCGCGGCCATTGTGGTGAACGTCTTCGGGCCAGCAACTTGCAACCTCCAGTGTTTCTTGGACGGCAATGACGTTTTCTGGGCCACCTCACAGCTTGAAGGCTCCGCTCCCAGTACTTGGCACCGGCCTGAGCGGGAGTAAAACCCAGCACTGACCCCAGCCGCCCCTCACCGGGCGGTTTTCGCTGCCAGGGTGTCACACGCTCTTCCAGACTGCTTGCATGACCAGCAAGGCTGTCACCGCCCCCACCAACCCGCACGGCGGGGCCACCCTCTCCGCGCTCTACAGCACCGGCTGGGGCCTCTTTGGGCCAGCTCCGACCCTCTGGGAAGGCGGCAGCCCCGCCGAACCTGGGAACGCACCCGCAACGCCCGCCCAGCCCGCTGCTCAGCCAGCGGCTCCGGCGCAGCCCAGCGGCGGCGACATCGCTCGCAGCCTGCAAAACCTGATCGACCGGCAAGGCGGGAGTGACCGGGCCGCGCAGCTCCTGTTCGACGAGAACCGCGAGTACCGCACCCGGATTCGCACCCTCGAAGGCCAGCTCCCCGCGCAAGGCGCAACCGTGCTGACCCCGAGCAGACCCAGCAGTGGACCGCCTACCAGGCCATCAACGCTGACCCCGTCGCCCTCCGCACCCAGCTTGAGCAAGGCTCAGCGGCAGTGCAGCGCGAGACGGGCCGCACCCTGGCCGACGCTTCCGGCGCGAACCCAGACGTCCTCTCTGACCGTCTGCGCGTGGCTGGCCTGCGGGCCGAGGTGCGCGAGATCCCAGCAGAAGGCGCGAACCCCGCACGGCGGGAAGTGCGCGTCCTGAACGCCGAGGGAGCCGATCAGGGCGAACTGCGGACCTACGCCCAGCAGCACTGGACGGCCTTCATGCCCGCCCTCTTCCCAGCCAGCCAGCCGCCGCAAGGCACGGTCATCACTGGGCAAAGCGGTGCAGGCAGCCAGCCCGCCCCCACCGGCAACGCCATTCAGGACGCCCTGGGCCGCCGCGCCCCGAGTGCTGAGCGCGTTGTTGTCGATCCCTTCGCCACACCCTCCACAGGAGCTAAACCGTGAGTAGAACTGTGACCACCTACGGCCTCGGCGTGAAGTTTACCGCCGACGAACAGAGCCTCCAGCGCATCGCCCTCGGCGGCACCGTCAAGCTCGCCAGCTTCACCGACGCCAAATTCGGCACGGCGGGCAACCGCGTGATTCCGGCTGGAACGGTCGTTATCCGCGACACCGACAAGAGCCTCATTCCCGCTGCTGGCACCGAAGCCGCCGGGAAAGCGTTCCTGATGGCCTCGGACATCGTGGAAGCCCCCCTGCCCGGCACGTCGCGCGGCTCTGATCTGACCACCGGCCTGTACGCAGGCGGCGTGATCTACGAGGACCAGCTTCCTGACGCCATCGGCACGCCCAAAGTGCTCAGCGCTGGCTTGAAAACCGCGCTCGGCTCCAACTTCATCTTCCAAGCCAGTCAGGGCAGCCTGATTGTGACGGTCTAAGGGAGCGTTCGTGAACCCATTCCAGGCAGCCCTGGCCCGCATCACTTCGGGCCTGAATCAGTACATCGCCACACGGCCCATCGCCCTCTCGAATCTCTACCTGGCCAACTTCCTGCCGCCGGTCAGCAGCACCCTGGCCGAGATCCAGACGGGCAGCTTCCGCATCGTCACCGAACCCGCCGCTCTGACCGCTGTGGACAGCCCCTACGCGAAGATCGGCAGCTTGCAGATGGTCAGCTTCACCGGGACCACCTTCAAGATCACGGCGGAAAGCAAGCTGAACGAATCCTTGCAGGACGCCATGCACGCCCGCGCCAACGCTGCCATCATGCGCGGCGCGATGCAGCAAGGGGCCGTCGCCCTGAACAGCGGCACCAATCCGCAGGCGGTCTACGAGAACTTCATCAGTCGCGTGGTCGAAGACGGCCTGCTGCTGGCCCTCGATTACGGCGAGGAGGTCTTCCGGGCGCAGGCGCTGGCGTACGGTAAGATCCAGGTCAAGGACTCCAAGACCGGGAACGGCGTGGACCTCGATTTCAGCGTGCCTGCCGATTACAAGGTGAGCCGCACTGGGACTGCCGCGTACGACAAGCCGGGCAGCTTGTTCTGGACTGACGTGCAGGACGCCCGCGCCAAGCTGCGCCAGGAGCCGATGGGGATTACCGACCCCACGACCTTCACCGCGATTGTCAACAACCCGGCGAACGGCATCATCGTTCGCAGCCGCACGCAGACCAGCCCCACCGTGATCCGCTACGAGCTGAGCCAGGCGGGCACGAACGCGGACGGCACCTTCAACCGCTCCAGTCAGTCGCTTGACGTGCTGAAATCCGTCACGCTCACCACCTACGCGGGCAAAGGCGACGCGCCGGACGCGCCCTACTTCTGGCCTTCTGGCCGGGTGACCTTCATGCGCTCCTCGGCGCGTGAGGTGGAGCTGATCGACGGGCAGATCGTGCGCGGCGCGCTCGGCGTGACCCACATCGGCCCCAACACCGAGGCTGGGCAGCAGAGCACCCGCTTTGCGAACATCTACATCCCGCAGGGGGCCGAGTACGAAGTCATTGGCAAGGCCAGCGAAGACCTGATGCCGTACATCGAAGAGGCCCGCAATCTGTACTTGTGCGCCACCGAGATCGGGGTCTGAGATGGGCGTCAAGGTGACG
Source organism: Deinococcus rubellus (assembly GCF_025244745.1). Lineage (NCBI taxonomy): Bacteria > Thermotogati > Deinococcota > Deinococci > Deinococcales > Deinococcaceae > Deinococcus > Deinococcus rubellus. The sequence continues at coordinate 1,587,498 of NZ_CP104213.1, forward strand.
AACATTCCTGGGGCCTACGCTTACGAAGGCAAGAGCTACGGCCCCTTCAGCGCCACGAACAAGAAAGGGTTCGTGGAAGTGCCCGCCGAGCTGGCGGCCAGTTTGAATTTGCCCTTGCACGAGAGCGAGCTGGACCCAGCGCAGGATGAGATTCAGCCGGAGGGCGCGGACATTCAGGAGTTGCTGGACGCCAACCACAGCTTGAAGGCGGATCTGGACAAGGCCAATTCAGAACTGGCCTTGCTTCAGGACATTCGCGGTGGCCAGGGCAACATCATTCAGGGCTATATCACTGAAGTGGCCGACCTGAAAGCCAAGCTGGACAGTACCCACGAAGGCGCGGCCCAGCTTGGAGCGGCCCGGAATGCGGTGCAAGCCGAGCTGGAATCTACCCAGTCTGATTTCATCCGGTATCAGAACGATCTGCCCGGCCTCAAGGCCCGCGTGGCTGAGTTGGAAGCGGGCGCGGCTGCTGAGCCTGAAAGCGTGCTGGACGCAAGCGCACCAGATGACCACGGCGTCGCAAAACCCGACGCTATCAACCCGCCCCCCGAGGCCAGCAAGCCCGCCAAACCAGCGAAAGGCGGCGCGAAATGAGCGTCACCGATCCCAACGGCACTCAGCGCTGCCCGACTTGCTACAGAGACATGCAGCGGTATCTGGGCGGTCTCTGGATTTGCCAGAACTGCCATATCACCAGGCCCGCCGCTGCGCCTGAGAAGGTCAGCGAAGCATGAACCCGCCCTTGCCCTCTGCCGAGGCCCTGACGCACCTCACCGATGCGCTGGGCGTCAATTACGCCGCACCTACTGACCAGGACACGCTCACCCGTGCGTTGTCAGTGGACGGCGTGACGGTGGAGGGCGTCTTCTACGCCCGGCCCTGGGCCACTGCCGCCCGATTGATTGCCGACAACACCGAATACGAGGTTGGCGGTGAGCTGAACGCGCAGATCGACAGGAAGCTGAAGACGCTGCTCCGCACTCAGCTCAGTCTGGACGCGGCGCAGGGGATCAGCGCCTATGTGCCGTCTCAGGTGCAGGCGTGGCCCCCGATGGGCGGCCCGGTGAATAACGAAGAGGTCTGGTAATGGCTATCGACGCCCGGCCCTTCCTGACACTCACCGACGCGAGTGGTGGCACCATCCGTTGCTCAAGGCCAAAGCTGATACCGCTCACCCTCGGTGTCAGCTCCGGGCGCGGCGGAGTGGCCGCCGACACGCCCACGCACACCGTAGACGTGTACGTGGCCCTCGGCACGCCCCCTGCTGGCCTGGAAGACAACGCCCTGGTCACGGTGGACGTGGAGCCCGGCAAGCTCCAGACCTTCAGGATTCTGCGCAACGGCATCGGCAAGAAGGCCGGGACGTGGAAGCTGTACGTGCGGACGGAAGAAGACGAGGTGCTGGCGTGACCAAGAGCAGCGCCAGCTTGCGTATTCCCGCTTGGGTAAAAAAGCTGGACGCCATCCCCGCGCAAGCTGCTCAGGATGCGCTCGGCGAGGCCCGCAAGTTCCTGCAAGCCGAGATGAAAAAGAACCTCAGCAAAGGCGGGCCGAGTGGTTTGCGCGTCCGTTCGGGTCGCCTGATCCGCTCGGTTCGGACCTACCTCAAAAAGACTCCAACCGGCGGCGACCTGAGCTTGGGCATGGCCTTTTATGGCTGGGTGCATGACCGTGGCGCAGTCATCCAGGCCAAGACGCCACGGGGCCTGTTCTTCCGCACTGCGGGCGGCTTCCGGCGCGTCATGCGCGTTGTCCTCCCTGAGCGCCGCTTTGCCCGTGACGCGCTGGACGCCACCCGCAAGGTGTTTCCGCAATACCTGGCACAAGCCCTGAAGGCGGCGGCCAAATGATCGTTCTGAACTTCATCCAGGCGCTCAAAGCTGAGCTTCAGACCAGCTTCCCTCAGTACACCGTGCTTGCCCGTGAGCCGATTGAAGGGGAACTGAAGGCCAGCAACGCTGAGCGGCAACTTTGGATCACCACCGAGGGCTTCGACTCCGGCGAGGACGTGGCCGATCAGGGCTACAGCACCGAGATCCGCGTGCCGGTGTTCGTCAGCATCGTCATTCAGCGGCCCAAAACCGAAGCCGCCACCATCGCCGCCCTGACCCGCCGTCTGAACGTGGTGCAGGCCTGCCAGCGGGCCGCCCGCGCCTTCAACCATCAGGAGTCAGGCGCTCTGGTCAACTTTATGCAGGAACAGCCGCTCATCGTCGAGGGCTTTCTGGTGAGCGTGACCCATCTGGACATCGAATACGACCTGGGAGCGGAGGACGAATGAAAAAGCATTACCGATATGACGGAGAGGCGACGGGTTTTCTACCCGGCATCGGCAGCGTGGAACCCGGCACGGTCATCGAAGCCACCAGCGACAGCCACGAAGCGGCCATCAAAGCCAGCGGGCACTTCAAGCTGGACCGCCCACACAAGGAAGAGGCCGCGCTCGACAAGCCCAAAGCGGAACCCAAAGCCGAAGACAGCGGCAAAGGTGGTAAGAAATGAGCACCCCCAGACTCGGCAAATACGGAGCCATCGCTATTGCCCTTCAGACGGCAGTGGGCACGCCAGCAACGGCCCCCACCAACACCCTGCGGACCACCGCGTTCGGCAACCCCATGCCCGAATACACCTACACCAATGATGAAATTGCCGACGGGACCATCTTCGAGACTGGCGAGCAGCTTCAGGGTGTGGCCGCCTCGCAGCGTCAGATCACGGCGCAGGCCACCCTGGCCGACTTGCCGCTGCTGCTGACCGCCATGCTGGGCACGCCTGCTGCCGCTTCCGGAACCCCGCCCCAGGCCAAGCTGATTCCGCGCCTGGATGACTTCGCGGCCCTCGCGCCGGGCCAGCCGCTGACGGTGTGGCAGCCGCACCCGGTCAGGAACAGCCTGTTCACCGACGTGCAGATCAGCTCCATCGTCATCACCATCAGCAACCGCGCCACCGCGACGGTGCAGGTGACGCTGAATACCACCCGCGTCAGTCCGCTCGGCACGGTGCCGGTGCTGCCTGCGGTGAGCAATACCGAGCTGGCGAAGTTCATGAACTTCTTCGTCAAGTACGCCGCCGCGACGGTGCTGCCCACCGAGGCCACCATCACGATCACGCAGCCGATGGAAGCCGAGGACGCCGCGCAGGGCCTGGACGCCACCAACAACCTGTACGCGGTGGGTTGGAGCCGCAGCGGGGCGCTCTCGGCAATGGTCAACATCCGGGTGGGTGCGGCCAGCACACCAGACGCCCTGCGGGACGCTTACGAGAGCGGGGCCGACGCGGTGCTGGAAGCCGGGTTCAAGATTGGGGCCAAGGAGCTGAGCGTCAAATTCCCACACTCGCGGGTCAGCACCTTCGTCCCGGACGGCGGCCTGGGCCGGATCGTGGTCCCCATCGACATCAAAGCCACGAGCAACGCAGGTGCGCCGACGTTCGAGTGGAACTTGCCCGGCTAAACCCGCCTCACTGCCCACCTCGCGCCCGGCCTCACCGCTGGGCGCGTTTCCTTTGGGTGTCACTCGCCCCGTGAGACTGACAGCATGACCAACCCGCACCCCGCGCTCAAACTCAAAGGCTTCACCAAGACCGTCACGCTCAGCACCGGCATTGACGTCATCATCAAGAAGCTGAACATCGAGGCGTACACCATGGACGCCGCCCGGCACGTCATGAGCACGCCTGCCCTGCTCACGGCGGCAGGTGAGTACGCCAAAGAGAGCGCGGCGGCCATTGAGTCCGTCGATGGCCAGGCCCCCACCATGAGCCGCGAGCAAATGCTCGAAACGAGCCTCCAGATTCAGGAGAAGCTGCTGCGGGGCGCGCTGATCGAACCGAAGCTGGAAGCGCTCGTTGAGCTGTACGGCGGCAGTCTGGAGGAACCCGACTACGGCCTGGGGCCGGACCTGACGGTGCTGCTGGAAGCGGTGCAGGCGTTCAGCGCCCCCGACAAGAAGGTGGTCGCCCAGGCGGAAGCGTTTCCTGACAAGGCACGCGGTAAGCCTGCACGCACTGGCTAAGTCCTACGGATGCCGCCCGCACTTGCTGCTGACGATCAATGGGGCTGAGCCTCACGAGCTGCTGGCCTTCGACACGGCGATCATGCTCTGGGCAAACGCGGTGGAAGGAGAGCGGCAGTATCACGAGAAGACGAGAACCAAATCAGAGTGAGACCGAAACAGAAAGCCCCTAGCGTCGGCCAGGGGCTTTCTGTTCGTTGCAGAGATCTTATTTGGGTTTGTATGGGTCTTCGCTGCTGCTTTCGGTGCAGCCTTACGCCCAGCCCGGCTGCTACCGAGCTGCTGGCCCTTGTCGTCGCTGGCCTGTATCTTCAATGACCGATCAAACTTGAAGCGAATTCAGTACCCGGCCAGGCCCTCGGTGCCGATGGGCAGCCCGGTGGCGTCGCCGCCTGCGATGGGCGTCAGGTTGCCGTCCGCACCGATGCGGTAGGCCGCCACCACGCCCAGGCCACTGAACTGCTGGTAGAGGTAGTTGCCGTCCTGGCTGATGACCAGATCTACCGGGCCGCTGCTGGGGCCGTCCATGAAATCCACTGCGCTGCCGGGAGCCAGCGAGGCCGTATTGCCGTTGACCAGCGACAGCGAGGCATCTGCGCCGATACGGTACACCGAGATGCTGCCCGACGAGGTGTTGGCCGCGTAAACAAACTGCTTGTCCGGCGTAATTTTGAGCCAGCAGGTCGCCTTCTGGTTGTTGGGCAATGCCGAGGTGATGGGCGTAAGCTTGCCAGAGGCGTCAAGTGAGTACGACGACACTGAGTTGCTCATGGCGTCAGCCACCAGGACGTGCGTATCGTCCAGCCAGACGCTGCCGAACGGCCCTTTACCTGCACTGACGTTTACCACGCCCGCGCCGAGCGTGCCGCCTGCCTGCACCGGGTAAAGGGTCAGGTTGCCGTTCATCAATTCCACGCTCTCCAGGAACCGGGCGTCGGGGCTGAATTTGATCTGGGTAATGACGCTGGCCTTGTCCGGCGCGTAGCTGGCTGTGGGAATGCCTTTGAGCGAGCCGTCTGCCTGAATCTGAAAGCCGGTGATCTGCACGTTCTGATCACTGGCGCTGCCATGACTGACGTAGAGCAGATTGCCGCTCACACTCAGGCTGGTGGGTGCAGGTGCGCCGCTGGGATAGCTGCCGATTAGCCGGGGCGTGCCGGAAGCATCCAGAGAAAAAGCAGAGACACTGCCGCTGCCCGCATTTGCGACGAAGAGACGCTGATGGTCAAGCGTCAGCACCACGCTGTCGTTGGAAAACAGCGGATCGACTGCCGCCTTGCCCGGCTTAATGACGACCAGCTTCCCGTCCGAGCCTTGGCCGCCCGTAGCGATTTCGTTCAGCTTGACCAGCTTGCCGTCACCGCTGCGGCCATACTCGACCACGCTGTTGGTGGCCGCATTGGTCTGGGCGTAAATGTACCCGGCATACTTGGCAGTCGGTGCGATGATGTTTCCGCAGGCAGAGAGCAGGACCGTTAGGCCGATCAGGGCGGCAAGGGGGGATGCTTGACGTTTCATGGAACCTCCTGAAGTAGGCAGCGGCGACGACGAGCAAATCCAGCATTGGCCTGTAAAATCAGCCTGCCGAACTTGACCCATTGAACTGGACCGCTGAGCGCTTCTATCTTCTTATACGCAGCAATCTGGGCAGAAAGTTCAATACGTGAATTTGAGTTGAGTTCCATATTTGCGGCCCACTGACCAAGCCGCCAACTGATCTGCCTGCCTGCACCGTCTTCCTGCCGAGTGTCATGCCGGTTGCAAGGCTGGGGCGTGGCTTCGTTAATTGACCAGATCTTGTTGAACATCTCCGTGGCCGTTTCGGGCGCGGCGGGCGTGAGTGGCTTGACCGGCAACATCGGCGGCCTGAACGCGGGCCTGCTCAACCTGAACGCCGGGCTGAATGTCATTCAGCAGGTGACCTCCGGGGTCGGGCAGATGGTCGGGCAGTTGACCCAGTGGGCCGACGCGGCAAACAAGGCCGCCACCAACACGAAGGTGTTTGGCCTGACGGTGGCGAAGTTCGGTATTGACATTGACCAGGCCAACGGCGCGGCGCAGCGGCTGGCCGATCAGTTCGGCGTGAGCGTCACCGACATTCAGGACAGCATGACGACCCTGATCCGGGTGGGCTTCACGAACATGGGTCAGCTCGAAGCTGTGATGCGTGGTGCGGGCGCGTCTGCCATCGCCGCTGGTCGTGACGCCAAAGCGGGGTTCAGCAATATCGCTGACGCTGCCGCCACTGGCATGTCAGCGCAGCTCAACTCCATTGGGATCGCGCAGAACCTGAGCACCTATAACGACAAGCTGGCGAAGTCGCTCGGCAAGACCACCGATGCTCTAACGAGTGCTGAGAAAGCACAGGCGCTCTACAACCTCGTGACCGACGCCACCGGCACCGAAGTCGAAGCGCTGGGCAGCATCCAGAACAAGTACGTCAAAAGCCAGCAGGCCGTCACGCTCTCCCAGCAGCAGTTCAGCATTCAGCTCGGCCAGATCACCATGCCGCTGGTGCAGCGCTTCAATGAGCTGAGCGCCGAGAGTACGACCTTCTTCACCGGGCTTCTGAAGACCTATGCCGAGGGCGGCGACGTGCTGGGGCAACTCAGCAGCAAATACCCCCTACTGGGCAGCGCCGTGAAGGCCGTCAGTGACATCTTCATGTGGGCCAAAGAGAACGCCGGGGCACTCGTGGGCGGCCTGACCGGGGCGCTGCTGCCAGGCGTCATCTCTGTAGCGGGCGGCATCACAGCGGCCCTGCTGCCTGCCCTGGCGGCGGGTGCGGCGGCGCTGTGGGCACTGCTGGCCCCGGTTGCCCCGTTCATCGCGGCGGGCGCGGCCATCGGCTTCGTGCTGCAACGAATGGGCGTCAACTTCGATGACGTGAAGCGCGTGGCCGGTCAGGTCGGGGACGCCATCAGCAAGGCGGCGGGGCAGATCCCGGCAGCTTGGCAGCGGGCGCAGGCACTCATGGCCCCGCTGCTGAGCACCCTTCAAACTGCTTTCGGGAACGCCTTCCGTTCGGTGGAAGAGGTCATCAATCAGGTGCTGATTCCGCTGTGGAACTCGCTCGCCCCCAAGCTCAAAGGCCCGATTGAGGCGGCCCAGACGGTTGTTTCCGGCTTCGGCACCTTCGTCAAGGGCGTGTTCGAGTTCGTGGTGAACGGCGTCAGCAACCTGATCGACGGGGCGTCTGACCTGATCGACAACGTGTTCATCCCGATCTGGAAGCGCATCGGGCCAGCGGTGGAAGCAGCGCTGGACATCGTGCTGGGCCTCATCAAAGGGGCCTTCACGTTGCTGGGCGGTGCGTTCAAGTCGCTGGGCCAACTGCTCAGCGGTGACTGGCAGGGCGCGTGGGACACCATCAAGAGCACGGTCGGCAGCGCCTGGACCTCAATTGCGGACGCCATCGGGAACGCCTGGCCGATCATCAAAAATCAGGTGGATAACCTGGCGGCCCGCATCAGCATGGCCTTCCAGAGCGGGCTGGCCGGGCTGAAAAGCATCCTGCTGAATGCGCTGGCTTCCATGTTGGAGTGGGCGGCCGAGAAGATGCCCAGCATCCTTCAGAGCGCGGCACTCAAGGCAGCGGGCGCGGCGCGTGCGGCAGCGCAGGCGGTCAACGGTGGGCCTCAGCCGCAAGGCAGCGGTGTGCTTGTCGGTGCGGGGCCGACCTTGCCGGGTCAGGGCCGCGTGGTGCCCGCCGATCTTCCGGCCTTTGCGGGCGCGATTGTCAGCCAGTCCTTGCAGGCCAGAAACGACGCCCAGGCTGACAAGCTCGTGGACTACTGTGACCGCTGGGTGCGCGACACGCTGGGAGATGCCGCGCCGAAAGTCCGCAGCCAGATTGACAAGCTGTTCAGGGACGGCGCACCCGGCGGCGTGGCCTCGGCGCAGAGCAGCCAGAAGAGCCTGGAGCGGGCCAAGCTGACCAGCAAATACACCTCGGTCAACGATCTGAAGCCCGGCGACGTGGTGTTCTACACGGAGAACGGTCAGAACCATACCGGGGTCTACCTCGGTAATGGCGTGGTGCGCGGTAACAACCGCGTGACGTATCAGGACAACGGCGGGCGTTTCGGGCCGGGCGGGATCAACGGCGGCAAGGCACTCGACACCGGCAAGGTGAACCCGGTGGGGGATGTGGACATCAACCGCCTGGGCTCGGTGAACAGCTTTGTGCGCTCCGGCGATCTGCTGGCCTATTTGCAGCGTGTCAGTAATCAGGTGGTGACGCCGCAGCCGGGCCGCCAGCCCAAAGGGAAGGTTGCTGAACCCGCCCCCACGCCCGGCGCGCCCCCCGCCGACCCGCCCACGCCACTCAAGGACACCCTGAACGCCCGTCTGAAGCAAGCGCAGGCGACGTTCGATCTGGTGGACAAGAACAGCGCCGAGTATCAGAAAGCTGTAGACCGCTACCTCGCCACCCTGAGTAACGTGCAGCGACTGGCTTACGAAGCGGCCATGAAGCTGCCGGAATCCGATGCCGGGCGCGTCGACCTCGCCGGGATCGTCAAGAGTACGCGCGACAAGATCACCTCTCTGGGCAAGACCGGCGGCGCGGTGGAAGCTCTCAAAAAGCAGATCGAGGACGCCAAAGCGGTGTTCCAGCTCTACACCAAAGAGACGCCCGGTTACGACAAGGCGCTGGATGCTTACCTGGCCGTGCTTCGGAAGGCGGCCACCGAGAGCCAGAAGCTCGCCGGGAGCCTGCCCGCTGGTGACAAGAAGAGCGCCCTGAGCAGCCTGTTTTCTTCCACGCAAGGCGAGATCGACAGCCTCAGCAAGAAGGACGGCCTGGCCGAATCCTTCAAGCGCCAGCTCGAAGATGCCCGCGCCGCGTTCCAGCTGGTATCGGAGGATGCACCCGGTTATCAGAAGGCGGTGCAGACGTATATTTCTGCGCTCGGTAAGGTGCAGGCTGCCGCGAAGCAGGCCATTCCCGGCACGAAGGACCGCACCCAGAAAAATGCGCTCTCCGATCTGGTGGCAAGCACGCGCTCCGAGATTGACGGGCTGCGCCAGGCCGGGACGGATGCGGACAAAATCGCTGAAATCGTGCGGCAAAAGAGTGAGCAGCGGGCACAGAGCGATGTGAACACCGCCAAGCAATCCGTCACCGTCGCGCAGCGGGCCTACGACGACGGTTTGAAGTTGGCAGGCGAGAACCTCACCAAAAAGCTGGCCATCGTTAAAAACGAAGGCGCTGCGCTGCAAGCAGCACGTGAGCAGCAGGCCCAGCGCGATTATCAACTGGCCAAAGTTCAGGCTGATAACAGCTTGAAAGCCGCCTTGGACGCCGCCGCAAAGGGCAAGCCCGCCTTGCGCGAGGCTGCTGAGCAACTGGCCCAGGCCCAGCACAGCGGGGCGCTCAACGTAGCTGGAGATGTCCGCAGTAATGCCCTGTTGGATGCTAGAGACGCACAGGCATTGCGCCAGGGCCAGGACGCTGTGACCGTCAGCGTTCAGCGCAGCCGCACCGAATACGCGGCCCTGGCCAGCACGCTGCGCGACAAAATCAGCACTGGCAAAGTGGACGCGGCAACCCTCCAGAACACGCTCGAAAAGATGGACGCCCTGGACGCCAGCACCAAAAAAGCAGGCACGACCAACAGCGTTTACGTGGTGGGCGCGAAAGCGAATGTCGCCGCGCTTTACCAGCAGGCCATTGATTCCCAGATTGCCAGCAGTGCTTATGACAGCCTCTCGGATAGCTTCGACCGGGCCAGCAAGGCGCAGGGCAAGGTGGTTATCAGCATCGCCGACGCCGTGACCCAGATGCCCGCAGGCACCGCCGCCACTGCCGAGTATTTGACTGCCCTGACCGCGCTTGAAAAGGCTGGATACGCCGCAGGAGGCAGCGTGCAGGCCGTGCGGGACGCCATCTACCAGAACGGCATTGATGCCGACATCGCCAGCGGCAAGTACGACAACATGACCGACGGCTTCGACCGGGCGAGGAAAGCACAAGACGCCATCGTGGTAAGTGTTCAGGACGCCGTAGACCAGATTCCTTCTGGTGACGATGCAGTGGCCACCTACATCAAAACCCTCGGCGAGCTGGAGAAGCAGGGCTACGCCTCGGCGGGCAGCGTGCGGGCCGTCACTGAAGAAATCAAGCGCCAGAAGAATATCGAGGCTCAGGACACGATTGATGCCGAGGTTTCAGCCGGAACGTACAGCGCTGTCTCGGACGGAGCCCGGCAGGCTGACGGCGCGATCAAGCCTTTCGAGAAGCTGAGCTACACCACGGGCGAGCTGCTCGCACAGATGCCCAGCGGTTTGAAGGCCCTGGATGACTTCGAAGGCGGACTAGAACTGCTGGCCAGCAACGGCAGCATCACGACCAAGCAGCTGGAAGCCTTGAAAGGGGCCATTCAGGGTGTGCGGGACGCGGCGGGGCCAATTGTGGGCCTCAAGGGCGATCAGTTCGAGGGGCGCGGCCTCGCTGGAAATGTCATTCCAGACGCCAAGACCGACGCGGCATACGGGACCATCAGCGACGATCAGAAGGAAGGACTGCAAGCGGGCCTTGCGGGGGCCAGCGGCGCATTCCTGGCCGACACCCTCAAGGCGCTGGTCAAGAAAGGCGGACCGAATAGTGCCTTTGCCCAGATGGTACGGGCCGAAATTGCCAACCGGATTGACGTTGATAACTTGGTGGCCGACATTTACGAGAACCCAGCCGATTATCAGGATGGCGGGCGCGGCAAGAGCAAGCCGGTTGAGAATCCGCAGGCCAGTACCACGGACTTTGCCAGCGTTCTGGACGGCATTAAAAAGAACCGCCTGAGCAATGACGAGGTGCTTAAGCTTCTGGCCGACCCTTCCAGCGGCTTCACCCCCGAGCAGGTTCAGGAGGCCAAGGCGCTCCTCATCAGCAGCCATCAGGATTTGCTGGACACTGAACGCGCCCAGACTGCCGCCCACCTCGAAATCCAAAAGCAGATGGGCCTCATCTCGGAGAAAGACGCCATCACCCAGAAGGCCGATCTGGACAAAGAGGCGGTGCGGGCAGCGTTCACGCGGGCCACTGCTGGCCTTGAAACCCAAGAAGGTCGTAAGACCCAGGCGTATGTTCAGGCTGCCGCCACCCGCACCCAGCAACTGACGGCCATCGACGAGAAGGCCGTCGCCGATCAGCTCCTCCTGACCCGCCAGAGCACCCGCGCCCGCGAGGATGCTGAAACGGCGCTCTCTGTTGCCGGTCAGCAGGCCCGCTATAAGGCTGGGAGCATAAGCGAGGCCCAGAACCTCGCTGAGACTTTGCAGGCCCGTAGAGAGGCCGCTCAGCGCGCCCACGCCCGTTCCTTGGAAGACGCGGGGGTGAATGGCGACAAGATCAAAGCGGCTGATCTGGCCTTGCAAACCAGCCTGACCCAGATCGACAGCGACGGCGCTCAAGCACAAATTGATCTGGCTGACAAAGCCGCCGCTGCGAAAGTGAAGGCCGCCCAGCGCAAAGTGACCCAGGGGAATGGCCTGGACTTCTCAGCCAACAGCGAGCTTCAAGGGGCCTTGATTGAGCAGATCAGCCAGTACCGAACCGATCTTGTGGGACTGGACAAGGACAGCGAAAAGTACAAAACCACTCTGGAATCCCTGGAAGGTGCTGAGGACGCTCTGCGCGCCGCCAGGGGAGAGCAGATCAACGTCTTCGGGCGCTACGCCGATCTGCTGGCCAACGTGACCGGTGCGCTGGGCAATCTGGCCGGTGCGATGGGTCAGAGCGAACAAGACTATGACCGCTTCGGCAAGAAACTGAACACCCCCTGGAAGGATCTGGCCGCGAATATCAAGGGCGCTGAAAACCTCTTCAGCAAGGTCAGCAGCATGGCGGGCGACGTGGCGAAGATCGTTGCCAGTGGCGGTGCGGACCTCAATTCGTGGGTGGCGCTGGCCGTCAAGTTTGCTTCCAGCATCGCTGACGCCATCGGCGGCTTCAAGAAGGCCCACGCCGAGGTCGCCAAGCTGCGCGACGATTTTAAGGATGCCAACCCGTATCTGAATCCGGACGATTACCAGAAGACCTCGATCCGCTCGAAGGGCTGGCTGGCTGACCTCTTTGGAGGCGGGCCGGAAGTGGTGAACGAAGTGGACAAGGTGGGCTTGAAAACGGCTTCCACCTTCGTCAACAGCGTGTACACCGGGATGGACGGCGGGTTCAAGAAGTACCGCGAGTCCGGCAATATCGAGGATTTCGCCAAGACTCTGGCAAGCAGCATCACCGATGGGGTGCAGCAGGCCCTGGTCGATGCCTTCAAAAACAACCCCGACACCATTGGCACCTACGCCCGCGACACCAAACGGCTCACCGACGCCCTGGCCCTGCCGGACAGTGACCCCAGCAAGACCGAGGCGCTCAGCTCGGCCATCGCCCAGCTCGGTTACGACACCAAGATGACCACCGAGGCGGCCAAAGAGTACATCAAGACGATGGACGCTGTCGATAAGGCTGCTGGCACGGGCCGCTACTCGCCTGAAGCCATTGCCGCCAAGCAGCGCAGCGTTCAGGGCGCAGGCATCAACAATATCGAGACGGCCCTGAAAATCCAGAACCGGGCCAAGCTCATTTCCGATGCCGAGCTGCAAGAGCGCTTGCATGTCAACACGGCAGCGCGAATCGAGAACGACCGCCAGAGCGCCTTGGCTGCCGATGGCCTCACCGAGCAGGACCGGCTCAACATCAACGAGGAGTTCAACCTCAAGCAGCGCTCCAACGATCAGGACTACCTCGACTGGCAGACCGAGGCCACCCGCAAGGCCGCCGAGATTCAGCGCAACATCAAGCTCCAGGCACTGAGCGACGGCGACTCGCTGGCCGACGCGGAACACTCGCTGGCCCTGGCCGCCGCCGGTACCGATGACCAGAAGCGCGCTATCGACAGCGCCTACAACGCCGATAAGCTGGCCCGCACCCTGGAACGCATCGCCCTGGAAGAAGAAGCCGAGCTGAGCGCCGCTGACCTGACAGCCGCCCAGATTTCCAGCATCCACAGCAAGTACGATGCCCAGGAGCGGGTGGCCCGCCTGAGCGCCCAGACTGCCGAGGTGCAGGCCGCGCAGCAACTGGCCCAGCAGCGCGAACAGACTGCCCAGAGCTGGCGGCAGTCGATGATGAGCGGGGTGCAGGCGTTCCTGAATGGGGACAGCCCACTGGACGCCATGTACAAGGGTGTGCGGGACAAGATCAGCCAAGCCATTCAGGACGGTTTCATCGTGAAACGCATCCTCTCGAAACTCGATCCGCTGTTCACCCAGCTCGACACGGCGCTCTCGAAAGGACTGGACGCGGGCGGGCTGATTCAGCAGATCGGCGCGGCCCTGCCCGGCCTGAGCGTCCAGATCGGCAGTGAGCTGGGGCCGCTGCTGGGCGTCCTCAACAGTGCCATCCCTGATCTGACGAAGGCCGTCAACAACAACACGGCGGCGGTCAAGGAGATCAGCTACACCCAGACCACCATCGTCTCTTACGGCTCCCCACCCACCAGCGGGAACCTGCGGGCCAAGCTGGCGCGGTACACCTGATGTACCGCCTGAGTCTCAGCAAGCCCGGCGCGGCAGCCCCGTACCAGATCATCTACGCCCGCGAGGCCGGAACGTACAGGCCCGGCGAGATCGCGCCGCTGGGCGGCAAGTTTGAGGTGCTGCGCGGCGAGTTCGGCGGTCCTGGCAGCGTCAAGGTCAGCGCCCCGGTTGCCTTTGAGGCCGGGGACTGGCTCAGAATCTGGCTGAAGGGAGACGCGGACGATGACCCCACGTATCTGGGCGAGGTCGGTGGGGAACCGTGGCAGATCGGCGCGGGTGAGATTCAGGCCCGGCCCCTCAAGGACACCGTGTCCCAGGCCCGCTGGTCCGGCACCATCACCGCCAAGTTTGCCCTGTACCTCGGGTACGTCATCGGGCACTGCATCCTGCCGCCCGGCGTGACCCTGGGAGACATTCCAGTGGACCTGGCCACCCTGAAAGCCGTGACCCTGTTTGAGTTGCTGGGCGACACCTTCCAGGCGGCCATGCCCGTGATCGACGGCGGCACCTGGGGCGTGGACAACCGGGGCCGGATCGGAGCGTACCGACCCGACACCGAACTGACCCACCGCTTCCCGCGCACCCGTTCAGAGATCAGCCCTGGCGACACCAGCGGGTACAGGAACGCCGTGCGCTTCTCCTACAACCGCCCAGATGGCACTGAGGCATGGTTCGAGGGCCGCATCGAAAGCGAAATCGTCAAACGGGGTGAGGTCTGGGAGCCGCCGAACCAGATTCCTGCCCGCGTTGGTGAGGCCGCAGACAACCCGCTCGACGGCGTGGCTGGCACGGTGGACATTGCGACCAAATTCAGCGGGTACTACACCGACATCGGGACGGGTCTACCCGTGTATTTCGAGTATCCCGGTCCTTACGTGGCCCATCAGACAGGGCTGTTCTTCAATGCCGACTTTGCTGGGGTGCTGGCGACACCCAACATGTTCACGCTCCAGGCAGGCGAGCATATGCACCCGGCGACGGTGGACGAAAGCGTGATGACCGTAACGCTGCCCTCCGCGAGCTACAACTACGGCCTCGATGTCATTGTGGATAATCACGGCCTGCCGCTCGGTCAGGTGCTGGAGGTCCGACGCTCCCCCTCCCAGACCTGGGTGGCGGCAAATGAAACGGTGAATAACGGCTTCCTGAAACAGATTGAGGTCTTCGGTGGGTACACCACAGATATCCGGTATAAACCCAGCTTCTTTGCCACGTATGCCCCGTCTGGGTTGAGCATTTCCGTGAATGGGCAAGTGCGTGGCACGTTGCCGCCCGGCTCGTCGGCATCTAATATCAAGGCGCATGTCATCATGACGTGCCGAAATGACGCCGGGCAATTCTTCACGGTGCCGATAGATGCCTTCCCCTTCACCGGCAATCCCAACAACAGCCTCAACGCCACCGCGATTGCCGAAGGCGGGTACACCCGAACCCTCAGTCCAGCCTCAGCCGCGCTCGTCACCCCGCCCGCGCCGGTCTTCCTGACAGCGGGCTCAGCAGTGCTGACGTTCTTCAACACCGCTGTCACCGGCACCGGCATCGGGGCCACCGGGGTCAGCCTCGTGACACCGGGTGGCGACATCCCGCTGACCAGGGGTACCACGACGGACAACGTGACCCGCTGGACCTATGCCGGGGACGGCGTGAGCGTGAGCGCCTTCAAGTTGACTGGCGACCCCACCCGGATAGGCCGCATCCTGCCGCAGCTCAGCAGCACAGGCACACTCTCCGCCTACGCCTTCGGGCTGCTGCGGTACCGCGTGCAGCCGGTGCGGAGCTGGACCGGCCAGTACCGGAGACTCCGGCGCGTGGCCTGCCGAGGTGTCAGCCGCTTTGAAACCATGCAGGGCGAGGTGGACCTGGATGTGCAGCGCGTGACCTATGACCTGAGTGCCGGAACCGTGAGCGTGGAGTGCGGCACGCCGCAGGCCAGCAGTGACGATGACGCCACTGCTGCGGCCATCGAGCGTGTCCGTCAGGAAATGCGGGCGGGCAAATGATTGACCGGGTGTTTCTGGACGAACAGGGGAGAGACCTGCTCAACCTGCACCGCTGGACCCCTGAGCAGGCGTTGTTCGTGAAAGGGGAGACGCAGCCGGACCTCGTGCCCATCGGGACGTTTGAGGACGTGCCCGGCACCGGCCTGAAGGTGTTCGTCGGGGAGCGCCGCCCGAGGGCCGGGCAGTTCGCGGTGACGCTCGGCACGCACGGGAAGAACCCGGAAGAGGCGTTTGCCTTGCAGCGCGAGATTGCCACGCTGGCCCCACGGATTGCCGGGTACAGCCGCACGCCGGGCGGGACGCTGAGCATCGCCGGGGTGAGCAAGGTGACCCGCAGCTTCACCGGGGCGGCCATGCGCGGCGGCGCGGTGGAACTGACACTGGAGTGCGCCTCACCGTACTTCTGGCAGGAAAGCAAGACGCGCACGGTGCCTGTCGGGGTGGTCACGCCGGTCAGCATCGGCGGGCAGGCGCGGGCTGATCTGCGGGTCAGCATCACGGCGGGCGGCTCGGCTGTCACGGACCCCAGCATCCTGAGTGACGCAGGCCTGACCACCTGGCACAGCACCATCCCAGCCGGGCAGACCCTGATGCTGGGCGGGGAGGACGTGACCCTGAGCGGGATGGACGCCGCGCTGACCGTGACGGGGCCACTGCCGTATCTGGAGCCGGGCTTCGCGAGCCTGACCATCATCGCCGCCGGGGCCACCGCCGTTATTGCGTGGAAGGAAGGGGAACTCTAATGGCAATCTGGAAATACAAACATGACCGGGGCGGCGACGCCAGCGCCCTGAGCGTTTCCATCACGGTCGACGGACGGCACGGCGTCATCGGTCTGAACGGCATTGCGCCCGCCAGTGGCTTTCCCGACGCAGCCATTGACTCGACTGGGAACCTGAAAGCCTTTGACGGCACGACCTTCAGCGACTTCGTGAGCGGGGCTGCCCGGCCTGGCATTGATCCGGACCCGGACACCTACCGCCTGACGGTTCGTAAGGGCGGTCTGCCGATCAGTTCGGTGACGTTCCAGCCGGTATTGAGTTCGTCCACCGCCACTGAACTGGACATCAACGCGCTGGTGACGGTGGGTAAGGCGCTAACGGCCACGCCTGAGCAGCTCATCAATTTGGCACAGGCGACGGCGCTGGTGCCGCAGATGACGCAATCGCTGGCCGATAGCGCGCAGAGTCGAGATGAAATGTTGGCGGCCAACAAAACCTTCCCGTATCTCACCGACGTGGCGCGAAACGCTGATCTGGCGAACCGTGCAAACGGCGATGTGGCGCGTACCGTTACCAGCACGGGCTTCGCCTACCACCTGAAACAAGCTGGAGCATGGACGCCCTACGGTTTCCCTCTAGTCAACCCTGAAGGTGCGGCGCTGGCCGTGAATTTCATCCCTGGCCTGAACCGGGGGCTGGCGGCAGCCAATAGCGCCAGCTACAACGCAGGCAAATTACAAGACCTGGTGCTGGAAGGGCGGGACACGGGACGGGCGATCCTGATCCCCCTTGAGCAGATCACAGTCAGCGCGCCGATCTACATCGGCGCGAACGTGAAAATCGTATCCGATGGGCACGGCATGGGGGCGGGTTATCGCAACACCAGCCCGGTCACTCAGCGGACGATTCCCAAGCCGCAGATCAATTACACCGGCAGCGGCTACGCCTTCCGCCCCGAAACGGACGCGCTTTACATGACTGGACTGGAGGTTAAGGGCCTAGCCTTTACGACAACCTCTGGCCTGGGCGCGGTTGACCTGAGCCAGTTTCAGATGGCTAACATTGAGGCGTGCAGCTTCTCGGTTCTCAATGCTGACCCCCTGGCCTACGCGCTGAAACTGGACGGCACTGTCACGGGCAACTACTGGAACACCATCCAGCGCTGCGCCTTCCACGGTGGCTCCAACCTCGGCAGTGGCGTGCTGCTGACCGGCGGCCAGACGGACGGCGCAAACGGCAACCGGGTGCTGCACTCGCGCTTCATGAAGCTGCGCCGAGGGGTGACGGTAGACCACCCACTGACGGCCTATACCTTCATCGAAAACAACTATTTTGAGTTTACTGATATTCACATTGAAGCCAATGGCCTGGTAAGCGCGGCGTTCAACAATCACGAGTCCAAGGGACTACCGAGCCGGGGCAGCGCCTATTCCATTCGTGCAGGTGGGCGTCAGAGCGTCATCGTCCACAATAACCGGGTGGCCGAGTGGCTGGAGTTCCTGACGCTGGATGTAGGCGTCTCGGACGCCCTGCTCACGTATGTCAGCCATGCCGATCAGGGTCCCGAGGGCGTCATTGGGCGCAACAACCTGCCGGGGTTAAAGCAGAAGGCCGTGCTGTTCGCTGATAGCACGACGGTGACCAGAGATGTGCAGGCGCTCCCGGCGGCGACGACCATCACTGAGCGGGAGAATCAAAATGCCCCAATCACCGCGAACAAGCGGACGAAGGAGCGCTACCGGCTCAATACCACAGATCCCGATCCGACGAAATGGGTGAACGAAATTGGCTGGAGCATCGATGACCAGACGGGGCTGGAAACCAAGCGTGCTGCCAACGCTGGAGCATTGTTGGCGAACGGTTTTTGCAGCGGCAACCCGAATCTCAACCCTGTGGGCGGCGTGGTGGGGTACGGCATCGGGAGTATGCTGCGCGACACGACCACCGGACGGATCTACACGAAGCGAACAGGGTTCAGCTCCGGCACGGGCTGGGGAGCGGTGGGGAGCGACAGCACGAGCATCAACAACGCCGGGGCAGGCGGAGCCATCGTGCTGGGCGTCGGGTACGAGTGGGCAGACAACCTTACAGCCACGCTCTACAACAACGGCTCAGCCTGGACTAATGCCACACTGCCTGCCCCCAAATACAACGGCCAGCGCCTCACCGTCATCGCCCTTCAAGGGCTGACGCTCACAGCAGGTTCAACCATCATGCCTGCTACCGACATCCCCATGACCATCAATCAACTCATGCAGTGCGTGGGGTTCAACGGGACGTGGCGCAAGGTGGGTTAATTGCCTGTCGTATCAGCCTCGTATGCCGCTTCGTCATATTGCCGAATCGCCACATGCACGCTCCCCTGAGCCGCGCTGGGGAAGGTTGCGGTCACGGTTTTCAGAGGGGTTGTTCCGCTGAGTTCAATCAGAAACTGAGTCGGGATGCTTCCCCTGGCTTTGGTGAGTTGCACCGTTTCGGCGTGATCGGTATAAGTCAGCGTCAGGCTCAACTCCCGGGTTTGCGGTTTGTCAAAAGCCACTTCCGCAACGTAACGGCTCCCGGCTATACCCGACGATTTTGGCGTATAGGCTATGCTGCTGCCCGGCGCAGTGAAGCTGCCACGTTCAATCTCAGTACTAGGCAGCAAGAGCGGCAGTACCTGCCGGAATTCGGTATCTGGAAAAAGAAACGTGTCGGGGAACTCCCAGATGTACAACTTGGCCCAGGGCTGAGCCGCGTCCAATGCGAAATAGTCGCGGATCGCGCCAAAGGTGCCGCCACCGGACTGGCCCGCGTTGGTCACTTCGGTACCCAAATCCTTTTGTAGGTATGGAACAAAACCAAGAATCGGGGAGGAGTAACTTGACCCTAGTACCACCACTGATGGAGCTGCCTCGTCGTCCAAGAGACCCACTGGGTCAAGTGCCACGCTCTCAGCAGTACGGATGGTTTCAGACAGGGGCGTCCAGGTCGTGTTCGGGCAAGATTTACGGATCGCATAAGGCCAACCACTATTTTTGAAATAAGCGAAGGTGCCCGCTTTCACGTCAAAGTGCTTGGTGTTGAGTGCAGCCTTAAGTTGCGGGTTGATCTCGACGAGCTGTGCTGCCACTGCCTCGCTACCGATTTTTGCACCGTCCGGCGTCCAGTGAGTGTCCTGAGGGTTGTAAATGTTGAGATTTGGATTGATGCGTAGGATCGCGAAGGCCGTGCCGATGTAATCGGCGACTGGCAATCCCGCTGAGCGGTACAGCGCAAGCCGCTGCTGGTTGGCCACCAAACGTTTGTCCAAGTATCCTGGTTCGAGGAGGGCCGCGAAGGGAGTGCCTTGCGCCTCACGCGGGTCGATCCTACCAACGAAGCTCCAGCCGAAGACCGATAGCGGCATGGCGATGAGCTGTGAGCCGTGATACGAGAAGGCCGCTGCCAGGCGACGGAAGTACTCACGAGTGGCTGGGTCCGTCAAGCCCGCGTCTGTCAAGGTGCCGACATCAAAACGGGACAAGATGTTACCCTGATTGTCGAAATAAAACTTGCTACGGTCCGCGAAATCACCACAGTCTGGACGTGCAGCGGATGCAATGGTTCCTAGCAAGGCCAGGGTCAAAAGGATCTGTTTCATTTCATTGTCTCCTTTGGATAACCCACCCGCAAGAACCGCTCTGGAATCTCCCAGATCACCACTTGCGGCGGGTTGTCTTTCCGGTCTTGCCCTGACAGATACTCGCGCATCGGCACAACCGGGCCTTTGCCTTCCTGTGCAGCATTGAGGACTTCCGTGCCCAGCGCTTTGGACAAAGCCCCATCGAAGTGCCAAACGTTGTTCTTGCTGACAGCGCTGTAGCTGGTCCCGACCAGTGTCACGGCCAAACTCTCGTCTCCCAGCAGTCCGCCGCCGCCTGCGTCGGTGCGGGTGTAGACCGCTTCTTGCACCGTGTCGGGTGAGGGACCTTCACCTTCCGGTACTGGAATGTAGCGCAGCAGATCGCCCGAACGTTTGACTGGAGGTTTCTTCGATGCCGCATACGTTACTGCTGGCAAATCCAGACCCAATCCCTTTACGACAGGCGCAAGGACCTGTGCCGCCACAGTTGCCCCCAGCGGTGTCCAGTGGGTGTCGGTGTGGAAGAACAGGTCGCCTCTTGACCTGTCTGCCTTAAAGTCGGCAGCGAGATCCGGCGTGGGAACGCCTGCCATGACGAGCTGCTGGCGGAAGTCCTCGTAAAGCGAGGCATTCACCTCGGGCACCTTGACGCCGCCCAGCTCGTCCGCGTAGACCCGCACCTTGGCCGGAACCAGAGCCACCACCAGCTTTGCGCCGTCCTTGGCCAGCTCGTCCCGGACCTGCTTGATGTACGCGACTTTGCCCGCGATCTCTGCGGCGTCGGTCTTGGCCGTCTGGAATTCCTCACTGGTGAACAGCCAGCCGTTTGCGCCGATCACAGCCCCATCGCGGGCCTCACCGAACAGGCGGTAATTCAGACCGCCCCACAGGTTCACGCTGGCGTCGCGCCAAGGCACACCCGGGTCAAGGTTGGTCTTTTCGTAGGTTCCCATCCACTGCCCCGTCACCACGTCCTGTCCGGTAGGAAAGGTACGTGTTCCCTTAGAGGTGAGGGCCAGCGCCGCGCCGACCCCCACCACCGCCAGCAGGAAGGCGGCGGGCATCCACTGCAAGACCTTTGGGGCCGCCGGATTGTCGATGTTGGGTTTGACGGTGTCCTGGGCAAATTCAGTCATTCAGTCACCTCAGAACTGGAAATAAAGGAAGGGGGTATAGCTTTGTGCCGACAGCTTCATGATCGCCAAGACGAACAGTGGCAGTAGCGCCACGGTGGCCACCACTGCCGGGCCGGGGCGCAGCAGCTTACTTCCGACATCACCCACCCGCTGTCCCCAGACTGGGGCGACATAGACCAGCACGGCGGCAATCAGCATGGTGATCAACTCGCTAGGCCGTACCTGCCACGCCAACGTGTCACTCAGCGGCACGCCGTTTAGCCCCAGCATCCCCTTGTACATTCGGAAGGCGGCGGGCACATTGTCGGCGCGGAACATCACCCAGCCAAGAATGACCAGCAGCAGGGTACCGGGAATGGTTAGCCAGGTGGGGAAAGGCTGCCACAGCTTGGCTTCCTTCATGCGGCGCTCGATGGCCAGGATGCCGCCGTGCCAGGTACCCCACAGGATAAAGGTCCAGTTGGCCCCGTGCCACAGTCCGCCCAGCACCATCGTCAGGGCCAGGTTGACGTAGGTGCGGGTGCGTCCTTTGCGGTTGCCGCCCAGGCCGATGTAGAGGTACTCGCGCAGCCACGAACTCAGGCTCATGTGCCAGCGACGCCAGAACTCGGTGATGCTGCGGGAGATGTAGGGGTGGTTGAAGTTCTCAGGGAACTTGAAGCCCATCATGGCCGCCAACCCGATGGCCATGTCGGAGTAGCCCGAAAAATCGAAGTAGAGCTGCAAGGTGTAGGCCAGTGCCCCCAGCCAACTGTCAAAAAAGCTGGGGCTGGTCTGGCCAAAGGTGGCCGTCACGAGTGGCGCGATGGTGTCGGCAATCAGCACCTTCTTGGCAAATCCCGTCATGAAGCGGGTGGCCCCATAACTGAACTTCTCCAGGGTGTGGGTGCGGCTCAGGAACTGATCGGCCAGCAGGTTGTACTTCAGTACTGGCCCGGCGATCAGGTGCGGGAACAGGGCGATGAAGGCGGCAAAGTCCAGCAGGTTACGGGTGGGCGGCTCTTCTTTGCGGTAGATGTCCACCAAGTAGGAGATGGCGTGAAAGATAAAGAACGACAGGCCGATGGGCAAGAGAATCGGTGCCCAGGTAAACGGTGCAAACCCCAGGCCAGTCATGGCCGCGTTGAAGCTGCTGATGCCGAAGTTGGCGTACTTGAAGTAGCCCAGCGCACAGAGATTCAGCGTTACGGCCACCGTCAGGAGTTGAAAGCGACGTGGCCCGCTGGAGCGGTCAATCGCTAGGGCGAAGAAATAGGCGGCCAGCGTGACCCCGGCCAGCAGCCACAGGAAATCCAGCCGCCACCACGAGTACAGCGCGTAGCTACCGACCAGAATCCACGCGCTCCGCCCCTTGAAGGGCAGGAGGTAGTAGACGATCAGGAAAACCGGCAGGAACAGGAACAGGAAGACGTTACTGCTGAAGACCACGCCTGCCCCCGCCTTACTTGGTCTTGGTGCTGCTGGTAGTCAACGTGAGGCCGCTGTCGGTAAGGACCAGTGCGTAGGCGCTGCCGCGCTCCAACTTGACACCCTTGAGGGTGCCGAGTGCTTTGGTGCCGCTAAAGGCCGCCAGATCCACGGTGATGCCGTTGACGGCGCGGCTGCCGCTCTCGCCGGGCTTGACACCGCTCACCACAGCCGTTTTGCCGTCGGCAGTCTTGAGGTCGATGCTGACTATTTTACTGAGGTTATAAATCACCAGCAGGGCCTTGGCGCGGTTGTCGGCGGAAGGATCAGTCAGCAGATTGAGCTTAGTCCCATCGGCCACCACGCTGTAGAACTTGCCCGCCTCGACCTTCAGCTTGCCGCTGGTGCCGCCGATCTTGGCAGTGAAGTCGCCCTGGGGGATGACGACGTAAACGCTGGCGGCACCTTTATCAGCGGTGACGGCCTTGTCGCCGAGGGTGGCACTGGGTGCGTTCAATACCCGCACGAAGGCGCTATTGGCAGGTGGGGCCGGATCGTAGAGCAACTCTTGGGCGAGGACAGTGGTACCCGAGAGAAGAAGGAGGGGTAGAAGTTTGTTCATGGTTCACAGATTAAACTCTGGAGCTGAATTGCCCTGAGAAATAGTCGTGCTTGCTTTGACTGCCCCATCCCACGCTACAGCGAGGACGGATGATGGTGACTATGAGACGGCTTTGTTCACGGCAGCCGACGACAGCCGCGTCCTAGGAATCCATAGCGGCAGGTATCGGCCACCCAACACACACCTCAGCCCCCGCCTAGTCGGGGTTTTTTCACGCCCATGTCCAGGTGTCATGGGCGCGGCGAAACTCTAGCCATGACCCCGGAGGCCACTTGAAGCTCACTTTCCTTCTCTTCGGGCCGCTCCTGCTCTTCCCGGCAGCGGTCCTCACCCGGCCCGCAGCCTGCACCCTTACCCTCTCGCCGGATCAGGTGCGTGGCGTGGCCTACCACGTCCGGCTGATCGTCTCTCCTGGCTGCCCGGCCAGCACCGTGTTCCGTATTCGCAAGTCCAGCACCCTGAACGTCAAGCGCAAGGGTGCGCCGTACCAGCCGATCAAGCCGCTCACGGGCGCGTGGGAGATCGGCAAGGCCACCAACACCGTGCCCGCCGCTGAGCTGTGGACCTCGCTCACCTGGCGCTGGGAACTTTACGACGCTGAGCGCTACAGCAACGTCACGGGCGAACTGGGCGCATGGCGGGGCATTGTGCTGGAGCGTGCGCCATGACCAGTCCCGACGATTTCCAGCGGCTCTCAGCAGACATAGGTGAGGTCAAGAAGGTTCTGGAACGCCTCGACCGGAGCGTGGCGGGCGATCCCGCGACGGGCGTGCCGAGCATCCGAGAAACGTTGAACGCCGCCGTCAAGCAGGTTCAAGGCGACATTGACAAGATCAAAGTGGACCTCGCCGCCGTCGATGACGCTGCCTCTGACCGGCTGGACGCCATTGAGCAGGCCAGCCGGATTCAGGCGGCGCGTCAGGAGGGGCAGATGTTGATTATCAAGTGGTTGGGCGGCGGTTCCCTGGCCTCCCTGATTGCTGTGATCGTGACGGTGCTGAAGTTCAGTGGGAGCCACCCGTGAGTCCGCACATTGCCCGCGTGATGCCCGGCTGGGTCGCACCATTCCTGTGGGTGTTCGCCGCGTGTGTGGCCGTGCTGCTGGGCCTGCTGGCCTCGCAGCTCTACAGCAGCATCTGGCGGCCCTCGCCGTTCAGCTACACCGCCGAGGTGTACCTGCCAACCAAGCCGGAGGTCTGCCCCGGCGGGGTGGTGACGTGGCAGCCGCGCCTGATCGTCAACAAAACCCCGACGCTCCTGATGGTGGTGCGGACGCTGTGGGACGCCTCGGAGGGCCGCACGCTCAAGCCAGATACCGACCCGAAGTACTTCATCTGGACCCAGGCGCAGCAGGGGCAGACGCTCAACAGCACCTTCGGCAAGTACCCACTGCCCGCCGATCTGGAGCCGGGGTTTTACGAGATTCGCAGCGCGGCTACGTCGCTCAATTCTGACGCGGCGGCCTACCGGGTGCCATTCGTGATTCCAGAGAGCTGTTTCAAAAAGGGAGCGAAATGAACAAGATTCAACGCAGCATCGACGCCGTTTTGAGCGGCAAGCTCCAGATCGAGCGGGAGCCGAACTACTGCCTCAAGGCAGACCGGCAGGTCATCGAGGATGCAAACGACTGGCGCGGCGGCGAGTGGTACGCCCTCATGGCCATCTCGAAGCACCTAACGCCCGAGAACCGCAGACGTTCGCCCACCGTTCCCTGGGCACGGAGTATGGAGCAGGCGTTCATCGACCAGAAGATGACTGTGCCGCTGAGTGCAGCCAGCGCCGGGGACGTGGTGTTCTCTCGGCTGCCCAGCGACTTCGGTCACATCGGGCTGCTGGGCATTGAGAACGGCCAGCTCTACGTGCTGGAAAACGCCACAGTGCGCCGGGGCCGGTCCCTGGGCGGCTCGCTGAACTGGGTGCCGCTGCCGCAGTGGGGCGGGCTGACCACGGTGGGGCGAATGCCGCGTGACTGGGTATTCGACGCTGCGCCGCCAGCTCCGCCGGTTGTGGTGAAGCCTACCTCAGTTGCTGTGTCTCCTGGTCCTCGCGTGCTGATCGAGAACAGCGGCGGCGGCTGGGACAACGTGGCCGGTCAGCGCATCTCTCGCGGCGGTATCACCGTCAACGCCACCGATCCGGGCGCGGTGTGGATTGCTCTCAGGGGGGGAAAATGAAGAAGACTTTGATTCTCGGAATGCTGCTGCTGGCTGGCACGGCGGCGGCCCAGGCCGACGGCTTCGGCTTCGATCTGACGGGTCTGAGCCTTCTGGGGAGCAGCCCGGCGGCACTCGCGGCGGTGGTGTTCGGCGTGAACAGCACCATCAAGCGCAACATCTCCGTTCGATATGCCGCCTACGAGCCGCCGCGCAAGGAGCCGCCCGCCCCCATCTGGTGGGCCTTGAGTACGGTGTTGGGCGTGATTGGGGGCGTGGTGCTGTACTTCAGCAACCTGGGCGGGAGTTTGCCCCTGTTCGGCCTCACCGGCTGGCCCACCTCCATCTTCTTCGGCCTGGCCGCTGGCCTGACAGCGGTGATCGGGCGCGACGGGACGAAGACGGTGCTCGGCTGGATTGGAAACGCGGCCCCGCCTGCTGTGATCGTGCCCTCGACGGGCGGGCTGGAGGCCATTCCGCTGCTGGGCTTCCCGGCGGCCGAGCCGCCGCAGGATGACGCTGACTTCCCCGCCGCGACCCGCACCGACTGGCCCGCGCTGCATCTGCCGGATGACGCGCCGCTGGCCGATTCGCCTGTCGACCTGCCGCCCGCCGTCATTGTTGCTGCACCCGTACAGGAGACGCCATGAACGAACTGCTCAACCTCATCACCGGGATGGTCGGCGACAAGCTGTCTGTTGCCACCGTCCTCAAGCTTGCGCCCGTTCTTGCGCCGGTCGTCATTGACCTGGCTGATGGTGACGCCCATCTCTCAGCCGAGAATCGACTCAAGGTGCAGGAAGAAATCGAGAAGCTGCGCGAAATGGGGGAACTGTGAAAAAACGATTCGGACTTCTGGCTTTAACGTGCGTCATCGCCCTAGCTTCCTGCGCCCCGGCCCTGCAAGCCGCCCAGCAGGAGCAAGCTTCACTGAAGATCGACGGGCAAAGCGTGGTGTTCATCAATCCCGGCCCGGACACAGCAACGGCCCCGGCGCTGCTGCTGGGCGGCGACTTCGTGACCACCGACCAGAACTGCCGGAAGCGGGCCAGCGGGTACGTCGGGTGTAGCTTGCCAGATGTGACAGCGGGCAAGCTCTATCGGGTCATCATCGACCAGGGCAAGGTCAGCGGCGGATCGGTGACGTACTACCGGGCAGCCAGCGGCGTGCGGCCCATCTACTTGAGGCTGCCGTGAAGAAGAAATACGCGCTGCTGGCTCTGACCGGCTTGCTCATCCTCGGGGCTTGCTCTCAGCTCCCCACTGCCCACCCAGTTCCACCGAATGTCACGGGCGGGCCGCGCTAGACGCCACAAGTCCGCAAGCGCCCGCATTTGCTTTTTGACAGCCTTGATTCTCGCTCTTGTATAATTCGCAGGAGACCCCTGAGTCTCAAAAAAGCCCCCACTCCTGGCCGATGCCGGGAGCGGGGGCATTCTTCGCTTTTGTTCAATGGCAACTTTTACCCATACAATTATGCTATGAGCGAAAAGAAGAATCGTCCGCCTCGGGCAACCGTCAAGGTTACTCAGCAGCTTGAACTACCGACCCCGCTCCAGCAGGTCAAGCTCGATTCCCTGATGGTCAGATGTTGGCGCGCAGGACGCGAAGTGCTCTGGATAAGCGCAGATCACGAAATCCAAGAGGACCTACGCCGCAGTGACTCCCATGCAACCTTGGCCGTGTTCTGGCGCAAGCATATGGAAGGCATCATCTACGTGGACAACGATGGCCGGACAATCAGTGCAGCTGCCCACAAAGGCCTTCATGATTTGATGGTGCAGAATGCCAAGGCGGGAGAATGGCCGTCAAGTACCCCTGATGATTACTACGAAGGGCTACGGCATACATTCGGTACGGAGCCCAATCGGGCAGAGATCGAAGAAGCGCACCGAGAATTTGGCTGGATTGACTGACGGCAAGAAACTCAAATGTCCCGACCGAAAATATCCCGACCGATGAACTGGGGCTAAGCTGAGGGGCAAAAATAATCCACAGGCAAGAAGCAGGCCTGTGGATAACCCTTTGGACAATCTTATTCGCTCAGGTAGTCTTCCGGCTTGATGCCTTCCATCACCTGACTGATCTCTTCACCGATCTCCGCGCGCAGCTCCTCTGCTTCCTTCTTCTCCGGTTTCCAGTTCTCGAACCGGATCTCAGCCTGAC
Source organism: Deinococcus rubellus (assembly GCF_025244745.1). NCBI lineage: Bacteria > Thermotogati > Deinococcota > Deinococci > Deinococcales > Deinococcaceae > Deinococcus > Deinococcus rubellus. The sequence continues at coordinate 1,614,858 of NZ_CP104213.1, forward strand.
GCGACACCGCCACCCGCATCTCGAAGTCGGGGTACTTGTCGCCCGCCCAGATCTCCAGACCCTCTTGCAGAAACGCGGCCAGCTTCTCGCCGTCCCATTTGCGGGTGTGCGTCGTCTCCTTGCCAGTCTTGACCTTGATGGGTGCAGGTGGAACGAAACGAATAAGCACATTTCTGGACATGGCGTAATGGCAGCAGCCTGGGCATTAAAGGGGTGGGCGTGCGTAATTCGTGCGTAAAAGGTCCGGCACCTTCCGCCTTCCAGCGCCTACCGCCGAGCTTCTTACCTCATGCGTAATGCTGTCCCAGACGGCAAAAATGTAACGTGCGGCTCCCAGCAAATACATCGCGCCACAAGCGGGGCGGTAATTTGCAAGCAGGATGTCCACGGTTCGAATCCGTGTGCCTCCACCAGCCAGTACAGCAAAAACGCCGCTTTAACGAGTGGCGTTTTTGCGTTGTAGCGGGCGTTTTCAGTGATGTGGTCAATATGCAGGCGGTTTTGCACAGGGGAGATCAGTTATCCACAGACAGGAGCGGGGGCTGTATAAGTCTTGGGGTGGATGACGCTCTACCTGCCTAGCCTGTACTAGAAGACAAGTAATCTCTTCACAAAGACTTCAACAAATACAAATACTGCCCAGCAGACATGCACGATCGTAAATGGCTTGCGCTGTGAAATACTTCCGCCGATCAAAGACGTGCCCATCAGTCCACTAATGAGACTATGGCCCATCAAGTCGTGATTTGTACTGCTTAAACGCCATTCCACCATTGCTTTGATCAGGCAGGCTAGGCCCAGTAATACGAGTAGTAGACGACTGATTCCCCATCTGATCGGTCTACTCATCGTTTCTCCTATGCCTAACTTTTTGATTCTGGCACGATTACAACCTTCAGGCCCGGTTCTTTCAGAATGGCAGGCCAGAGGCTGCAGCTATTGACCAGCGTTCAAAGAGCGGATTGGCGTAGATATGTGGGTAGCCAGCAGCGCCCAGTGCAGATTCACGGACGCGGCTTTGATCGGACTTTGCCTGATGTCTAGCTGGGTTCTTCCAGGATATCGTCGAAGGTGGGGAAATCTCCTTAACGTGCTTCCAGCAGTTCTGCTTCTGTTTCGCCGGGGAAGTCCTGGGCGATCTGCATCAGCTGAATGCCCTCTTTCTTCGCCTTCCACCCGCACGCCCCGGCGCAAGCTCAGGGAGGAACGAGTGTCATGCGGGGCGTGACGGTTGTGTAAGAATTTACATCCGACAATGGCCCATGGCATTCCTCAACTTCCGGCTGGTTTTCGTGGTCGCGCAGGTCATAGCCGGGTCAGGGCTGAGGCTCGGTCTGCTGCACCTGGCGCTTCGCGGCCCTCGCAAAATCATCTTGTCCTGACGCCTGGACTGACCAATCCCATCCACTGTGACAACGCCACCGGGCGGCTTTTTCATTGCCCAGAAGGTTTCGCGTAACTACTCAGCAGCAAAAACTAGGCATAATGATTTCACTGCGAAACACGCTGACGAGGCCATGCCAGACATTCAATCCCTGCTTGTGGAGCGTCGAGATGTCACTCCGGATACGGGCGAAGTGCTGGCCGCCCTCCTTGGATCGGAAGCCCCCAGAGACCTTGCGTTTAACGCACCACGGCCTGATGTCCCGTTCGGCCTGATTGTTGTCAAAAGGCACACCTTCGTCGTGGAGGAAGCGCAGCACCGCCTCGCGGTGCTGCTGGCACCTCAGGGCCAGGTTGCGGCCTGGTGTCTGTTTCGTTCGGCCTCGTCTCCCAGGGACCGGAGGTGCTGGAGGATTGGCCTTCAGTCCAGCGTCCAGCAGGGCATCGAACTGCTGTTCGAAGGCGATCACGAGGTCGGGAGTGATCGTCCCATCCTTCTGCTGGTGGTACACCAGGCGCAGCGCGTCTCGCAGCTCTCCCGCCCATACTTGAGCGTGATGCTCGGCGAGGCCACGCAGTTCGCGCAGCAGGTGTGCCCCGCAGAGTGCGTGTTTCGCGGAGAGCTTGAAAGACGTGCTCCAGGCGTCGTGCATCAGGATGCCCTTGAACTGCGGCAGGACATTCATGGCTTCCAGCGCGGCGAAGCCCCGCTGGGAATGCTGGCCATCCAGGGTGAGCTGCGCGCAGCTCACGACATGCATCCACTGCAGCTTGCCGTTGACCTTGCTGCCGGTCTCATCGGCGTGCAGGACGGGTTGATTGAGCAGCGCGGCTTTGAGCTGTGTCTCGAAGTCGATGAGGCGGTCAGCAGCCAATTGGAGGTTCAGGACAATGGTGCCTTCACTGGGATGCGCTCCACACAACGCTTCGAGGATCTCCGTGGTGCGTTCCAGCGGTATGAAGTGTGCCGCATTCAGGGAGACCGCCAGCCCATGAACCCGAGACCCGTACTGAACCCGGCCGGGAACGTCGTCAGGGAAGGATGCGTGCTGGCGGTGCCGACACCCTGGGCAGACCTTGACGTCCGCGCGGTACTCGGTCACCTGCAAACGCAGCTCTGGCAGGTCCATGACCTGCCGTGCTACGTGCCCTTGGGCACTGACGCTCTCCCACGCGTGTCCACAGGCGCAATATCCGGTCAACGGTAAGGAGACGACCTCATCCACGTGCTCCGCCATCTTGAGGGTCTTACCGACATGACCACGTTGAGCGCCAGACGACCGGCCGGTCTTCTGGCGCTCACTCTTGGGTACCCACGGCTTGTCTTTGCTCGGTGGTTGACTGGACGTCGTGCTGTCCTGTGCCAACCGGGCCTCGAGGTCCCGGAGCCGTCCGAGCAACTGAGCCACCTGCGCTTCGAGTTCACGAATCCGGGCCTCAAGGCGCTCACAGTTGGGACAGGGAACTTCGCAGATGTCCAACTGTAGCAAGGAGACTGAGCTACCTCGCTGAGTAGTTACGGTTTCGCTTTGCTTGTCCTGCTGCTGGCCGCTCTACAGCCGGACAACCATCTTGCCGGTGTTCTGACCATTCAGCAGACCCATGAAGGCTCCCGGTGTGTTCTCGATGCCCTCAATGACCGTCTCATCGTGGTGCAATTCGCCGGACGCGATCCAGCCGCTGACCTCCTGCACGAACGCCGCGAACAGGTGGCTGTAACTGCTGACGATAAAGCCTTTCAGCGTCAGTTGCTTGCCGACAGCCAGCGCCAGGTTGCGCGGGCCGCTGGGCGGCTGGGCCGCGTTGTACTGGCTGATGGCCCCGCAGAGCGCCGCACGCCCGAAGGGATTGAAGACGCTCAAGGCCGCTTCCAGATGGTCGCCGCCCACGTTGTCGAAGTACACGTCTATGCCGTCCGGCGCGGCCTTGCGGAGTTGCTGGAGTACTGGAGCATCTTTGTAATTGAAAGCGGCGTCAAAGCCCAGGACGCCGGTCAGGTGGGCCACCTTTTCTGACGATCCGGCGCTGCCGATGACCCGCCCAGCCCCCTTGAGACGGGCGATCTGGCCCACCGCGCTGCCCACCGCCCCTGCCGCGCCTGACACGAACACCACGTCGCCCGGCTTGAAGGCGGCGACCTCCAGCAGTCCAGCGTAGGCGGTCAGGCCGGGCATGCCCAGAATGCCCAGGTAGGCGCTGGGCGAGACGCCAGGCTGGATGTCCAGCTTGCGCGCCGCCTGCGCAGGCATCAGCGCGTGGGTGCGCCAGCCCCGGTCATGTAGCACCAGATCGCCCACGCTGAGCCCATCTGCGCCCGAGGCCACCACCTCGCCCACCGCGCCACCGGTCATGGTTTCGTTCAGCGCGAAGGGCGGGGTGTACGATTTGACGTCGTTCATGCGTCCTCGCATGTAGGGATCGACGGTCAGGTAGAGGTTGCGAACCAGCACCTCGCCTGCGCCCGGCTGGCCGAGTTCGCGCTCCACCAGGGCAAAATCACTGTTCTTGGGTTCGCCCTGGGGACGGGCGGCCAGTTGAATCTCGCGGGAAATCGTGCGCTGAGCAGAAGTCATGCCGGTATTGGGCCGTTTAACGGGTCGGGGAACTGTGATGCATCATTCGATTTAAAACGCCTGCGGTGGTCGGTTGTACATGGTGAACTTTATCTCGAAAAACCGTCGGCGATTTGATGTTCAGCTGCCAAATGGCTTCCCTGCTGGACTAGGGTCTGTCTGGCTGAGTTTTCAGAGCCAGAGGACAATGCACGCAACGTGTACAACGGCTAAAAACTGATGTCCACGTTTTTCGTAGCGGGTGGCGAGTGCTCTAAAATCCTTGAGCCGATTGATGTTGCATTCCACCACCTGGCGGCCCTTGTCGGCTTCAGCGTCGAATTTCGGGGGCCGACCTCCACGACTGCCCTTCTTCAACCGCGCTTTCTTGGCATCCTTGCGTTCAGGACAAACACAGACGATCTTGCGGCTCCGCAGTTGCTGACGGTACTTCCGTGCACCGTACGCACGATCTACGCGCACCATCGGCGGACGCTTCCGAGGGCGGCCCGGACCGGGCCGCCGGATGCAGACCTCGTCAAGGAGGGGAAGCAGGTAGGTCGGGTCGCTGGCCTGACCCTCCGACACCAGCACGGCCAACGGGCGGCGTTTTCCCTCGGTCAGCACGTGGATCTTGCTGTTTCGTCCTCCACGGCTGATGCCGAGCCACTCATCGTTGAGTGCCCCCTTTTTTCCAGCTTAGCTGGCTGTTTTCGTGCGCCCACCGCAGCGCGGTGGGCTTTACAACTGGTGCTATCCAGGGACGCGCCGTCCCAATCAATCTTTCCCTGAGCATCTTCCTTGACCTGGAGGGCCACGAGGACGCGTTTCCAGGTGCCATCGCGTGACCAGCGGGTGAAGCGATCCCAACACGTTTCCCAGGGGCCATACCGTTCTGGGATGTCCCGCCACGGTGCTCCCGTCTTCAGCCGCCAGAGAATGCCATTGATGACCGGCAGATGCGGCTTGTAGGCATGTCCGTGCCGGGGGTTACCTGGCCATTCAGGCTCCAGTTTTGCCCATTGTTCCGGCGTGAGATCTGTTCTGCCCATGACAGACGACTCTATCAAACTTAGCCAGACAGACCCTAGGGCACTCAGCTGCCTCCCATACCATGCCAGCGCCGCGCCCATCACCTATACGACCCGAGCAAAGCGCCATCATGGCGGTGTGCGGCGGATCGTTCACATCGACATGGACGCCTTTTACGCCAGCGTCGAGGTGCGTGACCAGCCCAGCCTGCGCGGTCAGGCCGTCGCGGTGGCGCACCAGAGTAAGCGCGGCGTGGTCCTGACTGCCAGCTACGAGGCCCGCGCTTACGGTGTCCGCAGCGCCATGCCCACCAGTCTGGCCCTGCAAAAATGCCCGCATCTCCTGCTCGCTGCGCCCCGGATGGACGTGTATAAGCAAGTCTCGGACGTCATCCGGGCCGTGTTCTTCCGGTATACCGATCTGGTCGAGCCGCTCTCGCTGGATGAAGCGTATCTGGATGTGAGCCACCACCCTTCCGGCACCCGCATCGCTCAGGCGATCAAGGTTGACATCCGGCGCGAGGCTGGTCTTACCGCCTCCGCCGGGGTCAGCTTCAACAAGTTTCTGGCCAAGCTCGCTTCCGACATGCACAAGCCCGACGGCCTGACCGTCATTCGCCCCGAGGACGCCGAGGCACTGATTGCCGCCCTGCCTGTGGAAGGGTTTCACGGCGTCGGCCCGGCCACGCGGGGCCGGATGCACGACCACCAGCTCTTTACCGGAGCCGACCTCAAGCGTCAGTCGCTCGCGGACTTGACCCGCTGGTTCGGCGCGCAGGGCGCACACTTTCACCGGATCAGCCACGGAATAGATGAGCGTCCCGTCGATCCGGACCGTGAGCGCAAGAGTGTCGGCGTGGAGCGCACCTTCGAGGACGACCTGACGCGCTTCGCCGAGGTGCAGGCGGCCTTGCCGGGGCTGATCGAACTGCTGATCCCGCGCCTGACGCGTGCCGACTACCGGGGGCGCAGTCTGGTGCTGAAAGTCAAGTTCGCGGACCGGACCCTGCTGACCCGCCGACTCACCAGTCCCGTACCGCTGACCGATCCGGCACGGCTGCTCAGACTGGCGCGAGAACTGCTGACCCCGGAACTGCTCTCGGGCCGTCCGGTGCGGCTGCTGGGCCTGAGCGTTCAAAATCAGCTCGCCCCACCCGCGTCGGGAGCGCAGCCGCCGCTGTTTCCGCAGTGAGGGCGGCTGGAGTTTCGGTGTTGCCGCAGTAAAAATGGCGGGGGCGAAGACCCGCTTCAGTCTTCGCCCCCGCCTACCCGCTCCCCTGTCAGTCGTTGGCTGAGCTGACCGGCACAGCCGGCGCAGTCACACCCGAGCCGCGCATCGTCAGGGCGCTGAGCAGGTTGACTCCGGTGGCGTTCTCGACCTGCTCGATCAGCGAGACGATGTTGCCGGGCAGGGTGCCGATGGCGTTCCGGGTGGCCTGGCCTGATCCCGAATCGAGCACCGTGATCTTGTCGATCTGCATGCCGCGCACCGCATCGGCAAACTCGGAGACGATGCCGGGCAGCATGTTGAGGATGTATGCCCGCTCGCCCTCGCTGCCTGCCTGCCGGAACGCCTCGGTCATCAGCCGCACGGCCTCGGCCTTGGCACGGCCCTCCTCGATGATCGGCGCGGCGGCGGCCTGGGCTTCCAGGAGTTTGGCCTCGCGCTGGGCGCGGGCGGGGGCCACCACGTCGGCCTCGTAGCGCTTGGCGTTCAGAATGACGCGCTCCTGCTCGAGCTGCTGCTCGGCCACCACGCGGGCGCGCTCGGCGGTGACTTTGGCCTCGTTTTCCTTGGAGGCGGCCACCGCGCCGAGTTCGGCAGTGCGGATTCTGAGCATGTTCTGCTGCTCCAGCACCGCTTGGGAGCTGATGGCCTGAGCCACCTGGGCACGCTGGCGTGCCTGGGCCTCGGCCTGGGTCGCTTCGGCGTCGCGCTCGGCCTCGGCCACGCGGGCTTCCTTGAGCACGTCGGCGGTCTGGCGGCGGCCAATGCTGTCGAGGTAGCCCGAGGCGTCCGAGACATTCTGAATCTTCAGGGTGTCGAGCTTGATGCCCAGGTTGCCCAGGTCGTGGTCGGCCTCGCCGATGAGTTCCTCGGCGAAGCGGAGGCGGTCCTGGTTGATCTCCTCGGGAGTCAGGGTGGCGACCACGCCGCGCAGGTTGCCCTCCAGGGTGTCGCGCACGATGTTGGTGAGCTGCTTGCGGTCAGTGTCGAGAAACCGCTCGATGGCGTTGGAGAGCTGCGGCTCGTGGGCGTTGATCTTGACGTTGGCGACGGCGTGGATGGTCAGCGGAATGCCGCCCTTGGAGTAGGCGTTCTCGACGCGCAGATCGAGCGGAATGGTCGTGAGGTCCATCCAGGCGACTTTTTCGAGCAGCGGCACGCGAAAGGCCCGCCCGCCGCGAATGACCCGGTAGCCTACCGAGTCGCCCTCAGCGGTGGTGCGCGAGCGGCCCGAGATGACCACCACCTTGTTGGGGGGCACGATGATCAGCAGAGAGCGGATCATCATCAGCACGATGAAAATACCGAAGAGGACGATCAGGGCGAGCACAATGGTTCCGGTCATGAGGGGCCTCGGAGAAAGGAAAGGTGAGCGGGGCGAGGGAACGTCGGGGCAGGGAAGATGAGCGAATGCAGGGTTGTGCTGAGCAAAGAGAAAACAGGCTCAGCCCTGCCGGTCAGGACTGGCGGCATCAGTTGCCCTCCCAGACCCGCACGTCCAGCAGGCCGCCCTCGACCCCGATCACGATGATCTGGTCGCCGGGGTGCAGGGTGTCGGCGCTGCGGGCCAGGAGCTGCTCGGTCTGGCCTGCCACGATCAATTCGACCTTGCCGGGCTGCCCACCCACCGGAGCCACCGTCACCTTGCCGGTGCGGCCCGTGAGGGTCAGGGCCTGGGTCGCGGTTTCGCCTCGCGTGCGCGCCAGCCGCAGGGCCACCGCTGCGAACGCGCCGACCAGCAGTCCGCAGATCAGCGCAAACCCCAGTTGCGCCAGCCCGCCGAGGCCCAGGCCGCGCGCTGCCAGCCCGCCCAGCCCGAAGAAAGCTGCGAAACTCACCATCGCCCGCAGCGAGAAGTAGCTGGCCCAGCCATCCTGGGCCTCCATCACGTGGTCCGGGTGACCTGTGCCCACGTCCGAGCCACTGGGGTCGTGGTCGTGGCCGCCTATCACCGAAAAGGCCAGTAGGCCGCCGCCCACGATGAAGCAAAACAAGTACAGCATGAGCATTGACGCCTCCTGAAAGCAGGTACGGGTTCAGCGGGCCAGAAGTTGCGGGCGCGGCGCACTCAGGGCATCAGCCGCTCGACCGTCCAGCCCTCCCCAGCCCGGCGGTACACGAAGCGGTCGTGCATCCGGTTCGCTCGTCCCTGCCAGAATTCCCATTCCTGCGGCGCGATTCGGTAACCGCCCCAGAAGTCGGGTCTGGGCACCTCGCTGCCCTCCGGATACTGCGCCTCCAAAGCGCTGAGCCTGGCCTCCAGCGCCGCCCGGCTCTCAACTGGGGCGCTCTGCGGGTCGCTGGCGTGGGCAGCGAGCTGCGACTCGCGGGGGCGCTTGTGAAAGTAGGTGTCCGATTCCTCCAGGCTGACTTTCTCGGCGGAGCCGTAAACGCGCACCTGCCGCTCCAGATCGGGCCAGAAGAACAGCAGCTCGGCCTGCGGGTTGGTGGCCAGATCATGGCCCTTGTGAGACCCGTAATTGGTGTAGAAGGTCAGGCCGCGCTCGTCCGCGCCGCGCAGCAGCACCGTGCGGACGCTGGGCCGCCCGGCAGCGTCGGCAGTGGCCAGGCTTAGCGCGTAGGGTTCGCGCACCTGGCTGTGCTGGGCGGACCCGAACCAGCCCTGAAACTGTGCCAGCGGATCGGCAGCGAGGTCGGCGCGGCGGAGTTCGCCCTGGGTATACGAAACGCGCAGGGCGGTGAGGTCGGGTGAATCGCTCATGTGCTCAAGTTAGCGCGGCTTGAGGGTCTGACACCTGGGGCAAAAATGCGTTCCTCGCTGGGCCAGCACGGTCTTCGCTATCGGCGTGCCGCAGCGCTCGCACGGCTCTCCTGCTCTGGCGTAGGCGTGGTGTTGCACCTGGAATGCCCCCGCCTCGCCGTCGTGCTGGCGGTAGGTGCCGTCACCCAGAGTACTGCCGCCCGCCGCCACCGCTGCCGTCATCACCTCACGGATGGCCGTGTAGAGACGCCGCGCCTCGGCAGGCTTGAGCCGGGTCTGGGCCGGGTGCACCTGGCTTGTCCACAAGCTCTCATCGGCGTAGATGTTGCCCACGCCCGACACCGGCTTCTGCGACAGCAGCCAGGGCTTGACGGCCCCCGCGCTGGCCGCCGCCTTCACGAACTCGGCCTCGCTGAACTCCTCCGAGAGTGGCTCCGGCCCCATGTTGTGCAGGGTAGGGAAGGCGGCGTACTCGCCTCTGCGGACCACCGCCACCTTGCCGAAGCGCCGGGCGTCGTTGAAATAAATTGCACCCTGGTCGGTATGCAGCGTGACGCGGGTGTGCGGCCCCGCTTCCAGCCGGAAGCCGCCGGTCATGCCCAGGTGAACGAGCAGTTCTAGGTCCTCGCTGTGCTCGCCAGCGGTGGCGGCCTCGTGGGCGGCGAGTTGTAGTAGCAGGTACTTGCCGCGCCGCCCGATGCCGGTCACGGTGCGGCCCTCGGCTTTGTGGGTGTCGGTGTACTTGTGCGGCGCGTCGTGTTCGATGCGCGTTAGGATGCGGCCCACCAGGAGCGGCTCGATCTTGCGGCGGGTGGTCTCGACTTCGGGCAGTTCGGGCATGGCTTCAGGCTAACGCTGGGCGGCGACTTTAACCGTGCTGCCAGACGGTGCGGCTAGACTCACGGCATGAACCGCATTCTGCTGACCGGCTTCGAGGCCTTCGGTGACCACCCCAGCAACCCGACCCTGACAGCGCTCTCAGCTTTTGGGAACCAGCAGATCGCAGGCGCGCAAGTCTTCACCCAGGCGTTGCCGGTCAATGCCGCCAGCATGCCGGAAGTGCTGGCGCAGGTTCTGAAACGTGTTCAGCCCCACGCCGTGCTGCTGACCGGGCTGGCGGCGGGCCGGGTGCAGCTCAGCTTGGAGCGGGTGGCCCTGAACGTCCTCGATTTCCGCATTCCCGACAACGCGGGCGCGTCGTTTCAGGACCGCGAACTCTGCTCTGGCGGCCCCGACGCCTACCTCAGCACGCTGCCGCTGCGGGCCATTCTGAGCGCCTGGCGGGAAGCGGGCGTGCCCGGTTATGTCAGTGACACGGCGGGCCTGTACCTGTGCAATCAGGCCATGTACCTGGCCCGCCATCAGCTCGGCCCCGGCGTGCCCTGCGGCTTTCTTCACGTACCCGCTGACGAGACGCTGGCCTTATTCCAGCCGCCCGGCAGGCCCCTGCTACCCTACCTGCCACAAAGCGAGATCAACCGGGGCATCGGGCTGGCGCTGGACGCGCTGGCAGCTGGCCTGACTTCGCTCTAGGGAAACGCAGCCTTGCCCACTTGCCACTTGCCCTCTGGCCCGCCGGACCAGTGCCATTCGCCGGGGGGCCGCGTCTCCAGGCAGCGCACCACCTCGCTGAGCGCCACCCGGCGGGCAAAGCGGGTGCGGGCGTGCCACTCGCCGAGGGCCGCCCCGCGCCCGGCAGCGGGCAGGCTGCGCAGGGTGTTGGCGGCCCGGTTGACGGCCAGGTCGAACAGGGCGTCCGGGGCGCGGTTCATCTCAGGTGGTAGGTTTCGCCTTCTTGCTTGAGACGCCCCGCTGTAAGCAGGCGCTCGACCACCTGCCGGGCCTGCTCGGCGCTCAGCGGCGACTGGGTTTCGAGTTCCGGCAGGGTGAATACCCCGCCCTGGCGGTAGGCGAAGCGGTAAAGCATCCGCTCCTGCACGTCGCTGCGGGGCGCGCTGGCCTGCCGCCGCCCGAACAGCCAGGACACCAGTCCCCCCACCAGTGCTCCAATCAACAGCTCCAGCGGAATCATTCGGTAAGCCAGTTCCACGTCGGGCACCCTGTTGTGGTAGGGGAAAGGCCGACCATCCGACAGGAAAATGCCGTACATGATCAGGGCGCTGGACAGGCCCGCCACCAGGGAAGCGAGCAGACGGGGCGCGGCGGTCTTCATCCGTTCAGTGTAGCGGCCAGGGCAGGCCCGCAGACAGACGGATGCCCCGGTGGGTTTCGTGTCTAGCGGCAATCTCGTTGCCCTACTTTGGCTCGACCTCAAACAAAATTTAATTTCATCTAAAAACAGAGATTCGCTGTTCCCCGTTCTCCTTCGGTGGCCCGCAACGTACTTCCCCACCTACCCTGATTTCCTCTTTGCGGTTCCACATCCAAATCGGTCTGACACGCTTAAAACCTATTGAGTCGCCCACCCCCTTGGGCACTCGGCAGCGGGCGGGGTCGACTCTTCGGGGTGGCCTCGCCTGATTGTTCTTCCGGCTGAAATTTCTTCAGTCCGGACCCTGAGTTGACCGCCGCCCCGGCGCACCCGTCGCCGCCGAAGCAAAGGACGAATTGGTTATGGCTCAGGAGTTGTGGTTGACAGCAGCAATCGGTGGACTCTGTGGTGTGGGTCTGGGCGGTGTGGTCTTGATGGTGCGGCTGTGGCGGCTCAGGCCGCGCGGACCGGCTGATTCGTCGGGGTCGCCGCCCGCAGAAATCGAGGCTCCCGATCCGGTGGACTTTCAATCTCAAGCGCGTCAATCTCAAGGAGATCGACCTCAAGCGGGCCAGCCCCAAGTGCATCAACCTCAGCCGCGCCCGGCACCGGTGGACAAGCTCATGGGCCGCGTTCTCAAAGGAGGCGAAGTGATAGCTTAATGGCGAGTGGAAGATACTGATGAAGTCCTGATGGGCCGGATGGCCGGAGGCGACGAAGCTGCCCTGAGTACGCTTTACGGGCGCTACGCACCTTATCTGTACGGCCTGGGCCGCCGGATGCTGCGGCAGCAAGACGACGTGGAGACCTGCGTTCAGGACGCTTTCTTCAATGCCTGGAAAGCTGCCGCCCGGTTCGATCCGGGCCGGGCCAGCGTCAAAACCTGGCTGGTCACGATTGCCCACAACCGCATGCTTCAGGCGCTGCGGGACCGCCCCGAGACGGGTCTGGACCTCGAAGAGTGGGACGCGCCGACCAGCGCGCCGGACCGCATCGAGCAGGTGATCGCCCAGCGGGCGGTGGATATTCTCGGCGAACCGGAAAAGACCCTGGTGGTGCTGGCGTTTTATCAGGGGTTCTCGCACAGTGAACTCAACGAGCGCACCGGCATACCGCTGGGCAGTATCAAAACCTACCTGCGCCGGGCACTCGCCCAGATGCGCGTTCACCTGGAAACATCGGTGGCCCCGGCCCCCGACACGCTCCGCACCAACACTTCCTCTAAAGGAGGTCAGCACGATGCCGAATGAATCCGAATCAACCGAGTGGCAAGATCAGCTCAGTCTCTACGCCTTCGGCTTGCTGGACGGCGTAGAAGCAGCCAGCGTCGAGCGCCGCCTGACCTCTGAACCGGCCTGGCAAGCTGAGCTGCGCGCCCTGCAAGACACCCTGGCTGCCCTGGCCGATCCAGCCCCCGTGCCTGCGGGCAGCGCCGAGCGTCTGCTTCAGCGGGTGCGGGCTGACCAGGCACAGGCGCAGCCCGCTCAGATCGAAGCTGCACAGATCCAAGTCGCACAGATCCAGCCGGATCAGAATCAGTCCATCCAGACTCAGCCTGCCGCGCCAGCCCCGGCAAATCTACCGCTGGCCGCGCCGTCCCGTTCGCCGTATCTCGGCTGGCTGGCCGCCGCTGCGCTGGCCGCCGCCGTGGCCGCCGTGCTGATCCTGCCGCGTCTGAATACCACTCCGGAGCGGCAACTGGCCGATTATCAGACCCAGCCGGGCGCGGTCAGCACGGCGCTGACGACCAAGGAAGGCCAGCCGCTGGGCACGGCGGTGCGCCTCAAAGATGGCCGCGCCTTCGTGCTGCTGGTCGCCGCCGCGCCGCAGGGCAGGGCGTACCAGGCCTGGCAGGTGGTCGGCAAGGCCCCCGCATCGCTGGGCGTCTTCAAGGGCCGCAGCTTTCTGAGCGCGCCGCTGAGTGGGCCGGTGACGCTGGCTGTCAGCGTGGAGCCGCCCAGTGGCAGCCCGCAGCCGACGACCACGCCCATTCTGGCCCAGACGTTGTAAATGCAGGCACTGTAAAAGCCGTTTCAGAGCAGCGTCCAGTTAGTGATACACAGGACGTGGAAAGGGCGCTGGGAGCAGTTCGGCGTAGGTATGGTCGTACCGTCGTTTCTTGAAGGCTGCACTCAGGCCAGGGTCCAAACGTCAAAACCCATTGCAAAGTCCAGGCCGGCCGGGTGCCCCTGGACTCTTTTCCCGTGTGACCGCTCCAGCGCCAGTGAAGAAACAGCATTCGGTCAGTTGTTATGCCTTGCGTGGAAAGCGCCAAACGCTGTACTCAATGGCCGCCACCACCGTCGCGCTCAGGGTGCTAGGCCCAGGCCCGCACCACGGTCAGGCGCTCGCCGTCGCCGTCAACCACCGCGACCAGTTGGCCGCCGAGCAGCACGGCGAAGCGGCCCTGGCGGGGGTCGGCGGGGCGTTTGCCCTGGCGCAGATGCAGGGCCAGTTCGGGTGCAGCATCGATGATCGGCAGCGGCAGGGCGCTCAGATCGGGCAGGCCCGCCGCCTCGCCGATCAGGTCGAGCGTGGTCGCCTGCGACAGCTCGAAGCGGCCCGCGCGGGTGCGGATCAGCCCGGCCAGGTGCGCCGGAACGCCCAGCGCCGCGCCCACATCGCGGGCCAGCGAACGCAGGTAGGTGCCGCTGCCCACCCGCGCCCAGACGAGCAGCGTGGGAAAATCGCCCAGCGCGGGCGGCAGACTGACATTCAGGCCAGTGTCGCTCCCGGCCCAGCGTCCGTCCGGGCCAGGCGCGAAGGTGCGCGGCGCGGCGCTGAGGTCGGCATACTGGCCGAGCAACGTCAGTTCGTGAATGGTGATGTGGCGGGCCGGTAAATCGAGTTGCCCTCCGGCGCGGGCCACCGCGTAGGCACGCACGCCGCCGACTTGTAGGGCACTGTACTGCGGCGGCACCTGCTCCTGCGGGCCGACGAAGGCCGAGAGAACCGAGCGCACCTGCCCGGCGCTGAAGTCCGGTACCGGGGCGCGCTCCAGAATCGGCCCCTCAGCGTCGAGGGTCGGGGTGGCCGCCCCCAGGCTGATCAGAGCCAGGTAGTCCTTGCTGTCGCGCTCCATGAACTGCACCAGCTTGGTGGAATCGCCCACGCACAGCACCAGCACACCGCTGGCGAGCGGATCGAGGGTGCCCGTGTGGCCCACCCGCCGGGTCTGGAGCAGTCGCCGCGCCCGGCCCACCACATCGTGCGAAGTCAGGTTCAGCGGTTTATCGACGACGTACACCGGCATGCGGGTCAGGCTAGCACACGGCCTGCCGCCCGAAATCAGCGGCCACATCTAAAGATTGCCTGACTGCGTACATACAGGCAAGAGAAGAAAAAAGAAGCCGCCGTTCATCAAAAGAAGCTCCGGAGGTCATTATGAACCGCGCCAAACGCACCAGAGGAAGCCTGAGCACCAGCTTTTTGCCGGATGAATCAAATCGCCGTCCGAGTTCGGCGGCTCTCAATGAATTCGCCTGGAAACTCAGGCTGATCGAAGACCGGATGATCGGTTGGTGGGCGCTGCACGGCATCACATTGCTGCGGCTGTCGCTGGGCGTGGTGTTCTTCTGGTTCGGGGTGCTCAAGTTTTTTCCCGGCGTCAGCGTGGCGCAGGAGTTGGCCACCCACACCATCACGGTGCTGAGTTTTGGCCTGGTGCCGCCCGCCGTCAGCTTGCCGCTGCTGGCGACCTGGGAATGTGCCATCGGGCTGGGCCTGCTTTCGGGCCGTTTTCTGCGCCTGACCGTGCTGCTGCTACTGACGCAGATGGCCGGGACGTTTTTGCCACTGCTGTTTTTCCGCCACGAGACATTCAACGTGTTTCCGCTGGTGCCGACGCTGGAGGGGCAGTACATCATCAAGAATCTGGTGCTGGTGTCGGCGGGTCTGGTGATTGGGGCGGCCTCGCGCGGCGGCCACATCATCCACGACGCCGGGGCACTGGCAGTGGCCGAGCGCCTGCAAGCCCTGAACCAGCGCTTTCGCCGCCGCTTTCACCGTGATCCCTAAACCCCGCCGTCAACTTTTTACCCTCTACAGGCGTTCAGGCTCTCCAGCTGGACGCCCGCTCTTCTGCCTGTGGGATGATGGCACTTCAAAAATTATGCGAGAAATGGCAAGATAGGGTCAGTCAGGTCGAAAATGTCACAACCCTGGTGACGCCACTCCCGGTTGCGCCGCTGTGGCCGCTTGCATAAGGAACGCGCCGTGACGCTGGGTGGCAGCCGCCAGCTGCCCACTCCGGCGCTCTGTACCGGGGGCGTGCCTGCTCTGTTATTGCTGGTACGGCGGCTGGGTTGGCGGCGGCGGGGCTGGGCCTCTTCTGGATGGCCCGGTTTTGAGTGGGGCCATGCCGAGTGGTTGCGTGCCGGTGGGTTCGGCACCGGGGGAGCTGCGCCTTGCTGCAAAGCGCCTGGCGGGCCCGGCATCCCTGGCAATGACCGCGCCTGACCCGGCTGTGGACGCTGCTGACCTTAGAGCCTATCCGGAAAATAACGAGACAATGTCTAGAAAGCCGCTCTGGGACGCTTTACTCGCACTTCGCTGCTCATTCGGAAGTGATAAAGCTAAAAATCACGTTGTGGGCAGCCTTTCGGCTCTCAATGCCCGGACTTTCCGGATAGGCTCTTAATGCTGCTGAGTGACGACGCCCTGAACGACCTCACGACCGACCACTGAAGGGTGGACACAACCAGACCTGCGGCCCCGCCCATTTGACGCCCCAGTCAGGAAGCCTACACTACAGAGATGGACCCCTTCGCGGAATTTCGTAGTGACCTGATCGGTCAGGACGCGGTGATTCAGACGCCTTTCGGTGACCGCCGCGTGACCTACGCCGATCACGTCGCCTCGGGGCGTGCCCTGCGCTCCACTGAAACCTTCCTGGCCGAGCGGGTCCTGCCGCTCTATGCCAACACCCACACCGAGGACTCGGCCACTGGGGCCATCACGTCCCGTCTGGCCCACGACGCCTGCGAGTATGTCAAGACCCAGCTCGGCGCAGACAAAAGCTGCACACTGCTGTGGTGTGGGTCGGGCAGCACGGCGGCGGTCAAGCGCCTTCAGGAGATCCTGGGCCTGGCCGCGCCCTCGGCCCTGCTGGAGCGCCTGCGGCAGGCCACCCCGCTCGCCGAGCGCCCAGTGGTCTTCGTCGGGCCCTACGAGCACCACAGCAACGAGGTCACCTGGCGCGAGAGCCTGGCCGAGGTCGTGGAAGTACCGCTGTGTCCCAGGGGCGGCGTTGATCTCGAAGCCTTGCGGGTGCTGCTCAAGGCCCCGGAGTACCGTGCCCGGCGCAAGATCGGGTCGTTCAGCGCCGCCAGCAACGTGACTGGTCACCTGACCGATACCCGTACCCTGGCCCGGCTCCTGCACGCCCAGGGTGCCCTGGCGTTCTTCGACTTTGCCGCCTGTGCGCCCTACGTGCCGATCGACATGCGGCCCGGACGCCCCGATGGCTACGACGCGGTGTTTCTCAGCCCGCACAAATTCGCGGGCGGCCCCGGGACGCCGGGCCTGCTGTGCTTCCAGACGCACCTGTACCCGGCGGGCGCACCTACAACGGCGGGCGGCGGCACGGTGAGTTACGTCAGCCGCACCACCCACCGCTTCGTGGCCGACGTGGAAGCGCGTGAGGACGCCGGAACGCCCGCCATTCTCGGCAAGATCCGGGCGGCCCTGGCGTTCAAGGCCAAGGAACGGCTGGGCACCGACGCCATTCAGGCGCGTGAGCACGAATTGATTGGCCGCGCCATTGCCGGGCTGCGCCGCCATCCCAACATTCGCCTGCTGGGCAACCTCGACGAGCCGAGACTGGCGGTGCTGTCGTTTCTGATCCGCAGCGGCAGCGAGGCTGTGCTGCACCCCCGCTTCGTAGTGCGGCTGCTCAACGACCTGTTCGGCATCCAGTCGCGTGGCGGCTGCGCCTGCGCCGGTCCCTACGGTCACGCGCTGCTGAACATCGACGACGCGACCAGCGAGCGCTACCTGTCCTGCGTGCTGGGCGGGTTTGACGGTCTCAAGCCCGGCTGGACACGGCTGAACTTCGCGCCCTGGACCAGCGAGGCCGAGTTCGGTTTCATGCTCGACGCCCTGGAATTTGTGGCCGATTACGGCGAGCGCTTTGTGCCGCTCTACGACGTGGACTGGCACACCGGCACCTGGACCCACCCGGCAGATCAGCCGCTGCCCGGCCTGTTTGATGTTCCGGCCCCGGCGCGTCAGGCGGGCGAGGTGCCTTATGCGGCATATCTGGCCGAGGCGCGCGAACTTGCCCAGGCCCTCAGCGCCCCCACCGCGCGGGTGATTCCGTCCCAGGTGCCCGGCGAACTGGTGTTTTTCAGGTACTGATTTAACCTGGTTCAGGTTCTCAGCGCACGCCGCCCCGGCTGATGGCGTAGCCGCTGCTGTTGAAGTTGAAGATCAGGGTGCGGCCATCGTAGACGAAGTTCAGGCCCCCGGAATTGGAGAAACCGCCCTTCTTCAAGTCCAGACACTCGGAGACGGCCCGGTAATCGTCGCCTTTGATGAGTTTCGGAAACGCCTTGCCGAGCATGAACTTGTGCTTGCCGTCCGGCGACAGATAAACGTCCAGAATCCATTTGTCTGCTTCCCAGAGGCGCAGACGAATCTTGCTGCACGGCGAGTCTGCCGGGTTGACCAGAATATCGGGGTCAGTGTTTGTGCTTGCCACAGCTGCCGAGAAACCGAGGCATGCCAACAAGGTGAGTGCAGGAAGATACCGCTTCATAGCTGCTCCTTCAAAGACGCCAGTCCATGACAGGGAGCGGGTCATGAAGCGCCCGGCGACCACCCACTCCTTGCAAAGTGCGGCCAGAATAAGCAGCCCAGCCTTAATGTTCTCTTACAATTCCGAGTGCGCCGCCCTCGCCCGCCTTCAGGGTGTCAGGCGGTTGCGGTCGCGCGGGAAGGCGCGGGCGTAGCGAACGTTGGCGATGCCCAGCAGTCTGGCGGTGAGGCGCTCGGCCCCGATCGCGAAGCCGCCGTGCGGGGGCATGCCGTACTTGAAGACTTCCGAGTAGCCGCTCATGGCCTCGCGGTTCATCTTGTAGGCGTCGATCGAGTTCATCAGCATCTGATATTCGTGGATACGCTGGCCGCCGGAGGTGATCTCGATGCCCCGGAACAGCAGGTCGAAGCCGCGTGTCAGGTCGGGGTTGAGGCTGCCGTCCTCGGTGTGGTCAGCGTGCGTGTAGAAGGGCCGGGCCGCGCGCGGATATTTGGTGACGAACACGAAGTCGCTGTTCTCGGTTTCGGAGAAGTGCTGGCACAGCAAGCGCTCGGCTTCCGGGTCGAGGTCCTTGCCGCCCACCTGATGCCCGAACTTCTCGGTGACGAGCTTTCTGGCCTCCAGCAGCGTGATGCGCGGAATATGTCTGGGAACCTCGGGAATGGTCGCGCCCAGCAGCTCGAACTCGGCGGCGCAGCTCTCGCGAAGGCGCTCCATCGCAAACGTCATGAAACCGTTTTCCAGGTTCATCACGTCTTCCTCGTCGTCGATAAAGCCCATCTCCACGTCCAGCGACAGGTACTCGTTGAGGTGGCGGCTGGTGGCGTGTTCCTCGGCGCGGTAGACTGGGGCCACCTCGTAGACGCGCTCGAAGACGCCCACCATGATCTGCTTGTAGAGCTGCGGACTCTGGGCCAGGTAGGCCTGCTCACCAAAGTAGTCGAGCTTGAAGAGGTTCGCGCCGCCCTCCGCGCCCGCCGAGACGATCTTGGGCGTGCTGATCTCGGTGAAACCCTGGCCGCGCAGGTAGGTGTGGAAGGCGTAGACGATCTCGCCCTGCACCTTGAGCGCCGCCCGTTCGCGCAGGCCGCGCACCGACACGTAGCGGTAATCCAGCATGGTCTCGGGATTGACGTTCCACTCCATCTTGGGAATTTCCAGCGGAGACGCCTGGGTCGCCGCCGACAGCACCTTCATGCTCCCGACCTGCACCTCGAAGCCGCCAGGCGCTTTCTTGTGGGCCTTGACCGTGCCGGTAATCTCCACGCTGCTCTCGGGCAGGGGCAGATGCAGCCCCGAGCCGACGCACTGGGCTACGCCGGATTTGTCGCGCAGCACCACGAACTGCACCCCGCCGAGGTCGCGCCGGGCATGGACGAAGCCCTGCAAGCGGACCGGCTGGCCGTCATGCTGGCCGAGGTCGCGGGTGAGGGTGCGGGGAAGTCTGGTGGATGGGGCAGCGGGCTGGGCCGATTCTGAAGTGGTCATCTGGACTCCTCGTAAAGCAAAAAAAGCCCGACTCCGTGGGGAAGTCGGGGGCGCGGTCAACGGTCGCGGGCGTCCCCTAGCGGGGATCGTCATTCAGATTGTCGGCAAAACGCAGGGAGCCGTACATTGAGGCGTAGTGTAGCGGCGTGCGGCGGCCACAAGCAAGCCGCAAAGCTAGGGGAGTGGGTATGCTGCAGACGATGACCTACGCCCATGAACGCCAGATCGCCGAGGCCCTCGCCCGTCAGGCCGGAGAACTCCTGCTCAGACACCGCGCCGCCGGATTCAAGGTGGACTACAAGACCTCCAAGGACGACCCAGTGACGGTGGCCGATACCGAGGCGTCCGAACTGATCGTGGCCGGACTGCGGGCGGCCTTTCCGGATGACGGCATTCTGTCCGAAGAACTCACCGACACCGCCGAGCGCCTCAGCAAACGCCGGGTCTGGATCATCGACCCGATTGACGGCACCACAGAGTACGTGGACGGTACCCCCGATTTTGCGGTCAGTATCGGCCTGGCGGTGGAGGGCGAGGCGGTGCTGGGTGTGGTGAATGCACCTGCCCGGCAGGCCCTTTACAGCGGTGTGGTGGGGGAGGGCCTAACCAGGAACGGTGAGCGCGCCGGGTTCAGCGCTCGCCTGCCCGCCGAATTCCTGATCGCCGTCTCGGATACCGAACATAAGCGCGAACTGCACCGCTACCCGCTGCCGCAGATGCTTCCGTCGGGCAGCATCGCCCTCAAGCTGGCGCTGATTGCGGCGGGCGAGGCCGACGCGACGTTTACCATGTCGCCCAGAAGCGAGTGGGACATCGCGGCGGGTATGGCGCTCATTCAGGCGGCGGGCGGAAGCGTGACCCGGCGCGGCGGCGGCAGGATTCCCCTCAACTCACCCGAACCCGCCATCCGGCAAGGCCTGATCGGGGGCCGACCCGACGTGGTGGCCTGGTTGGAAGACGAACTGTTCCGCCTGGCCGTGCCGGAGCAGCAACTCGGCCTCACCGATACCGACGGGGCGTGGGCGTTGCTGGGCCGTGCCGACCAAGCCCAGTTGCGCGGCGAAAAGCACCTGCACATCCGCCACGCGGCAGGAAAGGTGGTGGCCCTGGTACTGCTGGACGACGATCTGCGGGTGCGGCGCTCGGAAGGCGACGCCCTGCACCTCGGCGTCCTGACCCGTGATCTGACGCGGGCGTATGGACCGCTGCAAGGCGCTTAGCGCCGGTGTCCGCAACCGTTGCTCCGCGCACTCATGCCAGCCGCAGCACACTCTGGTTGCCGCGCAGCACGAACACCAGCACCCCGGCGTCGGCCAGCACGCCCGCCTGCCTTTCCAGGTCGCGCACGCTGTCCGGCAGGCCCGCCCACTGGCGGCGCGGCGACTCGCCAGGCTCCAGATAGAAGCCCTCCGGCATGACCACCACGACCACCCGTTTGGCGCTGGTCCTGGCCCGCAGCGCCGCCGTCAGCAGATCGGTGGGTGCGCGCTGGGTCAGCACGATCAGGTTGCTGCCCGCCGCCTGAAAGGTCAACTCGCTTGCCATGTTGGGTAGGGCCTCGCCGGGGGAAAGCGGCTGCAAGGTCGCCAGCCGCGAGAGCGCCGCCCGGAGTGCCTGAGGGGTGCGGCCTGAAGGTGTCGCGTGGCCCGGCGTGCTCAGCGAGACCGGCAGATCGAGGTGCAGCGCTTCCTGGACCAGGCTGGCCGCCAGGCGCACGGCGCTCTCCGCGAACACCGCGTCGCCGCGCGGGTCGAGGTACACCATCAGGCGGCTGCTGGCGGTGCGCTCCAGTTCGCGCACGGTCAGTTCGCCGCTGCGCGCCGAGAGCCGCCAGTGAATCCGGCCCGGCGGGTCGCCCGGCACGTAGGGCCGCGCCCCGCGCAGACTCAGCGGGTCGTCCAGGCCCAGCGTGCGGCTGAGCGCGCCTTCCGAGAGCAGCGGGCGCAGCAGATCGGGCAGCCGCAGCCCGTGAACGCCAGGATAGACTTCCAGCCGGGTGGGAAAGTTGAGCCGGACGCTGCGCCAGAACAGCCCGAATGGATCGGCCCAGCGCAGCACGGTATCGGGCCAGTGGTACTCGCCGCGCGTGTTGAGGTTGACCTCGCCGCTGAGCTGCGCTGCGCCCGAGTGCCACAGCCAGCCGCCCCAGCGTAGTTGCCTGTCCGCGATGATCCGCAGCGGCGGCGCGTCTTCTATGACGTAGCGCAGTGGCAGCCGCGAGCGCAGCTGCGCCGTCACCCGGTAGGGCAGCGGACGGCCCACGAAACCTGCTGGCGGCAGTTCGCGGCTCAGTTCCAATTTGGGCGGCTGCCGGTAGGCGGCCCAGATCAGGCCCACGAGCAAGAGCAGCACAGCGAGCCAGGCCAGGGTCCACGGGTCGACGATCACGGGCGGGCGGGCACGGTTTCAGCTGGTACTGGCACGCTGGCCAGCACCTCCCCGACCACCTGCACGTCCCTGATGCCCAGCAGCCGCGCCTCGGTGCCCAGGCTCAGGCGGTGGGCCAGCACAAAGGGAGCCGCTGTCTTCACATCGTCGGGCAGCACGTAGGTCCGGCCTGCGAGGGCAGCCAGCGCCTGGGCGATGCCCTGCATGGCCAGGCTGGCGCGCGGTCCGGCCCCCAGCAGCACCTGGGGGTGGGCGCGGGTGGCCGCTGTCAGCCGGGCGATGTAGCGCCGCACTTCCTCATCGACATAAATTCGGCGGGCGGCAGCCTGGGCGGCCAGCAGTTCCTGGGGCGTGCCCACCGCCTCCAGCGTGCCAATCGGGTGGACACCTTGCAGGCGTGCGAGTAGCGCCACCTCCTCCTCCAGCGCCGGATAGCCCACCGAGAGCCGCATCAGAAAACGGTCGAGTTGCGCTTCCGGCAGGCGGTAGGTGCCCTCGTGTTCCACCGGATTCTGGGTCGCCATCACAAAAAACGGCTGCTCCAGGCGGTGCGTCACGCCCGACTCGGTGACCTGCCCCTCGCCCATCGCCTCCAGCAGCGCCGACTGGGTTTTGGGGGTGGCGCGGTTGATCTCGTCGGCCAGCAGTATCCCGGTGAAGATCGGGCCCGGCACGAAGCTGAACTCGCCCCCCCGGTACACGCTCACGCCGGTCACGTCGCTGGGCAGCAGATCGGGCGTGAACTGCACCCGCTTGAACACCAGGCCCAGCGAGGCCGCCAGGGCGCGGGCCAGCATGGTCTTGCCGGTACCGGGGGCGTCTTCGAGCAGCAGGTGTCCGCCCGCGAGGGCGGCGGCCAGGGCCAGCCGGGTCACCTGCTGTTTGCCCACCAGCACGCGGGCCACGTTGCTTTCCAGGCGCTCGGCCCAGGCTTGCAGATCGGACGGTTGAGCGGGCTCAGTCATGGGTACCTCGGAAGGGGGAAGTCGGGAACGGGGGAGGCGTCGAGGAGAGACTGCACCTCGGCGGCGCTGTGCTCGGCAGCCTCGGCCTGGCTTTCGTCGGCGGCCTGACCGTAGCGCACCGGGGAATAGGCCCCGGTCAGTTGTGCCAGCGGCGCGGCGGCCTCGGGCCAGCGAACGGCGGCGCGGCTGAGCAGTTCGTCGGGGGTTTCGCTGGTCAGGCGGCTCAGACCGTGATGGGCCAGCACATGCAGGGTGGCGGCGTAGGCCGCCCGCACCCGGCCCGTCGGCGCGTCAGTGGGGCCGTCTGGGGGGTCCGTCAACGCAGGGCCGTCGGTGTCGTCCGGCAGTTCCCTGAGCCGCAGCACGGCCCAGGCAATGAGCAGCAGCAGCAGCAAGCTCAGTGCCGCCACCGTCCAGATCAGCCAGGTCGGCAGGTTCAGTGGCAGGGGCGCGGTCTGCCGCCCGGCTCCGCCACCCGCCGGGGTCACCTGCCTCGCCGCCGGTTCGACGATGCGCCCCACCACCCGGTAGAGCGGCTGCGGCTGAAGGAGAAGACCCAGAACGAAGAGTCCTGCCGCTGCCAGCAGTCCCACAATGGGCAGCAGTGCCCACCACTTCAGCGGCTGGCCTTTGATTGGCCGCATCCGCCACAGCACCGCCAGGCACAACAGTGCCATACCCAGCAGCGGCAGGCTGGAGGCGTCGAGCAAGGCTTGCAGGCTGCGGTCCGGGGCGAGCCGGGGCGCGGCCCTGGGCTTGCCGACCTGATTTTGGGCGGGTGGACGCACCGACGCTGGCGCGTCGGGCACCCGCTGGACGACGTCAATCGGGGTGCGGTCCAGGTGGGGCAGGGCAGGCCGGGGCAGCAGGGCAAAAGTCAGCAGCGCCACTGCGGCGGTCAGCAGCATGGGCCAGCCCAGACCTGGCCTGCCCTGCGGTTTCAGCCCCGACTCCGCCTGACGGTCCGGGCCGCCCAGTCCCAGCGCGCCGAGCAGCAGCCCCAGGACGCCCAGCCAGGTGGGGCCGAGCAGCAGCAGGGCCGCCGGGATCGCCAGCGCCCAGCGCTGCCCCTGCTGCGCGCCGCCGATGCCTGCTGCCAGCAGCAGCGAGAGAGGTCCGGTCACCACGAAGGTCAGGGCCGCGCTTTTCAGATCGGGCCAGTGTGTCAGTGTCCCCAGCAGGGCCAGCAGCAGCAGGCTGACGAACAAAGACCCCGGCGGCAGGGCGGCGCGCTCCCGGCGACTGACGGTGAAGGCCACTGCTCCACTCTGGAGCAGGCACAGCCACCAGGGCTGCCAGCCCAGCGCCGTCCAGGGCAGGCAGGCAAGCAGCAGCGGGCGCGTCAGCATGTCAGCATCAAGGTCAGTATGCGGCGGGGCCTTTCAAAGTTGCCGGATGGCCGTGCCAACCAGCGCGGTGTCCACCGGAAAAGAGAGCGCCCGAGTTGCCCCGGACGCTCCTGCTCTGTGCTTGTCGAGGGGCAGCTCAGTCCTCGTCTTCTCTGCTCTCGCCCATGTTGCTGCTGGGCGGGTCGGAGGTGATCATGCTGCCGATCTCCTCGACGTCGTGGGCGTCCAGGCCCTTTTTCTGGGCATGCTCGGGCGCTTCGGGCAGGTCTTGCGGTTTGGGTGCGTCGGAATTGATACCGTGGTTATCGGTCATAAAAAGGCCCTCCTGTGGCGCTCAGCCTAGCGTCTGGGCGCTGAGTCTTCCCTTGACCTGGCGTTTACGCAGGCCAGGTTGAGGCTTGGTTTGCGGCTCTGCCCCCGGCTCAGCCCTGCTGGTTGTCCCTTTCGTTTTCCGGCAGGCTCTGGAGGTCGCCCCGGCGCGCCGCTCGCTTGTCTTGCTCGGCATTCTCGGCCTGCTCATAGGCCCGGATGATCTTGCCGACCAGGGGGTGGCGCACCACGTCCACGTCGGTGAATTCATGCCAGGCAATGCCCTCGATCTGGCTGAGGATACGCTTGGAAATTGCCAGCCCGCTGGTGACGTGGCGCGGCAGATCGATCTGGGTCACGTCGCCGGTCACGACCACCTTGCTGGAGAAGCCCATGCGGGTCAGAAACATCTTCATCTGCTCGCCGGTGGTGTTCTGGGCCTCGTCGAGAATGACGAAGGCGTCGTTCAAAGTCCTTCCTCTCATGAATGCCAGCGGGGCCACCTCGATCACGCCGCTGGTCAGGTAGGACTCGAACTTCTCCTGATCGAGCATGTCGTAGAGGGCGTCGTAGAGCGGGCGCAGGTAAGGATCGATCTTGGCCTGGAGGTCGCCTGGCAAGAAGCCCAGCTTTTCTCCGGCTTCCACGGCGGGCCGGGTCAGGATGATGCGCTTGACCTTCTTGGCCTTGAGGGCGTTGACGGCCATCGCCACGGCCAGGTAGGTCTTGCCGGTGCCCGCCGGGCCGATGCCGAAGGTGATGTCACTCGTCTCTACTTTTTCGAGGTACACCTTCTGGCCCGGCGTCTTGGGCTTGATGCCGCGCGGCAGGCTCGGCGCGCTGCTGGTCTCGGCGGCCAGGCTGCGGCCCTCGCCGTTCAGGTTGGCGATGCGGTCCACCGCTTCGGGCGTCAGCTCATGCCCGCCGCGCACCAGTTCGAGCGCGTCCTTGATCATGCGCTCGGCGGCGGCCACCTGGCCCGCGTCCTGCCCGCTGACGCTGATGGTGTCGCCGCGTGCGGTGAGGCGCGCAGGCGTGCGTTCGCGCATGCGCCGCAGATTGCTGTCGCTGGTGCCGAGCAGATGGAGCGCTTCCTCGGGCGAGTTGAGGTGAATCTGGGCGGTGATCAGCGTCTGTTCGTTCAAAATGGCTCCTGGCCGCCTGGGCGGCGAAACGGGCGTGAAGGGTGACGGGCAGCAGGGAGGCGGGTAGCGTCGCCAGATCCTGGCCTGAGAGGCTCAGGCGGCAAAAAGCCCCCCGGTACGCGGCGGGGGGAAGCGGACAGGATGGGCGTTTCTGATGCCTGTCATTTTCCGCTGCATCTGTCGGCGGGGCCGTGCCCTGGTCTACATTCTGCCTTTCCCTCACCGCGTCCCGCATTCTGACAGGAGGGTGAAGCAATGCCCTGTGCCGGGGAGCCTACGCCGGGCAGCCAAAGCCCGCTAGACTGAGAGCTGTGATGAGGGAGAAGGCCAAACCGGCAGGTCGTCCGGTGCAGGCATACCTATTCGCCGATCCGGTGTCTCATACTTTATCCCCGGTGATGCACAACGCGGCCTTTGCGGCTTGCGGCCTGGCAGGCGAATACAGCGCCCGCTGGGTCAGTGCTGCCGAACTGGGCCAGGCGCTCGCCTCGCTGCGCGTCGAGGGCGTGCTGGGCGCGAATCTCACCATTCCCCACAAGGAAACGGCAGTTGCCTATATGGACTCGCTCAGCGGCGCAGCGCGGACCATCGGGGCCATCAATACCGTCATCAATGTGGGCGGTCAATTGCACGGCGATAACACCGACGCGCCAGGGCTGGCGGCGGCGTTGTCGGACGCGGGCGATGCAGGCGGCCCCGCCGTGGTGCTGGGCGCGGGCGGTGCGGCGCGGGCCGCTGTCTACGCCCTGCGGCTTCGGCAGCGGGAAGTGTTCGTGGTCAACCGCACCCCGGACCGGGCACGCTCACTCACGGCGGCGCTGGGTGGCCAGGCGCTGGACCGGGCTGCCGTCTCCTGGGAGCAGGTGTCGCTGATCGTCAACGCCTCCAGCGCAGGACTGAACGACCCGGATCAGACGCCACTGCTGGACTTCGACTTCGCTGCCCTGCCGCCCTCTGCGCTCGTCTACGACATGGTCTACAAGCCCGCCGAGACCCGAATGATGCGCGAGGCCCGCGCCGCTGGCCTGCGCGCCGAGAATGGTCTGGGGATGCTGGCCCAGCAGGCACGGCTGGCCTTCATCGCCTGGACCGGCTGTGAAATCGGGATCAAGGTCTTTCTGGATGCCCTGCGCCTGCACGGGCTGGACCGGGGAGCGCCGCTGTGAGCGTTGCCCGGCTGCCCCGACCTCGCCTGGCCCTGCGGATCACGCCGCTGGTGGTGCTGCTGCTGGCGCTGCTGCTCTCGGCGGTTCTGGCGGCGCTGGTGGGCTATTTTGTGGCCGAGCAGCAGCGCGCCCGCTTTCAGCGCGAGGTGGCGACCTTCGACGCCAGCCTGATGCGGCGGCTCGACAGCTACGTCAACGTGATGATCTCCACGCGGGCGCTGTGGAGCACTGGGGCCGACATCGACCGGGCCACCTTCGGGCGCTATGTCCAGGATCTCAATCTGCCGCAGCGGTTGCCCGGCGCACGCCTCCTGGGCTTTGCCCGCTGGGTGCCGCCCACCCTGCTGAGCATCTACACCCAGGACCAGCGCCGCAGCTTACCGACCTTCACGGTGTATCCGGCTACTGCGGGCAATCACGTGCCGGTGACTTTTTCCGAGCCGCCCGGCAGCAACACGCCCGCCGTGCTGGGTTACGACATGTACAGTGAGCCGCTGCGCCGGGCCGCCATCGATGAGGCCCGCCGCCTCAACCAGCCGGTGGCCACCGCGCCGCTGCAACTCGTCGACGATCTGGGGGCGGCTCAGCCCGCCGTGATCCTGTACCTGCCGGTGGCGCGCGGCGGAGCGCTGTACGGCTTCGTTTACGTGCCGGTGCGCCTCAGCGATCTGGTGAGCAGTCTGCGCGGCGAACAGCGCCGGGCCGCCAACCTCAACCTCGAACTCCAGATCACTGACGGCCCGTCGCTGCTCTACGGCGGCGTCACTCCGGGCGCAGCTTTCGAGGATACCTCGCGCATCGAGGTGGCGGGGCGCACCTGGACCGTGACCCACGCCGCTTTGGCCAGTTTCGGGCGCGACTGGGCTGCCGCTGCGCCCTGGCTGGTGCTGCTGGCGGGCGCGCTGGTCGGCAGCCTCGCCGCCCTGCTGTTTCAGGCCCAGGTCCGCGCCCGGCTGCGCGCCGAGGACATCAGCCGCTCGCTGGCCCTGTCGCGCTCCAGCTTGGAGCGGGCGCGGGCCGAGTTCGAGGCGATCTTCCGCTCGATGCACGACACCGCCGTCTTTACCGACACCAACAATCTGGTGCTCTACGCCAACGACGCGCTGGAGCATCAGTTCGGCTACGCGCCGCACGATCTGCGCGGCCAGAGCATCGCCGCCCTGCATGCCGATGGGCGCATTGACCGCAGCACGTCCCTGGAGCGCGTCACCACCGTCTACCGCCGCCGCAACGGGCAGCGCTTCTACGGCGAGATGCAGCGCAGCGCCGTCAGAAACGAGCGCGGCGAGGTCATCGGACAGCTCGAGGTCATCCACGATATCAGCGAGCGCATCGACGCCGAGCGCGCCCTCAAGGCCGGGGAGCGGCGCTACCAGGGCGTGCTGGAAGCCGTGCCGTATCCGCTGTGGGTCACCAGCAACGGCGACGAGGTGGCCTACCGCAACGTCAAGTACCAGCAGATGTTCGGCGAGGCGATGATCCGCGACGTGCTGCACCCGGAAGACCGCGCGGCCCTGGAGCGTGCCTGGCAAGCGTCGAGCCGCAGTGCTCAGACGATGGTATTGGAGCTGAGACTACAGGTGGAGACTGCCTACCGCTACTTCGTGCTGGTGGGCGCACCGATTCTGGATGCGGGTGGACAGGTCAGCGAGTGGGTTTTCTCGGTCAGTGACGTGCATGACCGCCTGCAAGCCGAGCGGTTGGCCCTGCACAACGAGGAGCGCTACCGGGGCGTGCTGGAAGGCATGCCGCAGGTGGTGTGGCTGACCGACGCGCAGGGCCAGCCGACCTACTTCAACCGCCGCTGGCACGATTATGTGGGCGGGGAGCGTGCCGGGGGCCGTTTTCTGGACGCTGTGCACCCGGACGACCGCCCGGAGTTCAGTCGCCGCTGGGCGCAGGCGCTGGGCAGCCACGACCCGTTCGAATTCGAGCATCGCCTGCTTGGCGCAGGCGGCACCTACCACACCTTCGTGACCCGCAGCGTCGCCATTCACGGCGGGCAGGGGCAGCTGCTCGAATGGGTCGGCACCAGCACCGACATCGACGATCAGGTGTATGCCGAGTGGAGTTCGCGGCTCATCGCGGCCATCAGCGGGCAGCTCATCGGCGGCGAGGGGTTGATGCCCGACAGCGGCGTGCCGGGCCTGCGCGCCGCCCTGAGTCTGATGAATGAGCGCTTCACGTCGCTCTCGGCGCTGTGGATCAAGTACGCCTCGGGCCATCTGGCCTCGCCGATCAGCCAGGTGCGCGGGCATGTGCGAGAGGTG
Organism: Deinococcus rubellus; assembly: GCF_025244745.1. Lineage (NCBI taxonomy): Bacteria > Thermotogati > Deinococcota > Deinococci > Deinococcales > Deinococcaceae > Deinococcus > Deinococcus rubellus. The sequence continues at coordinate 1,643,823 of NZ_CP104213.1, forward strand.
CTGCTGCTCTCGCACCCTGACGTGGTCGCGGGCGCGCAGCAGGCACTGACCAGCACCGATCCGGTGGTCGTCGAGGGAGAAGCGCTGCTCGAAAGTAACCTCTCGGGCCTGCTGCTGATTCCGCTGGGCGGCAAGCGGCTTCAGGGCGGTGACGAGGCCATGCTGCTGGCGCTGGGTTTCCGGCAAAAGGTCCGTGACCGCGACCTGGAACTGGCCCAGGAACTCGCCAGCCGCCTGAGCGTGGCCCTGGAAAGTGCCCAGCTCTCGCGGCGGGTGCGCGAGGCCCAGGAAGAACTGCGCGAACTCAACGCCTCCCTGGAAGAGCGGGTGACCCAGCGCACCACCGAACTCGAGGAAGCCAACCGCGAACTCGAAGCCTTCAGTTACAGTGTCTCGCACGATCTCCGCACGCCGCTGCGCCACATCGTCGGGTTTACCGACCTGCTCCAGAAAGACACGGGCAGCAGCCTTGGCCCGCGTGGGCAGCGCTACATGGGCATCATCGGTGATGCGGCCTCCAGAATGGGCCAGCTCATTGACGACCTGCTCGAATTCTCGCGGATGGGCCGTCAGGAAATGCGCCAGAGTCGGGTCTCGCTCACCGATCTGGTGGCTGAGGTCATCGCCGAACTCCAACTCAGTTCGCCGGGCCGGGAAGCGCAGTGGGACGTAGGCGAGCTGCCGCAGGTGCGCGGCGACGCTTCGCTGCTCAGGCAGGTGCTGCTCAATCTGCTCGGCAACGCCGTGAAGTACAGCGCCAGGGCCGAGCAGCCCACCGTGCGCCTGCGCGCCAGCCAGACCGACACCCAGATGGTTCTGGAAGTCCGCGACAACGGGGTGGGCTTCGATCCGCGTTACGCTGACAAGCTGTTCGGGGTCTTTCAGCGCCTGCACCGCGCCGACGAGTTCGAGGGCAGCGGCATCGGGCTGGCCAACGTCCGGCGCATCGTGCTGCGTCACGGCGGCAGCGTCTGGGCCGAGAGTCAACTGGGCGAGGGCGCGACTTTTTACGTGGCCCTGCCGCATCTGGTCGAAGATTCTGCAGCGGCCCCACTGACCGAGAACATGCCGGTGGCGTCTGGAACGGGCAGTGAGGTGGGAGATTAAAGACTGAATGGCGTGCGATTGGGACTCAGCAGTGTGTCCCTTGGGTCAGTTCAGTGTGCATTCGCTGCGCTCTCCCACTTGTCATGGACGGACGTCATTGCCCAACCTTGGCCTCTCCCGCGACTCGTTCCCCTGAAGACGGAGGGCGCTAGAAGCCACAACACGCTCTAAGGGTGCAGAAAGTGCTGCGCTGCCTGCTGATCGCCTTGCCCGGCTGCCTGCGCCACCAGCGGGTCGGGGTCGCGGCTGAGCTGGTCGCGCAGGCCTCTATCCAGCCCGGCGCGCGAGGCCACGCTCAGGCGCACGCCTGCGTCGGGGTCGGCAGCCAGGCGGGCGAGCTGCTCCGGCGTAAGGGCCGGGTGCAGGGCGGCGGCGCGGCGCACCCCGGCGTTGGTGTCCGAGCACAGCCGAGTCAGCACGTTCCCTGCGGCCTGCTGACTCAGGGCGGTGGCCCGGCGCACCTCGGCGTTGGCATCCTCGGTGAGCTGTAAGAGCCGGACCTCGCCCAGATCGGGGCGCACCGCCAGCACCGTCCGCACGGCAGCGTCCTCGTCGGTCATCAGCACGTCCAGGGCCGCTTCGGGCAGGTTCAGGGCGCTGGCGACATGCAGCCGGATGTCCTGTTCGGGTGCGTGGGCCAGCCGGATCACGGCGTCGTCGGGCAGATCGTCGCGTTCCAGCAGTGCCCGGCGCACCGGCTCGGCCTCGTCGTGCGCGAGACGCAGCAGGGTTTCCGGCCCCAGGTTGGGGCGGTGGGCCAGGGCGGCGCGCACCTCCGGCTCGGGGTCCTGCTCAGCGCGGCGCAGCCAGCTTTCCGGCACCGCCCAGGCTTGCAGGGTGGCGGCCCGCACGCCGATATCGTCACTGTCCATCAGTTGTTCGCGCAGCGCGGGCGGCAAGTCGAGGCGGCGGGCCAGCACCGAGAGCACGTCGGAGTCGGTATCGCTTGCCAGGCGCGCGATCAGGGCCAGCGGCAGATCAAGGCGGCGGGCCACGTGCGCCCGGACCATGCTGTGCGAATCGTGCACCAGCCCGCTGAGCAGTCCTTCCGGCACGTCGTCTCGCAGCGCCACTGCCTTGCGGACATCGTAGTCGTCGTCGCTGGCGAGCTTGCCGAGCAGATCGGGTGGCAGGTCCGGGCGCAGGGCGGCCGCCTCGCGCACCTGCCACAGCCCGCTCTCCGCGAGCATCCTGACACGCGCTTCGCTGAGCTGCGGCCTGCGCGCCACCGCCAGCACCGCGTTCACACTCTCGTGCCGCAGGGCCGCGTCCAGCACCCAGTCTGGCGCGTCAGGCAGGGCCGCCAGCGCCGCCACGCCCACATCGGGAAACTCCGAGAGCAGGTGCGGGCGGGCCAGCCGCAGCAGGGTCAGGGCCGGATTGTGCAAGACCTTGGCGGCGAAGCGCTCCGCGAGCAGCCCCAGCAGGTGCGGCGGCGTGTTGGGGTGGGCGGCCACGGCGGCACGCACCCGCGTGTCCGGGTGGGCCGCCAGGGTCGCCAGCTCTCCGGCAGGCGCACGCGGATTGCTCGCCGCGTCCAGGGCAGCCTCCAGGCTGGGCAGGCGGTGGGCGGGTTCGGCGGTCATGCCGGGCATTCTAGAGCAGCGCAGGGAAAGGGAGCGAAGCGGCTAGACTGCCCGAACCTTGAGCCTGCCCGCGCCTGTCCGACCCCTGCTGGTCCTTGACCTCGATGAAACGCTGTGGCACGGCGTCCGGGTGCCGGGCGGCCTGAAACTGAGCCTGCGCCCGCATCTGGCCGAATTTCTGACGGCGGTGTCTACGGCCTACGATCTGGCCATCTGGACGGCGGCCACTGAGGACTGGATGCTCGAAGGGCTGGCTGGAGTTCAGGCGGCCACCGGCTTCGACCTCCGTGAGCGCGCCTTCTTTCTGTGGCACCGGGAGCGCTGCACCTTTCGGCGCGACGCCGAGGGTCAGTTCGCCTTCTTCAAGCCTGCCCGCAAGTTCAAGGCCCGCTGGATTCGCGGGCGCTATCCACCTGAGCGGATTCTGGTGGTCGATGACCGGGCCGAGAACTACGCCTGCAGCTACGGTCATCTGGTGCGGGTCAGTGAGTGGTGCGGCGAGGAAGGCGATGACGAGTTGCAGCGGCTCGCGCCGTACCTGCTGTCCATCGCTGCTGAACCCAATCTGCGGACGCTGGAAAAGCGTGGCTGGCGCTTGAAGGGGTGACTACTGCCCGTCTTCCAGCCTCAACACATCTCCGAACGGAAAGCCGCTGTCCTCCAGTCCGCCCGGCGGCACCACCCACAATGTCGGGGCGCGGGGAGCCTGGAGCGGAAAGTCGCCGTAGCCGTCGGTGAGGTAAATAATGACGTCCGGCTCGGCGGTCTCGGCTTCCCGAAAGACAGGCCGGAAATCGGTGCCTCCGCCGCCCTGAGGCGCGGGAATCTCGTCGCCGGGGCGCAACTCGTAGGGGCCATAGGCCTCGGTGTCGGCGTAGTAGAGGGTGGCCTGCACGTGCGGGTATGCGCCCAGCACGCCCTGCACCTCACCGATCAGCGCCCGCACCGCGTCGTCGTCCACGCTGCCGGAAGTGTCCACCGCGATCAGGGCGCGCAGGCTTTCGTCGTCCAATGCTTCCAGGTACAACCCGCGCCCGACAAAACGCCGATCAAAGCCGCCGAAATCCACCGGGGTGCGTGCCAGGAAGCGCCACAGTTGCGAACGCCAGTCGAGCCGGGCCGGTTCCAGCCGCCGGAGTTCACGGTGCATACCCAGCGGGTCGTCGCCCTTGCCGGTCATGGCTTCCACGCTGCGGGCCTGGGCCAGTGCCTGATCCCACTGCCGCTTGACGTCGCTGGATTTTTCTCCCTTGGGCGGCGCGTCGCTCGGCGGCCCGTCCATCAGATCGCTGTCGCCGTCGTCCTCGTCACTCTCGCCCAGCGAAACGTAGACCTCCTCCACGCTGAGCTGCTCCAGATGCTCGTCGCGGGCGGCGTCGGGCGGCACCGGCAGGCCCGCCTGCGCCACCATGCCGTTGACAATCAGGTTGGCAGCGCGGTTCCATTTCTGCTTCTCGCGGGGGCCACGCCGGGGCACATGCGAGAGGGCCGCGTGCAGCACCTCATGCAGAAGCAGACCGTCAAAGCTGTCGGCGGATAAGGTGGCCGCGTTCTCGGGATTGACATAGACCCGCTCGCCGTCGGTTCCGGCCAGCAGCACTTCCCGGCTCGGCACGATGTCGGCGTGCAGCAGCAGCGTGGCGAAGAAAGCGCTCTTGCCGCGCAGCCTGAGCCGTGAGCCGGAGACGAGGCGCTCGAAGGTGGGGTCGGGCCGGGTCATCTCAGGCTTCCGCCAGTTCTGCCGCGCTGCCGACCAGTGCGGCCAGTTCGGGGTCGCGCTGCATCAGTTCGACGAGGTCGGCCAGGTGGCCCTGGGCCTGGAACTTACTCACGAGCGTCGCCACATAGAGCTGCAACCACTCCGGCCCCGCTCCGTTCGCCAGCCAGCGAAAGGCGTTGTAGGCCTGCGCCGCGTCCTTGGCCCGCGCCGCCAGGCCCACCACCGCCGCGTAGCGCACGCTCGGCTCGGGGGGCAGCCGCAGGCCCAGCCCGCCGCCGTCCAGCACGTCGCCCAGATCGGGAAGCTGCTCGTAGAGGCGCACGAAAGCCACGAACTCCGCGCCTGCCGCCTCACCGATGGCCGGGGCCACGTCCAGCCCGCTGCGCCACAGGGCCGAAGCCATTTCCCAGGCACGCGGACTCGGCCAGGCCGGTTGGGTGGGGTCGAGGCGGTGCAGCAGTTCGGGCCGGAAGGTCAGGAAGGCGATGATCTGCTCGTGCAAATTGCGGCCCAGCGCGTAGCCGCGCCACGAATCAAAGTCGCTGCGAACCGTCAGGTGCAGGAATCGGTTAGCCAGTGGCGCGGGCATGTCGAACACGCTGGCGCGGTCTTCCTTGCGGTTGCCCGCCGCCCAGACAAACCAGTGCGGCGGCAGCTCGTAGCTGCCCACCTTACGGTCCAAAATGAGCTGCTGGGCCATGCCCTGCATGGTGGGCGGGGCCATGTTGACCTCATCCAGAAACAAAATCCCCCGGCCCCCGGTCGGCAAGAACTCCGGCGGATACCAGCGTGAGATGCCGTGCTCCGCGACGGGCAGGCCGCGCAGATCGGTGGGCGCAAGTTGCGACAACCTCACGTCCACAAACTCAAGCTCGTGGGCGGCGGCGATCTGCGCCACGATGCTGGATTTGCCTACGCCGGGCGGTCCCCAGATCATGGTCGAGAGGGGCAGGTTCTGCTCGACGAGGGCGGAGAGGTAGCGTTGCAGTTCGACAGGGGTCAGGGTCAAGTGGGGTGTCCTCCGGGGTGCGGCCTCACCGCTCAGGGCCGCCAGATGCCACTGAGCCTAGCGTCTGGACGTTCCTGCAAAGGGGAGGCGGGGTGCTTTGAAGCCGTGTCCCCTGGCCTCCTCAGGCCGCTATGCTGTTCCAGACGTCCAACCTGTTCCCGTGCCTGTGGGTATACTGCCTTTCACAATCGTTAGACCCAGTTCAATTTTCGTACCTCAACCTGTCTCGCCCCCGGAGGTTTCCCGTGCTGCCGCTCAGTTCCAAAATTCTGTTTTTCGTGTTCGCACTGGTGTTCGGTGGCCTGGGCGTGTGGGGCTTTTACCGCCTCTACCTGCGGATTCGCCGGGGCGCACCCGCCACCGAACCCCGCTTCGATGTGCTGGGCAAGCGTCTCATCTCGGCCCTGGTCTCCTCACTGACCCAGGAGCGCACCTTCCGCCGCCGCACGGTCATCAGCACCTTTCACGCCTTCATCTTCTACGGCTTTACTTACTACGTGCCGGTCAATCTGGTCGACGGGTTGGAAGGCTACTTTCATTTCGTTATCACGTCCAACCATGTCTGGGGCAAGGTGTACAACCTGCTGGCCGACGTGCTGAGCTTCCTGGTGCTGGTGGGCGTGATCGCGCTGGTTATTCGCCGCCTGTTCTCACCGTCCAGACGTGATTTCCGCTTCAACGGCAAGAGCCTGCTGCACCCGCTGGTCGAGCAGAACTACATTTTGCGCGATTCGCTGATCGTCAGCGCCTTCATTGTGTTCCACGTCGGCAGCCGGGCCATCGGTCAGGGAGCCAAGCTGCAACTGGAGGGCGGCGACGCCTGGCAGCCGTTCTCCACGCTGATCGGGAGGGCCTTCTTCGGCGGCGTTTCCGACGCGGCGCTCTACGACTGGCGCGTCTTCGGTTACTGGGGCGCGCTCGGCTCGGTGCTGGTGTTCCTGGCCTACTTTCCCTATACCAAGCACGTCCACATCTTCATGGCTCCGCTGAATTACACCTTCAAGCGTCAGGCCAACTCCGGCACGCTGCCGCCGATGAAGGGCCTGGAAGCGGCGATGGAGGCTGAGGAGCTGAAGCTCGGCGTGGAGAAACTCGAAGACCTGGAATGGCCTAGATTGCTCGACGCCTACGCCTGCATCCAGTGCAACCGCTGCCAGGACGTGTGCCCGGCCAGTGCCACCGGAAAGGCGCTGTCGCCCGCCGCGCTGGAGATCAACAAGCGCATGGAGCTGAACGTCATCGCCTCGCATCCCAGTCCGTTCACGCTGAAGGCCGCGCCATTCGAGAGCGGGGCCGTCACGACCCACCCCCTGCTGGAGTTCGCCATCAGCGAGGAGGCGGTGTGGGCCTGCACCACCTGCGGCGCGTGCATGCAGGTCTGCCCGGTGCAAGACGAGCAGATGCTCGACATCATCGACATTCGCCGTCAGCAGGTGATGGTCGCGGGCGAGTTTCCGCCGCAGCTTCAGTCGGCCTTTCGGGGCATGGAGCGGGCGCAAAATCCCTGGGGCCTGTCACGCGACAAGCGCTTCGAGTGGGCCGACGGCCTCAAGGTGCCCACCATCGACGAGAACCCCGAACCCGACATCATCTACTGGGTGGGCTGCGCGGCCAGCTACGATCCCAGCGCGCAGAAGGTGGCCCGCAGCTTCGTGCAACTGCTCGACAAGGCGGGTGTGAATTACGCGGTGCTGGGCAAGAAGGAAGCCTGCACTGGCGACAGCGCCCGCCGCGCCGGCAACGAGTTTTTGTACCAGACGCTGGCCCAGGAGAATATCGAGACGCTCAATCAGGTGCACCCCAAGCTGATCGTCGCCACCTGCCCGCACTGCATGAACATCATCGGCAACGAGTACCCGCAACTCGGCGGCCACTACCAGACCATGCACCACACCGAGTATCTGGAGAAGCTGGTGGCGGGCGGCCAGCTCCAGCCGGGGTCGCTTGACCTGTCAGTGACCTATCACGATCCCTGCTACCTGGGCCGCCATAACGGCGTCTACGACGCGCCGCGCCACGTTATTCAGAGCATGGGCCTGGAAATTCTGGAACTGGAACGCAGCCGCGAGAATTCGTTTTGCTGCGGGGCGGGCGGCGCTCAGTTCTGGAAGGAGGAGGAGGAGGGCGACGGGCGCATCTCCGACAACCGCTTCGAAGAGATTCAGGCCCGGCTGGACGCGGCGACTGTTTCGGCCAAGGCAGGCAAGGTGCTGGCGGTGGGTTGCCCCTTTTGCAAGTCCATGCTCAACTCCACGCCCACCATGCAGGCCCAGGACCAGATCATCGTCAAGGACGTGGCCGAATTGCTGCTGGAAAGTGTGCAGCGCGCAAGCGGCGAGTGGGCCGAACCGACGGGGCCGATGCAGACCCCCAGCCCGCTGGAGCAGCCGGAAGTCGTCAGCGCCCCGATTGCCGAGCAGCCGATGGCTGCCGGGCACGGCGAGATCAGCGCCGACGCACCCTCGAATGTGGTGGGAGAGACGAGCGCCTCGGTGATCAACGCGCAGCCGGAGAGCGGGCCAGTGCCAGAAGTCCCGGCCCCGCCACGCAAAAAGTGGGGACAGAAAGACGATGTGAGTCCCGCGCTGGGTGTGGAGCAAAACGTGGAAATGACGCCCACTGAAGCCCAGCCGACCCGAAAGAAATGGGGCAAGCAGGACGATGTAAGTGCCGAAGCGGTGCCTCAAATAGCCGCAACCAGTCCGGAGCAGGTCAGTTCACAGCAGCCCAGCCCCGAACCCGCCCCAGCCCGCAAGAAATGGGGTAAGGCCGCTGCTCAGGATGACGTGAGCGACGTGCCAGTGGAGGAGAAGACGGCTATTCAGGCCGCTCCTGCTCAGAGCGAACCCGCCGAGCGCCCCAGGTGGAAACCTGGCGCATCCAAAGTGGAGGCTGCGCCCGCTGAACCGGCCAGCACTCAAGCCCAGGCTGAGAAAAAGATCGAAGGCTCGCCCACTGAACGTCCTAAGTGGAAGTCTGGCACGCCGAAAGCCGAAACTGTTGCCGCTGCCGAACCTGCACCCCAAACCGTCGAGACCGCTGCCTCCGCGCTGGAGTCATCCGAGCGGCCCAAGTGGAAGCCGGGAGCAGTCAAGGCTTCAGCGCCCGCTCAGACTCAATCTGTTCAGCCTGAACCCGCCCAATCTCAACCCAGTTCGCCTGAACCCCTCCAGAGCGAACTTGCCCAGACTGGACCCACTCCACCCGCCGCCCGCCCCAAATGGGCACCTAAAGCCGGGGCACGGGCAGCAGATGAAGCTCCAGTCGCCGCTGCGCCAAGTCGGGCTGAATCAGTTCAAGTTGAACCGACTCCAGTCGAACCCGTCCAGACACAAGTTACGCCCACCGAAAACGCCCCGGCCCCCTCCGCGACGGGCCGCAAAAAGTGGACGCCGAAAAAGAGCGTGGATTTGGAATGAGTGCTGGTTCAAGTCAACCCGCCGAAATCCACATTACCAGTACGGGTTTTGGGAGTAGACTGGCTCCATGTGGGTTTCAACCAAGGCTCAGTACGGTTTGCGCGCCCTGATCGACATCGGCCAGCGTCCCGGTGCGGCGGTGCCGCTCAAGGACGTTTCGGAGCGTCAGGGCATCAGCCAGCATTATCTGGAGCAGATCGCTTCCAACCTGCGCCGCGCCGGATTTATTCGCAGCATTCGGGGCGCACACGGGGGCTACATCCTCTCGCGCCCGCCGCAGCAGATCAACGCCTGGGACGTGGTGGTGGCGATGGAGGGCAGCATCGCGCCCGTCGCCTGCATCGAAGACGACCATAGTTGTGACCGCACTGGCACCTGCTCCACCGAAGGGCTGTGGCGGCGGGTGGACACTGCCATTCGCGGCGTGCTGGGCAGTGCCAGCCTGGCCGATTTGATGGAAGAGGAAGCCCAGGCCCGGCACGGCCAGCTCGTGCAGTTCGGGCCGATGCCCAGTCATCTGTAGCGTAAACCTTAAATCAAAGGTCACGCTCTGGGCAGTGTGACCCTTTTTGTGCCCATCCTGACGCCCGCCGCGTCGCGCCGTCGTCTATCCTGCTTGCCATGTACGCCCGCCTCAAACCCGCACTTTTTCGCCTCGACGCCGAGCAGGCCCACCACCTGACCATGAACGCCTGCGCCCTGGCTGGTCGGCTCCCCGGCCTGCCTGCGCTGATCGGCTCGCTGACCAGGGCGACTGCACCGGCGCTCGGCCAGCAGCTGTGGGGCTTTTCCTTCGCGTCCCCACTTGGTCTGGCGGCGGGCCTGGACAAGAACGCTGAAGCCATTGGCGTGTTCTCTAACATCGGCTTCGGCTTTCTTGAGGTCGGCACGGTGACGCCGCGCCCGCAACCCGGCAACCCTGCGCCGCGCCTGTTTCGCCTGCCGTCCGATGAAGCACTGATCAACCGGATGGGCTTCAACAACCGGGGGCTGGCTGCTTTGGAACACCGGCTGGCTGGCCCGCACGCTGTTCCCGTCTGGGCCAACATTGGCAAAAACAAGGACACCTCCAACGCGCAGGCGGCAGACGATTATCTGGCCGGAGTACGGGCGCTGGCAGGCGTGGCCGACGGGTTTGTCATCAACGTTAGCAGTCCCAATACGCCGGGGTTGCGGGCGCTGCAAAGTGCGGCCGAGCTGCACGAGCTGGTTCGCGTCGTGCTGTCCGAGGCCGAGAAGCAGCGCGTCCGAACCCTGCGGGCCTTGCCGGTGCTGGTCAAGCTGGCCCCCGACCTGAGCGACACCGACTTTGAGGCCAGCGTGGACGCCGCCGTGCGGGCCGGGGCCTCGGGCCTGATCCTCTCCAACACAACCCTGAGCCGCGACGGCCTGAGCCATCCCTACCGGGCCGAGTCGGGCGGCCTCAGCGGGCGGCCCCTGACCGGGCGCAGCACCGAACTGGTGCGCCGGGCCTTCCGGCAGACGGCGGGCGCACTGACGATTGTCGGTGTGGGCGGCGTGTTCTCGGCCCAGGACGCCTACGCCAAGATTCGCGCAGGGGCCAGCCTGGTCGAGGTCTACACCGCCCTGATCTACCAGGGGCCGGACCTGCCGCGGCGCATCAACGCCGGACTGCTGGAGCTGCTGCGCCGCGACGGGTTCACGCATGTCAGCGAGGCGATTGGAGTCAGTGCCTAGCGCACCTTGACGCCCTTCGTCGCGGGCTGCTTTCTCAGCCAGGCCACGAACTTCTGTACACTTTCCTGTTCCAACAAAGCGTCCAGTGAGTTCAGCTCTCCGGCCAGTTCGGCGTTGCTGAAGGTCTTGTGCAAAAACTTGTGACAGGCTCCGCACAGCATCACGGTCGGCAACTCATAAACCTTGACGCCGCGCCGCCGACCCTGCGATCTGGGAATCAGGTGGTGCTCGGTGAGGTGCGGCACGGCCCGCTCGCACAACCCGCAGCGCGGCTCACTCGCGGGCGGCGGCGGCCAGTTGGAGAGCGGCAGGCGGCGGGCCATGTCGGCAGGATGGCGCAGGCCAGCGGGGGAGACCGTAGCGTTTTGCGCCTTCCAGGCATACGTTTCTGGAAGCCAAAAAAGCCGCCCCGATGTGGAGGCGGCTCTTAACTACTTGCTTGGAACTTACTCGGCGGAGATGCGGGCCAGCGCTTTCTCGTCGCGCAGGGTGATCTTGCCGTAGCCCGCGCTGATCACACCGTCGCGGCTGAGTTCGCCGACGACCTTGGTGACGGTCTCGCGCACGCTGCCCACGGCGGCGGCCAGCTCATCATGGGTGGCGTAGATCATGGTTTCGCCGCTGTCGAGCTGCGAGGCCAGGGCGGTGTCCTTGAGTTCGAGCAACTCGCCCGCGATGCGTGCCCGCAGCCGCTTGCCGACCAGACGGTAAATGCTCTCGTAGGCGCGCTCCAGCGTGCGGACGAGGTGGGTGGTCACTTCGAGGTTGTCCTCGTTACTCATCAGCGCCGGATTGATCACGTCGACGGTACTGTCGGTGACGGCCTCGGCGAAGTACTGACGATCTGATCCGGCCAGCGCTTCTTCACCAAAATACTGTCCGGGCTTGACGTAGCGCAGGGTCAGCCCGTTGCCGTCGTCGTCCATGGTGTGAATGCGGACCAGGCCGCTGGCGACGCGGTAGAGCATTTCGGACTTGCCGGGGTAGAGGATGACGACGCCGGGGCGGTAGGTGATGGTGTCAACGAACGTTTTTTCGAGGAGCATGTTTGTGCCTCCTGAGGCTGAGTGAAGGGTGGGAGCCGGGTCAATCCTGGCCATGACCACAGTGTACACCTACATCACAATTTTGTAAACAGTTTTGTATCTTTAATCAAAGCTCAGGCTACAAAAGGTGTGGATGAAGGTATCCTCACCCTGGGCTGTGCTGAGCAGTATGGAGCTTGAGAAAAGTGCGGCTGGGACGGCTGTTTCTATCAGGGGTTTTCTTGGTGTCCAGATGACACCTTTCTCGAAGAATGTGATCGAGATGAGGATGGTGGCGGGTGCACCGTGTCTCCAAGAAAATCGGGCAGGGACCACCTTCTCGGCCCCTGCCCAACCCGGTTCAGCCTGGGCTTACAACTCGTCCTCGCGGGCAATCGAGAAGGCGCTGATAACGCGGTCCTTGTCCTGAATGTTGATGACCTTCACGCCCTGGGCATTGCGGCCTGTGACCCGGATATCGTCCACGCGGGTGCGGATGACGGTGCCTTTCTGAGTCAGCACCATCAGTTCCTCGTTGCCACCCACACGGGTCAGGGTTACGAGCGCGCCGGTCTTCTCGGTCACGTCGAGCGTGATGACGCCCATGCCGCCGCGCCCCTTGCTGGGGTAATCGCCCACCGGGGTGCGTTTGCCCAGGCCGTACTCGCTGACGGCCAGCAGTTCGCTCTGCTCGTCGCCGCCCGGTACCAGCGCCATGCTGACCACCTGATCACGCTGCTGATCGGCGCTCTCGCCCTCGCGAAGCCGGATGCCGATGACGCCCTGGGTGGCGCGGCCCGTGTCGCGCACCTCGGAGGAATCGAAGCGCATGGCCTTGCCGTTGCGGGTCGCCAGCACCACATGGTCGCCGTCCTGCACAATGCCGACACCGATCAGTCCGTCGTCTTGCTGCAAGTTGATGGCGATCAATCCCGCCGAGGTGATGTTGCCGTAGTCGGTGATCAGGGTCTTCTTGATGATGCCGTTCTTGGTGGCGAAAACGAAGCAGCCCGTCTCCTCGAAGCTGTGGACGCTCAGCACCGAGGCGATATTCTCCTCCTCGCGCAAGCTGGGCAGCAGGTTGCGGATGTGGCTGCCCTTGGCGTCGCGGCCCGCTTCCGGCAGATCGTAGATCTTCTCGTGGAAGACCCGGCCCTGGTCGGTGAAGAACAGCAGGTAATCGTGGGTGCTGCCGACGAACACGCGGGTGTTGATGTCCTCCTCGCGCAGCTTGCCGCCCGACGAGCCGCGCCCGCCGCGCTTCTGCTCGCGGTAGTTGCCCAGGTTGGTGCGCTTGAGATACCCGGCCCGCGTCATGGTGATGACCATGTCTTCGACGGCGATCAGGTCCTCTTTGTTGATGTCCTCTTCCAAGAGGGTGACCACGGTGCGGCGCTCGTCACCGTACTTCTCGCGCAGCTCACGCAGCTCCTTGCGGATTTCGCGCCACAGCAGCGTCTTGTCGCCCAGGATGCTGGTCAGGCGGGTGATCAGAGCCTGCAATTCGTCGTACTCGGCTTGCAGGCGGCCACTTTCCAACCCCGTCAGGCGCTGAAGGCGCATATCCAGAATCGCCTGTGCCTGAATCTCGCTAAAATCAAATCTCAGCATCAGGCCGTCTCTGGCCTCGGCCCCGGTGTTGCTGCGCCGGATCAGGGCGATGACCTCGTCGATGTGGTCGAGCGCCTTGAGCAGGCCTTCCAGGACGTGGGCGCGGGCCTTGGCCTGCTTGAGTTCATACTCGGTGCGGCGGGTCACCACGTCGGCGCGGTGGGCCAGGAAGTACATCATGGTGTCGATCAGCGATAGAACGCGCGGCTGGCCGTCCACGATGCTCAGGTTCATGACTGTGAAGGTGGTCTGGAGCTGGGTGTATTTGTAGAGCTGATTGAGCACCAGCGTGGGCATCGCGCCGCGCTTGAGCTCCACGACGATTCTTACCGGGTCCTTGCGGTCGGATTCGTCGCGCAGGGCCGAGATGTCGGGAATCTTGCCCGCCTTGTACATCGCCGAGATGGTCAGAATCAGGTTGCTTTTGTTGACCTGATACGGAATCTCGGAAATGATGATCTGGTTGCGCCCGTTCTTTTCCTCGATGCGGGCCTTGCCGCGCACCTTGAGGCCCGAGTGGCCGGTCAGGTACGCCTCGCGGATGCCGCTTTGCGAGAGGCGGCCTCCGGTGGGAAAATCCGGGCCGGTCACGTGCTTCATCATCTCGTCGAGGGTCATCAACGCCGCTTTTTCCTGCGCGGTGTCGCCGGGCTTCTCAGTAATCGCCAGCAGCCCGTTGATGATCTCGGTGAGGTTGTGCGGCGGGATGTTGGTCGCCATGCCCACCGCGATGCCCGAGGCCCCGTTGACCAGCAGGTTGGGGAAGGCGGCGGGCAGCACGCTGGGTTCCTCGGTGGTCTCGTCGTAGTTGGGCTTGGAGATGACCGTTTCTTTTTCCAGATCGGCCAGCACTTCCTCGGCCAGTTTGGTCATGCGGGCCTCGGTGTAGCGCATGGCCGCCGCCGCGTCGCCGTCCATGCTGCCGAAGTTGCCTTGCGGGTCGACCAGGGTGTAGCGCATGTTCCACCACTGCCCGAGTCTGACCATCGCGTCGTAAATCGAGCTGTCGCCGTGTGGGTGGTACTTTTTCATGACCTCGCCCACGACGGCGGCGGATTTGGCGTGCTTGTGGTTACTCAGCAGCCCTTCTTGCAGCATGGCGTACATGATCCGGCGCTGAACGGGCTTCATGCCGTCGCGCACGTCCGGGAGCGCCCGGTCCACGATGACGTTCATGGCGTAATTGATAAAATTGGTCTTGACTTCGGTGGTGATGTCAACAGGTTGGATTCCAGTCACGGTGACTCCAGGGGTGGCCGCGCTCAGCCGGGGGCCGGGCGGGTGAAATGAGCTGACCTGAAGGGGTTCAGGCGGTGAGCAGAGTCTATCATATATTATGCTGTGAGCATAATAGACCGGCTGCCGGGCAACCTGTTCAGTATAGCGCAAAATGGGTCTTTTGTGGGTCTGGGCGCGGAGATTCTGGGGCTGTCAGGATGGCCCGCAGAACAGAAAAACGAAACCAGGTCTAGCCCGGCAGCACGAAACGCACCTGGGTGCCCCGCCCCGCCCTGCTCTCCAGGCTGAGTTCGCCGCCCGCCAGCGCCACCCGCTCGCGCAATCCCAGCAGACCCATGTGCCCGGCCTGTGCGCGCTGCGCGGCCTCGCCGCTGTCCAGGCCGCGCCCGTCGTCACTGACGCTGACCTCCACCTCGCCTGGCTGATACACCACCCGCACGGCGGCGCTGGCGGCCCCGGCGTGCTTGTCCACGTTGCTGAGGGCTTCCTGCACGGCCCGGAAGAGGGTGAGTTCGGCGGCGGCGCTCAGACGGCGCTCGGCCCCCTGCACTTCCAGGCGGGTGGGGGTGCGGGACTGTGAGGCCAGCCACTCCAGCGCGGGGAGCAGCCCCAGGTCGTCGAGCACGCTGGGGCGCAGGTTGCGCGCGAAGCGGCGCACGCTCTCGATGGCCGCGTTGAGGTCCAGCCGGATGTCGGCAGCCTGAAGGCGATTCTCGCCGCTCAGGTTGCGTCCCAGTCTGTCCAGGCGGCGGCCCAGCGCCACCAGCACCTGAGCGGTGTCGTCATGCAGCTCGCGGCTGATGCGGCGGCGCTCCTCCTCCTGGGCCTGGGTAAACAGCGACAGAAACTGCCGCAACTCGCCCTGCCGGGCCGACACCGCTTCCAGTTCCTGACCCCGGCGCTGAATTTCCTCGGCCAGCGTCTGCAACTCGCTGAGGTCGCGCGCCACCAGCAGCAGGCCCTGGACCTGTCCCGGCCCGCCGGTGACAGCGGAGAGGCGTACTTCCAGGTGTAGCTCGCCCGCCACGCCGCTGACCGTCACCTCGCAGCGGCCCCCGCTGTCGGGTGTGCTCAGACAGGTGTGCCAGGCGTCCAGAAAGGCCGGAGCACTGATCAGGCTCATCAGCCCGTAGCCTTCCAGCGGCCCCAGCAGGCGCAGGCTGGCGGGGTTGGCGTAGGTCACAGTGCCTGCCGTGTCGGCGGCGATGATCAGGTCGTGGGCGCTGTGGGCCAGCAGGCGGTAGCGGGCTTCCTCGCGGGCCAGGGCACTCAACAGCCGCTCGCGGCTCAGCGAGAGGGCCACCTGATCGCTGAGAGAACGGGCCAGATGCAGGCTGCGCTCGCCGGGCACCTCTTCCTGCGACTGGTCGGCGTAGAACAGCCCCAGCAAACTGCCCTGGTGCCGGATCGGTGCGAGCAGACCGCTGGCCGCGCCGTCCAGCAGGTGCCGCCGGGTCAGCGGGCGCGGTCCCCGGCCCAGTTGCGCCACCAGCCAGCCGATCTGCGCGGCGTCCGGCGCAGCGGGCAGGTTGTAGGCCGCGACCTGGGTGACGCGCTCAGGTGTGTCTCTGACCTGGCCTGCCGCAGTCAAGTTGCCCTCGGTCCCACCGAGCGTGACGATCAGGCCGCGCTCGGCTCCCAGTGCCAGGGTCAGTTCGCGGGCCACCTCAAAGAGTGCGCCCGGCGCAATCGGCGACTGCAAGCGGGCGGCCACACTCAGCAGCACGGCACTCTCGCGCTCGCGGCGCACCTCGTCCTCGTAGAGCCGGGCGTTCTCGATGGCCAGCGCGGCCTGGGCGGCGAAGACCTCGGTGAGCGCGAGTTCCTCGGCGTCGAGCGGCAGGACTTCAGTGTAGTAGAGGCTCAGACCGCCGAAGACGTTGCCGCGTGCCGAGAGCGGCAGGCCCACCACACCCCGGTACGGGTATTTGCCTGCCGCCAGCAGTTGCCGGCTGTAGCGCGAGCCGCCGCCCTGGGCTTCTACGCCCACATCGCGGCTGCATGTCAGTTGCCCCCGCTCGACGGCCCGTCCGGTGACGCCCGTGCCGACCCTGGCCCGTGAGCGCAGCACGTACTCGCTCGACAGCCCCACCGCGCTGCGGATACTCAGGGTGCGTCCGTCCGGCTGGAGTTCGTGAACGGCGCAGGCGTCAGCCCCAAACAGCACGCGGGCGTAGTTGAGGACGCTGGCTAAAATGTCAGCCAGGTTGAGGCTGTGTGAGAGAGACGCGCCCACCTCGCGCAGCGACTCGGCCACGTGGCGCTTGCGGGTCTCGTCGGTGTAGCGCCGGGCGTTGTCGATGGCCAGGCTGGCCTGCTCGGCCAGCGCCAGCAGCAGGGTGTCGTCCCCCTCGCTGAGTGGGCGGCGTACCCGCAGATCGGCATACAGGATCCCCAGCGGCCTGCCTCGCGCCTTGAGCGGCGCGATGAGGGCCAGCATCGGCGAGAATTCGGCCAGACCAGCGCTCAGCGGCGTGCCCTGGTCGCGCTCGTGATCGTAGACGATGACCTCCCCGCGTTCCATCAGCCGGGCGAAACTCTCCGGCCCCACGCCCACGTCGCCGCTGAACGGTGCGGCAAAACCGTGGGTAAAGACCTCGCTGGCCAGTGCCGTGCCGGTTGGGCGGCCCGCCTCGCCGCTCGGCCCAAACAAGCCCACCAGCGCCCGCTCGAAGCCCAGCGCGTGGGCCGCGCTCTGGGCCGTGGCGGTGAGCACCTCGGCCAGATCCAGGCTGCCGCCGATGCGCACGTTGAGCTGCGCCAGCGTCTCGGTGACGCGCCCGCGTCCGCGCCGCGCCTCGCGGGCCAGCGCGCCCTCGAAGGCCAGCGTCAGCAGCGGCAGGGCCACCTCGATCTCGGCAAGTGCCGCCGCCTCGCCGCCGATAATTTCCAGCACCGCGCCGGTCAGTGAACCGTCCGCCGGTGAACCGCAGCGCAGCGGCAGGGCGCAGATCATGCCGCTGCGCTGCGGCTGCCCCGTCGTGAGGGCCTGGCGGGCCAGCGAGCCGTCACTCAGGCCCAGCCCGCGCCCGTGAGCGCACAGCACGCTCAGCGCCTCGCCCAGCCGCGCCTGAGCGCCGTGCGCCCGGCAGCGCTCCGAGGCGATCAGCGTCAGCCGGTGCAGAAACTCGCTGGCGTGCTGGGCTTGGCTGAGGGAAGCGAGTGCGGCGAGCATGGCGGTGCCTGGCAGCCTAGAGCATTTTCTCGGAGCGCAGGCCGTATCAAATCTCAAAGCCGCCGCCCAAGACAAGTGGGCGGCGGCTTGAAAGTGAAACTCAGTTCAGGGTTTGGCGGGCGCGGTGGTCTTGGGAGTGGTGGCTGGGGTGGTTGCTGGGGTCGCCGCAGGCGTCGTCGCCGGGGCGGTGCTGCCCGGGGTTGCCGTTCCCGGCGCAGTGCTGCTCGGCGTGGGCTTGGGCGCAGCGGCGGCCAGGCGCTTGTCCTGGGCGGCCAGCACGGCGCTGAGGTCGTTTTCTACCTTGATGCCCTTCATCTGGGCCTTGAGGTAGGCCTGCCCCGCCTCGCTGCGCTTTTGCGCGAGCAGTTGCGGGCGAATCACCGACTCGACTTCCTTCAGCGGCTTGACGCTGGCGCGCACCAGATCGGTGACGTAGGCCACGCTGAAATTCTGGCCGTTCTCGATCACGTCGCTGACGCTGCCCTCCCCGGCGGGGCGCAGGCTGGCGGTGTCGAAGATGGCCTTGCCGAGTGCCGGGTTGAGTTTGGCGTCGCCCTGGGTCAGGCTGCCGCGCTCTGAGACGGTGCCGCCCGCTTTGCTGGCTGCCGAGACGAAATTCTTGCCGTCGAAGCTTTGCCGGAAGGCCAGGGCCTTGGCCTTGTCGGCGAAGACGGCTTCGCTGATGGTGGCACTGGCCTTGGTGGTGTAGGTGGCGATGTTGGTCTGGTAGTTCTTGATCACGTCCTGATCGCTGACCGTGACGTCGCGCGAGCCGTAGAGGGCCAGCTGCTGGGCCAGGCTGGCACGGTTGCCGACCAGCGCCAGCTTGTTGTTGGCGACGATGGTGGGCGCGGCGTACTGCTCGATGAGCTGCTCGGTGATGCCGGGTTTGAGAAACTGGTTGACCATGCTGCCCGCCTGTTCGGCAGGCACCTGCTGGAGCAGCGCGGCGAACTGCTGATTGCCGACCACGCCGCTGAGCACGTCCGAATACGCAATCTTCTGGCCGCCGACCACCGCGACGGTGGGGTTCTGGATTTTCCAGGCGGGCAGCAAGTACTCGACTTGGGCGTTCTTGCGCAGGCCGTCGAACCACTGCTCGGCGGCAGCAGTCTGGAGCAGCTGGTTGACCTTATCGGTGACCTGCGACTTGACGCCCTCGAACGGCTTGGTGGCCGCCGGAACGAACTGCTCGACCTTGACGATGTAGAACTTGCCGCCCGAGGCGGTTACGTCTGTCAGGCCGCCGCTGGTCAGGGCGAAGGCCGCTGCGCCGACCTCGGTGGGCAGCGTCGCCTGGGTCACGGGCGCGGGCTTGCCGTTGGTAACCGGGCCGAGCGCGCCGCCCCGGCTCTTAAATTCGCTGCTGTTGGCCGAGGCCAGCGCCGCGAAGTCCGAGCCGCCCTTGAGCTGGGCCAGCAGGGCGTTGGCCTTGGCCTGGTCGGCCACCACGATTTCTCGGCCCACGATCCGGGCTTCATCCTGAAACTGGGCCTTATTGAGGTCGTAGTACTGCTGGAGCTGGGCGGCGCTGGCTTTGGGAGCCGCGTCGGTGATGGCCTTCTGCTTTTTCTGCACGGCCAGTTGCGACTTGACTTCCTGGCGGTAGGAAGCGTCGGTAAAGCCGATCTGCGCGAGGCGGTCTACCCAGGTCTTGTTGTCGGTCAGGTTGTTGCTCTTGCGCACCTGATCCACCTGGGTGTTGACATCGTTGCGGCTGATGTCCTGGTCCTGGCTGGCGGCTTTGAGCAGCGCGTTCTCGATGCGGCTTTCCACCGTCACGGTCTTGAGATCGTCGCCGAGCGACCCTGTGGTGGTGGCGCTCAGCACCGGGTTGCTGCGTTGCAGGGCCTGCAATTCTTCCACCGTGATGGTCTGGCCGTTTACCTTGATGGCGGGCGTGCCCGCTTGGGCAGTGCTGAACAGGCTGCCCACGTTCGGCGTGAACTGATAGATCAGGCCCACCACCAGCAAGACGGCCAGAAACCCCAGCAGGACGCTGGTGAGTACTTTTTTATTCACTTGATTCCTCCTTACCTGCATGCTAAGTTACCTGAGCTTTACGGCCTCACGGCAGCATTTGCTCCGCTTTTTTTGTCTGCACCCGTAGCTCAGTTGGATAGAGTGTTGGCCTCCGAAGCCAAAGGTCATAGGTTCGAGTCCTATCGGGTGCACCACCCACCACGCCAGTTGTTTGCTGGGGTGGTTTTTTTGCTGCCCTGTTTCCTGGGCAGGCTGTTCCTGGGTGAATTGGCACTTTTTTCCCGGCACACGCGCGAAAGTCTAGCACGTGCTTTTTGCCGGATATGACGCCCAGGTGAGCCAGATGGGGGGATGGGGGAGGCCGGTCGCGCCCCGCATCCCCGCTAGAATGCCCCTATGCTCCTGCAAACCCTCACCACCCTCAACTACCGCAACCTCGCGCCCGCCACGCTGCACTTTCCGGCGGGCGTCAGCGCGGTGTGGGGGCCGAACGGAGCGGGTAAGACCAACTTGCTGGAGGCCGTCTACCTGGCGCTCACCGGCTTGAGCGACGTGGGGAGGTTGGAGCAACTGGTGCAGCAGGGCGAGAAGGAAGCCTACGTGCGGGCCGATCTGCTCCAGGGCGGCAGTCTCAGCGTGCTGGAAGTGGGGCTGGGGCGTGGGCGGCGTACCCTCAAGGCCGACGGGGTGCGGGTGCGCGGCCTCGAATTGCCGCGTGGCAGCGCCGTCTGGATTCGCCCGGAAGACTCGGAACTGGTTTTCGGCGGGCCGAGTCTGCGCCGCGCCTACCTCGACGAGTTGCTCTCGCGCATCAGCGCCCGCTACGCCCAGCAGCTCTCGCGCTATGAGCGCGCCGTGGCGCAGCGCAACGCCGCCCTGCGGGCCGGGGAAGAGTGGGCCATGCCCATCTGGGAAGAGACATTGATCAAGCTCGGCAGCGAGATCATGGAGGTGCGCCGCCGCGCCGTGTCCCGGCTGGCCGAGCTGGCCGCCGCCGCCAACGCCGCCCTCGGCTCGGCCAAGCCGCTCAAACTCGAACTCGTGGAAACCACCACCCCCGAAACCTTCCGGGCCGATTTCGCCCGCCGCGCCGCAGAGGAGCGGGCGCGCGGCTCCACTGTTATCGGGCCGCACCGCGACGATTTGGGCCTGACCCTGGGCGACTTCGCAGCGGGCGACTACGCCAGCCGGGGAGAGGCGCGCACCATTGCCCTGGCGCTCCGAAAAGCCGAACTCGACTTGTTGCAGGAGCGCTTCGGCGAGATGCCGCTGCTGCTGATTGACGACTTCTCCGCCGAACTCGACCCCGCCCGCCGGGCTTTTTTGCTGACGATGGCCGCCAGCGTGCCGCAGGCCATCGTCACCGGCACCGAGGAGGCTCCCGGCGCGGTCCAGAGCCTGAGTGCCGAGGCCGGAACCTTCAGCCCGGCCCCGACTGAATCTGGGGAACCTGAGCAGGCCCCCATCGCCGGACAGGTCGTCGCGTGACCCGCCGCAGCGGACCGCGCCTCGGCGGGTCACGCGGCCTGCGCGATGTGCTGGGCACCACCCTCGCCAAACACCGCCTGCAGGGCGGGCTGGCCAAGGCGCGTAGCATCGTGCTGTGGCCGGAAGTGGTGGGCACCGACCTGGCCAAACTCACCCGTGCCCGCAGCCAGCAGGGCAATACGCTGATGATCGAGGTGCGTGACAGCAGCCTGGCCCATTTCCTGACCTTGCAGCGTCCGGCCTTTCTCAAGCTGCTTCAGGAAAAACTCGGTGACCAGAGCGTGACCGAGCTGCGCTTCTCGGTGGGCCGCCTGAATGCCCACATTCCCACACCGCTGCCTGAAGCGCTGCCCGCACCGGACCGCGCCCGCGCCCGCCAACTGGCCCAGGCCGCGCCGGAGAGCCTCCGCAGCGTGGCCCTCAAAGCGGCCGAGGCCGTGACCCGCGCCCGGCGCTGGCGCGAGCAGCAGGGCTACGCGCCGTGCCCGGTGTGCGGCGAGCCGAGCCGTGAGCAGCCCTGCCGCGCCTGTCGCCTGACTTTGGCCGACCCCAACGTGAAGCGGGCGGCCCTGCGCCTGGCCCGCGAGCCTGGCAACCTGAGCGCCCTCAGCGACATGCTGGGCCACAGCGGAGCCGACGCCGCGCGTTTTCTGGCGCTGGCTGAGCTGGCCGAGCGTCTGGACGGACTGGCCCTCGAATGCGTGCAGGCAGGCCACGACGAGCATTACCGGGCCTACCTTAAAGAGCAGGCGACGGTCTACCTGAAGCTGCACCACCGCCGCACCCGACTCAGCAAAGCGGACTGGAATGTGCTGCCTGAGCGGGCATTGGCGGTGCTCCGGGCCGGTCAGGTGGGCATAGGCTGAGCAAAGACCGATCCAACCGTGCCTTAACCCGCCCACATTCTCCCTGCGGCGGCGTACAGTAGCGCGCATGGGCCGTGACGACCACCAACAAGCTGCGCCTCGCATTGTGCGCGTCGCCGTGCTGACCATCAGCGACACCCGCACGCCGGAGACCGACACCAGCGGCCAGTATCTGCGCCGCGAACTCGCCGTCCTGGGCCACTCGCTCAGCGGCTGGGCCATCGTCAGGGACGACGCCACCGAGATCCGCCCGGCCATCACCCGGATGATGCATGACGCAGAAGTGCTGATCACGTCCGGCGGCACCGGCATTACCGGGCGCGACGTGACCATTCCGGTGGTGGAGTCGCTGATCACCAAGCCGATGCCGGGCTTCGGTGAACTCTTCCGGATGCTCAGCTATCAGGAGGTGCGCGGCGCGGCGATGCTCTCGCGGGCCGTCGGCGGGCTGGCGGGCCACACCCTCATCTTTGCCTTGCCGGGCAGCCTCAACGCCGTGAAGACCGCCTGGGAGGGCCTCCTCAGAGACGAACTCGGCCACCTGGTTTTCGAGATGACCCGGCATGGACAGCGCGGTTAGGCGCGGGAGAACAGCGTCGTGAATACTCTTCATCAACTGACCCCGCTCTACACCGCCGTTCTGGTTGGCGCGGCGCTGATGTGGCTGTGGCAACTGGCGCAGTCGGCCCGCCGCAGCTTGTGGCCCCGGCTGGGGTGGCTCATGCCGCTGGGCCTGGGCGCGCTGCTGGCCGCCCCGGTGTTCGACGTCCCGGCCCTCTTCGGCGCGGGGGCGGGTTTCGTGCTGATCGCCGCCTACTGGCCGGTGCTTCGGCTGCGGAGCGCGCCGGGCCGACGGGGTCTGGGCCTGGCCTGGCTGGGCCTCGGCCTGGCGCTGGTGCTGGCCATGCTGGCGGTGCAGTTTCAGAGCGTCGGCGGGCTGCTGCTGGCCGCCTCGGCGGTGCTGTACGGGCTGGCAGTACTGCTCTCTGCCGTGCTCTACCCGCGCCGCTCGCCGCTGCCGCCTGCTTCGCCCCGGCCCGCCCAGCCCTTCTTGCGCCGCTGGCAGGGTGCTCAGCTTCCGGCGGTGGCCGACCTCGAACTCACGCTGGACGTTCACGCCGCCCGGCTGCTCAACACCTCCGGTCAGACCCTGCATCTGGCCGGGTGGTCGCCTGCCAGCGGCAACGCCTGGCTCAGAACCCGCAGCGCCGACGGTCAGCCGCTGGCGATCCTGAATGCGGGCGAAACCGCCTACCTCACTCCCTGGTCGCCGATGGCGGGTGGCCCCGGCGAGGGTGTGCGGGTCTGGTACGCCCGCGAGGGTGAGGACGCCACCTACCTCTTCCGCGCCGACTGGGCCAACAGTTGGGTGCCAGGCGGCGCTCCCGAAGCGGGTGAGCGGACACTGAACTGAAGTCCGGCTGCCGGTCTTGGGTGACTTCCGCGCCGCTACTTCCCGAAGCTCCCCGCCTTCACCACCACCAGTTTGGCCGGGTCGACGTACTTTCTCAGGGCAGCCAGCGCTGAAGCGGGCGTCACGGCCTGCAATTCGGCGTCCTGCTCGGCGCTGTCGGCAAAGGTCTGCCCCAGATAGGTCTGACTGAGGAGGTCTCCCAGCAGGTTGCTGTCGTCGCTGCGGTTGGCGGCGGTGGCCTGCTGAATGGCTGCCTGCACCCTGCTCACCTCGTCCGCCGTGAAGCCGTCACTCAGGGCGCGGGCGAGTTCTTCCTGGAGGGCCGTCTGCACCTTGTCGATGTCGGCGGGCGAGGCAGTGGCCGACACATCGAAGCTGCCCAGTGCCTGCTCGCTGCTGGCGCTCACGCTCGCGCCGGACGAGTAACTCAAGCCCTCCTTTTGCCGCACGCGGGTCGCCAGCCGCGAGGACAGGCTGTCTCCGCCCAGGATCTGCACGGCGATCAGCAGCGGCGCGTAATCGGGATCGGTGTCTTTCAGCGCGAAGTTCTGCGAGGCCAGCAGCACCGCCCCGGTTTTGTCAGGCACATTGAGGTTCAGTGTCTGCGCTGCGGGCGTCACCAGCGGGTTGGTCAGGCGCTCGTAGCCCACCGGGGACTTGAAGCCGTCCAGCAACCTGGCAATGCTGCTTTCCACCACGCTTCTGTCCAGCGGCCCCACCACAGCCAGTTGCGCCGAGTTTGAGAGTCCCCATAAACCCGAGTACACCGCCTTCACATCGTTCAGGGTCAGCGCCTTCTGGTCTTCGATCCGCTCGTCCAGGCTGCGGTAATACTGCCTGTCGCCGCGTTTGGCATCTGCGGGCATGAAGGCGCGGCCCAGCGCGATGCTGGCGAGCGAGTTCGGATCAGACCTGCCTTCTTCCAGCCCGGTCAGCCTGCCGCGCTTGAGGTCTTCAAAGTCGCTCTGCGGCCACAACGGTTCGCGCAGCACCGTGCGGGCAATCTCCAGCGTGGCGGCCAGGTTTTCCGGCGGGGCGCTCATACTGATGCTCAGGCCACTGGAGCCGCCGCCGATATTCAGGGTGGCGCTCAGTTTGGCCAGTGCCTCGCGGCGCTGCTGCACGCTCAGCCCCTTAGAGCCGCGCAGCAGCATGGCCGCCACGTAGCCGCCCGCGTCGCGGTTGCGGACGCTCGCCTCGGTCGTCTCATTGCCCAGATCCACATTCAGGCTCAGCAGCACCCGGTTGCCCTGCACGGCCTTCCTGAGGTACGCCGCCTTGATGCCGCTGGGCAGCGTCGTGACGCGCACCACGCGGGCTTCCAGCGCGGCAGGGTCGGTGTTGAGGTTCTCGCCCTGGGCCTGGGCGGCGCGGGGTTTGAAGTTGTTCAGGGCCGCCGTGATGTCCGGTGCGGCGGGCACCGTGACCGTCTGCGGCGCGGGCGTCGGGTAAAAGGTGCCTGCCGTCAGGTTGCTGGGTTTGAAGTACGTCTGGGCCACCCGGTTCACGTCTGCCGCCGTGACCGCCAGGAGGGCGTCGCGCTGAAGGAAAAAGCTGCGCCAGTCGCCGCTGGGCAGCTCTGGAATCAGGTTCTCGGCGGTGGCGGCGGGATCGGCGGCCAGGCGATCAAACCCGGCGATCAGCTGGGTGTGGATGCGCTCCACATCAGCGTCGGTGATGGGATTGGTGCTCAGCTTGTTGACCACGCCCTGCAAGGCGGCCCGCGCCGCTGCAATGCTGCCGTCCGGGGCCAGATTGACCACCAGACTGCTCAGACCCGGCACACTGTAGCTGTCCACGCTCATGCCCGCGCCCACCGCCAGTGTGCTGCCCACCAGCGCTTTGTAGAGCCGTCCGTCAGGCTGCTCGCTCAGAACGTACGAGAGCATGCTCAGCGCGGCATTGTCGGGGCTGTTGGCGGCGGGCGTGTGGTAGCTGTCGATGATGATCGGCGCGGCCCCCACCCGCCGCACACTGACCTTCTTCTCGCCGTTCTGGGGCGGCTCCACCGTGTAGTCGGCGATCAGTGCCTGGCCCGGCTGGCTGCGGTCCGGTCTGGGAATCTGGCCGAAGGTGGCCTGAATCCTTTGTAGTGCGTCCTCCGGCTCGAAGTTGCCCGACAGCGTGACCACTGCGTTGTCCGGCTGGTAATACCTGGCGTAGAAGGTCTTGAGTCGGCTGGCCGGAACATTGATGACCTCCGAGCGGTTGCCGATGACGCTGCGGCCAATCGGGTGAAATTCAAAGGCGGCCTGCTGGGTGGCCTTGTAGAGCAGATTGCCAGGGTTGTTCTCGCCGTTGTCGAACTCGTTGATGACCACTTTCAGTTCACTGGCGAGGTCTTCGGGTTTGATGAAGCTGTTCACCATCCGGTCGGCTTCCAGCGACGTCAGAAAATCCAGATTGTCTTTGGTGGCATTGAACGTGGCGTGGTAATCGGTGTATTCGGGGTGGGTGTCGGCGTTGGCATTGGCTCCACGCGTCCGCAGATCGCCGGGAATGTCGGGATGCTGGGGCGTGCCTTTAAACAGCATGTGTTCCAGCAGGTGCGCCATGCCGCCCTCGCCCAGCCCCTCGTCCACGCTGCCTACCAGGTAAGTGACGTGCAGGGTCATCAGGGCGTTGGACGCGGTGGGGGCCAGCAGCACCCGGAGACCGTTGGCGAGGCGGTACTCGCTGATACCCTCCGCCGAGTTGACAAAAGTGACGCCCGCCGGGAGCTTGACGGGCGCGGTCTGGGCGCTGCTGACCTGTGCGGGCACGTCGGTCTGGGCAAACGCCATGGGCGCGGGCGCGAGCAGCAGGAGGGCCAGGGTCAGGGTGCGGAGGTTGGGCATGGGCGGAGTATTTCATGTGGTCAGCGCGGAAATAGTGCTGCCGGGAAGTGGGATACCGCCTGCGTGAGGATGCCCAACCCTGAGTCAGTCGGTCAACGCCGCCGCGCAGGGTGAAGGGGCGACTGGGCAACGAACGCGCTCCGAGCAAGGGCTTTATTTCCTTCCGTCTGACGGTGTATGGGCTGGGTCTGAAGAAAACTGGATCCTTCGCCCCACTTCCCGCCGCCCTGGCCCGCGCTATACTTCTCGTGCAATGACCGGGAAGAGTACCCGGTGTGAGCGCCCACAGGAAGGTCTCTCTGGACAGCCCAGTCCAGACTGAGAGGAGGCTGGGAACGCCGCCGGAGAATGTCGCCCGCGAGCACGAGGGAAGAAAGGCCGGGCAAGCGCTGGGCCAAGTAGACTCCTCCGGGTGCGCCCGGCACAGCGCGTTCAAGTGCTCGCCCTGTATGGGGTGGGAATCGCGGTGGTACCACGGGAATGACCTTCATGGCGTCTCGTCCGCAGATCCAGGCGGATGGGGCGTTTTTTGTTGCCCGGCGGTTTTTTCTCTCACTCAGGAGCACTCTGGATGTCCATGCTGTCCTCAGAACTGATTCCGGCCCGTGCCCATGCCCAACGCCATCAATTGCGCGGAAACGCCGTCTGTCGCGTCACGCGCGTCGCGGGGCTGCTGGTGTTTGACTACGTGCCTGACGACTCCAGCGTGCAGGTTCCAGCAGGCGGTGTGGAAGTGGGGAGGCGGCCAGCCGGGGAGTCAGAGAAGAAACCGAACGCAGCGGCTTTGGCCCGCCCCATGACCTGGGCAGCGCTGTCTGGATCAACGCTGAGCACCACAAACGCGAGCTGCGTCACTTCTTTCACCTGCTGGCCCCACCAGAGTTGCCCGAAGTCTGGCAGCATCACGC
This sequence comes from Deinococcus rubellus, assembly GCF_025244745.1. NCBI lineage: Bacteria > Thermotogati > Deinococcota > Deinococci > Deinococcales > Deinococcaceae > Deinococcus > Deinococcus rubellus. Next base: position 1,670,908 of record NZ_CP104213.1, read on the forward strand.
CGACGACCACTTGTTCGCTTTCCGCTGGGTTGCCCTCGATGCCCCCGCGCTCGACTGGAATTTTGACGCTTACCTTCCCCTCTCCACAGGAGCTGCCCCATGACTGACCCTGCCACTGACATCGCCACCGACGCTGCCTCCGAAAACCCCACCCACCCGGCTGTCGACACCGTCAACGAACTCTCCAAGTCGTTCGACCCGGCCGCCACCGAGCCGAGGTGGGCCAAACGCTGGTTCGAGGAGCCGTTCCGCGCCGACGCGACCAGCGCCCGCGAGCCGTTTACCATCGTGATTCCGCCGCCCAACGTGACCGGCAACCTGCACCTCGGCCACGCGCTCGACAACACCCTGATCGACAGCCTGATCCGCTACAAGCGCATGGCGGGCTTCGAGGCGCTGTACCTGCCGGGCATGGACCACGCCGGAATCAGCACTCAGGTGGTGGTCGAGCGGCAACTGCGCGAGGCCGGCGTGAGCCGTCACGACCTGGGCCGAGAGGCGTTCGTGGAAAAAGTCTGGAACTGGAAGGCCGAATCGGGCGGCGTCATTCTGGAGCAACTGCGCCGTCTGGGGGTCAGTGCCGACTGGACCCGCGAGCGCTTTACCATGGACGAGGGCCTGAGTCGGGCGGTGCGCCATCAGTTCGTTAAGCTCTACCATGAAGGTCTGGCCTACCGGGGCGAGCGCATCGTCAACTGGGACCCGGCGGCGCAGACCACCCTCAGCGAACTGGAAATTGACCGTGAGGTCCGCAAGGGCAAGATGTCCACGCTGAGTTACAAGCTCGAAGACCCGGCGGCGGCAGCCAGCAACGGTGAGGCAGGCGAAATCCTGATCGCCACCGTGCGTCCCGAGACCATCTTTGCCGATCAAGCGATCGCCGTGCATCCCGACGACGAGCGCTTCTCGCACCTGATCGGGATGAAAGCGCGTATTCCGCTGACGGACAGATACGTGCCGGTCATCGCCGATCGCGCCGTGGAACGTGATTTTGGCGTGGGAGCCTTGAAGATCACCCCGGCCCATGACCCCACCGACTTCGAGATCGGCGAGCGGCATGGCCTTGCCCGCCCCAGCGTGATTGACCTGATGGGCAACCTCACCTCCGAGCTGGTGCCCGAGCAATTTCGCGGTCTGGAGCGTTTTGCCGCCCGCAAGGCGGTGGTCAAGGCCCTGAGCGAGAGTGGCGATTTGATTGAGGAGAAGGACCACGACACCGCCATCGGCCTCAGCGAGCGCACCAAGGTGCCGGTCGAACCCATCGTCAGCTTGCAGTGGTTCGTGAACGTCAAACCGCTGGCCCAGCAGGTGCTGGAGGGCCTGGACAAGGGCGAAATGCAGTTCGTTCCGGAGCGCTATACCAAGGTCAACCGTGACTGGCTGGAGAACATCCGCGACTGGAACATCTCGCGCCAGCTGTGGTGGGGGCACCAGATTCCGGCCTGGTACGACGCCGAGGGCAACATCTACGTGCCGAGTCTGGAAAATCCCGATCTGGACTGTGACGCCGACCCGCAGTATGCCCACCTGAACCTGCGCCGCGACCCGGACGTGTTCGACACCTGGTTTTCGAGTAACCTGTGGCCCTTTTCTACGCTCGGCTGGCCCGACGAGGGCAACGAGGATTTTCTCAAGTTCTACCCGACGCAGGTGCTGATCACCGGCTACGACATCCTGTTTTTCTGGGTGGCCAGAATGCAGATGGCCGCCTACGGTCTGACCGGGCAGGCTCCCTTCCATACGGTGATGCTGCACGGCCTCTACCTCGACAGCAAGGGCCAGAAGATGTCCAAGAGCAAGGGCAACGGCCTCGACCCCCTGGAACTCTTCGATGAGTACGGGGTGGACGCCTCGCGCTTCGCTTTCGCCTTTCTCTCGACGGGCGGTCAGGATATTCGCCACGACGCCCGCCGCTATGAGCAGGGCCGCAACTTCGCCAACAAGCTGTGGAACGCCGCCCGCTTCGTGCGGCTGCGCTTATCGGAAGTGGTGGCCGAGCTGCCCGCTGAGGACCCGCTGACCCCCTACATCCGCGCCGCCGCTGAGATGCCCTCGGGCGTCAATCCGCGCAGCCGCGATCTGCTGCTCTCTCTGGCCGGGCACAAAGAGAAGCTGACCCTGGCCGACCGCTGGATCATCAGCCGCCTCGATGCGGTCACGGCGGAAGTCACGGCCCATCTGAACGCCTACGACCTCGGCGCGGCGATCCGGTCTATCTACGCCTTCACCTGGGACGAGTACTGCGACTGGTATCTGGAAGCGGCCAAGCCCGCCATGAGTGCAGCCAACACCGGCACGCTAGCGACCCTCAAGCTGGTGTTGGAGCACATCCTCAAGCTGCTGCACCCGTTCATGCCGTTCATCACTTCCGAGCTGTACGCCGCGCTCGGCCACCGCCGCCAGCTGGCGGTCCACGCCTGGCCGGACGGGAACGCCGCACTGCAAGATCAGGAGGCCACTGAAGCCTTTACCCGCCTGCGCGCCGCCGTGAGTGCCGCGCGCGTTCTCAAGAACGAGCTGGGCTTATCGCCGCAGGACCGCCTGAGTGTGTCGGTGGAAGGCGAGGCCGCCGACCTGGTACGTCAGAATGCCCGTGTGGTGGAGGGTATCGCCCGCGTGAGTCTGGTGGACGCGCTGGAAGGCCGCACCCTCAGCGCGGTGGACGCCGGGGTGATCATCCGAGCTCCGCTGGACGGCACGGTCGACCCCGCCGACTGGCTCGGCAAGCAGAAAAAGCGCCTGGCCGAGCTGGACAAGCAGATCAAGCAGGCGCAGGGCAAGCTCGGAAACGAGGGCTTCGTGGCCCGTGCCCCCACCGAGGTCATTGAGGAGGAGAAGCGCCGGGTGAGTGACTTCAGCGCCCAGAAAGAGCGGCTGGAAGCGGTGCTGGCGCAGTTCGAGTAAGATATAAGAAAGCAGGGCCGCTCCGAGATGGGCGGCCCTGCTTCTTCTTGATGGTGTTCGGCTTTACAGCACGTCGTCGCGGATACATGCCTTGAAGTGGCCCGGCGACACCTCGCGCAGCTCCGGCACGATCTTGGCGCAGTCGTCGATGGCGTAGCGGCAGCGGGTTCGGAACACACAGCCCGAGGGAGGATTGATCGGGCTGGGAATGTCGCCCTCCAGGATGATGCGCTGGCGCTTGACGGTGGGGTCGGGCACCGGGGCCGCCGAGAGCAGCGCCTCGGTGTAGGGATGCTTGGGGTTGCGGTTGAGTTCGCGGCTCGACGCGATTTCCATGATGCGGCCCAGGTACATCACGATGATCCGGTCGCAGATGTACTCGACCACGGCCAGATCGTGTGCGATGAACAGGATGGTCAGGCCGAGTTCTTCCTGAAGGTCCTGCATCAGGTTGACGACCTGTGCCTGGATCGACACATCGAGCGCCGACACCGGCTCGTCGGCCACGATGAAGCTCGGATCGACGGCCAGGGCGCGGGCAATGCCGATGCGCTGGCGCTGGCCGCCGGAGAACTCGTGCGGGTAGCGGCGCATGTGCTCGGGCCTGAGTCCCACCTTCTGGAGCAGGCTGGAGATGCGCTCGGTGCGGGCCGATCCCTGGTGCAGCTTGTGGATATCGAGCGCCTCGCCGATGATGTCCGAGACCGTCATGCGCGGGTTGAGGCTGGCAAACGGGTCCTGGAAGATGATCTGCATCTGGCGGCGGTACTCGCGCATCTCCGATTTGCCGAGTTTGGTCACGTCGGTGCCGTTGAAGATGACCTGCCCGCCTGTCGGCTCGATCAGACGCAGAATGGCGCGGCCCGCCGTGGTCTTGCCGGACCCCGACTCGCCCACCAGCCCGACGACCTCGCCCTTGGCCAGCTCGAACGACACGTCGTTGACGGCCTTGACGTTGGCGACCACCCGCGAGAGCAGCCCACCCCGGATCGGGAAGTATTTCTCCAGGTTCTGGACCTTGAGCAGTGGTGGTGCGGCGGACACGACGGCCCCTGGCGTGGCGGTATTGGCTGGATTGGGGTTGAAATTGGCGGTCACAGTGTTTCTCCCATAGCGTTGTGGCTCTGCGAGACGGCAGGTCGGGCCTCGTTCTCGAACTCCTTCCAGCGGATGCAGCGCGACATATGGCCGCCGCCGGTGTCTTCCAGCGCAGGCACAGCCTTGCTGCATTCGGCGATGGCGTACTTGCACCTCGGCTCGAAGGGGCAACCGGGCGGCAAGTTCAGCGGGTTGGGCACGTTGCCGGGAATGGCTTCCAGGCGCTCTTTTTTCTGACCCAGCCCGCCGTGGTACTCGGCGGCGTGGTCCACACGCGGAATGCTGTTCAAGAGGCCCATGGTGTAGGGGTGGCGCGGGGCCTGGAAGATCTCGATCACGTCGCCCTCCTCGACCACCCGTCCGCCGTACATCACGACGACTCTATCGGCCATCTCGGCAACCACCCCGAGGTTGTGGGTGATGAACAGGATGCTCATGCCGATCTCTTTTTGCAGCTTGCGCATCAGATCGAGAATCTGGGCCTGAATCGTCACGTCGAGCGCCGTGGTCGGCTCGTCGGCGATCAGCAGGGCCGGGTTGCACGAGAGGGCCATGGCGATCATCACGCGCTGGCGCATGCCGCCGGACATCTGGTGCGGGTACTCGTGGACGCGTTTCTCGGGGGCCGGAATACCCACCAGCCGCAGCATCTCGGTGGCGGCCAGCATGGCTTCCTTGCGGTTCTTGCCCTGGTGCAGCGACACCGCCTCGGCGATCTGGTCGCCCACAGTGTACACCGGATTGAGCGACGTCATCGGTTCCTGAAAGATCATTGAGATGTCGTTGCCGCGAATCTTGCGCATCTCGGCCTCGCTCATCTTGGCCAGGTCGCCGGTCTTGCCGTCCTTGCCGGTAAACAGCATCTCGCCTTCGACGATCTTGCCGGGCGGCGTGGGAATCAGGCGCATGGCGCTGAGACTGGTCACGCTCTTGCCGGAGCCGGACTCGCCCACCACCGCCAGCGTTTCGCCTTTGCCGAGGTGAAAGGTCACGCCGTCGACCGACTTGACCACGCCGTCATCGGTGAAGAAGTAGGTCTTGAGATTGGTCACCGAGAGCAGGGTCTCGGCGTGGCGGTTGGGCACGGCGGTGTCTTTGGTCAGGGTCATGCAACGCTCCTGGAAGAAGAGTGAACGTCAAAACGGAAACAACGGACAAAGAGCGGGTCAACGCTGAGCGAAGTATTGAACTATGCCAGGCATCATAGCGCCTGGCAGGGGCGCGGTGCGCATCTGCCAGGCGCTTAAGTCTTACTGGCGCTTGCGGGGATCGAAGGCGTCGCGCAGACCGTCACCGAGAAGCTGAAAACACATCACGGTGGCCACAATGAAAAAGCCGGGAATCAGCACCCAGGGCCGCTGGGTGATCGACGCGAAGCCGCCTTCCTGGGCCTGGGTGAGTAGACTGCCCCAGGAAGCGTAAGGCTCGACTGCGCCAATGCCCAGAAAGCTCAGGCCGGATTCGAGCAGGATAAAACCGGGAATAGCCAAACTCAGGTTGATAATCAGGTAACTGGTCATCGACGGCAGCATGTGGCGAAACATCACCCGTCCGCTTGATGCGCCCAGCGCCGTTGCTGCTGAGACGTAATCCTGTTCGCGAACACTGAGAAGCTGGCCGCGCACCACGCGCGCAAGGCCGCCCCAACTGATAAACGCCAGAATACCCAGAATGACGTACAGGACCAGAATGGGGTTGAGATTGGCTGGAAAAATGGACCGCAGGAGAATGACCAAGAAGAGGTAAGGGATAGAGGCGATCACTTCAATAAGACGCTGAATAAGGTTGTCCACTGTGCCGCCAAAGTAGGCGGAAATCGACCCCATGATCATCCCGATAATTGTGGCGACAAGAACGGAGAGAACACCAATCGTAAGTGAAATTTGCGAAGCGTACATTGTTCGTGAGAGGAGATCGCGCCCCAAACCATCTCCTCCAAACAAATAGACTTTGCAATTGGGATTATTGGTCCCGAACAAGTGCAGACTTGCTGGTATGACTCCTAATATTTTATACGTTTCTCCTGAAACCCCGAAATAAATCGGACATTTCTCGGCAGTCGGTTTATATTCGTTAATGAACGTGGTCATATTAAGCTGCTGACTGTAATTGTTTACATACGGGCGAGATATACTGCCATTTGAGAAGAAATGAACGGGAGTTGGAGGATGGAAAGGTGTCAAGTTGGTCGTGCTGTAGTTGGAAAGGCCATCGGGAGCCAGAAAACCTCCGAAGAGGGCCATGACATAGAGCAAGATGAGGACCACTCCCCCAAACTTGGCGACACCATTTTTTCTGAACTGCTGAATAGCAACCGAGAGCTGACCTTGATTTTTAGTGCTGACTGTGGACCCTGGAGTGACTGTCGTCATCGTAAGCTCCCGGCGATGGCCTCTTCCGAGGAGATGGACTGATAAATACGCTGTATTTTCATGAGTAGCGAATCCGTGGATCAACTATACCGAGCAAGATATCGCTCAGAGCGTTGCCGATAATGAGCAGGGCGACTGTGAGAATGTTGAAGCCTGCAATCAGATACAGATCGCGGGCGTTGATTGAGTCGAGCAGCATCGGGGTAATCCCAGGGTAAGCGAACACAACCTCGACAAAGCCAGCGCCGCTAATGAGGGCAGGCAGTTGACTGCCCAGCCCAGCGACAAACGGGATGATGGCATTGCGAAGCGTGTGTTTGTAAATGACTGAGAATTCGGTGGCTCCCTTGGAACGGGCTGTTCTCACAAAATCGGCCCGCAGGTATTCCAGCATCTGCCCCCGCAAAATTCTTGTGAACCCCGCTACATCTCCCACGGCGACCACCAGGGCGGGTAGCGCGATATGTTTCAAGATATCCCAGAACTTCATTCCTAGGCTCAAAGAATCATGGTTGTCGCTGGTCATTCCGCCAGTTGGAAACTGCCAGCCTGTTGCAAAACGCAGTTGCACAATTCCAAAGAGAACGATCAGGGCCAGGAAGAAACTGGGAAAGCCCAATAGAAAGTACATGATGGTGCTGCTGATCTTGTCGCCAATTGTGTACTGACGCACAGCACCATAAACTCCTAGAGGAATGGCGATAACGTAAAAAATGATTAAGTAGAGAAGTACCAGATAAAGAGAATTGACGATACGTGGCCATGCGACGGCCAGTACCGGCTGCTGGTACTGAAAGGAAAGCCCCAGATCTCCCTGCACCACGTTCTTGATCCAGGAGAAGTATTGCAGGATAGGAGGCTGGTCCAGACCGAAGTTGTGCCGCAAGGTTTCAAGCTGTTGAGGAGAAATATTCGGGTTCAGCCGTGCGGGCGTCAGGAAATCGCCAGGAGCCAGCTGAATGATAAAAAAGATCAGCATGCTGGCCAAGATCAGGGTCGGAATCGAATTGAGAAACCGGCGTAAGAGGAAGAGTACCAAGGGCGGCTCCTTGTTGTTTGGCAATACATTCGCTGGAGGCGAGGACCTTACAGAGAGATGGGGCTATTCGCTTGTGCGAACGGCCCCAGCCGGTTACAAATCTCGCTAGCTTACTTGATGTAGGTGGTGATGTAAACGCCGGTACGTGAGCCGTAGTAAGCGTCCCACAGGTTGCGCTTATACTCACCGCCCAGGCGGCTGTTGTAAGTGACGTGGTAGTTGGTACCGACCAGGTAAATCACCGGCTGCAACTGACCCTCAACCTTGGAGAGCTGCTGGCCGATCTTCTGGCGGGCCGCCGAGTCCAGCGTCTGGTCGCCCTGGTAGTACAACTTGGTCATCAGCGTTTCCTGCGGCGTCAGGCAGGCTCCGTTGGTGGGGTTGTTGTACGAGTGCAGGTTGGTGCCGCAGGGAACCACATTGTTGCCGTAGGGCCAGACGTTGGTGCCGCCCGACAGACCCAGCAAAATGGCATCGAAGGGCCGGTTTGGGCCCTTGGCCGTGAGCTGATCCACCAGGTTGTTGAAGTCAATCGGCGTGAAGTTGACCTTGACGCCCACCTTTTTGGCCTCGTCGCGGAAGATGCTGCCGAGCTGCTCGCGTACCGTGTTGCCGGAATTGGTGGAGAGGGTGAAGGCCAGTTCCTTGCCGCTGGCGTCCACCAGGTAGCCTGCCGCGTCCTTCTTCTTGAAGCCGATGTCCGAGAGCAGCTTGCTGGCTGCCGCCAGATCGTACTCGAACTTGGGAGTGTCGGCGAACTGGTAGTTCTTGAACACCGGGTAGGTGCTGGTATAGACCGGCGTGCCGAGGCCGCCTAGCGCCAGTTGAATCATGGCCTGACGGTTGGCGATGTGGCTCATGGCCTGGCGGAATTTGGCCTCGCGGAAGAGTTTCTGCTTGAACGGATCAGCCGACTTGTTCCAGTTGAAGACGATCCAGGAGCTGGTCGAGTTGGGGCTGACGTTGGGAACCAACACCGACTTGAGGTTCCCGGCGTCGATGGCCTTCTTGATCTGTGCCAAGTCGTCGGCTTTGCTGGGGCATAGACGTCCGACTGCCCCGACAGGTAGGTCGCCAGATCGGCGTTCAGGTCCTTGACGATACGGATATTGTAGGTGTCGAGGTAGGGCAGGGCCTTGCCCGCGCTGTCCTTCACCCACTGACCATAGTAGGGATTCTTCTTGAGCACGGCCCGCTGGCCAGGCTGATAGCTGCTGATGACCCAGGCCCCTGGCGCGACAATCGTTTTGGGGTCGGCGCTCAGGCCCCACATCGCCTTGATGCCTTCCGCGCCGCTCTTGGCATAGACCGGTCCGAACACGTGGTCGGGCCAGGGCGCGTAGCTCATGATCGCGTAGGCGCTGGCGCTAACGGTGGGGAAATCGAATTGCAGGGTCGTGGCGTCAATCTTCTTGACGGTGATCGGCTTCTCGTTGAGGAAGAAGCTGTCGCGGGCGTTGCTGCCCACCTTTTCATCGACATCAATTTTGTAGGTCGTGACCCAGTCGTCGGCAGTGATCGCCTGGCCGTCGCTGAACTTCATGTCGGGCCGTAGCTTGACCGTGAAGCGCTTACCGCCGTTGCTGACCGTCGGCATGGCGGCGGCCATGAACGGAATAAAGTCGCCACTGGTGGGGTCTTGCGTGAAGAGGCCTGCGCTGAGGTCGCCCATGATCAGGGGCAGACTATTCGCTTCAGCAGAAGTGAAGGGATTGAGCGTCTTGAAATCGCTGAGGTTGGTGTCCCTAACCTCGCCGCCCGACTTGGCCTGCGAGACGGGGTCGGCGAACCAAGCGGCGGGGTACACGAACGGGGCGGCACTGGCGGCACTGAGCGTCAGGGCGGCGGCAAGCATCATTAATTTCTTCATTCATTCTCCTTGGGATCAAAGGTCAGGAACAGTTGCTTCCGGTCCAGCACGCTCAGCACGGTGGTGTGATCTAGAGGTCAGCTCCCCCGGCTTGGGCGATACATTTTGGAGTGGACGGTAGCGACCGTACTATAAGCGCGCTTTTTTGCTGGGGTCAAGCAAATGGCTTAGTTTGGGTAAGCCAGACGACTAATGACAACTTCACTGTGGTTGCTCATTGCAAATGAAATGCCCGACCCCAATCTTGAGGCCAGGCATTAAGTGTGAGATTGAAGCCGTTTCAGTGTGAGAGAATGTTGATCAGCAGCGCCAGCAACATGAAGAAACCGCCCAGCACACTGCTGATGCGGATCAGTCCGCCCTCGACGCCGCGCCCGCCGAAGAGGTCGCCGCCCGACGCCAGGCTGGCCGAGAGTCCGGCCTGCTTGGGCACTTGCAGCAGCACGAAGAAAACCAGTCCGACGCAGACGAGCGCGAACAGAGCGATAAAGATGGAAAGCAGTGCGGTCATGGGCTGTCCTTATGAAATGAAGGTGGTGCCGGAGATGGGAGTCGAACCCACACGGTTTCCCGCTTGATTTTGAGTCAAGTGCGTCTGCCATTCCGCCACTCCGGCGACTCGTGAACTCACCGCAGCGCTGGCTGGGGCAAGGGCAAGCGTGATGCTAGCAGGCGGCACACAGAAAAATCAACCGGCTGTTTCGGGGGAGACCACCTGGGGGGGGCTGTCGGGCCTAGCTCCGATGCGCGCGCCGATGTCGCGCCGCATCTGCGCCCCGGCAAAATGTGCGGCGTCGGCCAGCCGGTAGGCCCGGCCCAGCGCGGCGTCCAGCGTCGGTGCGCTGGCCTGCACCGCCAGCACCCGCCCCCCGCTGGAGACGAGCTGCCCGGCGTCCAGGGCCGTGCCCGCCTGGAAGATGTGTTCGCCCTCGCTGACGGCAGGCAGGGTCAGTGGAATGCCCGTCTGAGGCGTCGCGGGGTAGCCCGGCGCGGCCAGGATGATCACGGCGCTGGCCTCTTCACGAAAGCGGACCTGTTGGGCGATCAGCTCACCGCGTACGCAGGCCAGAGCGATCTCGGCCAGATCACTGTCCAGCAGCGGCAGCACCGCCTCGGCCTCGGGGTCGCCGAAGCGAGCGTTGAACTCCACCACCTTCGGGCCCTCGCCAGTCAGCATCAGCCCGGCGTACAGCACGCCCACGTAGGGAAAACCTTCCTGACTCATCCCGCGCAGGGTCACGTCCAGAATCCCGGTCTGCACCTGGCTGAGGTCAGCTTCCGAGATGGGAAACGGGCAGATCACGCCCATGCCGCCGGTCATCGGGCCGACATCACCCGCGAAGATGGTCTTGTGGTCCTGGGCAGGCGGCAGCATCACAGCCCTCACTCCGTCGCAGAAGGCCAGCACCGTGACTTCCTGGCCAGTCATAAACTCCTCAATGACGGTCTGGGCGTCCGGCACCTCGAAGATGGAGCGCAGCGCCGCCTCGGCCTCCGAAGGGGTGTGGGCGATGGTCACGCCTTTTCCGGCACGCAGGCCCGCATCCTTGACGACCAGCGGCAGTGGCTGGGCGGCGGCGTAGCTCAGGGCTGCGTCCAGCCCGGCGAAGCTGCGGTGGCGGGCCGTCGGGATGCCGTGACGCCGCATGAACGCCTTACTCCAGACCTTGTCGCCCTCGATGCGCGCCGCCGCCCGCGTGGGGCCGAAGGCGGCCAGACCCGCCGCTTGCAGAGCATCCACCACCCCGGCGGCCAGCGGCGCTTCGGGACCGACAATGACCAGATCGGCCCGCTCGACGAGGGCCAGGGCCGTGACCGAGTCGGGCGATTGATCGCCGGGAATCAGGCGGGCCTGCTGGGCCATACCGGGATTGCCGGGCGTGCAGAGAATCTCGCTGACGCTTTGTGCACGGCCCAGCGCCTCCACGATGGCGTGTTCGCGCCCGCCGCCGCCGACGACCAGCACCTTCACGGCTGCCCTGTTTGCGGTTGCTCTGCCTGCTGCTGGAATGACCGCGCCAGCCCCTGCACGCTCATCCACGGCGGACAGACCAGCACGAATTTGTCGGCCAGGCCCGGCGCTTCGGCGTCGAGGTCGGCCTGCAACTCGGCGCTGAAGGTGCGGGTGATGCTCGCCAGGTCCTCGCCCGCCTCGAGCCGGGTGCCGACCCGCGCCGCGTCGGTGGCGATGTTGAGCAGCAGGCCGTCCCAGTGAGAAGCGCTCTGCACGTAGCAGCCGAAGTGGGCCAGGTGCAGTCGGCGGGCCGGGAGGGCCCGCAGCAGAGCGATACTGCGCTGCCAGGCGGCCAGATCGATATCCGGCGGCGGGGTGGGTGGGCGCGGACTCTGCGGCAGGGCGATGCGAATGCCGCCCACGTCGCCCACGTACAGGTCGTCTCCGGAGTGGTAGGACACGTGGTGGACGGCGTGTCCCGGCGTGTAATGCACGTCCACGCCGCCCGGTAGTCCGCTGAAAGCCAGGTGCTCTCCGCCGCGTAACACGGTCAACCGCTCGGCGGGAATCGGCAGCATTTCGCCCCACAGCGCTCCCATCTGGTCGCCGTAGATCTGGCCAGCGCTGGCGATCAGTCGTTCGGGGCGGGTCAGGTGCTTCGCGCCGCGCTCGTGAACATACACGCTGGCCCTGGGCAGGCGCTGGGCGAGCGAGCCAGCCGCGCCTGCATGGTCAAGGTGGATGTGGGTCAGCAGGATGTGGCGCACGTCGCTCAGGGCCGCCCCCAGTTTCTGGAGGCCGCCTTCCAGCGCCGGGAGGGTGGTGCTGGGGCCAGTATCAACGAGTGCCAGGCCGTCGCCCGTATCGAAGACGTAACTGGCGATGCTGCCCGGCACGCCCATGAAGTTGAGATCGATCAGGTTTGCGCCCGCGCCCAGCTCCCCGGTACTCTCAGGTCCCATATCAGGCCATCCCCGTCAGGCGTGCGCCGACCAGCAACAGGGCCAGGACCGCCTGAACGCTGGCGGTCCAGCTCAGCGGCCTGGCCGAGGGCGTGCCCCGCAGCGGCCCGAAAGCGGCCAGGCCCAGCAGCAGGGCGGAAAACAGAATGAGAGTCACGAGTGCCCACAGGATCATGCCCTGAGTCTAACAAGGCCAGCGTGGGATAAGGCGGCCCTACTCGCGGTGTCGGGCCGAGACCGCGAGTAGGGCCGCGAAGTCGTCGGGCTGCTGGGGGTCGTCCAGGGCGGCCTTGTTGCGCCCCAGATGGCCGCACTTCTGGCAGCGGTGAACGATCATCCAGCCTTTCTTGGGGTGCTGCTCGATCTCGACTGGCTCCAGCAGGCCGCCGCAGTCCGAGGCGCGGTCACCGGGAAACACGTCCAGGTGCAGGCTGTGCAGGCAGCCGGGGCAGTGGTTTCTGACAGAACCGTTGCTCAGCGCCAGCACCTTCAGGCCGCAGTGGGCACAACTGAAGGCCGTGTTGGTGCCCGAGACGGTGAAGCGCCGGGTCATGGGCGACCAGACCCTCCCCCCAGCTTGCCGCGCCGCCAGGTCGCCCAGCGGCCATCCAGATATTCGCGCACGTCCGGCACGCCCACCAGCAGCAGGCCGCAGCCGACAAACAGCAGGCCCACCAGGGTGACGATCCAGCCGCCCCAGGCCCCTTGCCCCGCCACCAGCCCGACCAGCATCGCCAGCACGCCCAGGCCGATGCTCAGCGACACGGTGACGCGCCAGGCCAGCACCGAGCCTCTGTCCACGTTCCACAGCAGCCAGCCCGAGGCCAGCAGGGTCAGACCGTTGGTCAGCCAGCGCTCAAAGTCGCCCTGCACCCAGCGGGCAGCCACCGGCACGGCAGCGGTGAGCAGAATCATCAGCAGCACGGCGCGGGTGGTGCTCTGCCCGCTGGGCGGCGTGGACGGGCGACTGGATTTGGGGTTGGGTCGGGGGCGCGGGGCAGGGGAGCCGGACATGAGCGCAGTCAAGCACAGGCGGACAGGGAAGTCAGCGGTAAAACGCCCCGTTCTCAGATTGAACAGCCACAAAAACAAAACAGGCGTCTCCGGACCGGGGACGCCATTTGGGCGAGAAGTAAGAAGGGCCGGCTCGAAATCAGAACAGCCCTGACTCGGTTTTGAGGGCCGCCTCGTTGGTCAAGGTCAGGCAGCGGTAGGCGGGGGTCAGCAGGCCGTCGTCGCGCATCTCGCCGATCAGTTTGCTGACTGACTCACGGGTGGCCCCCGTGCCCTCGGCGATCAGTTCGTGGGTGGCGCGCACATAACGCTTGCCGTCGGCGTGGGTGCCGCCCAGGCTGCTGCCCGCCAAGTTGAGCAGGTAGCGGGCGATGCGCTCACGCAACTCGCCGTCCTGAATGTGCACGCCGTCGGTCATGACCCGCTGAAGCTGGGCGCTGAGGCTGCGCGTGACTTCCCACAACTCGTTGCCGCCCAGGTGCTCCAGATGCAGTGGCGTCAGCACCGCGTCGGTCAGGGCGATGATTTGGTGGCTGCGCGGCAGGTTGTGGAGCGCTTCCTCGCCGAAGATGTCGCCGGGGCGGACGTGGCGCACCGTCAGGTTGCGGCCCTGCGAGGTCAAACGCACCGCCCGCAGCAGCCCGCTTTCTAGTCGGTAGAGGCTCGGTGCGGCGTCACCGGCGTAGTAGAGGGTATCGCCCCGGTGGAGTGGGCGGCCCTGGGGAGCGGGGGTCTGCGGGAAGTTCGTGTGCAGGGTCATAAGGTCTCCTGTCTGCGCCGGGGCGCGGTGTGAGAACGGAAGGAACGCTGCAACCATCAACGCGGATCGCTCCCCTTCAGCCAGCGGACTGTACAGTGACTGTATAAGGTTTGTCCAAGGTTGAAATGTGATGGGGTCACACTCTGAAGAAGGTATGGAGATTCTATAAGAGGCAAAGCGCCTGGCCCTCTCCCGTCTGCTGTGGTCCGTTTGCCCGGTTCCCGCTCTAGAACACGTCCAGGCCGTCAAGCACGACGCTGGCGTGGGCCTCGATGGTCAGGGCGTGGTCGGCGTTGTAGCCCCCGGCCAGCATGGTCACCACGGGTACGTCCGCGTTTCTGGCCCAGCTCAGGATCAGTCGGTTGCGCTCCCGCACGCCTTCCAGGCTTAGGGCGAAGCGCCCGAAGCGGTCACCGGCCAGCACGTCCACTCCTGCCAGATACAGCAGCAGATCGGGTCGGTAGGCGTCCATCGCCGGAAGCACCTGGGCGTGCAGCACCGCCAGGTATTCACTGTCCTGCACGCCGTCGCCCAGGCCAATGTCGAGGCTGCTGATTTCCTTGCGAAACGGGTAATTGCGCTCGCCATGCACGCTGAGGGTGTATGCGCCGCTGACTCCGCTCAGCAGCGCCGCCGTGCCGTTGCCCTGGTGCACGTCGAGGTCCACCGTCATGACCCGCCGCGCCAGGCCGCTCCGCAGTGCTGCCCGCGTCAGGATGGCGGCGTCGTTGACAAGGCAAAAGCCCTCGGCCCGGTCGGCGAAGGCGTGGTGGGTGCCGCCCGCCAGATTGGCCCCCCAGCCCACCTCGAAGGCGTCGTGTAGGGCCGCCAGCGAGCCTCCCGCTGCCCGCCGCGCCCGCTCCACCACTTCTGTACTCCAGGGCAGACCGAACTCGCGGGTCTCCCTGGCGCTGACCTCGCCTCGCCGCCAGCGCCGCAGCCACAGCGGATCGTGCACCATGCCCGCTGCCGCCCACGACAGGTTGGGCGTGTCGAGCACCGGCAACAGGCCACTGAGGCGCTCGGCCACGCCCCGGTACTTGTAATAGGGAAAGCGGTGGCCTTCCGGCAGCGGAAACTCGTAGGCGGCGGGCGTGTAGGCCCGGTAAACAGTCACCCGTGCAGTTTGCCGCGCCTTGACTTGGTGAGGGGTGTCAGGGCTGACAGATGGCAGGGCCACAACCTGAGCTGACAGGCTGTAGAAGGTTTGATGAATGCTGGCTCAACCCGGCTTCAGCGAAAGCGGGTTTTTCTCTGTGCTTGAGATGAAGGCTCTTTAAGAAAAGGTGGAGGCCAGCGCATTTGTTCTCGCTGACCTCCACTGTGTACGGTTGTTTGATTCTGTCCAGCCGACTGGCTGGCGGTGTTTACTGGTTCTGGCTACCCTCTGAGCTGCCCTGCACCTTGCGCTTGAGGGCCTCGAACTCGTCGTCGAGCGCCTTGCCACGCCCCATATTGGCGAGCTGGGCGTCAATGTCACCTTCCTCACGCAACTGATGCATGGCGTTGGCCTTGTCTTCCTGGGCCGTGACCTTGCGCTCCATATCGTCGAAGGCGCTCATGGCACCGCCGGACTTATCGAAGCCTGAGACTTTCTCCAGGGTCTCGCTGGCCTTGGCGGTCTGGTGGCGGGCCAGCAGAAGCTGCTGCTTGCTCTCCATCTCGTCGATCTTGGCTTCCAGCGCCCGGAGTTGGGTCTTGAGCTGATCGACCTGCGAGGTGCTGAGCTTGAGCTGGTCGTCGAAGCCTGCTGCCACGTCGGCGTGGTTCTGCTTGCGTCGCAGCGCCTCGCGGGCCAGGTCCTCGTTGCCGCCGCGCATGGCTTCCTCGGCCTTCATGCCGTATTCCTCAGAAAGCTTGCGGTTGGTGTTGGCCTCGCGCTCCAGCTTGGCCTGCTGGGCCATTGAGCCTGCCACCTCCACGCGGGCCTGCGAGTAGGCGTCGCGCATATCGCGCAGGGTCTGCTCGATGATCTTGCTGGGGTCCTCGGACTTGGAAATCAGATCGTTGACGTTGGCGCGTAGCAAACGGGACAGCCGGTCGAGAATAGACATGGGTAGAGCCTCCTGATCTCACTGTACGAAGTGGGCCGCCCGCAAGTTGCCTGCCTGAGTCCAGAATCAAGAGACCGTGAAGAAGACCCGCGCTCTAGACTGTCCGGCGTGAAGTTCTGGCTGCTCAAAAGTGAACCAGACGTGTTCGGATATGCCGACCTGATGGCGGCGGGGACCGAAGCCTGGAACGGCGTCCGGAATTATCAGGCCCGCAATTTTCTGCGCCAGATGCAGGTGGGCGAGTTGTGCCTGTTTTATCACTCCAGCACCCGTCCGGCGGGTGTCGCAGGGGTGGCGCGGGTGGTGCGGGCCGCCTACCCCGACGACCTGCAATTCGACGGGTCCAGCCCTTACTTTGACGCCCGAAGTAAACCCGATTCGCCAAGTTGGAGCATGGTGGACGTGGCGGCGGTGGCTGCACTGCCCCACTTTCAAACGCTGGACGCTCTGCGGACTAAACCTGAACTGAGCGGCCTGCGTCTGCTACAAAAAGGCAACCGGCTGTCAGTGTTGCCCGTCTCAGCCGAAGAATTTCGGATAATCGTGGAAGCGGGTGGACTGAGCCTGGACCGGTTGCTGGTCGGGCCAGGTGAAGTGCTCAGTTCATAACTCTACAAACACGACTGGGCCCAGCGCTTCCTCCGCGCATTGCCAATACCTGACTGCACGCTGTTGGGGGTCAATCCGCTTTGAATCACTGGCCCGCACCCGGCCAATCGGCGGGCGCGGCGGACTGATGCGAAGGTCGGTTTCAGCGTTCTGACAGTGGTAGAGAGGTTGACTTTGATGAAGCTCGACGCCCCTCGGCAACCGTCAGATTTGTAACGCTCCTGTCAGCTCGGGGCGCGCAGACTGAGCCATGCTGATTGCACTGACTGTCGCCGCCGTCGCCCTCGGTCTGACGCTTGCCCGCCGCCCTGAAGACCGCCGTCAGCCGCTGCCGGTGCTGGTCCGGGTGCGCCGCCGCTGACCGAGGTGGTTTGAGCGAATGGGCTTAAGCTAAGGGGCGTGAATGATCTTGCCTCTGCTCCGGTGCTTCCTTCTACCTCGCCTGTGCTCTACCCGCTCTCAGACGGCATTGGCTCGGCCGCGCTGATTCAGTATGCGGGCGACGACAAAATGATAGTGAATGCAGCCAGAGTGAGTTTCGGCGGCGATTCGGACGTGCCGCTGACGGGCCGTGACGAGAAGCTGATCGCCTACCTGCTCAAGCACAAGCATGGCAGTCCGTTTGAACACAACTTGATCACCTTCAAGCTGGTTTGCCCGATTTTTGTTGACCGTCAGCTGGTGCGCCACCGTGTCGGAGTCTCAAAAAATGAAATTTCGGGCAGGTATGTCGAGCTTCAGGAGCGCGACTACACGCCCACCCAGTTTCGCAAGCAAGCCCCCAGCAACCGGCAGGCCAGTGTGGAAGACGATGGTTCTTTAGACCAAAACGCCGCCCGCGAAGTGTGGAAGTACGCTTCCGAGACGGCCTTCAAGGCTTACCATCAACTGCTCGAACTTGGCGTGACCCGTGAACAGGCGCGGGGCGTCCTGCCGCTCAGCCTCTACACCGAGAGTTACTACACCTTCAATGTGCGGAGCCTGCTGCATTTTCTGGAACTTCGCGACCACGAGGGCGCACAGTACGAGACTCGCCTGTTTGCGCGGGCGCTGGGTGAACTGGCTGAGCCGCTGTTTCCGGTGACCTTCAAAGCCTGGCGGTCACTGAACAGCCACTGATTCAGATTGACGGGTCCGGATTCATGGGCGTCACGTCCTGAGCAGTCCCTGCAGATACCGCTGGGTGGCGTCCAGCACGGGCTTGCTCTTGAGGCAGGCCACCAGCGCCCGCGTCGCGGCGTGTTCGGAACCGTGCAGCGCCCCCAGCAACTCTTCCCGAATCTTCGGGTGCAGCTGCCCTCGCCCGAACAGCGCCGTCTCGATCAGGTCGTCGGCGGGCAGGTTGCTGTGGAGTTCGCCGTCAAAAGTCACGGTCTGCACCACAGCGCGGCCCCGCAAATCACTGGTGACGTGGGCGCTCAGCGGCCTGTCCATGCGCCAGGTGATCTGCTCCACGGTGGGCAGCAGCGCCTGTACCAGATTGAGCGCCAGCGAGCGGCCATACAGCGTCAGGCGGTCCTGGCGCTCCAGCGGCGCGTGAAGCTGCTGCGCCAGCCGCCGTGCCAGTCGGTCTCCCTCATCGATCAACAGGGCACGGGCCTCGTCCGGTAAGGGCGGGGTCATGCGCTCGCCGCTGGGGCGGCCCGTTCCATCTCGTCCAGCAGGGCGTTCACGCCGATATCGAAACTGCCTCTCGGCCCGCTGAGACCGAACAGGCCGCTGCGGTCCAGCACCGCGTAGCCGTGCAGAAAGGCCCACAGCGCCACCGTGCGGGCGGTGTCGTCCGGTATCCGACTCAGTGCACTGACCAGATTCAACACGGTGTTCCAGAGGTCCTTGCCGGGGCCGGGCTGCGCTGTTGCCGGTAAGCGCGGCGAGAGCAGCAGGCCGTAACGGTGCGGGAAGCGCCGGGCATGGCTCAGGTATGCCTCAGCCGCTGCCCACAGCGCTTCGCGTGGCGGTTTTCCGGAACTGGCCCCCTGAAGAACTCGGCCAAATTCGGTGGACGCCGCGTCTTCCAGCGCCTGCAACAGCGCTTCCCGGTCCGGGAAATGGCGGTACAGACTGCTGGCCTGCACCCCCAGTGCGGCGGCCAGCGGACGCATGTTGAGCGCCGCCGCGCCGCCAGCATCGAGCAGCGTTTGGGCTGAATTCAAAATCAGATCGGGCGTGAGTTTAGACGGGTATGGCATAGCGAACAGTGTATGTCTTGACGCCAGGGATTTGAAGATGTACGCTGTTCACCATCAAGGCGAACGTCGTTTTTGTTCGTTGGAAGGAGCAAATCATGCCACTGACCCAGCACGGTTCCCATCTCTTTTGCCTGGCCCGCTTCGGCGTGGTCAACAGTTACTTCGTCCGGGACGATGACGGCCTGACGCTCATCGATGCCAATCTGCCCGGCAGTGAGATGGCCATCCTGAAAGCGGCTGGGCAGATCGGCTTGCCCATCATCCGCATCGCGCTGACGCACGCGCACGGCGACCATATCGGCAGCCTGGACGCACTGCATGCCGCCTTGCCGAACGCCGAGGTCAGTATCAGCGCCCGCGACGCCCGTTTGCTGGCCGGAGATTTGAGCCTCGACGCGGGCGAGGGCAACAACAAGCTCAAAGGCGATTTGAGGGGAGCGCGGACCCGCCCGGACCGATTGCTACAAGGCGGCGACAGGGTGGGGTCACTTTGGGCGGTGGCCGCGCCAGGGCATACACCGGGTCAACTCGCTTTCCATGACCAGCGTGACGGCACCGTGATCGCCGGAGACGCCTTTCAGGTGGCGGGTGGGCTGGCGGTGGCCGGACAGCTGCGTCCCCTGTTTCCGTTTCCGGCGCTGGCGACCTGGGACGCCCACCTTGCCGCCGAGTCTGCTGCCCGCCTGACTGAGCTGAACCCCTCGCGGCTGGCGGTGGGTCACGGTAGGGTGCTGGAGCAGCCCGCCGAGGCAATGCGCAAGGTGGTGCGGGAAGCCCAGCGCCATGCCCCGAAGCTGGCCCAGTGATCTTCAGTCCGGTGATCTTTGCGGTGCAGATACTGAGTTTTGGCTGCGAGCTGGCCGCCCTCTTCTTCCTGGCCTGCTGGGGCTGGCATCTGGACCTGGCGTTGTGGCTACGCTGGCTGGCGGTGGTGGCGACCCTCCTGCTAGCGGGGGCGGCCTGGGGCATCTGGGCCGCGCCCAATTCGGCTTCCCGTCTGACTGACCCAGCCCGGCTGGGCTTCGAGCTGCTGTTCTACGGCGCGGTCTGCGGAGCACTGCTGGTCCAGGGACAGAACCGCACGGCAGCGGTCTTCGGCGGCGTGGTGGCAGCGCAACTGGTGGCCTCGTTCGCGCTGCACCTGCGCGGCCCCTGAGTGCGTGACGGCTTTCGCTTTGCTAAGCTTAGACTCAGTCTAAACCCAGCCCCGGACCCGTCCACCCTTCGCCCATCCAAGGAGCACCGCCCATGATTGACTTTTCCCTCACCGACGAACAAAAGCAGCTTCAGCAACTCGCCCGCGATTTTACCCGCCGCGAGATTACCCCGATTGCCTCCGAGTACGACCAGAAAGAGGAATTGCCCTGGCAGGTCGTGGAGAAGGCGCACGAGGTCGGGTTGCTCAACCTCAGCGTTCCCGAACACGCGGGCGGGCTGGGTCTGGGGATGCTCGACGAGTCCATCATCGGTGAGGAGATCGCTTACGGCTGCATGGGCATCTATACCGTGCTGATGGCCTCCGAGCTGGGTATCACGCCGATTGTGGTGGGCGGCACCGAGGAGCAGCAGAAGCGGTTTCTGACCCCGCTGACCGAGAAGGCCAGCCTGGCCGCCTTCGCCCTGTCGGAACCCAACAACGGCTCCGACGCTGCCGCCATGAGCACGACTGCGGTGCTGGACGGCGACGAGTGGGTCATCAACGGCACCAAGATGTGGATTTCCAACGGCGGGATCGCCGAGATCACCGTGGTCTTTGCCACCACTGACAAGAATGGAGGCCACCGCGCCACCGTCGCCCTGGTGGTGCCCAAGGGTGCGCCGGGATTTTCGTCGAACAAGATCAAGCACAAGATGGGCCAGCGCGCCAGCCTGACCAGCGAACTGGTGTTCGAGAACGTGCGGGTGCCCAGGGAAAATCAGCTCGGGGGCCTCGGGGACGGCTTCAAGATCGCCATGAAGACCCTGGACAAGACCCGCGTGCCGGTGGCGGCGGGGTCGGTGGGCGTGGCGCGGCGGGCGCTCGACGAGAGCCTCAAGTACGCCAAGGAGCGCGAGGCGTTCGGCAAGCCGATCACCACCTACCAGGCCATTCAGTTCAAGCTGGCCGAGATGCAGATGGGCATCGAGACGGGACGGCTGATGACCTGGAAGGCCGCCTGGTTGGTGGATCAGGGCAAGCCGCATGCTTCTGAGGCCGCCATTGCCAAGGCCTACTGCTCGGAAATGGCCTTCGACGCGGCCAATGAAGCGATTCAGGTTCACGGCGGTTACGGCTACGTGGGCGAGTACCCGGTAGAGAAGCTGCTGCGAGACGTGAAACTCAACATGATCTACGAGGGCACCAACGAGATTCAGCGGGTCATCATCGCGCGGAACTTGCTGAAGTAGTGGGGCGCTGGATTCGGGTCGTTTGGGACCGGGTTGCCTTACACTCCGGGCCATGAACGGTCAGGTCATTGTCCTCAACGGCGGCTCCAGTGCTGGCAAGAGCAGCCTGGCCCGGCAATTGCAAAATGTTCTTCCGGGTGTCTGGCTGACTTTAGGCGTGGACACCTTCATTGAAGCGCTGCCACCTGCGCTTCAGTCTTCGGATGCGGGTGTCAACTTCGGCCCAGACGGGCAAGTCACGACGGGAGAAACGTTCCGGCGATTGGATATGGCCTGGAGCCGGGGCGTGGGCGAGATGGCCCGCCACGGTGCGAACGTCATTGTGGACGAGGTTTTTCTGGGAGGTGCGGATTCGCAGGCGAGATGGCTCAGTGCACTGGAAGGTCTGAATGTGCTGTGGGTCGGAGTGAAATGCGACGCTGCGGTGGCAGAGAGGCGCGAGTTGGAAAGGGTGGACCGGGTGGTGGGGATGGCCCGGCTTCAGGCGGAGTTGGTTCACCAGGGGGTGCGCTACGACCTGGAAGTGGACACGACCCACACTTCAACCTCGGCTTGCGCGAGGCAGATCGCAGCGCTGGTCCTGGGATGACCTCACCGATTTGCAAAACCCAATGCCGCCCTCGTCATTCTGATGACCAGTCCCGGTCAGGCCATCTCAGACCCCAAATCCGCCCCTCGGTGTCACGTCCACCCGCACCCGCGCCTTCCAGCTCCGGTTGAGGACTTCCAAGAGGGTGGCCAGCCGCGTCTCATCGCGTGTTCGAAGCATCAGGTGATACGGATATAGCCCCTTGATTCGCGTGACCGGACTGGGCGCTGGCCCCAGGACTTCCTGCGGCGTGGCTCCGGCGGCAAACAGTGCCTGCGCGACCTCGTCGGCCCCGGCGCTGGCGCGGCCCTGTTCGCGGGCAGTGATCAGCACCTGGGCCAGCGAAGCGTGCGGCGGGTAGTTGAGCGCCCGGCGCAGCTCGTACTCGGCCCTGGGAAACTGGAGGGCGTCGTGGCTGTCTGCCACGCTCCTGAGGGCCGGGTGCTCGGCCTGAAAGGTCTGGACCAGCAGCAGCGGGGCGCGCTCGGGGTGCCAGGTGACGAGTTGCCGCAGGAGGCGGTGGTAACGCTCCGAGGCCCGGAAGTCCGACAGGTTCAGCCAGGTGTCGGCCAGCGTGACGCCGATGAGGGCCAGATTGGGCGGCGCGTCCTGCGACAGCAATGCCTGGGTACCGACCACCACGCCGCTCTCACCGCGCATCAGCGGTGTCAGGTCGTCTTGCTGGTCCTTGTCGAAGCGGTAGATCGGGCAGCCGGGCAGCAGGGTTCTCACCTCGGCGGCGATCCATTCGGTGCCGGGGCCTCTGGCGCTCCACAGCGCCTCACCGCACACGTCGCAGCGCTCGGGAATGCCCTGGGTGTAGCCGCACTGGTGGCAGGTGAGCTGCCGGGTCTGCTGGTGCAGCCGCAGCGGAATGTCGCAGTTGCGGCACTGCGGCGTGTGTTCGCAGCTGGGGCAGCGGATCAGCGCCGAGTAGCCGCGCCGGGGAGCCAGCAGGGCCGCCTGCCGTCCACGCTCGGCGACCTGCCGCAGCACCTTGGCCAGATCGTGTGACAGCGGATAGCCTGCGCCCGATTGCCGCAGTTGCACCCCACTGAGCGGCCCCATGTCGGGCTGACTCGCTGGGTTGGCGTAGTCCACGATATGCACCCGGCTGCGCGGCGCGGCAATGATCACGCCGGGGTGCGCCACCGACTCCACCGCCGGGGCCGTGCCGACGTAGGCCAGCGGCGTCTGGAGCGCGCTCGCCATTCGCGCCGCCAGATCGGGCACGAACACCCCCGACCCGGAAGGCAGCTTGTAGCCGTCGCTGGCCTCCTCCAGCACCACGATCAGCGCTAGGTCGCTGACTGGAGCGGGCAAGGCCAGGGCCGAGCCGATGATCAGCCGCGCTTCTCCAGACTGAATGAGCTGCCAGGTGTGTTCGCGCTGCACCTCACTGAGGCCGCCCGAAAACGGCACGGCCTGGGTGCCGGTGTCTGCTGCCAGCCCGCTCAGTGCGTCCCAGGCGCGGCGCAGGGTAGCGGCGTCGGGAGCCAGCACCAGCACGCTGCGCCCCAGTTCCAGGCGGCGGCGCAGGCGGGCGGCCAAACTGGCGAAGCGCTCGCGGTCGCGGCCCCCGTGTAGTCGCCAGATCAGCCCTTCCGGCAGGTCGTCCGGCACGGCGCGGGGCGGGGCGGCGGGGGCAGGCAGCGCGGGCGGCGGGGCCTGCACCTCCACGCTGTCGGCCCAGCGGCGGGCCAGCAGGGAGGCGACCTGGCTGGGCGGTACTCCGGCAGCCTGCGCCCAGGCGCTCTGGGTCTCGAACGGCCCGGCAGTTTGCAGCACGCTCCAAGCGGTCGGCGGCGCGGCGTCCACGATCACGGCCTCAGCCCAGCCGCGCTGCACCACCGCCATCACCACGCCGCTGCCCACTCCGGCCCGCCGCGCCCAGTCGCCCAGGCTCAGGACCGGGCCGTGAGCGTCCAGCCACGCCCAGGCGGTGTGCTGCCGGGCGGTCAGGGGCACGGCGCTGGAGGCCACCGCTTGCCAGGCGGTCTGGTGGCGCTGATCTTCCGGCACTTGCGCCCAGGGCCGCGCCTGGTAAATGGTGGTCGAGCGCGGCGTGAGGCCGAACGCCTCATCGAGCAGGCCCTGTTCGCGCACGGCGTCAAGCAGCGCCGGGGGAAAAGCGCTGGCGTCGGTCCAGTCTGAAGTCGGGGTGTGGCGGGCAAATAAACTCAGATCGGCGTCCTGCACTGCCCGGACCCGGTGGCTGTAGCGGGGATTCAGTCCCACCCCCAGCAGATCGGAGAGCAGGAGTCCCAGCGGCACCCGCGAGAGGGCGCTGAGGCTGGCTGCCCCCGCCAGAAAGCCGTGCCCGACCCAGGGCGAGTCGTCCAGAACACCCGCCACCTCGCGCAGCTTGTGTCCGCTGCCCGCACTGCCGCCCACTACCACGCCCAGCGCCAGATCGCCGCGCCAGGGAATGAGCACCCGCCGACCCAGCGCTGACCCTGCAAAGCCGTGCGGCGCGGCGAAGTCATAGGGAGGCAGCGGCAGAGGCAAAGCCACCGACCAGATGGCAGGCGCGGAAAGGGCGGCGGAAGCGGACATGCGAAACGAAGTATGCCCCGCCCCGCCCGCCGGGGTCTGTGGTGCAGGCCGGGGCCAACCCAGGAAGAGTTTTACTTCAGGCGCTTGAGGCCGTCGAGGGCCAGTTGGTAACCGGGGTCGAGCGTAGTGGCGCGGGTATACGAGTCGAGCGCCCGCAGCCGGTCTGGTGCGGCGCTGACGCCGGAGCGCTCATACGCCAGCCCCAGGTAATACAGGTATTCGGGCGTGGTGCTGGCCAGCGCCACCGCTTTGGTCAGGTTGTTGCGCGCTTCCTTGAGGTTGCCCTGGTCGAGTTCCAGGCGGCCCATGTAGTAATAAAACTCCGGATAGCGCAGCGGGTCGAGCTTGATCGAGGCCACCAACTGCGTGCGGGCGGTCTTGGCGTCTTTGGCGAGGTACGACACCACACCGTACTGGCCCACCGCGTAGGGGTTTTTGGGCGCGAAGCGGGCGGCCTGGGCCGCCTCGGATCTGGCGGCGCTGAGATTGCCGCTGAGAGCCAGCAGCTTGGCGTAGTAGGCCCGGTTGAACGGATCGCTGGGATCGGCGATGACCGCCAGTTGCAGGTTGTTGAGCGCTTCGGGAATGTTGCCGGTGGCGTAGTACATGTCACCGATGTTGTAGAGAATCACCCCGTTGTCGGGATTGAGGGTATTGGCCTGCTTGAAGGCGTCGATGGCCTTGATATTTTGCCGCTGGAGGCGGTAGAGCGAGCCGCGCTCGTTGTAAATCTTGGAGAGGTTCAGATCGAGTTTGTCGCTGTCGCCGCCGCGCGTGGCCACCTCGGCGGCGTCGAGCACCTTGAGGGCGGCGTCCAGGGTGCCGGGAATGGTGCTGCGGTCACTGGTGCCGACGTACTGCGCCTGGTAAGCCTGGGCCAGCGCCAGGTAGCCGCTGACATTGCGCGGGTCCTGGGTCACCAGCTTCTTCAGGGTGTCGAGGGAAGGCACATAGAGCCGCAGACGCGACTGGCTGCGGCCCAGTCCCAATAGTGCGTCGCTGTTCATCGGGTCGGCCTCGGCGGCGGCCCGGAACGACAGGTAAGCGTCACTGAAGTTGCCCTGGTCGTAGTAGAGCACCCCCAGCGCCACGTAGTTGGCGGCGGGTGGCCTGGGCTTGACGGGCGCAGCAGTGACGGGCGCAGAAGTGGGCGTAGCGGGAGTCGTCACCGGCGCAGGGGGCGGCACGGTGGGGGCCGGTGCAGCCGTCTGCGCGGCACTCCAGCCCAGGCTCAGCGCCAGCAGCAGGGCCGCGCCGAGGGGGACTTGTTTCCGGGGCTGAGTGCCAGCCGTCCCGGACAGGGTCGGGCGCGCAGCCCATTCCGGGGTCAGCTTCCCCAGGGCTAATGTCACACTGCGGTCGGGCCAGTTACGATTGGGCATTGTCCGCCATCATACGGAGTTTTCCAGCTTTCGGCGTGAAGGAAGCGTGAACGCAGGAGCGGCCCACCCGCTCCTGCGGCTGGGATGCCGTCCACTGAACCCAGTCCACTGAACCCAGGAGCGCGGTGGGCGCTTTATCATGTCCGCATGACCACCCCGCTCAGCCTGACACTCTCCCAGAAGGTCCGAAACCTCAAGCCCTCGTCCACGGTGGTGGTGTCGTCGCGCGCCCTGGCGTTGCAACGGGCGGGCGTGGACATCATCTCGATGGCAGTGGGGGAGCCGGATTTCGACACGCCGCCGCACGTGATCGCCGCCGCCAAAGCTGCGATGGACGCGGGGAAGACCCGGTACACGGCGGTCAACGGCATTCCTGAACTGCGCGAAGCGATCGCCGCCAAATTGCAACGCGAAAACGGCCTGACGTATTCGCCTGACGCTGTGACCGTCACCAGCGGCGGCAAGCAGGCCCTGTTCAACGCCCTGTTCGCTCTGCTTGACCCCGGCGACGAGGTGCTGATCCCCTCTCCCTACTGGGTCAGCTACCCGGAGATGGTCAGTTTTGCGGGCGGGGTGCCGGTGGCGGTGCCGACGACGTCTGAAAGCGGTTATCAGCTCGACGTGGACGCGGTGCGGGCGGCCATCACTCCGCGCACTAAGCTGCTGATGCTCAACAGCCCTGGCAATCCCACTGGAGCGGTGTTTCCGGAGAGCACCCTGCGCGAACTGGCCGCGCTCGCCCAGGAACGAGATTTGCTGATCATCACCGACGAGATGTACGAGCACATCGTCTATGACGCCGACCAGATCAGCATCGCCCGCTTTGCCCCTGAGCGCACGCTGACGGTCAACGGAGCCAGCAAGGCGTATGCCATGACCGGCTGGCGCATCGGCTACGCGGCGGGGCCGCTGGCGCTTATTCAGGCCATGAACGCCATTCAGGGCCAGAGCACCAGCAACGCCAACAGCATCGCGCAGTGGGCCGCCGTCGCTGCGGTAACGGACAGTGACGCCTTCATCGAGCGCAGCCGCGCTGCCTTCCGCCAGCGCCGGGACCGCATCGTGGCCGGACTCAATGCCCTGGGCCTGGAGACGCCCACGCCGCAGGGCGCGTTCTATGTGCTCACCGACACCGCGCCGATTCACCCGGACGAACTGGAAGCCGCCCGATTGATCCTGGACGAGGCGCGGGTGGCCGTCGTGCCCGGCACTGATTTTGCCGCACCGGGCCGGGTGCGGCTGAGCTACGCGACCAGCCTGGAAAAGATCGAGGAGGTGCTGGACCGGCTGAAAGTGCTGCTGGACAGCCGCTGAACCGCCTTCATGAAGTTCCGGACACCGTTCTCTTACTCTGATTCTGCCCTGTAAGCGCTATAATGACAACATGTCAAGAGCCTTTACCAAAGAAGACAGTGGAGTGCGCTGGGAAGCGCCTGCCGAGGCCAGGGCCTACCGATTGCTGTGGGACGGCAGCGGCGAGAACGATGTGCTGCGCGAGTCCGACGATCTGCTGGAACTGCTGAAGTGGGCCGAGGCTCGGGCGCAGGGCCAGTTTGTCGTACAGAGCGCTGAGGGCGCGGTCCTGGCGCGGGTGCGGGCGGCCTGAGCGCCAGGGACATCGCGGCGTGGGAGGCGGGAGCGCCCCCCTTTTTGGTACTGGCTGTGGATCTTGCAGGCCCGTCTGAATGAGGTCACCGTGACTGGCGATCAGCCCAGAATGCACCCGGACGAGACCGAGACGTCCCCGGCACTCGCGCGCCGTTTGATGGCCGCGCAGTTCCCACAGTGGGCCGGATTACCGCTCAAGCGCCTGCGGTCCAGCGGGACGGTCAACGCGATCTACCGGCTCGGCGACGACATGGTGGTGCGCCTGCCCCTGATTCACTGGGGAAAGATGACGCGGTCAAGGAGGCTTACTGGCTGCCCCGTCTGGCTCCGCTGCTCCCGCTGGCCATCCCGGTGCCGCTCGCGGTGGGCCAACCCGGCGGGGGCTATCCCTTCGCCTGGTCCATTCACCGCTGGCTGGATGGTGAAGAGGCCACCCTGGAGAGTGTTGCCGACGAGTCGCAGTTGGCGCTCGATCTGGCCGCGTTCATCAGCGCTCTGCAAGAGACCGCCCCACCAAAACAAACTTCTACTGAGTTGCTGTCTGCCTACGGCCAGGATTTTCTGAGCCGCATGGACGACTTTACCCGCGCTTCCACCGCAGCCTGTGAAGGAATGTTCGACACTGCCTTGGCCGCTCACCTCTGGCAAGACGCCCTTATGCTTCCGGCCTGGAGCGGCCTGCCCGTGCTGCTTCACGGAGACATGCAATCTGGCAACCTGCTGGCCCAGCAAGGCCGTTTGAGCGCCGTTATTGATTTTGGTGCCCTGGGCCTGGGCGATCCTGCCGTCGATCTTAAGGTGGCCTGGGGCATGCTGACCGCTGCGGGCCGCCAAACCTTCCGCGCCGCGTTGAGGGTTGATGACGACACCTGGGCGCGGGGTCGGGCCTGGGCTTTGGCCAAGGGTGTTCAGGCCGTCGGCTACTACCGGGTGAGCAATCCGGTCTTTTTTGAGCGCTCCCTGTCTGCCGTGACTGAAGTGCTAGGGGAGTACAGACAGGAAACCTGAATTTCAGTTTGTCTGGACCACCTCTTAGAGCAGCACCAGATCGTCTCTGTGCACCACTTCCGGGCCGTCGCTGAAGCCCAGGGCCGCCTCGATGGCGCTGCTTCTCAGGCCCGCCACGCGCCGCAGATCGCCGGAGCGGTAGCGGGTCAGGCCGCGCGCCATTTCCTCGCCGCTGGGTGAGAGCAGGCGTACGGTGTGGCCGCGCTCGAATTCGCCGACCACCGAGCGCACGCCGACGGCCAGCAGGCTGCTGCCGCGTTCGCGCAGCGCTTTGGCCGCGCCCGCGTCGAGTTCGATCTGGCCGCTGGCGATCTCGGCCAGAATCCAGCGTTTGCGGGCTTCGAGCCGAGAGCCGTGTCCCACGAATCGGGTGCCGATGGCCTCGCCCGACACCGCTCTTAGCAGCGCGTTCTCGGCGTCACCGGGGGCCACGATGACAGGTGTTCCGGCGCGGGTGGCGATCTCGGCGGCCTGAATCTTGGTGTGCATGCCCCCGGTGCCCCGGTGCGACCCGGCCCCGCCCGCCTTCTCCCAGATGCCCGCGTCGATGCGCTCCACCAGCGGAATCAGCACTGCTTCCGGGTGGGTGCGTGGGTCGGCGGTGTAGAGGCCCGGCGCGTCGGTCAGGATGACCAGCAGGTCGGCCTCGGCCAGATTGGCGACGAAGGCCGATAAGGTGTCGTTGTCGCCCACCTTGAGCTGCGAGGTCGCCACCGCGTCGTTCTCGTTGATGATCGGCAGAATGCGGCGCGCCAGGCAGCCGTCCAGGGTGGTGCGGGCGTTGAGATACCGGGTGCGGTCGCGGAAATCGCCCGCCGTGAGCAGTACCTGGGCCACCTTGACACCGTAGATCTCAGCCAGCGCGCCGTAGGTCTGCATCAGCACGCCCTGCCCGACGGCGGCCAGCAGCTGCTTCTCGGCCACCGTACGGGTGCGCGGCGGAAAGCCCAGCGCTTCCCAGCCTGCCAGCACCGCCGCCGACGTGACCAGGATGACCTGATGGCCCGCGCCTTGGAGGGCCGCCATCTGCCGCATCAGGTCCACCATGCGCGGGCGGCAGAGGCGGTCCGAGCCGCCGGTAAGAACCGAGGTGCCGAGCTTGAGGACGACGCGCATGGACAAGAGTCTAAACGGCGGGCCAGGCAAATGCCTGAAGGCTCCTAGCAGTCCGCATGATGCCAAGGGAAACTACAAAGTTTAGCTTCACAAGTAGTAGGCTCTCGTCATGACTGATCAAGTCCTTCTTCCCGCGCTGGCCGCCGAACTGCGGGTGGTCGTCGGAAAGCTGCGGCGGCGACTGCGGCAGGAAGCGCACCTCGGCGACTTCACGCCGTCTCAGGTGGCGGCGCTGACGCACTTGGAGCGCGCGGAAGCGCTCACCGTGACCGCTCTGGCACGGGCCGAGGGCGTGCGCCCGCAGTCGATGGGGGCCACCGTCGCCAGTCTGGAAGTGCTGGGCTGCGTGAGCGGCAGCGCCGACCCCACTGATGGGCGGCAAACCCTCTGGGCGCTCACGACTTTGTTCCGCACCCGGCTCAGCGCCAGCCGAGCGGCGCGGGAAGACTGGCTCGCTGATTCGCTTCAGATGCAGTTCACGCTGCCGGAACAGGCCGAACTCGCCCGCGCCGCCGGGTTGCTGAGACGCCTCGCCGATCTGGCACACACTGCACCAGAAGGAGAACCCAAGTGTCCCTGAGCGCCGGCCAATTACAATGAGCAGCACCTTCCGCTCGTTGAAAATCCACAATTACCGTGTCTGGGCCAGTGGGGCCATCATTTCTAACATCGGCACCTGGATGCAGCGCACGGCCCAGGACTGGCTGGTGCTGACCCAGCTCACCCACCATAATGCCACCGCGCTCGGCGTCGTGACGGCGCTGCAATTCGGCCCGCAGCTGCTGCTGCTGCCGCTCACTGGACTGGCCGCCGATACCCTGGACCGCCGCCGCCTGCTGATGGCGACCCAGATGGGCCAGGGCGTGCTGGCGCTGCTGCTGGGTCTGCTGACGGTGCTGGGCCATGTGCAGCTCTGGCAGGTCTACGGCTTCGCGGCGCTGCTGGGCATCGTCACCGCTTTCGATGCCCCGGTGCGTCAGACCTTCGTCTCGGAACTGGTCAGTGAGGCCGACTTGCCCAATGCGGTGGGCCTCAACTCGACCTCGTTCAACGCGGCCCGGATGGTGGGGCCAGCCGTGGCCGGGGTGCTGATCGGCGCAGTGGGCACCGGCTGGGTCTTTCTGATCAACGCGGCCTCGTTCGCCGCCGTGATCGTCTCGCTCAGTCGGCTGCGGCTGAGTGAGCTGCGCCGCGATGAGCGGGCGGCCCGCAAGTCCGGCAATCTGCTGGAAGGCTTCGCCTACGTCCGGCAGCGCCCCGACCTGAGGGTCATTTTGCTGATGTTGTTTTTTGTCGGCACCTTCGCCATCAACTTCCCGATTTTCATTTCCACCATGTCGGTCAGCGTCTTTCACGCCGGGGCGGGTGAGTACGGGTTGCTCAACTCGGTGATGGCGGTGGGCGCGGTGGCGGGCGCGCTGCTGGCGGCCCGGCGCGACACGGTGCCGTTCGGGGTGCTGCTCAGCGGCGCGGCTGTGCTGGGCGTCGGCCTGGCCCTGGCCGCCGTGATGCCGAGCATCTGGCTGTTCGGGCTGACGCTGGTCGTCGTGGGCATCTCGGCACAGACGTTTATGAATTCCTCCAACACCATCATGCAGCTCAGCACTGAACCCGCCATGCGCGGGCGGGTCATGGCCCTGCGGCTGGCGGTGGCGCTGGGGGCCATGCCGATCGGCGCGCCGCTGCTCGGCTGGGTGGCCGACACCTTCGGCCCGCGCTGGTCGATGGGCATGGGTGCTATGTCTGGGCTGGCGGCGCTGCTGGTCGGGGTGTTTTACCTCGTCAGATACCGGCATCTGCGCGTCTGGTTGGAGGCTGGGCGCTTGAAGTTGAATATGGACCGGGAGCTGAGCCTGTGAGCGCAGACTGCGGCGCGGAGTCACCCAGCCGAAGACGCCGCCGCGCCATGCTTCCAGCCCGGCGGCTCCGCGCTACTTCCCAGCGTCTTCCCGCAGCCAGCGTGCCGCGTCGAGCGCGTGGTAGGTCATGATGGCGTCGGCTCCGGCGCGGCGGAAGGCGATCAGGGTTTCGAGCACCGTGCGCTTCTCGTCGAGCATCCCGGCGAGTGCTGCCGTCTTGAGCATCGCGTACTCGCCGCTGACGTTGTAGGCCACCATCGGCAACTCGAATTCGTCCTTGACCACCCGCATCACGTCCAGGTAAGCCAGCGCGGGCTTGACCATCAGGTAATCGGCTCCCTCGGCCACGTCCAGCCGGGCCTCGCGCAGCGCCTCGCGGTAGCCGCCTGCCGGGTCCATCTGGTAGCTGGCGCGGTCCCCCACGCTGGGGGTGCTGCCCGCCGCCTCGCGGAAGGGGCCGTAATAACCGCTGGCGTACTTGACGGCGTAGGCCATCACCGGCACGTCGCTAAAGCCTGCGGCGTCGAGCGCGGCCCGGATCGCGCCCACCTGGCCGTCCATCATGGCGCTGGGCGCGACGATATCGGCCCCAGCGCGGGCCTGCGACACGGCGGTCTGGGCCAGCAGCGGCAGGGCGGCGTCGTTGTCCACTGTCCAGCCGCCCGCGCCGTCCGGTATCAGCGGCCCGCAGTGCCCGTGATCGGTGTACTCGCACAGGCAGGTATCGGCGATGACCGTGAGTGTGGGAAACCTGGCTTTGATTTCTGTTATGGCTTTTTGCACAATGCCGCCCCCGGCGTAGGCTTCTGAGCCGTGCGGGTCTTTGTGGTCGGGGATGCCGAACAGGATGATGCTGCCGATGCCCAGGTCATGCGCTTCCTGCACTCTGGCCAGCAGTCCCGGCAGATCGTGGCGCAGCACGCCCGGCATGGTGCGAATCTCCTGGTCGCCCACGCCCTCATGGATAAACAGCGGCAAAATGAACTGCTCGGCGGAGAGACGGATTTCGCGGGTCAGGGCGCGCAGGGCGGGCGTGCGGCGCAGGCGGCGGGGACGTTGCATTTCGTCAGGCTAGCGCGGTGCTCGGCCTGGGGCGTGACGCGGCCCACCTTGGCCACTTTGGAGCAAGTGAGGTTAGTCAAGCGCTCACGAAGGTGACGAAGTGACAGGCTTGTGAAGCATTCGTCTTTATACTCTGACAGATGACCCGTTCACCCATCACCCGGCCTATCACGCTTTCCAACTGCGCCCTGCTCTCGGCGCACGGCGGCGTGCGGCTGGAGCGCGGATGCTGGCGGGGCCAGGACGTCTTCGTCAAGGCGCTGGTCGGCGGCGACGCCGAGTTCCGGCTGCGCTTTCACCATGAAGGCCGGGTGGTGCGCCGCCTGTCGCATCCGGCCCTCGTGCCGCTGCTGACCCACACCCAGGATCAACTGGTCTTTCCGTTCGTCCAGGGGTGCAGTCTGCGCGAGCTGCTCGACACCCGCCGCCTGAGCGCTGCCGAGGCCGTCAGCGTCACGCTGGGCGTGCTGAGCGCTGCCTGCGCCTTTCACCGCCAGGGCGTTACCCACCACGACCTCAAGCCGGAAAACGTGATGTTGCTGGGAGGACGTGCCTGTGCAGAGAGCGTGCGCGTAACCGATTTCGGTATGGCCTGTGACCGGACCCTGCCGGACGGTCTGCATGCTGGGACCCGCATGGGCACGCCGCAGTTCATGGCCCCGGAGCAGTTCAACGGCGTGCGCGGCGACACCCGCAGCGACCTCTACGCGGTGGCAGGGCTGCTGTTTGATTGCCTGGCCGGTGAGCCGCCGCACCCGGACGCGCTCGGCTGGCTGGTGGGACTGTCGAGCGAGTGCCTGCCGCTGCCTGGCCCAGCGGCCTTGCACCCGCTGCTGGAAAGTGCCCTGCAGCGCGACCCGGACAAACGCCCCCAGAGTGCTGAGCAGATGGCCAAGCAGTTGCGAGAAGCCTGGCAGCATGCCCTGATGGGCGAGCGCTCGGTCAGGAATACCCAGGCGTGATTCTGGCGTTTTCCGGCAACCGCTTTCTGGTCGAGGAGGCTGCCCGTGAAGCGCTTGCCGGGCGCGGCCTGCACCTGCGCGATCTGCCACGTGTCAGCGGCGAGGACGTGACGCCGGAGACGCTCGCTACCCTGCTGGCCCCCAGTCTCTTCGGGGAATCGGCGGCACTGGTCGATCTGGAAGGTGTGCGGCCCGACAAGGCGCTCCTGGCAGCCCTGGCCACACCCGGCGCGCTGGTGGTCGTCCTCGATCTGCTGGGCGCGGCGACCCGCGTCAAGCACTACGAGCAGCACGGTCAGCATCAGGCGGTGCCCGCGCCCGTCAAGCCCGGCGAGGTGGCAGGCTGGGCAACGGCGCGGGCCAAACAGATGAAGCTCAAGCTGGAGCGTGAGGCCGCGCAGTATCTGGCCGAGGTGTTCGGGGCCGATCTGGCGGGCCTCAGCGCCGAACTCAACAAGCTGGCCTTCGTGGACGGGCCGCTGGACCGTGAGACGCTGCGGCGGGTGGTGGGCCGCGAGCCGCCGGGCGATTCGTTCGTCATGCTGGGCGCGGCCACAGCGGGCCGCACGGCCGAAGCTCTGAAGCAGTTGCGGCAGTTGCTGGTCAGTGGGGAAGACCCGTTCAAGCTGATGGGGGCGGTGATCTGGCAATACAGCCTGGTGGCCCGCAGCGTGGCCCTCCTGCAAGGCGGCGGGCGCGTCTCCGAGAGCGAGGCGGCCCAGCGTCTGGGTGTCAAGCCTTACCCAGCCAAGAAAGCGCTGGAGGTGGCCCGCCAGCTCAGCGAGCGCCAGATCAGGGCGCACCTGAACCACATCCTCGATGCTGATCTGGCGATGAAACGCGGTCTGGACGTTCCGGCAGCCCTGGAGCGGTTACTGGTGCAGCTCAGCTTGTAAGTGAGAATAGAAAAGATCGAAGCGTCTAATCAGCTTGCTTTAGACGCTTCGATCTTTTCTATATCTTCTTTTGCCGAAAGACCGTCAGCTCAGGCCGTCAGCCGCCGTGCCCCGCTGCCGGGCTTGCCGCTCCGCACGAAGACGGCGGCCAGCAGAATCAGCACCCCGACGATCAGTCCGCTGAGCAC
Organism: Deinococcus rubellus; assembly: GCF_025244745.1. Classification (NCBI taxonomy): domain Bacteria; kingdom Thermotogati; phylum Deinococcota; class Deinococci; order Deinococcales; family Deinococcaceae; genus Deinococcus; species Deinococcus rubellus. Next base: position 1,705,350 of record NZ_CP104213.1, read on the forward strand.
GATGGTCGCGTCCGGGCGGGCCAGGTAGACACCGTAGTAAGCCCACAGGATCACGCCGCTGACGGCCAGATCGCGGTTGGCACGCAGCAGGAAGGCTCCTATCAGCGAGGCGATGACCACCAGCAGCGCCGACCAGATGGGGCCGCTCAGACCCAGCAGGCCGCTCGTGTAGCCCAGGCTGACCAGCCAGGCCGTCACGTTGGCAATCGTCGCCACTGCGATCCAGCCCAGATACAGGCTGGTGGGCAGGCCCAGGACGAGCGTCTCGCTGCGCTTCAGCTCCAGGCTTCTGAGGCGCGTGTAGAGCCAGATCAGCGACGCGAGCAATGTCAGCATAATCAGCACGCTCAGTCCGAAATGCAGACTCTGGAAAGCCAGCAGCCAGCCGACGTTGAGGAGGTTGGCCAGCAGATAAGGCCAGAACAGGGCGTCGTAGCGTGCGCCGCGCTGCCCCGGCAGGGCCTGATAGACGGCGAACACCGCCAGGCCCAGAAAAATCACACCCCAGATGGCAAAGGTCAGCCCGGCAGGCGTGAAGGCGTTGGGAAGCGAGTCCGACACCTGGCCGTTGCTGTTGCCGAACAGCGGCAGGGCGTTGGAGAGGTAATTCATGACCAGCGTCAGCAGCGTGGCCAGCACCAAAGTGATCTGTCTGGGAATGCCTGTCATGGATTCACTGTAGGTGATAGTGAGCCGAACCGAGTGCAGGAGAAGCTGCCAACTGACCACTCAGTTCTTGGGCAAAGCTTCAGCAAACCGGAACAGTGGGAGTCAACGGCGAAGGGCGCGCCGCACACCGATACTCACGCAGGCCGCCGCGAGTGGAGCCAGCGAGAGTGTTTCGCGCCGCACCAGCCCCAGTGCCAGCGTGCCGAGGCTCAGTAGCCGGGCTGCCCTCACCCGCTCGTCGGAGACTTTATCGGGTACCAGATCGCACGAACTGTCGATCCGTTCGGGGGCTGCGAGCTGGCGACTGAGGCCCAGTGCTGCGAGGCTGAGCAGATCACTCAGGGTGCTATGGCCCGCGCTGCGTCCAGCGGAAGGCACTGCTCCGGCAGCCAACACCTCCAGGCCCGAGAGCGGCGGCGCGCTGAAGCGGTCACGGGCCTGACTCGACCAGGCCAGTGCCGCGCCCGGCAGCAGGCTGGTGACGCTGCCGCTGCTGAGCGCCGTGACGGCGGCCTGCACCCCCAGCGCGGCGGCGTCCTGGGCACTCGGCGCTGGCCCCACCGTGGCGACCAGAGCGCGTGTGCTGCTGAGCGCCACGAAGCCTGGCAGGGCGTGACGCAGGCTGCTCAGACCTTCGGGTTGCTTTGCCGCATCTGCGGGCCGCCCCAGCGAGGCCACGAACGCCAGCGGCATAGCAACCAGCGCCGTCTGCGAATAATCGGGGTCGAGTTCGCGGGCAATGGCCCAGCTGGTGAAGGTGCCCAGGCCGATGCGCAGACTGGCAGGCCAGGAGTGGCCCAGCGCTCTGGCTGCAAGCAGTCCCAGCCCCAGCCCGGCGGCGGCCCAGCGGTTGGACGGGTAGGTGAAGTCGAGTGGGCGGGGGAGAGCGGACACCAGAGAAGTCGACTTTAGCGAAGAACGACGGGGTGAAACCATGGTCCTACCTTAAGTCCAGGTTCTGCCTGGGGTATGAGGCCGCTATTGGGAAGCGTTGTGGTTACTGCCGTCAGGAGTGTGGAGACTGATTTCCCACCCCATTCAGGGGTTACGGATCAAGCACCTCTTGAGAAATAGTCAATCATGGTATACAAGCGTGTTAAATCTCCGATGAATTTGGATAGGGCTGTATGGCCTCCATATTCCCCCCAGAGCCCTGGTCATCCCCATCACCCCTCTTTTGGTCGGCGGCGTGAAGAGGGCGCAGGATTGATCGTTATCGTTCTGATGGCCATGCTGATGTTGGCGGCGCTCCTGGTTATTTCGGCGAATCTTTCACTCTCAGTGCGCCGCACAACAGGTGAACAAAAAGCAGTGTTGCCTGCTCAGTACTCTGCTGAATCGGGCATAGCCTATGCGAAAAGCTTGCTTGATGCATCGCAGCGCATTATGACCAATTCCACACTGCCTGCAGGCACGACATACGGCACATTAAAGAGTTGGATTGCCAGTTTATGTCAAAATGGTGCGACTGTTCCGGTTGCTGGGTACGTCAAAGCAAATGCAAGTAATACGGTTATTGTTGGCACAAGCGTGTCCATCCCTCAAAGTGCTAAGGTTTGCGATGTTCCTCAATTTTCTGTTAATCAAGCAAACTTCTTCGCGCAACTTATATCAAACAATGGCACTGCGGCATTGGCATACACCCAAGCGGGTATTCCGGCGACAAGTGTTGCTGACCGCCAGGCGTTTTTCGATAGAGTGTTCTCTGCAAATCGGGCGGCCCTTGTCAATGGTGCACAAGTGCAGGCTGGCCTAAGGCCTCTTACCTTGTTACAGACCGACGAATATGCATATGCACTGTATTTCCGAGTTTCTGGCGTTGATAGTCTTGGTCAATCCTCAGATTCCAGTCGCCGGATCACTGTGCGCGGTAATGAGACTGTTCATGCCTTTAGCTTCAAGTTCGAAGTGCCTGGGGTTCCCCCAACAAATCCTAATTTCACGAGTTATGGCCAATTTGTTAATCAATGGGGGAGTCACGCAGGTTACTACGGATATGGTAACGACTTCAGTGGTCCGTTTCATACCAATTCAATACCCTCTTTTCGTGGAGTGTACGGTACTACAGGAGTAAAGAATGGATCGAGCATCTCCATCGATGGAGCTCTAACATCTGCTGGTTATTCAACCATTGCAAAGAGTATCGACGCTCAGGGAAATAGAGTAGATACACCAAGTGGTGCCCGTGTGAATGGACTTGTAAATGATGTCGTCAATGGTAATGACTCTTATATTATGGCCAGTGAGATGGGATCAGGTGGAAGTCAGGGTGCATACAATCTTTACGGAGCCACAAAGACCCCGAATGGAACTGATAAATCTATATACATACAAGTAGCAGCCGGAAACGGAAATCCAACTCCGAGTTTTAACGCCAATTTTATTAATATGCCGATCAATAGTCGAAATCAGAGAGACTTAGCGAGTACTGCTGGTGTGCTAGTTGCAAATCCGCAAAAAATCTCGCTGAGTGCAAGCGGTGGAACGCCAGCAACTTTTCAAAATATTGAGATTGTCCCGAATGGTGGAAACCTCAGCCTACCTATTCGACTTAGATACGCTCAAGACAAAAAGATGCTCATTGAAACCTCTCCTAATTCTAATGTTTTTGTTAATGCGGTTAAGAGCTCTGCGACATCTACTGGCTGGATAGCTGCTGCAATTGGAGTTCAGCCGGATGTCTTCAACGGAATGATCTACGCTGACGGTGATATCGGGAGTTTGAGTGGGCCAACCCGCTTGACTGCCGCTGCTGCCAGTGCCAATGGAGGAGCAGCTATCGCCAAGTTTGCTGGCATTACTGTCGTCTCACAGGGAAGCACGACACTGACAGGAGATGTGAAATACGAGAATCGCTGCCTGTCAATTAGAGCCTGTGCATCTAAGACCAATGGCCAATATGATATCAAGAACATCTTCGGACTATATTCAAGTGCTGGAGATGTCCGACTTGCTTACAACCCAACGACGATCAATCAGAATACAGCCCCTGGAACTTCCGCGAATGCCCCCAAGAATCTGGAGATTGATGGGTTTGTGATGGCCGGTAGAGGACATATTATTCCTTACAATGCATCCGCGTCGAACCCCTATGACTTTGGTAGCACTGGAAGCGGGAGAGATAAAGGTACACTTGTTGTTCGTGGTGGTGTAATTAAAGACGAAGATGCGATTGTTAAAAATGGCTCAAGTGGCTGGAGTGAAAACTATTACTATGACGCCCGTGGTACAGATTATAGCCCGCCAGGTTTTCCAACAACTTCCGTTGGTGTGCCGGGTGTGGACCCGACAGGTGCTACGTTAGTTGCCAATTGGCAGCCAGCCCTTGGGAAGACCAATCCTGATGGAACGCAAAGTACAAATGTTGACTTCACGCTTATGAATGAGTTTAGACAGGAAAAAAATCAATGAGTAAGTGGGCGTATGGATTTACCCTCATAGAACTACTCGTTGTTATTCTCGTAATTGGTATTCTCTTTGTCGTAATAATAGTGAACGTGCAAGGAGAGCTGGTATCTAACCAGATTCGTTCTGCAGCCTCTCAGATTGCTCTGGACTTAGAGAGAGTTAGAAGCGCGTCCCTTAAGACAAGCAAGGATTCAAGCTTTACGTTGATAAACGGCGGAAAGGGATACGATCTCAGGGTTTCGGGTGTGCAGCCAGGTGATGTGGTCACGAGTATCGCGATCCCTGACAACGTAGTTCTGCAAATTGGTGGATCGACTACAGGAAGTTTCGTGTATGGTGCTCCATACGGCGATCTTTCGGCCACCAATCGCACTTTAACTGTAAGCAAATCAGGTGGAAATACGCAAACCTTTTATGTGGTCGGTGTGACGGGTAAGGTGATTCGTCAATGAGAGGTCGGAAAAATGTTTATCAAGCGGGCTTCACTTTAATTGAAACTCCAATTGCTTTAGTATGTCTGGGGTTAGTTATTACTGCGGTTGCCGTCCCATTGATTGGATTTAATAAGGTTAACATTACTTCACAACAAACATTGTCTGTGACTACGGCGGCGCAGCGGCAGCTTGAGGCTGTGAGGACTTTAGTGACCGCAGATTACGACTACAACCCACCTTTGACTGCTGCTCAGCTTGGTGACGTTACCTGTATTAATCTAAATGTTCTTGATGTACCGATGAGCCCTGCCGGTTGTGACCAGCTCGCTAATCCTCCCATGCGCCGTTTATCTATTACTAGGAGCATGCCAGGTGTCAGCTCCCCTATGACCCTCACGCTGGATTTACGCCCATGAAGAAGATGAAGAGTCAACAAGGCTTCACTTTAGTTGAGCTTCTGATGAGTATTTTTATTGCTGGAGCACTTCTGGTAGCTATCAGCGCGATCATCAGCTCTTCCGCACGTGATTCTAACCGTATTAATCTTAACGCAGATATTATTAAGGAAGGTCAGATAGCGCAACAGATCATCACTGGGAGACTGGGAGAGGCACTCTACGTGTGGTGGCCCACGGGATCAGGCACGAGCAATCTACTCCTTACTACGACTGGCACAACCGCCAAAAATACAGTCAATGGCAATAATCAATATCAGTGGACTGTTGCATCAGCAACGGCGACTGTTCCTATTGATCCCGGCTGAAGTTCAAGATGGGAGATAGCTGTGCAGGAGGCGAGCAGGGAGTCGGACATACCGAACGCGCTGCCACCCAACCCGGAGGCGTGCCTTCAGTTCCTGCAAGGTGCGGGCACAGAAGTTCCCCAGGATGTTCCGCTTCATGTACGCCCACACCAGCTCGATGGGATTGAGTTCCGGAGCATACGGTGGGAGGTACTGCAGGGACAACCGAGATTCACCTGTGACGAAGGCCGTGACGGCCTTCGACTTATGGATGCCAGCGTTGTCCAGCACCACCACGACCTCTCCTGGGACGTGGGTCAAGATGTGCTGGAGGAAGCAAATAACATCGGGGCCTTTGAAGGCCCCGTGCTGAGTCTGTTGGAAAAACTGGCCAGCAGTGGTCACCGCACCGATGGTTGAGACCTTATCCCAGCTCGCTTTCCCGAGGACCACGGGGGTCTGGCCGCGCAGCGCCCAGGTCTGCTTCACCGTGCCTTTGAGACTGAAGCCCACTTCATCCAGGAACACCAGGGTCGCACCGGCAGCTACTTTTTTTTGATCTCGGGAAGGGTGGTCTGAATCCAGGTCGCCACAGCTTCCGGGTTCTGTTCCAGAGCGCGTTTGTCTGGCTTCTGGCGGGAAAAGCCCAACTGGTGCAGGATTCTGCGGACGTGATCGCGGTGATGCCAGATATCGAAGTGACGACCAATGACGTCTCTGACCCGCAAGGTGCTCCAACTGGCGTCAGGAAAGCCGTGGACCTGCGCGCCTTCGCACAGGAGACGCTTGAGTGTCTCCCGCTGTTCCCCGCAGAGCGCTGGCGCTCTTCCCGTGGTCACCGTGGCCTGCAGCGCGTCTGAACCCTGGTGCCGCAGGCGATGTTTCCACGTGCTGATGGGACTCGCCTTGACGCCCAAGAACTCAGCGAGTTCCTGGGTACTGTGCGCTTGAGTCTCGAGGAGTTCGAGGAAGTGCAGCCGACGTTCTTCGAGTTGAGTTCGGGTCAGGTGCGAGGGTAGCCAACGGTCGGTCATCTCTCTAACCTACTATCTCCAACTTCAGCTGAGATCAATAATGTTTTCCTGGCGATGGTTTTGCCTCCACGCGCTCCAAATTATGCGTCAGACAACACAATAACCAATTGCACTAATGCTGATCCTAGTTCAATAAATTCTGATGGCTGCTACCGATTTTTCGCCTATTATCCAGTATTGCGCTCGGCACTGATAAACGATTCCACTTTGCTCGCCAGCTCAAAGCCTAAAACCGATCCTCAAAATGACAACCAGTGGGTTCTGATGGAGTATCGTGCGAATCCTCAGCAGCTGACACTTCAAGATTTTCCTGCACTGGGAGGGAGGAAAGGCGTTTTGAGCAGTAAAAGATGTGTCCAGAACGCATCCATCCCCCAACGAATTGCGTCGCTCAGCACCCTCAGGCCGATCCTGACTTGACTTTTAGGGAGTCGTCCCCGGTTATCTCTTTTCGGCGGGTCAGCGGCCTGCTCATCTTCTCCAATCCGTAAGGTCCAGGCCAGGACGATGCAGAGCAGTCCGAACAGCCTGGAAATCCGGTCCGGTGCGGTCATATGGGTCGCTTCCAGATTCAGACCTCGCGTCTTCATCGCGGAGAATGAACACTCGATCCCCCAACACTTCCGGTAGGTCTGAAGTACGTTCCAGACGGGTAAATCCGAGATGACAATCACCCTCTCTCCCGTAGGAGAGAGGGTGACGACCACGTTCATCCACCCGCCGTACACCCAGGTCCGCTCATACAGGGAGCGCACCTCACCCGGTTTCAGTCCTGCGAACTGATCGCGGGCTCACTCGTCGTCGATGCGGGTATTCTCCTTGATCCGTAGGCACATCCGCAGTTTCTTCCAGCGCAAGAAACTGCACCAATCCTCTCCGATGAACTCGCGATCGGCGATAAGCACCGCCCACCGCTTCGCAGGAAGCACTTGGAGCAATTTTGAGACCAGGAGGATCCGTGCGCCGGTATGGCTATTGCCCTGATGAGGGAGCACCTTCCACATCAGAGGGAGCACGACTCCACCCAGCGCGACACCGAGGACCAGGATGTTGAGCGGCGTCTTTCCGTAATGCCAATTTGTCCGGTCCATCACGAACGTGAGTTTCCCTGCGGGGAGTAAGGGGAGCAGGACGTCCAAGACGTCCTGTGGAGTGAGCTGAGCGTCATGAAATACCCGTGCCACAGTTCGGGTTTTGGATTCTGGTGAACCGGCACGTGGGATGTTCAGGGCGATCTTTCGGTGAACGGTGGACTCGGCCTGAATGATGCCGAACAGCACTTCGGACACTCTGCGGAGCGCGTCGATTCGACGGTGGGGGAGCTTGAGTTTGAGATAAGCAGTGAGCGTGTCAGCATGAAGCAGGGCGGTCGTTCGGATTGTCACAGACCGAGATACCGCCCTGCATGCTGCTGTTTTGCGTCCTAGACGCCATTTTCACCGAAGTGTCAGCTGCTGAGGTGCGAATCTCTATGATGGAATAACGGCCTGGTTTCCGAATTATGTTCCTGAAAACGGCATAAATCGTATTCTTAATGTGCCGTCTTCTCCGTATTACACTGGTAGATCTGGAGCGATTCTCGTAGACTATATTAAACCTGGTAGTCTGAAATTTTCCATTACACGGCCCACAGGGCCAACGGCTGCGGCGATAGCGGCGGGTGCTGTTGCTCGACCTGATGGCACCGTGAATTTTTCATTCGAGATGCAGCGCATCACTGGTTCAACTTCCCCGTCAATTCGTGCGACTGCTGCCAACAATAAGGTCTTAGGTGCGACTGTCTCGCCTCGTAATTGGGCCTGCCCACGCGCCGCGTCCTGTCCCTGAACCATCCCCTGTGCTACCCTGAAATCCCGGAAGCCTCTGCGCTCCCGGTTTTTCTTTTGGAGCCGGGAAACAGGCGGGGGCAGGAGGAACACAGCGATGCAGACCAAATATATTTTTGTGACCGGCGGCGTGGTCTCCAGTCTGGGTAAGGGCGTGGCCACCGCCTCGCTCGGCGCGCTGCTGCGGGCGCGCGGTTACAAGGTCACCGCCGTCAAGATCGATCCGTATATCAACATCGATGCCGGAACCATGCGGCCATACGAGCATGGTGAGGTATTCGTGACCGCTTCCGGAGCCGAGACTGACCTTGATCTGGGCAACTACGAGCGCTTTCTCGACCTCGACGTGCCGCCGGGCAGCAACATCACCACCGGGCAGGTCTACCTCGAAGTCATTCGCAAGGAGCGTGCTGGCGATTATCTCTCGCAGACGGTGCAGGTTATTCCGCACGTCACCGACGAGATCAAGCGCCGCATCACCGAAGCAGGTGAGCGGGCCGGAGCCGACATCGTACTGATCGAGGTGGGCGGCACGGTAGGCGACATCGAGTCGCTGCCGTTTCTGGAAGCCATCCGGCAGGTCCGCTTCGACGTGGGCGACGAGCACACCCTCTATCTGCACCTGACGCTGGTGCCGTACCTGGGAACCTCCAACGAGTTCAAGACCAAGCCCACCCAGCACTCGGTGGCGACCCTGCGCTCGGTGGGCATCAGCCCCGACATCGTGATGGTGCGCAGCAAAGACAAGCTGCCCGAAGACATCACCCGCAAGATCGCGCTATTTACCAGCGTCAAGCCCAACCGGGTCTTCTCGTCGTTCGATGTGCCGCACGTCTACGAGGTGCCGCTGGCGCTGGAGGAGCAGGGGCTGGGCAAAGCCGTCGAGACGCTGCTCGATCTGGAACATATTCATCCCAACCTGGGCGTCTGGCAACATGCGGTCCGGGTTATCAAGTCGCCCGCGCGGGAAGTCACCATCGCGCTGGCAGGCAAGTACACCGCCATGCCCGACGCCTACCTCTCGATGATGGAGGCGCTGCTGCACGCCGGGATCGCCAACGACGCCCGCGTCAACATCAAGTGGGTCAACACCGAGTCGCTGGAGGAGGCCGCCGAGATCGAGGCCCAGCTCGGCGATGTGGACGGCATTCTGGTGCCGGGAGGCTTCGGGGTGCGCGGCATCGAGGGTAAGATCCGGGCCGCCGAGTACGCCCGCACCCACGCCGTGCCGTACCTGGGCATCTGCCTGGGCATGCAAGTGGCGGTGCTGGAATATGCCCGCAACGTGGCCGGGTTGCCGGGGGCCAACTCCACCGAGTTCGACCCCTACGCGCCGCATAAGGTCATCGATCTGATGCCCGAGCAGCTTCAGACGGCGGACCTGGGCGGCACCATGCGACTGGGCGACTGGCCGATGGATCTGCTGGCCGGAACCAAGCTGGCGCGTCTCTATAACGTCCCACAGGGCGGCGAGGTGCAGGAGCGCCACCGCCACCGCTACGAGGTCAATCCAGCGTATGTTGAGCGGCTGAAAGAAGCGGGCCTGGTGATCAGCGGCGTGACCCCCGGCATGGCCGGGCGCGGCGCGGGACTGGTGGAGAGCATCGAACTGCCCGGCCACCCGTTTTTCGTGGGCTTACAGGCCCATCCCGAATTCAAGTCGCGCCCGATGCGCCCCAGCCCGCCGTTCGCCGGCTTCATCGCGGCGGTGCTGGCAGGCAAGGCGGAGCAGACTCAGGCCGCAGCGCCCCAAAATGTGCCGATTCAGGAAGTCTTGCCGCAGCCCTGAGTCAGGCGGTGAGAATCAGGGGCGCACCCCGCGTGATCATGATGGTGTGCTCGAAGTGGGCCGCCAGCCCGCCATCGGTGGTGCAGATCGTCCAGCCGTCACGTCTGGTTCGGGTACGCCAGGCGCGGCCACTGGACACCATCGGTTCCACCGCGAGGACCAGTCCTTCGTGCAGAGGTTGTTTCAGGCCAGGCTGGAAAAAGTTCGGGACGTTGGGCGGCTCATGAATGGCCCGGCCCACGCCGTGACCCTGCAACTCGCGTAGCAAGGTGAATCCGCGTTTTCTGACTTCCAATTCAATGGCCTGGCCAATCCCATTGAGGGGACGGCCCAGCCGGGCAACTTTGATGGCCTCCGCCAGAGCCGCCTCACCGCAGGCCAGGAGCCGCGAAACCACCAGAGAGACAGGCGGCATGGCCACCGTGATGGCCGCGTCGGCGATGTAACCCTGAACGTTTGGCGTCACGTCGATCTTGACGACGTCCCCAGCCGCCAGGGGCCGATGGGTTGGCAGGCCGTGAACAATATCGTCGTTCACACTGATAAATGCGTTCACAGGTGCCGCGTATTCCAGCCTTGGAGCCGAGAGTGCGCCGTGGGCCTCGAACACCTGCCCGGCCAGCAGATCAAGGTCGGAGGGCGTGATGCCCGGTTCAATGGCGGCCTTGAGTACCGCGAGTGTCTGGGCAACCACCCGACCCGCCCGTTTCATCCCTTCCAGATCCCGCTCGTTGTTGACAGTCATGGTGCAGTGTAGCTGCTGTTATCAGCTGTCAGCCCAGCCACAGATGAACGCCGCCGCCCAGTCACTCAGGGCGGCGGCGTTCATCTGGTGCGGGAAGGGAGTAAGCCGGGTTCTGTCTTCCTTGCGGAATCACGGTCATCTCTCTGCGAGGCGCGTCGCCGCGCTCCTGAAGCGACCATCCTGGGAATCAACGGGCGGGCCGCCCTCCTCCACTGTCGGGTCTTGCACCAGATGGGGTTTACCAAACGCCTGACATTTCTGCCGGGCCTGGTGCGCTCTTACCGCACCGTTTCACCCTGACCCGCCGCACCGTGAGAGCGGCCTTTTTGCGGCGGGCGGTCTGGTTTCTGTGGCACTGTCCGTCGGCTTCGCGCCTGTGCGTGCGTTCTCTCAAGCACGCCGGTTCACTCGCCGCCCAGCCGTTAGCTGGCATCTTGCCCTGCGGTGCCCGGACTTTCCTCACCCTGGGTTAAATCAGGGCGCGACCGTGTTCCTTCCCGCGCTCAGGAGTATACACGTGGCCGCTTAGCGGGTCGCCCTTCCGACCCGCTAAGCTGGGCAGCGTGAAGCCATGCCCCTGCTAGTCGTCGCCGCGTTGCTGCTGCAACTGGTCGTGCTGATCTCGGTGAGCGGCGTGGCGCGGGCAGACGCGGCTCCCCGCCGCTTGACGGCCCTGGTGCTGCTGGCTGTGGGCGTGACCTTCGTGGTGTGCATCATCTACATTCTGGCCCTGTGGCACCTCAGCCGCCTGAGTCCCGGCCTGTTGCCGTTCGGCCTGAGCCTGCTGGGGGCGGGCCTTCAGCTCTCAGCTGTGACCAGTGGCACCTTCCTGCCGCGCCAGCTTCGCCTGGGAGCCTGGGTGGTGATGTTCAGCCTGCTGGTCTTCTACGTGTTCAATACCCTGTCCTGAGCTTGTGCAGAGAGCTGTTCAGCCCCAGCGCTCGCGCGTCAGTTGTTCCTTGCGGGCCCAGACATTTTCCGGGGTCTTGTCGGGGTTTTCCAGATCGAACAGGTCGCGGCTGCCGAGTTCGCGCCACTCGCCGGGCACCAGGTCTTCGAGCCACAATCCGCCCAGGCGCACCCGCACCAGCCGCGTGACCGGGTGGCCCACCGCTTCCAGCATCCGGCGCACCTGACGGTTCTTGCCCTCGCGCAGCGTCACGTAGACGCCTTTCCCAGCCCGGTCCACCCGCGACGGGGACGTGAAGCCGTCTTCCAGCTCGATGCCGTCTTCCAGCGCGTCCAGCGTGTCGTTGTCGGGAATACCGCCGTCGATCCAGGCGCGGTAGACCTTATCGTGGCCGTAGCGCGGGTGGGTCAGGCGCAGGGTCAGTTCACCGTCGGTCGTCAGCAGCAGCAGCCCCTCGGAGTCGCGGTCGAGCCGCCCCACCGGATGCAGCCCTGGAACGCTCGGCATGTGGTCGAGCACAGCGGGGCGGCCCTTCTCATCGTGGGTGGTGACGATGACGCCCCGGCGCTTGTACATGGCAAACGTACGGTGCGGTTCCCTGCTCGCGCCCACCACCAGTTCGTCCACCTCGATCACGTCGCGCTCGGTGACGCTCTGGCCCAGGGTCGCTAGCTGGCCGTTGACGGTGACGCGCCCCGCCTTGATCAGTTCCTCGGCGGCGCGGCGTGAGGCGACTCCGGCGCGGGCCAGGCGCTTTTGCAGCCGCTCACCGCCCTGGTTTTCCGGCTCAGGCATGGGTTCAGGTACATTTTCAGGCACGGTGGGTTCCTCCAGCGATGGCCAGCAGGCCCGATACGCCCAGCACGCCGCAGATGACCAGCACTGCGCCGGACGCTGCGCCCACTGTGCCGCGCAGCGCCGCCGGGACCAGGGTGGCCACTGCCAGCAGATTGGCCGCCGCCAGGCCGTAGCGGGTCACGCTGTCGGGCCGGAATGCGGCAGCGATGATCAGCCCGCCCCAGGCGGTGAGGAGCGCGCCGCTGAGACGGGCCAGCCACAGCGGACTGAGACTGAGCAGTTGGCTGAGGCTGCTCGGAAAGAAGTACAGGATCAGCCCCAGCGGCAGATAGATGACGGCAGAAAGCCAGTAGGCGGCACGAAGCATACGTGCAGTGTAGCGGGCGAGCCGGGGTGCGACAGGTGTTCAGGTCGGGCGGCGGAGCCGACGAGCACTGCGGTGGGCCATATCGCTGCCTAGCACCTTCCCTCAAGCTTTGCCGTCTGGCGTGCCGTGAGCCTCTCGGCCTCTCAAACTTTCTGCGTGCCTCTTTCCACGACCCTGCTCGCATGATAAGCTCTTCGTTTGGGTGCCCCCGTGTTCCCAGCAGGCCGCGCTCGAGCGTCGCGGTCTTCGACTGAGTGTTCCAACTCGGCGCATGGACGGCAAACTTCACTTGTCTAACGCTCAGGAGAAACGATGTCCTATATCGGAATGAAGCAGCTTCTAGAAGCAGGCGTGCACTTCGGGCACGAGACCAAGCGCTGGAACCCCAAGTTCAAACGCTTTATCTTTGCCGAACGCAACGGTATTTTCATCATCGACCTGCAAAAGACCCTCAAGCAGATCGACCGCAGCTTCGATTTCATCAAGGACCTCTCGGAGCGCGGCGGCACCATCTTGTTCGTCGGCACCAAGAAGCAGGCCCAGGAAATCGTAGAACTGGAAGCCCGCCGTTCGGGCATGCCCTACGTGACCAGCCGCTGGCTCGGCGGCATGATGACCAACTTCCGCACCATCCGCACCCGGATTGACCGCCTCGCCGAGCTCGACGAGCTGTTCGAGTCGGGCCGCATCAGTGATCGCCCCAAGGCCGAGCGCATCCAGCTCGGCAGCGAGCGCGACCGCCTGCTGCGCTACGTTGGCGGCATCCGCAAGATGACCCGTCTGCCCGACGCCCTGTTCGTGGTCGACCCCACCAAGGAAGTCATCGCCGTGCAGGAAGCCAACAAACTGGGCATCCCGGTTATTGCGCTGGCCGACACCGACTCCGACCCCGACGTGATCGACTACATCGTGCCGGGCAACGACGACGCCATCCGCAGCATTCAGCTGATCACCCACCGAATCGGTGATCTGATCGTGGAAGCGCGCGGCGGCGGCGAGGATGTCAGCAGCGAGCGCGTGGGCGAGGACAACGCCGAGATCGAGGCGGCCCAGGAGCCGGTCAGCGACGACGTGGCGATGTTCACCACCCAGGGCGGGATCGGCGGCGCGATGAGCCAGAACGACACCCAGGGCCAGCAGATCGCCTCGGGTGCCGATCAGGCGCTGGACAACGAAATTCGGGGCTGAAGCCGCCCTCTTCAAGCGCTAACCGTGCGGCGGCCCTGAACTTCAGTGTTCAGGCCCCGCATTTTTCTGGCTGGCTGGTGTTCTGAGAACAAAACAACATAACAAGATACAGGAGAGGTAACGATATGCTGGAATCAATCAAAAAACTGCGCGAGATGACTGGCGCGGGCATGATGGACGTGAAAAAGGCACTTGCCGACGCGGGCAATGACGAGACCAAAGCGGTGGCCCTGCTGCGCGAGCGCGGCATCGTCAAGGCCGCCAAGAAGTCGGACCGCGAGGCCAAAGAGGGGCTGGTCCGCTTTGTCATTGACGGCAACAGCGCCGCGATGGTCGAACTCAACAGCGAGACCGACTTCGTGGCCCGCAACGCTGACTTTCAGGCGCTGGTAGAAAGCCTGGCCCAGGCCGCGCTGAAGGCCAAGACCAACGATCTAACCGAGTTCAAGCAGTTCAAGCTGGAGAGTGGCGACACCGTCGAGACGGCTGTTGCGGCGGCGGCGGGCACCATCGGCGAGAACCTGGTGCTTAACCGCGTGGCCTACTTGGAAGGCCAGAACGTGGCTGGGTACGTGCACAGCAACGGCAAGATCGGCGTGCTGGTCGATCTTGCGGGCGGAGCCGAGCAGCAGGCCAAGGACGTGGCCCTGCACGTGGCCGCCGAGCGCCCCCAGTACCTCAGCCGCGACGAGGTCAACGCCGACGATATTGAGAAAGAGCGCGAGATTTTGACCAACAAGGCCATCAACGAGGGCAAGAACCCTGACCTGGCCGCCAAGATTGTGGGCGGACAGATCGGCAAGTTCTACGAGGAGCGGGTGCTGCCCGAGCAGAAATTCGTCAAGGACAACAGCCTGACGGTGGGCAAGTACCTCGGCGATACGGCCATCAAGCGCTTCGTGCGCTTCGAGATCGGCGCGTAAATGCAGTTGAGGAGGGCGGCGTAAGTCGCCTTCTTTTTTGACGTCCTCTATCTCCACAAGTTCGGGCCACGTTTCTCTTTGCCCAGTCGCCCGGCGCTGCTGGGCTTTCTTTTTGGACGAAACCCACAGCACTGTACCTTTCCTGCCTACCGCTTTCCTGTGAGGTCAAGTATGTACAAACGGGTTCTTCTCAAACTGTCCGGCGAATTTCTGTCGGGGAACCAGGGGTTCGGCATCGTGCCCGAGGCCACTGATCAGCTCGCCCGCGACATCGTCTCGGCGCTGGAGGGCAGCGGCGTGGAGCTGAGTATCGTCATCGGCGGCGGCAATTTCTGGCGCGGCGCGCAGAACGGTAAGAGCATGGATCCGGCCACCGCCGACTACATCGGCATGCTCGGCACCGTCATGAATGCGATGGCGCTGCAAGACTCGATGGAGCGCGCCGGACAACCCACCCGCGTCATGAGCGCCATTCACATGGCGGCGGTGGCCGAGCCGTATATCCGCCGCCGGGCCATGCGTCACCTGGAAAAGGGCCGGGTGGTCATCTTCGGCGGTGGCAACGGTGCGCCCTTCTTCACCACCGACACCACCGCCACCCTGCGCGCGCTGGAAGTTGGCGCAGAAGTGGTGCTGTACGCCAAGAACAAAGTGGACGGCGTGTACGACTCCGACCCCCAGAAAAACCCCGACGCCGTGCGCTACGATTCGCTTACCCACATGGATGTGGTGGAGCAACGCCTGGCCGTGATGGACGCCACCGCCATCACGTTGTGTATGGACAAGGGCTTGCCACTGGTCGTCTTTGATATTTTTCAGGCAGGCAACCTGCGCTGCCTCTTTCTGGGCGAGCGGGTCGGCACGCTGATCACATCGTAGCGGGAGCTGGGCAGACTGTGCCCGGCACGTCAAGGAGTCAAACTTTATGGACATGAAACAGATTCAAACCGAATCACGCAGCAAGATGCTCAAGGCCATCGAGGCGCTCGACCAGAGCCTCTCGGTGTTGCGAACGGGCCGCGCCAACCCTGGCATTCTCAAGAAGGTGCAGGTCGATTACTACGGCTCCACCATGCCCATCGATCAGGTCGCCAGCATCAGCACCCCCGACGCCCGCACCCTGGTCATCACGCCCTGGGACCGGGGTGCGCTCAACCCGATCGAGAAGGCCATCCGCGACTCGGACCTGGGTCTCAACCCCAACAACAAGGGCGACACCATCTTCATCAGCTTGCCGATGCTCACCGAGGAGCGCCGCAAGGACCTGATCAAGAATGCCCGCACCTACGGCGAGGATGCCAAGGTGGCGGTGCGCAGCCTGCGCAAGCACGCCCTCGACGACCTCAAGAAAGTGGATGGGGTGGGCGAGGACGAGATCAAGCGCGGCGAGGCCGACGTGCAAAAGCTCACCGACGAGTTCATCAAGCGGGTGGACGATACGGTGAGCGCCAAGGAGCAGGACATCCTCGGGTGAGTCGGCCCCCGGCCACGCCGCCCGCGCCGCCCGGCGCTCAGCCTGGGCCGAAGCGTATGGAGTCGCTCAGTACCCGCGTCACCACGTCGGTGGTGGGCTTTGCGCTGGTGTGTCTGGCGGTGTACTTCGGCTGGACCACGCTGCTGCCCTTCCTGCTGATCATCGGTTTTCTGGCCCTGCGCGAGTACGTGCGGATGGTGGACCGGCGCGACATCGACGTGCGCCGCGCCGCGCTCTACTTTTTCGGCGCGGCCATCGTAATCGCCAGCTATCCTGGCTGGCCCGCGCCCTGGGTCGGTGGGTCGTGGCGCGAGGTGGTACTGACGGCGGCCACCGGTTACCTGCTGGTCGTGGAAGTGATGCAGCCGGGCGAGAGGCCGCTGGAGCGGATCGTTTACAGCATGTTCGGACTGCTCTACATTCCCTGGCTGCTCGGCTACGGCCTGATGCTGCGCTATACCCCCGACGCGGAGGGCGGCCTGCTGTTCTTCGCGCTGCCGCTGCTGGCCACCTTCGCCGCTGATACCGGCGGCTATTTTTTCGGCTATTTTTTCGGCAAGCGCAAACTCGCGCCCGAGGTCAGCCCTGGCAAAACGGTGGAGGGAGCGCTCGGGGGGCTGCTGTTCAGTTTCTTTGTCGTGGTGCTGGTGACCCGGCTGGCCAATATCTGGAGTCTGCCCGATGCCTTTCTGTACGCCGTGATGGTGGCGAGCGCCTCGCAACTCGGCGATCTCAGTGAGAGCCTGATCAAGCGCTCGCTGGGTGCGAAGGACAGCGGCAACAGCATGCCCGGTCACGGCGGCATTCTGGACCGGCTCGACTCGCTCCTGTTCGCAGTGCCGATCACGTACATCTTTCTGAATATCAACGTGTTCTGAAGCTGTACAGACGAGCAAAAAATACAAAAGAAGGCCCACCGCTTATAGGGGTGGGCCTTCTTCTTTTGAAAAAAGTCATGTTGGTTCTGGCCGAACTTACTTGTCCTGCCCCAGCGCGAAGCCTTTGCTGAACTGCTCTTGCAGCAGGGTGAAGATCAGGAGCGGCGGAACCAGGGTGATCATCGCCCCGGCCATCACCGCCCCCCAGTCGGTCTGCCCGCCCGCATCGATCAGGCGGCGCAGACCCACCTGCACCACCTGTTTGTCGTCGGACTGCATGATCACCAGCGGCCAGAGGTACTGGTCCCAGGCCGAGACGAATTGAATGACGGCCATCGCGCCGATGGTGTTCCAGCTCATCGGAATCAGGACCCGGCTCAGGAAGGTCAGCGGGCCGCAGCCGTCAATTCGGGCGGCGTCAGCCAGGCTGGCGGGAATGTTCAGGAAGTGCTGCCGGAAGAGGAACGTGCCAGTGGCCGAGGCCAGGAACGGTACGATGATGGCGGCGTAGGAGTCGGCCCATTTCAGCGTGCCGGAGATCAGGTCGAACAGTGCCACGATCAGCAGTTCGGTGGGCAGCATCAGGGTAAAGAGGACCAGTGCGAAGGCCAGGCTCTTGAGTGGGAAGCGGAAATACACGAACGCCAGTGCGGCCAGCAACGACAGCACGGTCTTGCCGAAGGTGACGCAGACGGTGACGATCAGCGAGTTGGTCATGTAGCGGCCCAGGTGCGCGCCGTTCCAGACACTGGCGAGGTTCTCCAGAAAGTGGGTGCCGGGCAGCAGGCTGGGGCCGATCACCACGTCGCTGGCCTGGGTGGCCTTGATCAGCGCGAACAGCAGCGGTGAGGCGATGACTACCACGGCGATAATCAGCACCACGTGAATCCACAGGTGACGGGCTGGCCCCGTCTTGGTCGGGCGCGGCGCAGTGGGGTAGGCAGGGGCCGCCGAAACCGCTTTACGCGCCATAGTGAACCCTCCGGTTGCCGTAGCGAAACTGCATCACGGTGATCACACCGACCATGATCAGCATCAGCACGGCCTCGGCAGCAGCCACGCCGGTCTTGAAATTGCGGAATCCGTCCTCGTAGAGCTGGTAGATCAGGAAGGTGGTGATGCCGGTCTGACCGTAGACCGGACCGCCGCGCGTGAGAATATCGACCAGGCCGAAGCTGTCGAACAGGGCGTACACCAGGTTGGTGAACACCAGAAAGAACGTCATCGGCGAGAGCAGCGGAAAAATCACTTTCCAGTACGCCTGCCAGCCGGTTGCGCCGTCGATGGCAGCGGCTTCACTCACCTCGCCGGGAATGTTCTGAATGGCCGCCAGATAAAAGACCACGTTGTAGCCCAGTCCCTTCCAGATGGCCGCCAGAACCACCAGGCCGAAGGCCAGCAGCGGGTTGTCGAGCCAGCGTGGGCGCACGCCGATCAGCGACGAGAGGATGTTGTTGATGACGCCGATCTCAGGGTTGAACAAAAACAGCCAGATGGTGCCCGCGATGGCCGGAGACAGGGCGTAGGGATAGATCAGCATCAGGCGGTAGAACTTGGCCCCTGCAATCGGGCGGCTGGCCAGCCACGCCAGGCCCATCGCCAACAGCAGTCCCAGCACCACCACCAGGGCGCAGTAGATGAGCGTCTGCAAGATGACCTGATGGTAGACCGGGCTGGAAAGTAACTCGGCGAATTGCCCCAGTCCCTCGAAGCTCTCATTGCCCAGAATGATGTTCGAGCGGTACAAGCTCAGGCGCAGGGTGCGCAGGGCTGGGTAATACAGGAACACGGCCAGAATGAGGAAGGTGGGCAGCAAGAAGAGCCAGGGCAGCACCGGGCTTTTGAAGGTGGCCCGTTCCTGCGCCTGCGGCTCGGCGGCTGTGGTGGGTGGGCGGGGGCGGCGAGAGATCAGGCTCAAGGGGCGTTCCTCCGGTGAAGCGAAGTCTGTGTGGACGGTGGGGCGGGTGGTGAGGCACTCCTCAGAACGGGGAGAACCCCCCGGAACACATCGGGGGGTCTGACGAGAGAAGAGTGAGCGCTGAAGCTGCCGCGCCGGTTCCGGCCCAAGCTTACTTGAAGTTCTTGTTGTAGTCGGTCAGCGCGGCGTTGATCTGGTTGGCGGTGTCGCTCAGCACAGCGTCCACGCCCTGACCGCCGGTGACTTTCTGAAGGCCCTGTTCCATCAAGGTGCGGGTCTGGATCGCCACGCCGTTGAGCGCGCCCGCGCTGGCGGGGTTGGACTTGGTGGCCAGCAACTGATTGAAGGCCGTGATCTGAAGCGGCGAACTGGTAAACCAGCCCTGAGCACGCAGCGCCGTGATGCTGCTGTTACGCACCGGGTAGTAGCCGGTGAGTTTGTGCCAGTCGGCCATGTTCTTGGTGTTGGTCATGTAGAGGGCAAAGTCGAGTGCGGCTTCGGCCTGGGGCTTGGTGAGGTTCTTGGGAATCCACAAGCTGGCCCCGCCGATGACCACGCCGTTGCGCGCCGTGCCGTCAGGAATCGGCAGCACGCCGACGCCGAGCTGGAAGCCTGCCGTCTTGGCTGCCGCCAGCTGGTTGCCCAGGTCGGCGGTGCTGTTGATGGTGAAGACGGCGCGCTGGTTGCTGAAGATGGCGTTGGTGCCGTCGGTGTCGGCCAGCTTGCCGGTGTTGGTGAGGTAGCCCTTGTCCTGGAGGTCTTTGAAGAACTGGAAAATCTTCTTGCCCGCCGCTCCGTCGAGGGTGGTGGCGGTGGCGCGGCCCGCACGCCCGTTACTGTTGTTGAACAGCAGGGCGTTTTGCTCGGACATCCACTGCTCGACGAACCAGCCGTAGAGCGCCATACTCATGCACTTGGTGTCGGGCAGCGCCACCTTCACCTTGGCGCAGGCGCGCAGCACGCCGCCAAAGGTCGTGGGCGGGGTGGCGGTGTTCAGGCCCGCCTTGGTCATCAGGTCTTTGTTGTAGTACAGCACCGGTGAGGAGCTGTTGAACGGCAGGCTGTTGACCTTACCGTTGATGGTGTAGTAGTTGATGACCGGCTTGATGTAATCGGAAAAGTCCACGGCCTTGACGCTGCTGACCGGCTGGAACATGCCCGAATCGAGCGCCAGCTGGCTGCCGACCTCGAAGATCTGGACCAGGGCCGGGGCCTTGTTCTGACGGGCAGCCAGGATGGTGGCCTGCAAGGAGTCGTTGTAGGCCCCCTTGTAGCTGGGCACCACCGTCACGCCGGGGTGGGATTTGTTGAACTCGTCGGCGCGGGCCTTGATCCAGTCGCTGCGCTTGGCGTCGCCGAAGGAGTGCCAGAATTCAATGGTGGTTTGGGCTGCTGCCGTCTGAAGCCCGCTGCCGAGGGCCAGCATTAACATCAATCGTTTCATATCGCTCCTTGTCCTGCCTGATGAAGTCTCGCCTGACCAAACGCACAGGTCGCCTCGGTCCGTGTTGAGTCTCGGATGAGAGTAGGCAGTGCCGGTCAGGTGATTGTCAGTCACTGTATCCTGACACAACCACTTCAGGCTAGGTGCTCACGATTGTTGTCTGGCGCAGGTCAGGTTGGCGGTTTGTGCCCAGGCCCGCCCGGTGCTGATGTCCAGTGCTTATTTGAAGTTGGCGTTGTAATCGCTCAGCGCGGCGTCCACGCGGGCTTTGGCCTCGCTCAGCGCGGCGTCTACCGGGGTGCCGTTGAGAACTTTTTGCAGCGCCTGCTCTGTGATCTTGCGGGTTTCCGGCCCCGCGCCGTTGAGTGCTCCCGCCGTCGCCGGACTCGGAATGGTGTTGGTCTGCTGATTGAAGGCGACGAGTTGCAGTGGGGCCTCGGCGAACCAGCCCTGCTCTTTGAGCAGATTGATGCTGCTCTGGCGCACCGGATAGTAGCCGGTCAGTTGGTGCCACGACGCCATGTTCTTGGTGTTGGTCATGTAGAGGGCAAAGTCGAGCGCGCCCTCCGCTTTTTCCTTGCTCAGGTTCTTGGCGATCCACAGGCTCGCACCCCCCAGCACCACACCGTTGCGTCTGGTGTTGTCGGGAATCGGCAGTCGGGCGACGCCCAGCGAGAAACCTGCCCGCTTGGCCGCGTCGGAGTTGTTGCCGATCTTGGAAGTCGAGGTGATGTGAAACACCACTTTCTGGTTGTTGAAAATGGCGTCCGAGCCGTCGTAATCTTCCAGCTTGCCGGTATAGGAATAGTAGTTGTTGTCCTGCAGGGTCTTGAAGAAATTGAAGATGGTCTTGGCGGCGGCGCTGTCCAGATTGCTGGCGGTGGCCCGCCCGCTCCTGCCGTTGTTGTTGTTGAGGAAAGTCTGGTTCTGCTCGGCCAGCCAGTTTTCGATGAACCAGCCGTTGACGCTCATGCCGAAACAGGTCACACCGATGTTGGCGGCCTTGATCTTCTTGCAGTCGTCGAGCATTGCGCCGAAGGTGGTGGGCGGCCTGAGGGGATTGAGCCCGGCCTTCTGCATCAGGGTTTTGTTGTAGTACAGCACCGGGCTGCTTGAGTTGAAGGGCAGGCTGTTGACCTTGCCGCTGATGGTATAGAAGTTGAGGACCGGCTTGATGTAATCCGAGAAGTCCACGTTCTTGATGGCGCTGACCGGCTGGAATACTCCGCTGTCGAGTGCGAGTTGAGAGCCGCCCTCGAAAATCTGGGAGATGGCCGGGGGATTGCCCTGGCGGGCCGAGAGAATGGTGGCCGAGATGAGTTCGTTGTCGCCGCCCTTGAAGCTGGGGATTACCTTGAGATCGGGGTGGAGCTTGTTGAACTCGTCGGCGCGGTCCTGAATCCAGCCGCCACGTTTGACGTCGCCGAAGGTGTGCCAGAACTCGATGGTCGTCTGGGCCGCCGCCGTCTGCACGGCACTCCCCAGTGCCAGCATGATGATGATTCTCTTCATTTTTCCCCTTTTTCCTTAATGATTTCTGCCATATACTTGATTTCTTGCCCTCAGTCTGCGCAGAAGATGTCAAAGACGAGGGCCAGTCAAATATTTAGACTGGCCTTTCAGTTTAGCGGCTATATGTTTACGGCTTCTCAGGATTCGTTACAGACTTCCTGCTGTTTTGTGTTGCCGTTCAGGATGTGCTGCGGGTTGCCAGCAGCGCGTCCGGCAGGTCCCCGATCAGGCCTGTGACGCCCATGCCGAGCAGCCGCCGACCTTCTCCCGCGTCGTTGACGGTCCAGGTGTTGACCCGCCAGCCTTCCCGCTGGGCCGTGTCCATGACTTCCGGCGTCACCAAGCTGAAATGTGGGTGCAGCGCCGCCAGGTCGAGCCGCCGGGCGATGGGCGGCACCAGATTGCAGCCGCCGATCACGTAGGCCCGGTGGTACAGAAAGCCGCGCGCGATCTGCGGCGCGTGCTGCAAGGCGGCCAGCAATTGCAGTGGGCTGAACGAGCTGACGATCACCTGCTGGCCGAGGCCGTAGGCACGGATCAGGTCCAGGGTTTCCTCGGTGCGCCCGTCGCCCCGGCCGAGTTCGGGTTTGATCTCGATGTTGAGGTACGCCCCGGTCTGGGCGGCCCAGGCCAGCACCTCGGGCAGCAGCGGCACGTGGGGCGGCAGATCGGCGTGGCTGAGCGTGTCCAGCTTGCGTCCATCCGGCAACTGGGCGTCGTGGCAGATTACCAGCCCGCCGTCGCCGAGCCGCCGCACGTCGGTTTCGATGCCGTCGAGTCCGGCGTCCAGCGCGGCTTGAAAGCCGATCAGCGAGTTTTCGGGATGAAGGCGGGGCGTGCCCCGGTGGCCGAGCAGCAGCGGTGTCATGCTTCAGGGTAAACCGCTACGGGGCATTTTGGTCATCCATGCGCCCATTCTGTCTGCGCGGATGCGGCAGACTGAGCGGCAATGCGCCTGACCTTGCTTGGCTCCACCGGCTCTATCGGCACCCAGACGCTTGACGTGATCCGGGAGCGCGGCGACACGGTCCTGGCGCTGGCGGCGGGCCACAACCTCGATCTGCTCGAAGCCCAGGTCCGTGAGTTTCGCCCCGCGCTCGTCAGCGTGGAGCAAAGCGTGCTGCCCGCTGCCCGCGAGCGCCTCGGTCCACTCGCCCGCGTCATCGCCGACCCCTCGGAGATTGCCGCACTGGAGGCCGACGTGTGCGTCAATGCCATGAGCGGTCTCAAGGGACTTGCTCCCACCCGCGCCGCACTGGAGGCGGGCCGGGCAGTGGCGCTGGCGACCAAGGAGGCAATGGTCATCAGCCACCACCTGATCTGGGAAGCGGCGGCGCGCGGCGGCGGGCGAATCGTGCCGGTGGACTCCGAGCATACCGGCGTGTATCAGGCGCTGACCGGCGAACATCTCGACGATGTGGCCGAGCTGATCCTGACCGCTTCGGGAGGACCCTTTCGTGAAGGCCCCGCCGACCTCAGCCAGATCACTCCGGCCCAGGCGCTCAGGCATCCCTCGTGGAGCATGGGCCGCAAGATCACCATCGACTCGGCCACCTTATTTAACAAGGGGCTGGAAGTCATGGAGGCCGCCAGCCTCTACGGGGTGCCGGTGTCGCGGGTGGGCGTGCTGGTGCATCCGCAGAGCATCGTTCACGCGCTGGTGCGCTTCCGTGACGGCAGCTTGAAGGCCCAGCTCGGCCCCACCGATATGCGGCTCTCGATTGCCTACGCCATCGACGCCGCGCCCAGCGGGATGAGCGCTCCCGGCGACGTGCGCGGCGTGCGCCGCCGGGGAGAGGTCGCCGGGCACCTGGGCTTTCACCTGACCGGCCAACTTGAATTTTCCGATCCTGATCTGGCCCGCTTTCCCTGCCTGGGCCTGGCCTACCGCGCCGGAAGCGAGGGCGCGCTGAGTCCAGCGGTTCTCAACGCCGCCGACGAGGTGGCAGTGGACGCTTTTCTGAATGGTCGGCTCAGCTTCCTGGGCATCGCCAGGGTGCTGGAAACCGTGCTGGACGAAGCACCGGGCGGCGAACTGACCTGGGATAGCTTGGCGCAGACCGACGCCTGGGCGCGGCGGCGGGCGGGCGAATTGATTCACGACGAGGTCAGCGTATGAGGATACATCCATGAGGACACCACTGTGAGTTTCTTTCAGGGCATCGCCTCGGCGCTCACGCCCGCTGGCCTGATCTGGACATTGCTGATCATCACTGCCGCCACCTTCCTGCACGAGCTGGCCCACTACGCGCTGGCCCGCTGGCAGGGCGTCAAGGTCAGCTCGTTTTCCATCGGCATGGGCCCGGTCCTGGGGCGGCGGACGTGGCGCGGCACCGAATGGCGCTTGAGCCTGCTGCCCATCGGGGGCTACGTCGAGATTGACGGCATGGCCCCCGACATCGAGGGCGACTCGGTTCGTGCGCCCACGCGGGGATTCGCCTCGCTGGGCGCGCTCGGCAAAATCGCAGTGCTGCTGGCCGGGCCGCTGATGAACCTGCTGGTGGCGTTCCTGATCATCACCGCCACTTTGAATGTCAATGGCCTCAGTACACCGATTGACACCCAGATCAGTGTCTCGCAGGTGCTGCCGGACTCGCGGGCGCAGGCGCTGGGACTTCAGGCGGGCGACACGATCACCGCTATTGACGGTCAGCCGCTGCCGCCGACTTACCAGGAAGCCGGGCAGAGCAAGCCTGGCTGGCAGCGCCTGGCCTCGGTGCTGGCTGTCAGCGGGCCGCATACCCTGACGCTGAAGCGGGCTGGACAGGTCAGGACAATCTCGTTCGACTGGACGGCCAGGGTGGGCGGCGCACAGCAAAAGCTCGGCGTCGCCTACGGCCCCGGCATCAGTGTGACGCCCCTGAACTTGCCGCAGGCCGCCGGTCAGGCCGGGAAAACTCTGGTCAATGCCATTCCGCAAGTCCTGAATGCCTTCAAGAACCTGTTCGTCCGCTTCTTCACCCTCAACCTCAAAACCGACGAGGGCGTGGTCGGGCCAGTCGGCACGGTGCAGGTTGTCTCGCAGGCGGCCAGTCTGGGCGGTTGGACCCTCCTGGGCATCGCGGCGGCGATCAACCTCAGCCTCGGCTTCTTCAACCTCCTGCCGATTCCGGGGCTGGACGGTGGGCGTATCCTGCTGGTCATCGTCGGCGTGCTGCGGGGCCGCCCGCTGACCTTTACCCAGGAGCAGGCGGTCACGGCGGCGGGCTTCGGGCTGGTGATGCTGCTGACCGCTTTCGTGCTGGTGCGCGATCTGGCGCGGTTCTTCTAGACCCAACCGGCAGCAAACACTAGAGGGAGGCCGAATTCGACTCGGCCTCCCTCTAGTGTTTGCAGGATTTTTAGCGAACCTTCGTGCCGCTCGGCAAGTCCAGCTTCGTGCCCAGCAGGTCCAGGTTGCCGTGCTCGTCCTCGGCGGCCAGAATCATGCCCTGCGACTGGATGCCGCGCAGCTTGGCGGGCTTGAGGTTGGCGACCAGCACCACCTTGCGCCCTACGAGGTCTTCCGGCGTGAACCACTGGCGGATGCCGCTGACGACAGTGCGCTCCTCCCAGCTTCCATCAGCATGGCCCATTCTGACGGTCAGTTTCAGCAGCTTGTCGGCTTTGGCCACCGCCTCCGCTGCCACGACTTCCACGATGCGCAGGTCAATTCTGGCAAAGTCGTCGATGCTGATGAGATTGTCTGAGTCAGCTTCTGGAGCGGCTTCGGCGGTCTTGATGGGCGTTTCGACGGTCGTGGGTTGAACCTTCTTTTCGGGTTGCGGCTTGGGCTGGGCGGGAGGCGCGGTGCTGGTTATTTCTCCCTTCGGCTCGGGCTTGGGAAACAAAACAGGCCCGCCCAGCACCTGCGTTCCGGAAGCGATCAGGCCCCAGGCGGGCGTCAGGGTGTAGCTCTGGCCGCCCAGACCGAGTTGCCCCCTGAGTTCGCGGGCCTTGCTGGGAATGGCTGCCTCCAGCGCCACGCTCGCCACCCGCAGGCCCTCGGCGGCGGTGTACAGCACGGTGTCGAGCCTTCCGGCGTCGTCGGGGTTCTTCGCCAGCGCCCAGGGCGCGCTCTCGGCAATGTAGCGGTTGAGGTCGCGCACGAATTCCATCGCGGCTTCCAGGGCCATGTTCACCTTGAGGTCGCGCACCAGGCCCATGATCCGCTCGGGTAAGCTCAGCGCCGCCGCCCGGATGCCCTGCTCGCGTTCGTTGAGTGCTCCGGCAGCGGGCAGCACGCCGCCCCGGTACTTCTGAATCATGCTGACGGTGCGCGAAAGCAGATTGCCCAGGTCGTTGGCGAGGTCGGCGTTCTGGCGATTGATCAGAATGCTCTCGCCGTAGGGACTGTCGGCGCTGAGGGTCGCCTCGCGCAGAATGGTGTAGCGCACCGCGTCCACGCCGTACTCGCCCACCAGCGCTTCGGGGTCGATGGCGTTGCCCAGCGACTTGCCCATCTTGCGTCCGTCCTCGGCCAGGATGTGCGCGTGGACGACCAGTTTCTTGTAGGGAGCCACGCCCGCCGCCCGCAGCATGGTGGGCCAGAAAACCGCGTGCGGCTTGAGGATGTCCTTGCCGATGACGTGCCAGGCGTGATCGAACAGCTCCGGGCGGCCCTTGCTGGTGGGCGCGGAGAGGTAATTGAGCAGCGCGTCAAACCAGACATACGTCACATGGTCGGCATCCCAGGGCAGCTCGATGCCCCACGGAACCCGACTCTTGGGTCTGGAAATACTCAGCGGCCCGATGGGTTCGCGCAGCATCTCGATGACCTCGTTGCGGTAGCCGACCGGCTGGATGAACTCCGGATGCGTCTGAATATGCTCCAGCAGCCAGGGCTGGTACTTCTCCATGTTGAAGAAGTAGTTGGCCTCACGGCGCAGTTCCGGCGGGTCCTTGTCGCCGGGAAAGCGCTTGACGCCGTCCGGCCCGGGGACGAGTTCCTTCTCGGTCACGTAGCGCTCGGCCCCCACCGAGTAGAGGCCTTCGTACTCGGCAAAATAGATGTCGCCCGCCGCGTAGACGCGCTGCAACACGTCCTGCACATACTTCTTGTGACGGGCCTCAGTGGTGCGGATGAAGTCGTCGTAGCTGATGTTCAGCCTGTCCCACAGCCCTTTGAAGGCCCGCTGCGACAGGTCGTCGACGAAGCGCTGGGGCGTTTGCCCGGCCTTGGCGGCGGCCTTGCTGATCTTCTCACCGTGCTCGTCGGTGCCGGTCACGAAGTACACGTCGTACCCGGCCAGGCGGTGGTAGCGGGCAATCGCGTCGGTCAGAATCTTCTCGTAGACGTGCCCGATGTGCGGCGCACCGTTGGCGTAGTCGATGGCGGTGGTGATGTAAAAGGGTTCTTTGGTGGGGTCTGGGGTCGACATGGGGGTCAAGGCTCCTTCGGTGGCCCGTGAAGGCGCAAACGTGAACAGGATAGCGGGTGGGAAGTAGAGACGAGGCCCTATGGGATGCTGGAAGCATTTCCGCGTTGGTCCCAAAAGAGAGCGGGCCTTTTCCCGTACCTGGAAAAAGCCCGCTCGACACCGCCCCGCAGCGGCTAGCGCAGGCGCATTCGCATCATTCGGGTAGCGCGGGGGTGGGTCATGCGTTCAGTCTAGCGCACATCAGGTCAGAACAAAATGCGCCGGGCAGCTTACCCTGAAGCATGAAACGCCTTCTCGTGCTGCTGGTTGCCCTCTCAAGCCTGGCCCGCGCTGCCGACTTTCCCCACATCGTCCAGCAGGGCTTCAGCCGAGATGCCCGCTATCACCTGCTGGTTACCTCGTGGATTCAGGACGGCAGCGGCTTCCCGGCGGCAGCGCTGCAAATCACCGATGTCCGGCGCAATGCTGTGGCCTACCGGCTTCAGCACACCTGGAAACAGGATGGGGTGAGCGCTGCCAGGCTGGCCGCTCTGGTCAGGACCTGGCGTGCCGGGCAGCTCAACGTCCTCAAGCGCTACAGTCTGATCTCGCCGCTACCGGGCGAGCGCCTCTTCAACGTCCTGCCGCAGTCGGGCTATCCCAGCGCCGCGCCGATCAGCACCCTGACGAAAGCAGGCACCTTCACCCTGACCAGCTTGCCGCTTGCCTCCAAGTGCACCTTCTCGGACCGTCCCACGCTTGGCCTGGCCCTCACCCTGGGCGGGCGCGAGTTGCAGCGCGACACCCGCCTGCCCGCCTCGCGGGCGTGTGCCAGCGGCTACCGGCTGGAGACGGCCTACCGCTACAAGTCAGGGCTGGCCGTCATTGTGCGGGCGTACTCGCAGGGCTTCGAGGGGCCAGATGCGTTGCCGCTGGTCGTGACGGCTGCATTGAAGTAACCGCCTTCAGCCCAGCCCTGCCGCCCGCTGCATCAGTTCCCGCGCCGCGTCCAGCTCCGGCGCGTTGATGGCGTGGCCCAAGCCCGGATAAACCTGGGCGTTCACGGCTGCACCCAGCCCCCTCAGCGCCTCAGCGCTCGCCTGAAAGCGGTCCAGTGGAATATGCGTGTCGTCCGGGGCCACGCCCATGAAGACTGGCGTTCCGGCGAGGTCGCTGCCGTGTTCCAGGGTGATCAGCGCCCCCGAGAAGGCCAGCACGCCGCCCAGTCTCTTTCCATATCTAGCCGCGTATTCCAGCGCCAGGCAAGCTCCCTGCGAGAAGCCGCCCAGGATGATCTGCTCCGGCGCGACGCCCTGCTGCTCCAACCCGGTCATCAGTACGTCAATGGTTGCCAGCGCGTTGTCCAGAGACGGCTGATTCTGATTGAGTGGGGCCAGGAACGACTGCGGATACCAGCTTCCACCCTCCGCCTGCGGCGCAAGGTAGCTGTAGGCGCTGAGGTTGAGTTCGCGTTCCAGTCCCAGGATGTCCTGGGCCGTGCTGCCGCGCCCGTGAAGCAGCACGGCGGCCATACGACCCTCGCCCAGTGGGCGGCCAGCGGTCAGTACTGAAATGGACGCTTGCGCCTTCATCTCTGAGGTCGCCAGCTCGCGCTGCCCAATGGTGACGCCGTACTCGCGGCTGATGATCTTCGGCACCTGCTGCTCAATCGCGGGCCGCTGCGCCTCGTACCACTCGGGTAATTTGAGATGCTGGCCGAGTTCGTCCACGGCCTCGTCGTCGGGAAAGCCGGGGGCGTCGGTGGCGATCTCGAACAGCACCCCGTTCGGTTCCCGGAAGTAGATACTGTGAAAATACTGGCGGTCCTGGACTGGCGTGGGACGGTAACCCGCCGCTGTCAGGCTCTCCAGATAAGCTTCCTGCTCGGCGTCGTTCCTGGTCCGCAGGGCGACGTGGTGAACGCTGCCCGCGCCGAACGTGCCGCGCGGCTGGCCAGGGCGCTCCACCGCGTCCACAAAGAGCCCGATGTTCTGGCCGCTGCCCCTGAAGCGGGTGCGCTGGCCCTCGTCGTCAGCTTCCTGACCCACCGCGCTGAAGCCGAGTTGACCCACCAGCAGCTCTGCCACGGCGGCCGTCGTGCCGACCCAGGCTGTGACCGAGTGAAAGCCGCGCAGAGCGTGTTCGGCGGGAACGGGGGAGTGGGGCCAGGCGTCCACCGGAGAAACGTCGTCGCCTGTATCAAACACCAGTTCTACCCAGGTGCCATCGGGGTCGGCGATCCGCAGCACACTGTCGCCGAAACGCACGCTCTCCTGCGGCTTGAAGTCGCCCAGCCGTGCCTGCCAGAACGCCAGGCTCTGCCGGGGCGCGCTGTAGGCGGCGGCCACCACCTCGCCGTTGCCGCGCACGCCGCGTTTTGCGCCGGGCCAGGGAAAGTGGGTCATGATCGTGCCAGGCTTTCCAGTCAAATCACCGTAATAGAGGTGGTACGTGCCGGGATCGTCGAAGTTGACCGTCACTTTCACGAGGCGCTGACCCAGCGTCTGGCTATAGAAGTCGATGTTGCGCTGCGGGTCACTCGCCATCACGGTGAGGTGATGCAGGCCCTGGACCGGCGTGGTCTCAGAAGATAGGAAGGTTGAATCAGCCATATCGATATTTAATCACTTAACATTGAATGATTCAGTGATGAATATCACTGCCACTGCGGTTCGTGTTTCAGTCCGCTTCGGTCACGCTGAGGGCCAGGCCCAGCTTGCGGGTCAGGCTCGAGAGTTGCGCGAGTTCATCTTCGCTCAGCGAACTGAAGACGCTCACGATGCCCTCCACATGCGGCGGCAGCGCCCGCGCGATCAGTTCGTGGCCGACCACGGTCAACGAGACGTTGGTGACGCGGCGGTCCTGTTCGCTGCGCTCGCGCCGTACCAGATCGGCCTTTTCCAGATTGTCGATGACCATCGTCAGGTTGCCGCTGGAGCGCAGGATCTTGCTGGCGAGCTGGCGCTGGTTCATGGGGCCGAGATGGTAGAGCGCTTCCAGCACCCCGAACTGGCTGATGGTGAGATCGAAGTCGGCAAGGTGGCGGTTGGCTTCCATCTCGACCAAGTGCGCTGCCCGCCACAGCTTGATGTAAGCGCCCAACGCGGCCCGCTGCTGATCATTGCCCGCGTAATTGGTCGGCATACGGTCCATGCTGGGTGACGGGGCCGCAAAGTGCAAGCCCAGAGACCGTCGCCCGCTACTTCAATTGGAGTCCCAGGTCCAGCCACAGCAGCGTTTGATCATTCAGGAACGGTGGTCTCAGGCTCACGGCGGCAGCCTGCTGGGCGAACTCCGGCAGTGGTCCCCGGTTGGGCGGCGTGGCGGTCCAGACGGGGGCGTCGTAACTCAGCCCGGCCAGTTCGCAGGCGCGCTGAAGGCCAGTGTGCAAATCACCAAGTTCATCGACCAATCCTGCCGTCAGGGCGTCGGGGCCGCTCCAGACGCGCCCGCGCCCCAGGCTGTCCACCTGGGCCACGCTCAGCTTGCGGCCCTCGGCCACCCGCGAGACGAAGCGCTGGTAGACCTCGGCGATGCCGCGCTCCAGTTCCGCCCGCTCGGCGTCGCTGAACGGCTGCGACGAACTGTAGATCAGGGCGTTGTCCTGGCGCTCGACCCGCTCGGGTGTGAAGCCCTGGCGCTGGTTGAACTCCTTGAACACCGGCTTGCCCGTGACCACGCCGATGCTGCCGGTGATGGTGTAGGGCGAGGCGATCACATGCGCGGCGTGCGCCAGCACGTAGTAGCCGCCCGACGCCGCCACGCTGCCCATGACCGCCACGACGGGTTTCTCGGAAGTCATGACCTCGCGCCAGATCAGATCAGAGGCCAGCGCCGAGCCGCCGCCGGAATCGACATACAAGACGATGGCCCTGGTCTGCTTGTCTTCCTTGGCCCGCCTCAAGGCCGCGACCACCGTGTCGGACCCGGCCATCGCGCCGCCCAGGAGCGGCAGCGGCAGCGGGTTATTTCGTGATTTGCCGGTGACGATGTTGCCGATGACCGGCACCAGCGCGATGCGCCCCGCTTTACTCTTGCCGCCCTCCGGCATCAGCAGGTCGATGACCGCCGCCAGGGGCCGGGTGGCCGGGCCGATCAGCTCGTCCTCGTAGGCGACCTTGCTGATGAGGCCGAGTTCGTGGGCACGCCGGGCGCTCGACACGCCCTCGCCGAGCCACTGCCGCACCGCGTTCTCGCTGACGCCGCGCGCCTCGGCCAGATCGGCGGCCCAGGCATCTTCCATGCTCCGCAGCAGTTCGGCAGTCTGAAGGCGCTGGGCCACGTCCATGTGGTCCTGCGAGAAGCGGGTCAGGGCGCTCTTGAATTCGCCGATCCGCAGATTCTCGAAGTCGATGCCGTGCTTCTTGAGAAAGGCCCCCAGATAAGTGATCTCGGCCCCGAAGCCGTGCAGCATGAACTCCGCCGACTCGGGAGCCACCACTTCCTGCGCGCCCGAGGCCGCCAGCAGGCTGACTTTATTGACGCTCGGCAGGTAACTCACCGTGCGCTTGGTTTCTGAGAGGCGGCGCAACATGGCCTGCAGCGCGTGGGCCGAGGCGAGGTCGGTTTCGAGCGTGCCGAAGCGCAGCAGGACGCCGTGGAGCCACTCGGCCTTGCTCAGCTTGTCAAATTTGGCAGCGAGCGATTCGAGGCTCTCGCTGCGGCTCAGCAGCGCCGCGATGGGGTTGGTCGGTTGCCGGGCAGGCAGCGGCCCGGCGACGTCCACGATGACCCAGGTCGGTTTGCTGACACCTGCGGGCAGTGGGCCGCCCGGTTTGCTGGAGAAGGGGATGTTCACCGCTTCACGGTACTCGCAAAGGGTGAAGGTTTCTCAAGGCCACCCGCGTTCGGCCTGCATGTCCGCCCGCGCCAGAATGCCAAAAGAGGCCCGCACGTTCACGGGAAACGTGCGGGGCCTTGGACATCAGTCTAAAGGAAAAGGTAAGGCTTGTCGCCACCAGAGCTTACGATCAGCGCGAACGCCGTCTCAGCAGCTCAGCGCTCGCTGGGCACCTTAATCGCGCCGCTGATGATCTTGGCCTTGATGGCCTCGACCTTGGCGACCTGTGAGCTGGGAATCAGGGCCTTGTTGTACTGGTCGATGGCGTAGCCCACGCCGCCTTCCTTGAGGCCGAAGACGCGCGGTCCGCCCTTGAACTTGTTGGCCTTGACTTCCATGATCAGAGCGTAGACGGCGTTGTCCACCCGCTTTACCATGCTGGTCAGGCCGTGGTTGAGGGTTTTGGGGTTGTTGTCGAAATCGCCCAGGTAGTTCTGGTTGCTGTCCACGCCGATAAAGAACATCGGACGGGTGTTGCCCGCGCAACTTGCGGTGTAGCTGGCCGCCTTGGGCACGTTCTTGAAATTGTCGGTCTGGAAGGTCACACCCTTGGGAAGCTGCGCGGCCTTGAGGCACTGCTGCTGCTTGACGAAATCTTGCAGGCCCTTGCCCGAGGCTCCAGCAGCGGCGAACACGATGTCGGCTCCCTTTGCCTTCATGCTGGCCGAGATCTCCTTGGCCTTGCCGGGGTTGTTCCAGGCGTCGGGGGTGGTGCCCACGTACTGGCTGATCACGATGACCTTGGAGTTGGCCGCCTTCGCGCCCGCGATGTATCCGGCCTCGAACTTGTGGATCAGCGGAATGTCCATGCCGCCGAGGAAGCCCAGCACGCCGGTCGAGCTGTTGAGCGCCGCCAGGTAGCCCACCAGATAGCTGCCTTCCTCTTCCTTGAAGGTCATGCTCTGAACGTTCTTGGCATCGGACACGTCGTCCACCAGGCCGAAAGCGAGGTCGGGGTTTTCCTTGGCGACCTGGGTCACGCTGGCGTTGTTGGCAAAGCCCACCGCGATGGTGAGGTCAAAGCCGTCCTGGGCAAAGCCGCGAATGCCCTGCACGGTCTGGCTGGGGTCGGACGGCTCGAAGTCCTTGACGCTCACGCCGCCGGTCTTGGCCGCGCGCTGCGAGCCTTCGTAGGCCGACTGGTTGAAGCTCTTGTCGAACTTGCCGCCCGCGTCGTAGGCCATGCCCACGCGGATGCCGCTCTGGGCGGCGGCCAGGCCCGTCAGGGTCAGCAGCGAAAGGGT
This sequence comes from Deinococcus rubellus, assembly GCF_025244745.1. NCBI lineage: Bacteria > Thermotogati > Deinococcota > Deinococci > Deinococcales > Deinococcaceae > Deinococcus > Deinococcus rubellus. The sequence continues at coordinate 1,738,832 of NZ_CP104213.1, forward strand.
CAGGGCAGTGGTGGAGAGTTTCTTCATGGGTGTCCTCCTGAAAAATCTGTGCAAAGCGCTCTGGAGCCGCTGAAGGTCAGCGGAGCGCGGGTGTACTGAGAAGAAAGTATACGCGAAATGACGAAACGCTAAAGGTGTGCCCGGGACCGAGCGGTGGGGGGTGGCTGGGGACGCGGCCCTGGCAGTGATGGTAGCGTTGATCCATGAGCGCTGACCAACGAACACCAAATCAGGATTCAGCTCAGGGCGTAACGGCCCAGAGCAGAGCGGAGCAGGACGCAGGCAGCTTAGCCCGGCAACGTTACGACTGGCTGATCGGAGAACTCGCGCGCCACAACCGCCTCTATCACGAGCAGGACGCCCCCGAGATCACCGACCACGAATACGACGCCCTGGCCCGTGAAGCCCGGGCGCTGGAAGCTGAGCATCCCGACTGGCCTGTGGGGGCGGTGGCCGTCTCGCCCGTGCAGGCGGTGGGCGGCGCGCCCAGCAGCGCTTTCCTGCCGGTCAACCACCCCACCCCGATGACCAGCCTCGACAACGTCTTCGGCGACGATGAACTGCGGGGCTTTCAGGAGAAGCTGGCGCGGTCGCTGAACATCGCGCCGGGCGAGGCCGACTTTACCTATACCTGCGAACTCAAGATCGACGGCCTGAGTGTCAATCTGTACTACCTGGACGGCGAATTGCAGTGGGCCGCCACGCGCGGCAATGGAGTGATGGGCGAGATCGTGACCGCGCAGGTGCTGACCATCGCCGGGCTGCCGCAGAAGCTGGAAGGACTGAAGGGTGAACTCGAAGTGCGCGGCGAGGTGTACCTCAGCCGCGAGGAGTTCGCCGCCTTCAACGAGCGGGCTGAGGAACTGGGAACGCCGCCGCTGAAAAATCCCCGCAACGGAGCTGCCGGAGCGCTGCGCCAGAAAGACCCGGAACTGACCCGCTCGCGCAACCTCAGCGCCATTCTGTATGCGCTGGGTAAGCGGGACGGCGTGGCGGCGCGTACCCAGTGGGAGGTACTCGACTGGCTGCGCGTGCGGGGATTTCCGGTCAGCCCGTACTCGAAGCAGGTTCGGGGCGTAGAGGAAGCTGTGCAGTACCACGCCGACCTGCTCGCCATGCGCGGCGGGTTGCCCTTCGATGTGGACGGCACCGTCATCAAGCTCGACGACCTGAACTTGCAGACCGAGGCCGGGTTCACCAGCCGCGCGCCCAAGTGGGCGATTGCCTATAAGTTTCCGGTGGAGGAGGCCCAGACCACGCTGGAAAGCATCAGCATCAATGTGGGGCGCACCGGCAAACTGGCCCCGCTGGCGCACCTCGCGTCCCGGCTGATCGAGGGCAGCACTGTCAGCAAGGCCACGCTGCACAACGAGGACTTCATCCGCGACCTGGACTTGCATGTGGGCGACACGGTGGTCGTTCGCAAGGCCGGAGGGGTCATTCCCGAACTGGTGCGGGTGTTGCCCGAACTGCGCCCGGAGGGGGCCGAACCCTACACCTTTCCCGACCACTGCCCCATCTGCGCTTTTCCCGCTGTGCGGGAGGAGGGTGACGCCAACCGTTACTGCACCAATCCGGTATGCCCGGCCAGGCTCTACGAGGGGCTGCGCTACTTCGTCTCGCGCGGCGCGCTGGACATTCGCGGCATCGGCGAAAAGCTGACCCGGCAACTGCTGGAAGCCGGACTGGTCAAGGACGCCGCCGACTTCTACCAGCTCACTGCCGAGCAACTCGCCAATCTGGAGCGCGGCGGCGACAAGAAAGCCGCCAATATCCTGGCGCAATTGGAGGAAAGCAAAGCCAAGCCGCTGTGGCGACTGATCAACGCGCTGGGTATGGCGGGCGTCGGGGACCGCAACGCCAAAGCGCTGGCCCGCGCCTTCGGGTCGCTGGCGGCGCTGGAGGCGGCCACACCCGAGCAGATCGAGGCGGTGCCGGGACTGGGCGGCATCCTGGCCCACAGTGTCAGCGCCGAACTCGCCTCCGAGCGGTTGCAAAGCCTGATCGCCAAGCTGCGGGCCGCCAGTCTGGGCAGCCAAATCAGCGAGGCCGAGAGCCGTACGGCACAACTCGCAAACCTCAATTTCGTGCTGACCGGCAGTCTGTCGCGGCCCCGAGACGTTCTCAAAGCGGCCCTGGAAGCGCGGGGCGCGCGCGTCACCGGTAGTGTGACCGGCAAGACCAGTTACCTGGTGGCGGGCGAGGACGCCGGGAGCAAGCTGACCCGCGCCCAGGAACTCGGGCTGCCGGTGCTGGACGAGGCGGCTCTCACGGCGCTGCTCTCGGAGCTGGGCGCGCCGCTGCTAGACTGATGGGCAATTCTGGAGCCGCGACAGGCTCCGCGCCGCATGACAGAGCACTGCACCGGGAGACGTCTATGGAACTTGAGATCAGCAAGAATGTCCTGACCGATATCGCCACCTCCACCCTGGAGCGCATTCAGGGCCTGAGCATCGCCGCCGCTGCCGCGCCGCGTCCCGGCAAGCTGGGCGAGGCGATCAGCGACTCACTCAGCGATTCGCTCGGTAGTCTGGGAGCCGGTGAGCTGCCGACTTCGCGCCGCCCCAGGGCGCTTAAAATCACCCGCGAGGGCCAGCAGGTCAGCTTAGACGTGGGCCTCACCATCGAGTACGGCAAGAACCTGCACGCCCTCGCCCAGCAGGCCCAGCGCGCCCTCCAGGAAAATATCGAGCTGATGACCGGCCTCAAGGTTAAGGCGGTCAACGTGACGGTGCAGGGCCTGAGTTTGCCGACGCCGTCTCCGGTCCAGCCCCCGGCAGGCCAGCCGTGACCCGCCGCGAGCGCGCCGCCGCCCAGCCGGTCGGCACCCGCCGCGCCGCACGCGAGTTCGCCTTCCGGGTGCTGTTCGAGGCGGGGCAGGGGGGCCTGGCCTTCCAGCAGGTCTACATGCGCGCCGAGGGGGCCATGCTCTCGGGCGACGACACCTACCCGCACCTCAATCCCGAGGCGCTGGCCTTCGCGCATGAGCTGGTATTCGGCTACCAGCAGCACGAGGCGGCGATCAACGACCTGTTGCAGCGCACCATTCGCGGCTGGAGCTTCGAGCAGATGGCCCAAACCGATCTCAACGTGCTGCGGCTGGCGGTCTTCGAGATGATTCACACCCGGGAAGCCCACCCGCCGGTCATCGAGAGCGCCGTGCGAATTGCCCGCAAGTTCGGCGGCGACGACTCGGGCCGCTTCGTCAACGGGGTGCTGGGCGGGCTGTCGCGCAGTCTGGAGGCCAGCTCAGCGCCGCAGGAAGAGGCCACTCCGCAGCAAGAGGTCACCGAGGCGGAGCGTTGAGCGCGGCCATTCTCTCCGGTCCGCCCGCTGCCCAGGCGCTGCTCGACGAGGCCCGAGACCGTGCCGCCCGGCTGCCGCACCGCCCCGAGCTGCACGTCGTCCGGCTGGGCGAGGACCCGGCCAGCGTCAGCTATGTCAGTCTCAAGGAAAGGAAGGCGTTGGAAGTCGGCCTGGGCAGCACCGTTCACGCCCTGCCGGACACGACCACCCAGCCCGAGCTGCTGGCCCTGATCGAGCGCCTCAACGCCGACCCCGCCGTAAGCGGCCTGCTGGTGCAGTTGCCGCTGCCCGCCCACATCGGCAGCGGCGCGGTGCTGGAGGCCATCAGCCCGGAAAAAGACGTGGACGGCTTTCACCCGGTCAATGTGGGGCGGTTGTGGACCGGGGACGCCGCCCTGCCGCCCTGCACGCCTGCCGGGGTGGTGGCGCTGCTCGATTACTACCGGGTGCCCATCGCCGGTCGGTGGGCGGTCATCGTGGGCCGCAGCACCATTGTCGGCAAGCCGCTGGCTGCCCTGTTGCTGGCCCGCGACGCCACCGTGACGATAGCCCACTCGCGCACGCAAGGTCTGGCCTCGCTGACCCGGCAGGCCGATCTGCTGGTGGTGGCGGTGGGCAAAGCGCACCTGATCACCCCGGAGATGGTGCGTCCCGGCGCAGTGGTGGTCGACGTGGGCGTGAACCGCGTCGGCCTGAGCAAGAGCGGTAAGGCCAGACTGGCTGGGGACGTTCACCCGGACGTGGCCGAAGTCGCCGCTGCCCTGACCCCGGTGCCCGGCGGTGTCGGCCCGATGACGGTGGCCCAGCTGATCATGAACACGGTGCTGGCCGCCGAGCGCCTGCAAGCGGGCGAACGGGTCACCGAGCTGGTGAGCACCGCCGCAATGTCCTGACATCTGTTTGTCATGCCTGAGCCTGTAGAATGCCGCCCAGACGTGGACACCTCACCCTGCACCCTCCACCGGAAGCGCCCGTGAATTCCCTGGCCGAACTGCTCGGCAACCGCTGGCTGTGGACCGCTGTGTTTTCCAGTACCGGGGCGCAGGTTGTCAAGGTGCTGCTGATCTTGCTCGTCGAGCGGCGCTGGCGGCCCGAGAAGGCCCTGGAAACCGGCGGCATGCCCAGCAGCCACAGCGCGATGGTCTCGGCGCTGGTGACGGGCGTGGCGCTCACCGAGGGGCTGGGTAGCCCACTGTTTGCGGTGGCGACCACCTTCGCCCTGATCGTGATGTACGACGCCACCGGCGTGCGCCACAGCAGCGGCCAGCAGGCACGACTGATCAACGAACTCGTCGAGGAGTTGCGTGCGGTGGTCCGCGAGGGCTTTGCGCCCAAGCCGCTGCGGGTGCTGCTCGGCCACACCTACCTGGAAGTGCTGGTCGGCACCATCATCGGCGTGCTGGCGGCATTCCTGGCCTTCCGCTGGCTGTGAGGTCGCCGGGCAGGCTCTAGAGTGCGCACATGCTTCCGGCCCCTTTCAGACGTATCGGCCTGACTGGCTCGATTGGCGCGGGTAAGAGCACCCTGGCCCGCCTGCTGCGTGAGCGCGGCTTCACGGTGCTCGACGCCGACGTGCAGGCCCGGCTGGTGACCCGCGAGCCGCAGACCCTCCAGGCCATCGAGGCCGTGTTTCCCGGTGTGGTGGTCGGCGGAGAGCTGGACCGCCCTGCGCTGTCGGGCCGCGTGTTCGGTTTTCCGGCAGAGCTGGCCAAGCTGAACGCTATTGTCCATCCCCGTGTGCGTGCCCGGTTGGCCGAACTGGAAGCGGCGGCGGCTGAGGCGGGCGTGCGGACCGTCGTTCAGGACGTGCCGCTGCTGTTCGAGGGCGGCTCACAGGCGCTGTTCGACGCCGTGCTGGTGATTGATGCGCCCCTGGAGCTGCGCCTCTCGCGGGTTATGGCCCGTGATCAGCTCAGCCGCGAGGCCGTGCTGGCCCGCAACGCCGCCCAGATGCCTGCCGAACAAAAACGCCGACTGGCCGACGCGGTGATCGAGAATGGGGGAGACGAAACGGACCTGGCCGTCCAGCTTGGTGCGGTGCTGGCACGTCTGGACCTGAAGCCCTAGAGGCTGGTTGAGAGGGAATCGAAGTTTGACGGGATGATTTTGTCGCTGGCAAACTGGACGGATGGATCGCCGTGCGTACCCAAGTGATGTAGATGACGAGACGTACCACTTTTTATTGCCGTACCTGGCCTTAACCCCTGAGGATGCCCCGCAGCGGAAATTTCCGCTGCGAGAGGTCTTGAATGCGTTGTTGTGGATGAGTCGAACGGGGGCGCAATGGGCATTTCTGCCGCACGATCTTCCACCAGCAGAAGTGGTCCGCAGTCAGGCGAAGCGGTGGTTCGAAGCGGGGTGCTTTGAGAACGCCGTACACGACTGACGGATGCTCAGTCGCGTTCAACAGCAACGTGCCGGCGAGCCGACGGCGATCATCATCGACAGCCGCACGTTGCAAAGCACCCCGGAAAGTGGTCACCGTGCCGGGTTCGATGGAGCGAAGAAGCGCAAGGGTACCAAGGTCCATCTGGCGGTGGATACGCTGGGTCACCTGTTGACCTTGACCACGTCGCCGGCCAACGAACAGGATCGCGCGCAGGTAGAGGCGCTGTGTCACAGCGCCCAGGAGCTCACAGGTGGGATGCTGGAGGTCGTATTTGCCGATCAGGGCTACACCGGAGAACAAGCGCAGAATGCGGCGCGCAAAAGCAATATTGAGTTGATCGTCGTGAAGCGTCCGGACGCTTCACGGGGATTTGTCTTGCTGCCGAAACGATGGGTGGTGGAACGTTCGCTGGCGTGGTTGTCGCGCTTTCGTCGATTGGGGCGTGATCTGGAACGGCTGTCCTCGACCTTGATCGGCTTCCACTTCGTCGCCGCCTGCGTTCTGTTACTGACTAAACTCAGGCCCATCCTTGGATAGGCTGTCCACCAGCCTCTAAGGTCCAGGACGGTGCTGTTCCGTCTGGCTCAGCTCTCGCCACTGCTGTCCAGACCATAAATTTCCAGAAAGCGCTCAACCCTGGCAGCCAGTGTCGGCAGGGCCGAAACCTCACCGCACACCCAGTCGGGCTGATAACTACGGCACACCTGGGGGCGCTCGGTGTAGATCTGGCAGCGGCAGCCCGCGCCCAGGTGGGTGCAGGCCACGCCCAGCGGCTTGCCCAGCGCCGCGATATCGGGAGCCGCGCAGCAGGCCCCGCAGCCCGAGCAGGCCCGCTGCCAGATGCTGCGCGGTGGGTACTCGGGAGGAGCGCCGAAGAGATCAGGCAGGTTGGGCATCATCCCGCCTCTCTTCCAGCCATAGCAGCCCCACCAGCAGCGCCACCAGTACGGCCAGCTGAAGCAGTCCGCCGCCCAGCAGGCCAATCGGCGCACTCAGCAGGGCCAGCATGGCAAAAACGAGTCGGGTTGGGGCGCGGCCGATGCCCACCACCTGCCGGAACAGCACGTCGCCGAGCAGGTAGAGACTGACCCCGCCCGCCAGGCTCCAGGCCGTCAGCGCGCTGGGAGCGCCGCCGAGGTGGCCCACCACCAGTTTGACGCCCGCCGCCAGCCCGATGATGCCCGCAATCATCAGCACGTGGCCGAAGCCGAAGCCGCGCAGGGCCAGGTGTGGACGCGTCTCGGCCGGGGCGCGTTCCAGCGCTCTGGCGGCCCGCTCGTCGTCGCCGCTAAAGTAGCTCCACCACAGCGCGGCGCTGAGGGCCAGCCCCAGCAGCGCGCCGAGCGCCAGCCGCCAGGTGATGGCCGAATTGCCCGCGCCCACGCCGATGGCGACCACGCTCTCGCCCAGCGCGATGATCAGGATCAGGCCGTGACGCTCAGCGAAATGGGCCGGCCGGAGCTGAAAGCCGTGCCCGCGCCGCACCGCACTGCCGAGTAGCAGCACGCCCACCGCCAGGCCCCACCATGCCAGCGCCAGGCCCGGCAGGAGGGCTGCCAGCAGCAGCAGCAAGGCCGCCGCCAAGTTATAGCCGAAGATGCCCCGGATCGCCTGGGCGCTGCTGTTGGGAGCATGCTTGAAGAGTCCGGCGTGAATCAGGGTGACGGCAAGGTAGCCCAGCGCGAAGACCATGCCCGCCCCGCCGAAAGCGTGCGGAATACTCAGCGCCATCAGCAGGAAGCCGCCCATGCCGCCGAACATCAGCAGGCGGTAGGCCGTCCTGTCGGTGCCGACATTGTTGGTGAGCCAGATGTAGCCGCTGTACATCCACCAGACGATCAGCAGCACCAAGCTGGCCCGCAGGTAGTCCACCGCGCCGTGCGGATGCACCACCAGACTGGTGATCTGGGTCACGGTGAAGACGAACACCAGATCGAGAAACAGTTCCAGCGTGCTGACCGGCGGATGCGAAGCGCCGGGCTGGGCCGCTGTCACGGCATGCCCGGCAGGTTAGCTGCCGTAGCTGCCGCCGCAGAAACTGGCGTGCGCCTGCAAGTTGACGTTGCCGCCGGGAAAGAAGGTCAGGCCGGTGGCCCGCTGCACCTCGTTCACCGTGACCTCATAGCGGGTGAAGTTGCTGCGGGCCGGAGGAAGCTTGCGGTTGGGCATCAGAAAGGCGCGGGCCGCGTTGCCGTGGACCACGATCTTGTAGATCGAACTCGGCACCGCCACCTGATCGCTGCCGATGGTCTTGGGCTTGCCCTCGAAAATTGGCCCAGTCATGACGTACACGCTGCCGAGTTGCTTGGCGCATGAGCGGGTCGCGCTCTCCAGGCTGGCCCAGATGCCGCTGTTCATGCCGCTGTCCTGCGGCACCATGTTCGATAAGTAAAACGACTGGTTCATGGCCTCGTCGGTGCTGGTGAAGTCGGCGGCGGGAGCCATGTGGCCGCGCGCGTAGCCGGACTTGCGGTAATCGTTCAGCCCCGCGCTCTGCGACTCGGCCAGGTCGGGGTCCTGCTGGAAGTTGTCGGCGCGGCTGACTGAGCCGTCGAACTCGGCGGGTTGCAGTTTCTCGGCCACCAGCAGCGGCACCTTTCTGGCCGGATCGTAGACGCTGATGTACTCGGCGCGGCACAGAACGACGGTGCTGACCGGAGCCTTGGGTGAGCCGTCGGCGAACTCGTCAATGCAGTTGTCGCCGCTGGTCGTCCCGGTGCTCTGCTTGGGGCAGCCGACCAGCACGGCGCTGAGCAGCAGGAGCGCGGCGGCGCTCCAGAGCTGTTTAGAGACAGAAGATTTTGCAAGCGGCTTCATGTGCCCGTATGGTAGCGGTTCAGCGCTGACCGGAAGGGCCGAGCGGGTTCACCCGCGTTCCTCTTTCACGGTGGCGGCAGCGAGCGCGGCGCGGTATGCATTCGCCAGGGCGTGAATGTCGCCTTGACGCCGGGCCAGCAAGACAATCGCCCCGAGAATTTGCCCGCTGGGAGCGCGAACTTCCTCAAATGCCTGAGCGACCTCTCGCGTCTCCACACCGAACTTGCGCCGAAGCTCGGCGGCCCGGTGCGGCGGCGTCAGCGCATCCACCTGCGGCCGACTCACTCTTCTTCGTCAGGCCTCCAGGTCGAGGCCGTAGCACCAACTGTTCTCGACGCCGACGTAGTAACCGAAGTTGGGAATGCGCTCAAAGCCCGCGCTTTCATAGAGGCCAATCGCCGCCATCTGAAGGTCGCCGGTTTCCAGGACCACCTGTTCCAGGCCGTGTTCACGTGCCCAGATGATCAGGCCGTCCAGCATGGCGCGGCCCAGCTTGCGCCCCCGTGCCCCCGGCTGCGTGTACATCCGCTTGATCTCAGCTGACCTCAGCTGAGTGTCGTCAACTTCCAGCGGTTTGAGGCCGCCAATCGCCAGCAGTTCGCCGTCCTCCTCCCAGCCGAGCAGTACGCCGCCCGCGAGTGAGGCCGGGTCGAACGGCTCGGTGCGTTCGTCGGTGTCGTGGTAGAGCTGCCGGAGTTCACGCTGCTGCTCGGCCATCAGTCGGTGGGCGCGGGCGTCGTCGGGTGTCAGGGTCAGCAGCATGGCCCAGTGTAGTGCGCCCTGAGCCGATTGGCTTAGCCCGGTACTGCGCCACACGGCCAATAGGCAGCCTCGCCGCGCGAAGCTAGACTGACCGGGCAATCAGGGGCAGGCGCGGTGCAGACACTCCGGAGCGGCCCCTGATTCAAATTGCCTCCAGTTGTTTGGCCGGGCCGAAGGTTCAGGGTTATTTCTTGAAAAAATGCCCCCCTGTTCCGTTCCTTGTCCGGTCAACTTTTTGCTTGCTTGTCGGCGTTCAGGGCCGAAATGGTCACGGTTACCCCCACATACAGCCAATGGTCGCCGCGTCGGCACGCCTGGGAGCCGGGCAGACCATTCAACTGCGCCGGGCTGCGTTTTCCGGCCCGGACTGGCTCCTCTCCTTTCGTGACCAGAACCCTTGCCCTGAACGTGCTGCGCAGGCCAAGCTGTTTTCCGCTTCAACAACACTTCAACGCAGTGCGGGACAGATCGGCACTTCAATTGTGGCGTGCGCGCTCAGCCGGTCAGAACGTGTGTCCGGCCTCCTCTTGTCGGCCTCCTGGGCTGGACCGGAGCGGCGAGGATGACCACTTCTCATGGCAGGATCGTGGATTCGGGTCCTCCCCATGCCACCTCCGCGTGCTGTCTTTTGCCGTGTCTTTTTACGGGCCACGCTTGCCCTGACTTCTTTTTGCCCACCCAAGGAGGGCCGCCCGCATGACCGACGCCGCAAAGAACTCTGCCTTAAAGACCCTGCTCAGCGCCGTCAACCCCCTCCAGCGCGGCCAGCATCGTCCGCTCGACGCGCGTCAGGTCAAGAACAATGCGGGCGGCTTCGTCTACGCCCTGGGCGACGCGGCCCGGCTGACCCGCTTTCTGGTGCTGGGCAGCGACGGCGGCACCTTTTATGCCGGAGCGCAGGCCCACACCGTGCAGGCCACCGACTTTCTGCGCGAGCTGGTTGAGTGCGACGCGGCCCTGGCCCTGCGGATCATGCTGGACGTGGTGCGCGCTGGACGTGCGCTCCGGCCCGACCCGGCGCTGCTGGTGCTGGCCCTAATTGCCAAAACAGCTCCCGATGTGGCGGACCGGCAGGCAGCCTGGCGGGCGCTGCCCGAGGTGGCCCGCACCGGTACCATGCTGCTGCATTTTCTGGCGTTCGTGAAGGCCCTCGGCGGCTGGGGGCGGCTGACCCGCCGGGGCGTGGCGAACGTCTACGAGACCCTGGACGTGAACAGACTGGCACTCTGGGCCGTCAAATATAAGGGCCGGGACGGCTGGACGCAGGCCGACGCGCTGCGCCTCGCGCACCCAAAGACCGCCGATCCGGTTCGCAACGCCGTTCTGAAATTCATGGTCAGCGGCGACCTGGTGCCGCCCCCCGACGCCGACGCTCCGGCTTTGCGCGTCATCGAGGGACACAGTTTGGTGCAGCAAGCGCCAACCGACGAAGCCGCTGCACGTTTGATGCTCGCCTACGGCCTGCCCATCGAGGGCGTGCCGACCCACCTGCGTGGTCCCGAGGTCTACCGGGCGGCCATGCAGACCAACGGGCTGACCTGGCTGCTGCGAAACCTCGGCAACCTCAGCCGGGTGGGGGTACTGAGCGTCAATGACCGCGAATTGGTGGGCGCGGTGGTGGCCCGCCTGACCGACCCGCTGGCGCTGGCACGGGGCCGCATTCACCCGCTCGACACCCTCAAGGCGCGGCTGGTCTACGCGGCGGGCCGGGGTGTGCGCGGCAATAGTAGCTGGCTGCCGGTACCGCGTGTGGTGGACGCACTGGAAGAAGCGTTTCACACTGCTTTCGGGCAGGTACGGCCCGCCGGAACGCGGCATCTGCTGGCGCTGGATGTCAGCGGCTCGATGACCTGGGGCGAGGTGGCAGGCGTGCCGGGCCTGACGCCCAATATGGCGGCGGCGGCCATGGGCATGCTGGCGCTGAGAACCGAACCCGAGGCCCTCACGATGGGTTTTGCCGATCAGTTCCGGGCGCTGGGCATCACGCCGCGCGACACCCTGGAGGCGGCCATGCGAAAAGCCCAGTCGGCCAGCTTCGGGGCCACCGACTGCGCTCAGCCGATGCGCTGGGCGGCGCAGGCGAACGTGGACGTGGACACCTTCGTCGTCTACACCGACAACGAGACCTGGGCCGGAACGGTTCACCCGAGCGCCGCGCTGGACCAATACCGTCAGCGCACTGGCCTGGCCGCCCGCCTGATCGTGGTCGGGTTGACGGCCACCCAGTTCAGCGTCGCCGACCCGCACAGAAGCGACATGCTCGACGTGGTGGGCTTCGACACCGCTGCCCCCGACCTGATGAGCGCCTTCGCACGCGGCGAACTCTGAAGCGTCTGAAGGCTCCGGTCGTTGCAGTAGTTCGTTGCGTCAGGCCGCTGAGCCGGAGCCCCCGGTCAGCTTCCTCATCTTCCTTCTCACCTGTGGCCCGTATGCTGGGGCCATGCCCAAACGTCCGCTGTCCGTTGTCTGGCCTGCTTTGCTATGCGGCCTGACCCTGAGCGCCTGCGCGCCCACCCTCAACCTGGGCAACGTGATCGATACTTCCTCTCCCAGTCGGGCTGGACCACTCCTGGTCGGTCAGACCTGGGCCGTCAGCGGGCAACTCGCCAGTCAGAGTGTCAGTAAAACGCTGTCGGTGCCGCGCCTGGTCGAGGTGCAGAATGGCAAGGGCACCCTTAGCGTGGCCGATCAGGTGAACGCGGCCCAGGTGCAGAGCGGCGAATACCAGTACACCTCCTATACCAACAGCGACCAGCTCAAGAAGACCCGCTTCGTCTGGAACGTGGCGGCGGCGGGCGGCGGCGTGGATCAGTACGAGTGCCTGGTGCTGAACAGCGAGAGCCTGCCGCTGACCGGCGTGCTGACCTTGCAGCGTCAGAACGATTCCAATGTTCAGCGCGGCACCTGCACGGCCACGCCGACTGACCCGCCAACGCCGCCGACCACGCCCTGACCTCAGCTCAACCCACCCTCATTGCCGGGCCACGCGCCCGGTTTTTTGCGGTCAGCTCAGACTGAAGGCCACACGAAGCGCTCGTCCCACGCCTCGCCCCGGCGCAGGAAGGGTGCTTTACTGCGCAGACCATATTGATTCATGATCCTGTGCCCGCCCTTGACCGCCGCCCGCACGATCAGGCGTGGGTCCAGGTCCGTGTGGATGCGCCGCGCCGCCGCGATCTCGTCAAAAATGTTGAGCGTCTCGCCGCTCGCCACGCTGTCGGTGCCCAGGGCCACGTCCACGCCCGCCGCCACGAAGTCGGCCCAGCGAAAGGTGCCGCACTGCAAGTTGGCGTTGCTGCGCGGACAGGTCACGACATTTGCGCCCGCCTGCGCCACCGTGCGAATGTCCTCGTCCGTCACGTTGACCATATGAATCAGGGTGGGCCGGGCGTCCAGTACGCCGAGTTCAGCCAGATACGACACTGGCGTCAGCCCCGGCGTGGGAGGGCGGCCCAGCACTTCCGGCAAGGTCAGGCCCGGCGAGCTGAACTGAACCATCCGGGCAAAGCTCTCGGCCAGTGGTCCCGTGCCGCTTGCAAACAGCTCCAGCTCACTGGGGTGCTCGGCCACGTGGATTTGCAGCGGCAGGTTCTCGCGCCGGGCGAAGTCGGCCAGTAGGCGGTGCAACCTGCTTGATACGGTGTGCGTCGCATGTGGTGAGAGGCCCAGCCGCATCCCGCCGGGGCGTTCCAGCTTTCGGAAGCGGGCCACATCCTGAACAACCTGCGCGAAGGTCTGTTCGGCAGTGGTGGGGTTGGGATCAAGCACCTCCCAGTACGCCACGCCGCCCATATCGGCTTCGCTCAGCAGCCAGTCCATCACTTCCGGCGTGCCCGGCCACACGATGTCGCCCAGGGCCGCCGCGCCGCTGGCCCGCACCTGCGCCAGCCCCTTTTTCGCGCCCGCCAGTCCACGTGAGAGCCTCCCGGCGATGACCACTTCGGGAATCCACTGGAAGTACGGCAGCGCCTGAAACGCGTAGTCCGACATGTCCAGATGCGCGTGGGCGTTGACCGGGAGCGGGGCGATCACGTTCACCGTGTGGCGCGGCTCGGCCTGCGGGTACTGGGCACTCAGGGCGTCCAGCTTGCCTGCGGCGGCAATGGTCTGCCCTCCGATGACAACGGCCCCGTTTCGGATTGGCAGGCCCATGCCGGTGTACAGAATGTCCGCCTGAATCAGTTCCAGCTCGCTCATTATTCCGGCTCCGGGGTGTTGACCATCGCGGCGGCGGTGCGGGTCAGTGCGGCGAAGAGTTCGGCGGCGTCCTCGGGCTTCAGGTCGGGCGTCCGGCGCATGGCGGCGTTCATGCAACTGAGCCAGGCCCGCGCCCGCGTCGGCGTGATCTCAAATGGCAGGTGCCGCGCCCGCAGCCGGGGCGGGCCGAACTCCTGGTGGTACAGCGGTGGCCCACCCAGAAGGCCGCTCAGGAAGGCTTCCTGCTTGCGGGCCGTGAGGCTGAGATCGGCGGGGAAAATGGGAATCAGCTCGGGGTGCTGGGCCACCAGGCCGTAAAAGCGCGTGACCAGATCGTGCAAGGTGGCGGGGCCGATGCGGCTGTAGAGGGTCTCTTCCGGACTGGCGGCGAGGTGAAGGGGCGCGGTCATGGGCTGAGGCTAGCGCAGGCGGCGGCCTTCATTCATGGCGCTCAACTGCTGGCACTCGTATAACTGCCCAGTGCCCGCAACCACAGCACGCGGCAGATCACCAGCAAAATGAGCGCCACAAGCGGACTGAACAGGGCCGCCGTGCCCAGCTCGCCGCGCAGCGCCTGGGCCGGAATGGTCGTGATGAAGGCCACCGGAATTACGAAGGTCAGCACCGGGCGAATCCACAGTGGCAGCGCCTGCAAGGGGTAGCGCCCGGCGCTGAAGACGCCCTGAAACAGCTCGGTGACATTCTGGACGTTGACCAGCCAGAAGGCGGTGGTGTTGAGCATGAACCAGATGGCGTAGACCATCGTCATGGCGCTGAGATACAGCACGGCAGCCAGCAGCGCTCCGCCCAGCGTCACCGTGCCGAGTGCTGCTCCCGCCCAGACGATCAATCCCAGGCCCAGCAGCATGTCGGGCAGCCGCAGTAAATTCAGGTTGCGGGCCGAGAGCTGAAACTGCGCGTCGACCGGCTTGAGCAGCAAGAAGTCCAGCGTGCCAGTGCGGATGCCCTCCGAGAGCTGGGTCAAGTTGGGCCGCAGCCAGACGCTGATGACCCCCTCGGTGAGCGTGAAGAAGCCCACCACTATCAAGGCACTTTCCAGGTTCCAGCCGCCCAGTTCCTTGATCTCGGGACGGCTGTAAAAGAGCAGCACGCCCAGCAGTCCGGTGGCGAGGTTGGCGAAGCTGCTGAGGAGGGCAGCGACAAAATTGGCCCGGTACGCCAGTTGCACGCTCAGGCTGGCCGAGAGGTAGATGCGCAGGAGGCGGAAGAATCTCATGCGGGCCTGTGGCGGCTTATAAGAAGAGCATGTTCGCTGCGCTCACCGCTCGTCGCGAACGGACGCTCATGAGGACGCCACTCCTCAACCCCTCTGGCCGTCTTCTCTCTAAGGCGGAAGAAGGGAAACGAGAGTTTCGCTTTCCGCTCCGTCCCTTCAAAGGGAACGGCACGCGGCGGCGTGAAGGCTGGGGCCTGTAAAGTTTCGCAGGAGAGGGGGTGAGTGAGCAAGGCGGTTGCCGGTCCCCTCACGCTCCCACCGCCCCGTACTTCCTGACCCCTTTGCGCCACATCCAGACCCGCAGCAGTCCCAGACCCACTGTCCAGGTCAGCAAAATGAAGAATCCACGCAGGGCGTCGCTTAAGGTGGCCTTGCCGGTCAACAGATCGCAGGGGAGACCCAGCATGTAGGGAAACGGCGTGAAGGCGGCCACCTTCTGCACCGCCGCCGGATACAGGCTCAGCGGGGCCAGCAGTCCGCCCAGCGCGGCGTACAGCACCCAGATGAGCTCCTGAAAGTTCTCGGCGGCCTCGAACCAGAAGGCCAGCAGGCCGATGCAGTACTCCATAAAGAAGCGCAGGGTAAAGGCCAGCGGCACCAGCAGCAGGTAGACCAACCAGTGCGAGACCTGAGTCGTGTAGCTGGCTCCAGTCAGCATGGCAAAAATGACCAGCAGCACGAACATCAGCGGCAGCCGCACGATGCGCTCGGCCCAGTGCCCGACGTAGTGCATCCAGAACGGGTCAATCGGGCGCAGCAGCTTGGGGGACAAGGTTCCCTGCCGCACGTCGAAACTCAGTTCCCAGGCCACCCACACCACCAGCACCTGCGCCGTGCCCCAGGTGGCGATGAAGTAGGAGGCAAAATCGCGGGCCGTATAGCCGCCGATCTCGCCGCCCGGCGCGGAAGCGGCCTGCTGCATCCAGATCAGGCCCATGATCAGACTCAGCGTACCCGACAGCATCCAGATGACGATTTCGGCCCGGTAGACAGTCATGTGGGCAAACTGGGTCGCCATCAAGACTCTGAACTTGCGCCAGGTGTGACGCCAGCTCAGAGGGGTCATGCCAGGGCCTCAACGGGCTCGGGTTTGCGCTCGCTTCGGAACAGTTGCCCGATGACCTGCTCGATTGGCGGGTCTTCCACCGTCAGGTCGGCCACCTCAAAATGCGTCAGCAGCGCAGCGGCGCGGGCGCTGACTTCACTTCGGGGCACCGTCAGTTCCACGTCCAGGCCGTCCAGGCGGATCAGTTCGCCGTATTCTGAGAGACGGGCGGCGGTGGTCGGCTGCGAGAGTTGCAATTTCACGGTCTTGCGGGCGTCGGGGCCGGAGGTCAGGGCCGAGAGGTCGCCATCAAAGACCAGTTCGCCGCCGTCGATCACCAGAATCCGCTGGCACAGGGCCGTCACGTCGGCCATGTAGTGACTCGTCAGCATCACGGTGGCGTTGAAGCGGGCGTTGTACTCGCGCACGAATTCGCGGATGCGCTCCTGCATGTTCACGTCCAGGCCGATGGTCGGTTCGTCCAGAAAGAGAACCTTGGGGCGGTGCAGCAGCGCGGCGGCCAGCTCGCACTTCATCCGCTCACCCAGTGAGAGTTTGCGAACCTGCTTGCTGAGAATGCCCGACAGATCCAGCACCTCGTCGAACTCGCGCATGGTGGCTCTGTACTCGGTATCGCTGATCTCGTAGATCGCCTGATTGACCAGAAAGCTGTCCTGGGCGGGCAAATCCCAGATCAGTTGCTGTTTCTGGCCCATGACCAGCGTGATCTGCTTGAGGAAGGCCGTCTCGCGCTTCTGCGGGGTGTGGCCCTGCACCGTCGCCGTGCCGGAGGTCGGGTGCAGCAGCCCTGAGAGCATTTTCAAGGTGGTTGTCTTGCCTGCGCCGTTGGGGCCGAGGAAGCCCACCATCTCGCCGCCCGTCAGCTCAAAGCTAATCCCCTTGACCGCCTCCACCGTGCGCGTTTTGGGCCGCACGAAGGCGCGTAGGCTGCCCAGAAAGCCGGGTTCTTTCTCGGTGACGGTGTACGCTTTGCGGAGATGGTCAGCCCGCACGGTTACGCTGGGGTCCGAAGAGGGCGTGGGCATGTGCTTGACAGCTTAGCGGGTCGGGCTGGGGTGGGCTGTAGGCGAAATGGCTGAGCGGTGCTTCAGGTGCAAGTTCCGGTTCATGTTCCACGATGTCAGGCGCGTCGCCTTCGGGGTCAGGCGAGGTCAGGAGACGGCTGAAGCACCCGTCCGCGATCCCGCTACTCGCCGTAATTCAGCGCTGAACTGGTAGTGGGTTCAGTACGGTGGACTGGAATCCTCCCTGATTTTCCTCTGCTGACTGATCACAACATGAGCGACAAGCCGCCTCATTCTCCCAGCAAGAACTCTCCCGTGACCCTGTACAGCATCTCGGTGCTGGGAATGCTCTCAAAAGTGTGTGTGCCGTTCGGAATCGCCACGCAGTCGCAGCCGAGCGCCTGGGCGTAGCGCCTGCCCATTTCAGGCGGCACCGACGTATCGGCGTCGCCGTGAAAGACCTTCGCCTGCCCCCGGTATTGCCCGGCAGCCTTGAGCGGGTCCAGGCGCGGCATTTCCAGAAAAAATTCGCGGCCAATCGGCCAGCCGCCCTGATCCAGGATGGCGGGCGGCACATAGCCTCCCGGCAGCATCTTCAGCCACAGTTCCGGCAGTGCGGGTGCCCACAGTGCCAACCGGTGCGGCCGCACTTGCGGCGCGGTGAGGGCCGCGACCAGTCCGCCCATCGAGAAGCCCAGCAGCATGGCGCGTTCCGGGTCGATCTCCGGCAGGTCCTTGAAGTACTCGAATCCTGCGACGGCGTCCTCCACCTCGCGGCTGACGGTCATCTCGGAAAAGTCGCCTTCCGACTCGCCGCTGCCCCGGAAGTCAAAGCGCAGCGAGGCGACGCCCCGGTCGGCCAGATAGCGCGACAGCAGCGGCAGCAAACGGTGATCGCCGCCCCGGTTGCCGGTGAAGCCGTGCAAAATGACGACGCCAGGAAAGCCGTGGGCGGGTCTGGGGATGCCGTTGAGATCGGGTTCGGGCAGGTGAACCATGCCGTAGATGCGCTGGCCGCCGACTTTGAAGGAAGCGAAGGTTTCCATGCCGGGTAGTGTACTGGGCCTCGGGCCGAGGTTAGAGACGCTCTGCCCGCAGCACCTTGAAACCGCTTTCCCGCACCACTTCCTCCACCTTTGCCCAGCCTGTCAGCAGTTTCTCGTAGGGCAGAAAGTCGTTGGCGACGAAGTAGGCCACGCCGCCAGGGTTCAAGCGCCGCCGGGCCGTGTTCAGAAACTCGGCGGCCACGTCCAGCACGACGCCGCGCCCTACATGAAAGGGTGGGTTGGACAGAATCAGGTCAAAGGTGCGCTCGCCCAGATCCGCGTCCACGTCGCTGTGAATCACCTCGCCCATGAGCTGGTTGGCCGCCAGCGTCTGCTCGGCGCTGCGGACGCTGCTCAAATCGGCGTCGGCCAGGGTCGCCGTGCCGCCGCGCCTGGCCGCCCAGGCCCCGATCAGGCCCGCGCCGCAGCCGAGGTCGAGCACCGTTTTGCCCGACACGTCCAGATCGTTCAGTGTCCGCAGCAGCAGCGCCGTCGCCCTGTCAGCCTTGCCCGCGCTGAAGACGCCTGGCAGCGCCACCACCTTCAGGCCCTCGTGTTCGTAGGTTTCGGCTTCCGGCTGGGGCGGGGTCGGGCCGGGGCGGCGCACCAGCCTGGCGACCCGCATGCCGCCGTCGCGGGCGATGGTCTCGCCGCTGCCGAAGGCTGCGCCTGCTGCCCGCACGTAGCGGTCAAAGCCCTTGTCCCGGTCTCCGGCCAGGTACAGGACGCCGCCCGGCGGGGTGCAGGCGTGCGCCCAGCTGACCTGGGCCTGGGCGTAGGCGTTGCCCCGGTCTCCGGCCAGAATCAGCGTGACGGTGGGAGCGCGCTCCAGGGGGTCGCCGGGAATGACCGCCGCCGACTCGAGCCCAGCCGCTTTCAGCACCGCCAGCGCCGGGGCCGATCCCTCTGCGGCCCGCAGGCCCACGCCCGGCAAGCTGGCAAGCAGGCCACCCAGTGCCGTCAGGTCCAGCACCTCACCCTTGACCCGCGCTTTCAGCAGGGTTTCGGCCAGGAGTGCCTGGGCGTCGTCGATGCCGGAAGCGCCGCGCACGCCGGGTTTGGTCAGCGCCTTCAGGCGTGCCAGACGCGGCGGCAGCACAGCGGGAACGACCTTGAAATACAGTTCCTGGGCCTCAGTTGGCGAGGTGGCGGCGCGGCGCAGTTTGAGTTGCGGTCCGGGTTTGCTGGTTTTGCTTTTGGTTGAAGCTCTGGGTCGGGTCGGGCCGGTCATGGGCCGAGTGTAAGGGATGCCGGGCGGTGCGGGCTGAGGGTCTTCGCTTACAGCCCGAATTCGGAGGGATTGAGCTTGAGGGCGTAGATGATGTCGCGCATGATCATCTGCTCCTTCTCGTCGAAGTCGCCGTCGGCATTGGCGATCACCACCGCGAGTTGCACCACTGCGCGCGCCTCCTCGGGCTTCTTAGCGGCCTTGCCGATCACCTGAATCAGCTCGATCTTGCCGAAATCGAAATCCTGGGTCACCTTGTCGCAGTAGTCGTCGTACTTGCTGCGGAGTTTGCCCACGTCAAATGACTTGAGCTTGTCGCTGCTGGTGATGAAGGCGGCGGTGCGGCTGCGCTCCTGGGTGTCGATCTTGCCGTCGGCGGCGGCGATCAGAGCGCAGGCGGCCATGCTGGCGTCGGCGAAGGTGGCGTTGTTGAAGCGGGCAAAGCCTTCCTGCCCGGCGGTCAGGCCCTGGTTGGCAAGTGTCTTGAGCTGATCGAGAAATCCCATCTTGAGTCTCCTTGTGCGGCGCGGTGAGAAGCGAAACCGGCAAGCGCCTTGGCCCTGCCGGTCTGCATTGTCGCTCAGTCTGAATGAGGAGCTGGGCGGCTTAGCGCTCCAGCTCGGTGCGTGCCCGTTCCCAGTCGCTGACTTTGGTGATCTGGGCCAGATCGTCCTCGCTCAGGGTCAGGTCCACCGTGCCCAGCAGTTCCTGAAGCTGCGCCACGCTGTTGGCTCCGATGATCGGCGCGGTCATGGCGGGCTGGGCCAGCATCCAGGCCAGCGCCACCTGGGCGGGCTTGGCGGCGTGGGCGTCGGCGACGGTCTGCAAGGTTTCGATGATGTCGAAATTCTCATCGGTAAGGCGCTGGGCCGCGCCGCCTGCCCGAACGCTCTCGGGCATCGGCTGGCCCCGGCGGTACTTGCCGGTCAGCAGGCCGCCGCCCAGCGGACTCCAGGGAATGACCCCGAGGCCGTACTCCACGGCCACCCGCTGCAATTCGCGCTCGAAGTTGGCCCGGGTGGGCGAGAGGAGGCTGTATTCCGGCTGAACGCTGACGAACGCTTCCAGCCCCTTGCGGTCGCTCGTCCACAGCGCCTGCATCAGCCGCCAAGCGCTGAAGTTCGAGCAGCCGATGTAGCGCACGTAGCCACGGCGCACCAGTTCGGTGAAGGCCGAGAGCGTTTCCTCGATGGGGGTCTGCGAATCGATCCAGTGGGCCTGGTACAGATCGATATGGTCAACTTGCAAGCGTCTCAGACTATCCTCGCAAGCCTTGAGAATCCAGCGGCGGGACAACCCCTCACGCTGGTGTACGCTGCCGCGCCCCTGATCGTTGTCCATTCCGCCCATCGCGCCGCGCACCTTGGTTGCCACCACGATGTCGTCCCGGTTGCCGCGAGCCTTCATCCAGCGCCCGATGATCTCCTCGGAGACGCCGCCGGGATTGCCGGGCGTCCAGGTGGTGTAGATGTCGGCAGTGTCCAGAAAATTGCCGCCCGCCGCGTGGTAGGCGTCCATGATCTCGAAGGCAGCGTCCTCGCCCGCGCTCCAGCCGAACTGCATGGTGCCCAGGCCGAGGGGAAAGAGATGCAGGCCGCTGCGGCCCAGTTGACGGTAGGTGGTCGTGGTCATGGTGTTGCCTCCTTGAAATAAAACCAGATTGTGAACGTTCACAGTGTCGGGGCAACGCTTCCGGCCTTTGGGAAGCTGTGCGGGTTTGTGGCCGATTGATAAAGGCTGATTCTGAGGCCATCAGTCTAGAGGCTGGTGGACAGCCTATCCAAGGATGGGCCTGAGTTTAGTCAGTAACAGAACGCAGGCGGCGACGAAGTGGAAGCCGATCAAGGTCGAGGACAGCCGTTCCAGATCACGCCCCAATCGACGAAAGCGCGACAACCACGCCAGCGAACGTTCCACCACCCATCGTTTCGGCAGCAAGACAAATCCCCGTGAAGCGTCCGGACGCTTCACGACGATCAACTCAATATTGCTTTTGCGCGCCGCATTCTGCGCTTGTTCTCCGGTGTAGCCCTGATCGGCAAATACGACCTCCAGCATCCCACCTGTGAGCTCCTGGGCGCTGTGACACAGCGCCTCTACCTGCGCGCGATCCTGTTCGTTGGCCGGCGACGTGGTCAAGGTCAACAGGTGACCCAGCGTATCCACCGCCAGATGGACCTTGGTACCCTTGCGCTTCTTCGCTCCATCGAACCCGGCACGGTGACCACTTTCCGGGGTGCTTTGCAACGTGCGGCTGTCGATGATGATCGCCGTCGGCTCGCCGGCACGTTGCTGTTGAACGCGACTGAGCATCCGTCAGTCGTGTACGGCGTTCTCAAAGCACCCCGCTTCGAACCACCGCTTCGCCTGACTGCGGACCACTTCTGCTGGTGGAAGATCGTGCGGCAGAAATGCCCATTGCGCCCCCGTTCGACTCATCCACAACAACGCATTCAAGACCTCTCGCAGCGGAAATTTCCGCTGCGGGGCATCCTCAGGGGTTAAGGCCAGGTACGGCAATAAAAAGTGGTACGTCTCGTCATCTACATCACTTGGGTACGCACGGCGATCCATCCGTCCAGTTTGCCAGCGACAAAATCATCCCGTCAAACTTCGATTCCCTCTCAACCAGCCTCTAGAGCTTGTGACAGGGCGTCACGGGTCCGTTTGGGCTGGCCGGGAGGCCCGGCAGGTTTCAAACTGCCGGAGTGTTCGGGCCGGACTTGCAAGCCGCTTTAACGCAGCGTCTGACCCGACCTGCCTGACCCGATCCGCGCGGCCTTCACCACTTCCCGCCCATCAAGCCCCAGGCCGCCGCTGTCGCCAGCGCGGTGATGACCCAGAACCGGACCGTGACCTGGGTTTCCTTCCAGCCGCTGAGTTCGAAGTGATGCTGAATCGGACTCATCTTAAAAACGCGCCTGCCGGTGGTCTTGAACGAGGCGACCTGAATGATGACGCTCAGCACCGCGACCACCGGGATGATCGCCGCCACCGGCAGCAGCCAGGGATCGCCGTAGAGGACGTAGACGCCCGCCGCCACCGCGCCGATGGCGTGGCTGCCCATGTCGCCCATGAAGACGCGGGCTGGGTGGGCGTTGTACCACATGAAGCCCAGCACCGCCCCGACCAGCAGCAGCGCAGCGGGCGAGACGCCCAGAAACGGCAGCAGCACGATCAGGCTGACCCCGCCGAGCAGTCCGTCGAGCCCGTCGGTGAAGTTGAAGGCATTGACGGCGGCCACCATCACCAGCGTGATCAGCACCACGTCCCACACTGGCCCGAAGCTCCGGACCAGCAGGTGTGACGCGAGTGGCGCAGCAAAATAGGCGAAGACCGCCCCGACGATCAGTTGCAGCGGAAACTTCTCGCGGGCCAGCAGTTCCTTCTTGCCGCCCACCATCCGCCAGCGAATCTTGAGAAAATCGTCGACAAAGCCGATCAGGCCCATGAAGGTGGCCGAGAGCACGATCATGATCTCGCGGGTGCGGTTGCTGCCTTCCAGCGGGTTGATCAGAAAATAGATGAGCCACATCGCCAGGAAGGCCAGCACGAAGGCCACGCCGCCCGCCGTGGGGGTGCCTTCCTTTTTCAGATGGGTTTGCGGCCCTTCTTTGCGAACCGGCTGGCCCCAGCCGCGCAGCTTGGAGACGTGAATGAACAGGCCCAGAAAGAACCACGAGAGCAGCGCCGTGAGAATCATGCAGGCTCCGGTGCAGAGAGAATGGAAGCATTTGAATGTTCAGACACAATGGGGGCAGAGTAGCACGGTGGTTTTTGGGCCGGTCTGGTAGAGGGTGTCAGGGCCGCACTTCCCGCAGATCGCTCAGAAAGACTCTCAGTTGCCCCGCCGCGCTCAGGGTCACGATGCGCCCGCCCACCGTGCCGATCAGGCCGGGGCCATGCGGCAGGCTTGTCACCGTCTTGCCCGCGCCGTCCAGGCGTTCCAGCGCCGCGCCTGTGAGTCGGTAGAGGCCCGCGTCCGTCTGCACGGTGGGCACGTTGGCGGTGGCCGCGCCGCGCCCCGGTAGGCTGTAGAGGTACGACTGCGCTCCGGCACTCAGCAGCGTGGGCGGACTGCCGGGTCGGTACAGATTGCCGCCGACCAGGGCGTATTCCTCGCCGTCGCCGCCGGTCAGCACTGCTGCCGGAAAGCCCAGCAGGCCGTCCGCCGCGCTGCCGGAATAGGTCACGGCGCTGCCGTCTTGCAAATACACCCGCTGGTGACTGAGCCGCACCGCCCGGCCCACCACCTGCGTCTCGGGCGGCCCGTCGAGGGTCACGATGAGTCCCGCGTCGGGCAAGGCTCCCCAGGCCACGCTGCCCACCCAGGCGGCGGCCACGGCGGGCGTCGGCAGTGGGGCAGGCTGCACCCGGAAGCTGGGCGCGCGCGCCACGAAAGCTTTGCCGCCCGCCACCCAGGTCACGCCCGCGTCGGTGAAGTCGGCCTGGAAGGGCAGGGCATTGGTATTCGCCTGGGTTCGCTGAATCTGGGCAGGAGCGCAGGCACTCAGCAGGCCCAGCAGCGCCAGGGAGTAGAGGCGCTTCATTCGCCTTCCCAGCTCAGCAGGGCGTCCACCACGCTCTCCAGGCCCACGCCTTCCTGCAAGCGCTTTTCCGGTGTCCACGAGATGCCCCGGCTGGCCTTGACCAGCACCACGTCGCCGCTTTGCAGTTCGGGGCGCAGGGCTTCGAGGAGCTCCGGCACTGTGCGGTAAGCGTGTTCGCCCAGCAGTGCGGCGAACAGGCCGACGCCGTAGGTCACATCGGCGTGCTGGCGAGCAGACCCACCGATTTCAGCGTGCATGGTCTGCTCGTCCTCGCCGAGTTCCAGCATCCGGCCCAGCACGCTGATCTTGCGCCCTCCATACGCGCCCAGCGATGCCAGCGCGGCTCTGACACTCAGCGGCGAGGCGTTGTAGGTGTCGTCGATGATGGTGAAGCGCCCCGGCAGCACCCGGTAGCGGCCCCCCGGCACCCGAACGGCGGTGAGGCGCTCGGCGGCGGCTGACACATCAAGTCCGGCCTGCCCGGCCAGCGCCAGGCCCAGTACGGCGGCCTCGGCCTGCACCTGTGAGGCCAGCGGCAGGTGGACCTCCACGCCCGCGAACCGGAACGACGCGCCCGCTGCGCCGACTTTGAGCTGCTGTCCCGCGTGGGTCGCCGTGCCGAAGCCGTAGGTGTCCACGCCGGGAAACCAAGCGGCAGCCTGCTCTGAGACGAGTGTGCGCGGCGCTTCCAGAATGACGCCCTTCTCGCGGGCCACGCCGTCCAGACTACCGAGTGCTTCCAGGTGTGCCGCGCCGATACTGGTGACGATGCCCACATCGGGCCGCACCAGATCGACGAGTTCGCGCATTTCACCCACGCGGTCAATGCCCATTTCGACCACCAGCGGCTGAGGCGAGCGGCCAAACTCCAGCAGAAAGCAGGCGATGGCCGGGAGGGTGTTGAACACCGGCATGAAGTGGGCTTCCAGTGCGGCTGCGGCGTAGCTCTTGGCGGTGGTCTTGCCCACCGAGCCGGTGATGCCGACGACCAGCGGGTTGTTTGCCCGCTCCTGTCTGGCCCAGGCGAACAGCGCTTGGCGGGCGTCCGCGACCCGCACGGCGCGCGGCACATCCAGGTCGGTCAGGACGAAGGGTGCGCCGCGCGAGAGCGCCTGCTCCGCGAAAGCGTTGCCGTGCATCTGTTCGCCGGGCAGGGCCACGAACGCCGTGTCGGGGTCAGCCTGGCGCGAGTCCCAGGTGAGGCGCTGGGCGGGCCTGGCCCCGGTGTGAACGGCGGCGGCAAACGGCAGATCGGTGAGCTGGAGCATGGCTAGGAGTATAGGCAGGGCGGGAAGTGGGAAGCGCTTTTGCCCGGTAACGCGGGCGAGGGGTCCGTCTGTTGGGTGTGGTCGGTAAATGCTGGGGCGAAGGCTACTTTCACCAGCGCTAGAGTATTTGTCATAAAAATTTCAGGATTTTTGTCACCGTGTGGAGCGAGTCAAATATATGCCAGAGCAGGTGGGGGCGGGTAGATCCATATGGGAGGAGAGGCATAGTTGTCCTCACAGGCGTCCGTCATGCCCAAGATAGCGGAATTGCTGGGGCGCTTTTCCGCACCGATGGAACGGACGACTGCTCTACGGAATTACCAGCTCCACCGTCGCTCCTGCCGTCTGCGCCATCAGCATGTTGAGCGGCGTCTGGCCGTGTTTGAGCAGGTAGGTCAGAAAGTTCATCTCGCGCTCCTGCGGGTGTCCGGCGGGCAGCAGGTGCTTTTTGAGGCGGGTCAGTTGCCCGGCCCTGTCGTTCTCGGCGCGGGCCAGGGCGACGTAGCCCTGCACGCGGTGGCGCTCTAGCCGGGCCAGGGTGCGCTGCTCGGTGCGAGCCACGCTGCTTCTGAGGGTTGGGTCGAGGGCCGCCAGCTCGCTCGCCAGCGCCGTGAACTGGGTGTGCAGGGTATTCAGGCGTTCCTGGCCGAGTGAGGCGGCCTGTTGTGTGGTCGCCAGCGCCCGGCCCAGCGTGCCTTCCGGGTCGCGTTGAAACTGCGCCGCCGTGACGCCGAAGCGTGAAAGCAGCCGCGCCACGTTGGGTTCCAGCCAGGTCACGCTCAGGCGCGGCCACAGTACCGGCTGCGTCAGGCCGTGCAGTGCGTAGACCCCGCGCAGCTCGGCGGCGTAGGCCAGTTCGCCCGGCCCGACCACGAAGGCGGCAGTGGGCAGCAAAATATCCTGAATGATCGGGCGCAGTCCGGCGGCGGGCGTGAGGCGGCTGGGGTCGCGCTCCAGCAGGGCCAGGAGTTCGGCCCTGGTGTGGCCGTCGAAGTGCTGGCTCTTGTCACTGTCGCCCACGACCCGCAGCAGGGTGCGCTGGCCGCCCTCCTCCTCGATAAACAGGTTGGTCGCTCCGGCGGGGCGGCGCAGTTGCGGCGTGTAGCCGCGCCCGGCCAGCCGCTCTGCGGCTTCCTCGATGCGCTGCGGGCCGTCCAGCGGACGCTCCAGCTCGCGGGCCAGGGCTGGGGCCATCAGGCGGGCCAGCGCCGGATGCAGCGGGTCGAGGACGATCAGCCCGTGCTCGCCCAGCAACCGGAACATCAGGCGGGCGAACACGTCGGCGTAGGTTGTTCCGGCGAAGGCGAAGTCCAGATGGGCGCGCACCGCCGCCTTGTGAACTTCCGGCGCGTCGAACTCGCTGATCAGTTCCAGAAGCTGCGCGGTCCACTCGGTCCGCCACCCGATCCGGCCCACCGGCACGCCCTGCGGCAGCTCCAGGTGAGGCCGGAACTCGCGTTCGGAAAAGTCCAGCAGGCTGGTGGAGGCCACCTCGCCCGCGTCGTGGTCCTGGCTGGCGATCCAGAACACCGGCAGCACCGGGCGCGACTCGGTGCTGAGCTGCCGGGCCAGCAGCACGGCGTCGGCGGCCTTATGGACGCTGTAGGCCGGGCCGCCCAGCAGTCCGGCCTGTTGCCCGGCCACCACCACGCGGGCCTCGGGGTGCGCGAGCAGATCGAGCTGGGCGCTGAGCGTTCGGGCCGCCGCGTCCGATTTTTTGTCTGCCCTGTCAGGCAGGCCGAGATCGGCATGGTAAGCCCGGAGCGCAGCCACCAGGGCGGGGCGGTCCAGCTCACGGCCCGCTTCCAGTACAGCCTGGAGGTCGGCAGGGGTGTGGGCAAAAAATTCGGTCAGGTGGCCTGCCCGGTAAGCGTCGGTCAGGCTGGGCAGGGGAGAGGCGGGCGTCATGCGTCCATCATCATGCACGCCCCGGCGTGGTTTTTGTGTGCCGCTGCCCGCGCCGGAAGCTTGTCTTCAAGCATTCAGGCTCCGTTAAGCGCCCAGAGGCTGCCGGGCGGCCCGCTCCAGCCCCGTGCGGTCCATGACCACGATGCGGCGGTAGCCCAGGTCGAGCAGGCCCTTGGAGCGGAACTCGCCCAGCAGCTTGGTGATGGTCTCGCGGGTGCTGCCCACCGCGTGCGCCAGGTCCTGGTGCGAGATGCGTCCGCGCAGCGCCACCTGATGATCGCCCGCCTCGCCACTCTCGTTGGCCAGTTCGAGCAGGGCCAGGGCGAGGCGCTGCGAGACTTCCAGAAACACCAGTTGCGAGAGCCGGTCTTGCAGGCCACGCGTCTGGCGCACCACCTGGGTGCTGAGCGCCACACTCAGATCGGGCCAGCGGGCCATCAGTTCGCGCAGCGCCTCGCCGCCGACCATCAGCGCCGAGAGGTCGTCCATCGCCTCGGCATAGAGGCCGTACTTGCCGTCGTCGAGCAGGGCGCTCAGGCCCAGCAGGTCGCCGGGGCCATGCACGTTGACCGTGACTTCGCGGGCACTGCTGCCCAGACGGTACAGCCGGGCGTGGCCGCTTTGCAGCATGTAGAGCGTCTCGGCAGGATCGTCGGCGTGCAGCACGATGCTCCCCCGACTCCAGTGGTGCTGGCGGGTGGCGGCGAGCAGCGGCACGCGGGCCGCTTCAGGCAGGGCGGCAAGAAAGCCAGGCAACATGCTTCATAGTATTTTCATGTGCGCTCCCCGGCAAAGGAAAGACAGTGCACATTGGGCGGTTTTGCCGGAGAGGCCGGACGCGCCGACAACCTCACGCTAGACTCGCTGTATGACCCGGTCCCGCCTGATTCTGCTCGATCTTCCACTCGACCCTGTGACACTCGAACAGGCGCTGGACCGGCTGGAAGCCTGGTTAAGCGCCGAGCGCCGAGGGCCGCACACGGTGGTGACGCTCAACCCAGAATTCATCATTCAGGCCCGTGCCGAGGACGCCCGCAGCGGCGAGGTGGGGGCCTTTACCCAGGCCATGCAGCGTGCCGATCTGGTGACGGCGGACGGGGTGGGCATCGTCTGGGCGGCGCGGCGGCTCCTGGGTGAGGCAGTGCCGCGTGCGCCGGGCTTCGATCTGGCGGCAGGGCTGATGCAGCGGCGCGGCGCGGCCCTCCGGGTCTTCTTTCTGGGATCGAGACCCGGCGTGGCCGAAGCGGCAGCGGCGTCGGCGCGGACCCAGTACGGTATTCAGGTGGCGGGCGTACATCACGGCTATTTTGGCCCGGAAGACGACGCTCGGGTGGCCGGGTTGATCGCCCAGAGCGGCGCGGACCTGCTGCTCACCGGCATGGGCGCGGGGCGGCAGGAGGCGTTCAACGAGGCGTGGCGTGCCCGGCTCGGCGTGCCGGTGCTGCTCGGCTGCGGCGGCGTGCTGGATGTGCTGGCGGGCACGGCGGCGCTGGCCCCGGCCTGGACCCGGCGGCTGGGCGTGGAGTGGGTCTGGCGGGTGGCCGGGGACCGCAGGCGCTGGGGCCGCGCGCCCCGGCTGGCCCGCTTCGTGGGGCTGGTGCTGCGGCAGGCGGGCCGGGCCGGGCCAAGCGACAAGCAAACGTAAAGGGCACCCGCCTTCATTTCTGACGGTAAACTGGGGAGCGTTCTGTACACGTCCGACTTCTCGAACATCACCAGGGGGAACTATGAAACCACGCGTGTTGGGTATGATTCTCGCGGGCGGTCAGGGCTCACGCCTCTCGCCGCTGACGATGCGGCGCTCCAAGCCTGCTGTGCCGTTCGGCAGCAAGTACCGCATCATCGACTTCGCCATCAACAATTTCATCAACTCGGGGCTGTTCAGCATCTACGTGCTGACCCAGTACAAGGCCCAGAGCCTCACCGAGCACATCCAGCGCGGCTGGCGCTTCGGGACCTTCCTGAGCGACTACTTCATCACGCTGGTTCCGGCCCAGATGTACCGCTTCGAGGAACTCGGCCCGGTGTGGTACCGGGGCACCGCCGACGCCGTCTACCAGAACCTGCACCTGGTGGGCAACCACGACGCCGACTACGTGGCGATCTTCTCGGGCGACCACATCTACAAGATGAACGTCGAGCACATGCTCCAGCAGCACATCGACTCGCGCGCCGACATCTCGATTGCCGCGTACCCGATGCCGCAGGCGCAGGCGCACCAGTTCGGCATCATGCATGTGAACGACAAATGGAAGGTCACCGACTTTCTGGAAAAGCCCGTTAACCCGCCCAGCATCCCCGGTCAGCCCGGCACCAGCCTCACCAGCATGGGCAACTACATCTTCTCGCGCCGCGCCCTGGAGGAACTGCTCGAAACCAGCATGTCGGGCGGCGAGGAAGGCTTCGACTTCGGCAAGGACGTGATTCCGCGCGCCTTATCGGACGGCTACAACGTCATGGCCTACGATTTCCACAAGAACCCGATTCCCGGCCAGGACCGTCCCAACCTCTACTGGCGCGACGTGGGCACGCTCGACGCCTATTTCGATGCCAGCATGGACCTGGTGACGGTCAACCCGGAGTTCGACATCTACAACGGCGAGTGGCCGCTGCGTACCAGCAGCGAGTTCTCGCCGCCTGCCAAGTTCGTCCACGAGTCCGATGGTCGGCGCGGGCAGGCCTTCAACAGCATCATGGCCGGGGGCACCATCATCTCCGGCGGCACCGTGCGCGACAGCGTGCTGGGCCGCTCCGTCCATACCCACTCCTACTCGCTGGTCGAGAGTTCGGTGCTGTTCGACAACGTGCAGATTGGCCGTCACAGCCAGATTCGCCGCACCATCATCGATAAGGACGTGATCGTGCCGCCCGCCACCAAGATCGGCCACGATGTCGAGCATGACCGCGCCAGAGGATTTACCGTGACCGACAACGGCGTGGTGGTGGTGCCGAAGAGTTACACCTTCTGAGGGATATCGGCTTTCGGTGAAGCGCCGTCTCTGAACATGAGGTCACTGAAAGCTGACTGCTCGCCATCTGAAAGAGCGTCCAGCAGTGGGGGAGAGTGATCCCATGTTGGGCGCTTTTCGGTGTCTTGGAGGCCAGTTCAGATCATCCACGCTCGATGGTGGTGGCCAGAATGCCACAGCAAACAGACACCGGGCCGCACCTTGAATAAGCGCGGCCCGGTGGCATTCTTCCCGACTTGCTTACGGTAGATCGAACCCGCCCATCCAGTCATGCACTTCGGCTTTCACGTTCTCGCCCCGCAGCGCCCGGTCAATCAGGTTGGCGATTTTTGGCATCTCACCCTCCAACATGCCGCGCGTCGTCACAGCGGGCGTGCCGATGCGGATGCCGCCACCGTGCAGAATTTTCTCGGTGTCGTAAGGCAAAGTAGACTTGGAAATGGTGATGTGGACGGCGTCGAGCGCCTTGGTGGCCTTGGTGCCGTTGAGGCCCTGGGGGCGCAGATCGAGCACAAACAGGTGGTTGTCGGTGCCGCCCGATACGACCCGGTAGCCGAGCGCCTGGAACTCGGCGGCCAGGGCCTGAGCGTTCTTGATGATCTGGGCGCTGTAGGTCTTGAATTCGGGGGTCAGCGCCTCGCCGAAAGCCACCGCCTTGCCTGCGATGACGTGCTCCAGGGGCCCGCCCTGGTGGCCGGGGAAGATGGCACGGTCCAGCTTGGCGGTCAGGTCGAGGTCGCTGGAGAGCAGCAGACCCGAACGCGGCCCGCGCAGGGTCTTGTGGGTGGTGGTGGCGACCACGTGCGCGTGCGGTAGCGGGCTGGGATGCACGCCCGCTGCCACCAGTCCGGCGATGTGGGCGATGTCGGCAAACAAAATCGCGCCCACCTCGTCGGCGATGGCCCGGAACGCTGCAAAGTCGATGATCCGGCTGTAAGCGCTCGCGCCCGCGATGATCATCTTGGGTCTGTGCTCGTGGGCCAGTCGCCGCACCTGCTCCATATCGATGCGCTCCGTCTCGCGGTCCACCTGATAGCCGACAATCTGGTAGCGCATCCCTGAGAAGTTGACCGGCGAGCCGTGCGTCAGGTGTCCGCCGTGGGCCAGGTCCATGCCCAGCACCGTGTCGCCCTGGTTGAGCAGCGCGCCGTAAACCGCAATGTTGGCGCTGCTGCCCGAGTGCGGCTGCACATTGGCCCACTCGGCCCCAAACAGCGCCTTGGCCCGTTCGATGGCCAGCAGCTCGACCTTGTCGACGACCTCGCAGCCGCCGTACCAGCGCTTGCCGGGGTAGCCCTCGGCGTACTTGTTGGTCAGGATGCTGCCCACCGCCTCGCGCACGGCAGCGCTGGTGAAGTTCTCCGAGGCGATCAGTTCCAGGCCGTAGCGCTGCCGCTCGGCCTCCTCCTGAATCAGATCGAAAACGGCGGTGTCGCGCTGCCCGGCGGCTGGTCTGGCGAGGGTGTCAGTCATGCTTTGAAGCGTAACACAGCCGTGCCGGGCGGCTCAGGAAGTCGTCTTGCTGTGCCTTACACTGAAGTCGTGTTGAATTCGGCCAAACGAACATCCAGTGGGCGGCGGGTCGTCTGGCAGCGTCTCGTTCGGTTGGCGCTCGACGTGGCCTTTACCTTCGTGCTGCCCTACGCCCTGCTCAACCCTGCGCCGGTCGGCCTGCCCGATCTGTCGCTGCATCTGGGCAACTACGGCGTCTACGTGCTGGCGGGCGTGTTGCCGACCCTCTACATCGTGGCCGACACCCTGCGGCGGCGGGTGCTCAACCCCTTCAGCCTCTTTTTGCTGGCTGGAGCGCTCAGTGGCGCGGCGGTCAGTTTTCTGCGGCTCGACGGGGTGGCCTTCGCCCTCAAGGACGCGCTGCACTCTGGTCTGCTGGTACTCGTCTGTGGGGTGTCGTTGCTGCTGGGGCGGCCCCTTTTCGAGTTTCTGTTCTACGGCCTGGTCTCGCCGGAAACGCCGCAGCGCAAGCAACTGCTCAGCGCCGCGCTCTCGCAGCCAGAGGTGCGCCGGGCGCTCGGCTGGGCCACCGCGCTGGTTGCCCTCAAGGCCCTGCTGCTGGGCGTGGCCAGCTACTTGGTGGCGATCTGGCTGGTGACGCTGCCGTTCGGTGTGGCCGGGTTCAATGCCCAGGTGGCCCGCGCCCACGCCCTGACCTTCCCGCTGGCGATTGTCCTTGACGTGCTGTTTTACGGTGCGGCAGGCGGGCTGACCCTGCGGGCCACCCGCCGCCTCACCGGGGGCCTGGCCTGGCCCTGGCAGGAAGGTTTCTGGGCCGAACTGGAACGGGCCACTGTGCCCAGGCCCGGCGCGGGCGGGACCAGTCTGCCTTCCACCTCAGCCTGATCTGCAACCTTTAGCTTGCATTCATGAAATGCACTGCCCTGTCGGCCCTCCTGCTGCTCGTTCAGGCTCCGGCAGCGGCCCTGCATTCCTCCGCCCTGCGCCCCTCACTCGACGCCCCCGGCATCGTCACGCACGGGCCGCGCATGCTCAAGGCGGGTTCGTCCAGGGAAGTGGCCCTGACCTTCGACGCTGACATGACCCCCGGCATGGAGGGCGAACTCCGGAGCGGCAAGGTCAGGAGTTTCGACAACGAGACGGTGGTGCAGGCTCTGGAAAAAACAAATACTCCCGCGACCTTCTTCCTGACTGGGATGTGGGCGCAGGTGTACCCGGCTTCTGCCCTGGCGCTGGCCCGCCATCTCGGCTTCGAGATCGAGAACCACAGTTACGACCACCCCGGCTTCTCACAGCCCTGCTACGGCCTGGCGATGATCCCCGACGCCCAGAAGGCGGCCAACATCGAGCGCTCGCAGCGCGCCATCGAGGCCGCGACGGGTGAGACGCCCCGCTACTTCCGGTTTCCTGGTGGCTGCGCCGCAGAGAGCGATGTGAAGAAAGTCGAGGCGGCGGGCCTCAAAGTGGTCCACTGGGACGTGATTGGCGGCGACGCCAACCAGCCCGACCCGGCAGTGATCGTCAAAGACGTGCTGGGCCGGGTGCGGGGCGGCAGCATCGTGGTGCTGCACGTCAGCGGCGGCCACGCGCCTGCCACCGGCCTGGCGCTCCCGGCCATCATCAAGGGGTTGAGGGCCGAGGGCTACACGCTGGTGACCGTCAAGACACTGCTCGGTCAGCCCTAGCCGCTATACTCTGCTTCTGCCTGCTGACCGTGCCCGACCTGGCCAGCAGAAGGGAGAGGCCATGCAAGCATTACTGGAAAAACTGGCCGCGCTCCGGGAGTATCTTTGACGTTCCCGGAAAAACGCGCCGCCTCAATGAACTCGACCGCGAGTTGAGCAACCCCGATCTGTGGAACAACCCCGAACGCGCCCGGAGTGTCAACCAGGAGGCTGGGAGTCTGCGGAAAGTCGTGGACGCTTACACCCGGCTGCAATCCGACGCGGACGGTTTATCCGAGATGCTGGAGATGGCCAGCGCCGAGGAAGCCGAGATGCTCGCCGAGGAGCAGACCCGCCTTCAGCGCGACGTGGACGAACTGTACCGTGAAACACTCTTCATCATGAAGCACGCCGACGCGGCAGCCATCGTCCGGGTCAAGAGCGGCGCGGGCGGCACCGAGTCGCAGGACTGGGCCGGGATGCTGGAGCGGATGTTCATGCGCTGGGGCGAGCGCCGGGGCTACAAGGTCGAACTGCTCGACCAGCAGGACGGCGACCAGGCCGGAATCACCTCGGCGGAATTCATCATCCGGGGTGAGAAGGCCTTCGGCATGCTGGCTCCCGAAAACGGCGTTCATCGTCTGGTTCGAGTCTCGCCCTTCGATTCCAACAACCGCCGCCACACCAGCTTTGCCAGCGTGGACGTGGTGCCGGAAGTGCCGGTCGAGGAAATCAACATTCACATTCCCGACTCGGACCTGCGCCGCGACGTGTTCCGCTCTCAGGGCGCGGGCGGGCAGGGCGTCAACACCACCGACTCCGCCGTGCGCCTCACCCATATTCCCACCGGCATCGCGGTGGCCTCGCAGGTGACGCGCAGCCAGATCAAGAACCACGATATCGCCCTCCAGATCCTCAAGCAGCGCCTCTACGACATCGAGATGAAGAAGCGCGAGGCCGAGGAAGCGGCGGCGCGCGGCGAGCAAAAGCAGATCGAGTGGGGATCGCAGATTCGCAGCTATGTGCTCGACAAGCAGTACGTCAAGGACCACCGCACCGGAGTGATGCGCCACGATTCCTCGGGCATCCTGGACGGCGACCTTGACGAATTCATGTGGGCGGGCCTGGAATGGCTGGCGGGCAAGCGCGCCGCCGAGGAACTGGACGTCGAGGAGTGAGCGCCCGCTCTCCCGATGACTGATTTCGATGCTCTGCAACACGCCGTCGAGCGCTCGGCGGCGCGGCGGCAGGCCGAGACGCGGGCCTGTGAGGCGTTTCTGACAGCGCTCTACCACGCGCTCAGGCACGCCAGCGGGCCTGGGCTGCCGCTCAACAATGTGACCACCGAAACGGTCTCTGATCCGGTCCAGAGTTTGCGGCCTCTGCCGCTGGGAGCCTGGCACGCTGCCTGGTTCCGGCTTGGCCTGTGTGAGGTGCGGGTGCGGGTGCGGCGCGACGGGGCCGACTTTGTGGGTGAATACGGCCCGCACGGGCAATTCCAGCTGCATCTGGTGGGCGAGGCCGATCTGCTGGCCCTGGGCCGCCAGTTGATGCGTCACCTGACCGACCTCTACGAAGCTGAAGCCCAGCCGCCGCGCCTGAAGAATTAGCTTTTTTGGAGAGCGGTTCGTCCGGGCAGGCCAGATTCATCTGGGGCAGTTTGATGACCCCTCTCTCCCGAGCGGCGAGGTTGGAACGGGTATAGCTCGCCAGGAGAGAGATGAAGCCAGACGCCGTCCCAGCGCTTCTGTATGGCCGTCTGAGCTGATGTCACGACTGCCATACAGTTAACGGGAGAGCGGCCCGGACATTGATCAGTCCGGGCCGCTCTCCGTTCAGCTCACTTCTGCAAATTGGTTTTCGGCGCGTCGGCTGTGATGGCCTCGGTCCTGGTTGCCGTCGGCCTCACTTCGGCGCTGACGGCGGGCATCGGTGACGCGGCGGCGTCCGAGATCACGCTGCCGAACTGATCGGCGTGGGCCTTCTCGGCGGCCACCCGGAAGTCGCGCACCGGCACGTCGCGGGCGGCGTAGGCGACTTCTCCGGCCGCCTGCTGGGCAGGGGTCAGGTTGAGGTTGCCGCGCTCGTCGGAGTAGGCCTTCTCGGTGGATGCGCGGAAATCGCGGATCACCACGTCCTTGCTGGGTTTGGGAGGACGGGGCGTCTTGACCGCGTCACCTGCCTGCTGGCTCAGGTTCTGGGCGAGTTCCTCAAGCTTGGGCGCGATATAGCGGTCCTGCACGATCTTGAAGGCCAGCGTGCCGAGGGTCGCCAGAAGTGCCCCGCCGATGTTCCCGGCAGGCCCCTTGTAGCGGACCTGGGCCTTGGCAAACGCCTTCTGGTCCTTCTTCGAGAGCGTATCGTCCACATAGATCTTTCTGGTCTTGCTCAGCGAGCGACCCAGCACGATGCCGATGACCGCGCCGACGCCGGTGGCGATGCCCAGCATCTTCAGCGGCTCTTTTTGCAACTGCACCTGCAAGCTGGCCTGCTGGCCGAGCTGGTCTACCGATTCTTGCAGCCGCAGCCGGGCGTCCTCGCGCTCGCTCATCAGTATCCCTCCTTTTTCATGTCTTCTTTGTAGGTGGGCACGGTGCTCACCACGATGCCCTCGGGCGCGGTTCTGGACTTGTCCGGCACCTGGGGTCCGGCGTCCGCGCTGGGGGTCTTGCCAGGCACCGGGTTGTGCTCGCCCGCGTTGCGCCCGGCGGCCAGCGGCGTGCTGGGCACGGCACTGGTCTGATCAGCACTGGCCTGATCGTCCTTGACGCCTTCCACCCTGGCTGCGCCGTGCAGGTGGACTTGCTGGACCCGACCGACCTGTTGGCCCTGCGGCACTGAGGCGCGCCCCGAAATCAGCGCCGGGTCGCCGCGCAAGCCGCTTTCCTGCTCGGTGTAGGGGGT
This sequence comes from Deinococcus rubellus, assembly GCF_025244745.1. NCBI lineage: Bacteria > Thermotogati > Deinococcota > Deinococci > Deinococcales > Deinococcaceae > Deinococcus > Deinococcus rubellus. The sequence goes on from NZ_CP104213.1 coordinate 1,774,620, forward strand.
CTTGAGATCATAGTCGTTGTCATTCATGGGATCTTCCTTGACCTTGGCCGACAGACGGCTCAGACCGCTGACCACCAGCAGACCTGCCAGCCCGAAGCTTGCCAGCGCGATGAAGAAGGCGGCGGCCCAGGCTCCCAGCCCCAGCCGGATCAGGCCGTAGAACAGCGCCAGGATGATAAAGATCAGGCCCAGGACGAGCGGCCCGGTGGCGGCCAGCAGCAGCACCACGCCCAGGCCTTTGGCCTTGACGGTGTCGGTGGCGCGCTTGGTCAGCACACCTGCCTCGGTCTTGATCAGATTCACTGCAGCGTCAAAGACATCAATCAATGACCCGCCGAGACCTTTGTTCTGTTCCATAAAAACCCTCCGTGCCGACGGTGGCCGCTGTGGGCAGCCGTGGTCATCTGCCTAGCATAATGGCAACATGACCATCTCCGGGCAACTTGAAGAAAGGGTAAACAAGTTTGATTTCGCCGCAGCGGTGGCGGGCACGCCCCCACGCACTCCGGCCCAGCGCAGCAACCTGCTGCCGCTCACGGCGCTGGGCTACCAGATGTGGCGCGAGCAGTCGCTGACACTGCTCACCGGCAGGCCGCTGCCGCTGGTGCGTGAGGCTGCTTACTTCAGGGCGCTGTGCCGTCCGCAGGCCGGTCAGACGTGGCTCGACATCGGCACCAGCAGCGGCTTTTACGCTGGTGTGCTGGCCCGCACAGGTGCCCAGGTGCTGGCGTGCGACATCAGCCCGGCTATGCTGAAGGTCGCCGCCCGGCGCGAAAGCAGTCCGCTGATCCAGTACGCTCTGCTTGACGCCGAGCGCAGCGGCCTGCCGGACGCGAGTTTCGACGGCGTGACCATCGGCGCGACCCTCAACGAGACGGCCCGTCCCCAGCAGATGCTGGCCGAGGCCCAGCGCCTGCTGCGTCCCGGCGGGCAGCTCTGGCTGATGACACTGGCCCGCGACGGTTCGCCGCTCCAGGCTGCACTGGGCCGCTTCGGTGGCTTGAGCTTTCCCGACGAGGCCCAACTCTGCGCCTGGCTGCCGCAGCTCGAATGGGTCGGCAGTTGGCGGCGGGCCAATGTGCTGTTCGGCCAGTGGATCAGGGCGTGAGTGGACAGTCCGCTCCACGCGTCAGAGCTGTTCAGCAGGAAGTCTGTAAGAATGTGCCCTCTCTGTGGCCTGCCGCTGCGCTTACACTGCAGTCCTAAGGAGGAGACGTGCGAGACGGTCACCCACGCGGCTGGACCCCGGAGCAACTCGGCGCTTTGCAGCATTGCCGGGAGCTGACCAGGCACCACTCCAAGACCTTCTATTTCGGCTCGCGCTTCTTTCCTGCCGTGCAGCGGGAAGCGGTCTGGGCGGTGTATGCCGCCTGCCGTCAGGGCGACGACATCGTGGACGAACCGGGCGGCGGCGAGACGGCCCTCGAAGCCTGGTGGCTGTCGACCAGTGCGGCGCTGCGCGGCGACCAGGCGGGAGATCTGGCGCGGGGCGATGACGCGGCCCAACCCGTCACCACCGCCCTGCGCTGGGCTGCCTCATGCTACCCGCTGCCCGAGGAGGCATTTCACGAGCTGTACCTGGGCCTGCAAATGGATCTGCGGATGGACGCGGGCGGCACGCCCTACCGCACCTTCGGCGAACTGGAACTCTACTGCCGACGGGTCGCGGGTGTCATCGGCTTCATGATCGCGCCGATCTCGGGCTACAGCGGCGGTGAGCAGACCCTCGACTACGCCCTCAAGCTGGGTCAGGCCATGCAGCTCACCAATATCCTGCGTGATGTGGGCGAGGATCTGGAGCGCGGCCGCATCTATCTGCCGGATAATCTGATGGCCCAGTACGGCGTGAGCCGCGCCACCCTGGAAGCGGGCCAGGTCACGCCGCCGTACCGCGCCCTGATGCGTTTCCTGACCCAGCAGGCCCGCGATTGGTACCGCGAGGGCCGTGCTGGGCTGCCGTACCTGCACGGCTCGGGCCGTCTGGCGGTCACGGCGGCGGCCCGAGCCTACGAGGGTATTCTCGACGCCCTGGAAGCCAACGACTACGACAATTTCAGCCGCCGCGCCCACGTCAGTGGCCCCCGAAAACTGCTGATGCTGCCGGGGGCCTGGTGGGAAGTCCGCTCCAGTCCCAGCCCGGTCTGAGCAGCCCCCGCCCACCCCTGGGCTGAGCCGCGCCAACCTGACCTGGGAGACTCATTCTCTGACTTGCGCCCCGCCTTTCATCACGTCTCCCCAAGGACCTTTCATGACGATTTCTGCGACCCAAGCCGCTTCCCTCCAGCCGTTTCAACCTCGCCGCAAGACTGCGCTGATCATCGGCAGCGGCATCGGCGGCCTGAGCCTGGGCATCCGGCTTCAGAGCTTAGGCTTCAATACCACCATCCTGGAGCGCCTCGACGCACCGGGTGGGCGGGCCTACCAGCGCCATGTTGACGGGTATACCTTCGATATGGGGCCGACGGTCATTACCGTGCCGCAGTTCATCGAGGAACTGTTCGCCCTCCAGCGCGACGAGGCCCGCCTCTCCGCCCCCGACTTCCCGGATGGTGGCAGCCGGGTTCACGCCGAGCGGCCCCACACCGAGAAGTACGTCAAGCTGGTGCCGATCTCGCCGTTCTACCGGATCTACTTCGACGACGGTACCTTCTTCGACTACGACGGCGACCTGACCAGCACCCGCACCCAGATCGAGGCACTGGCCCCCGAGGATCTCAGCGGTTACGAGCAGTTTCTGCGCGACGCCGGGGCCATCTTCGAGCGCGGCTTTCTCGAACTGGGCTACACCCATTTCGGCGACCTTCCCACCATGCTCAGGGCCGTGCCGGACCTGCTCAAGCTCGATGCGGTCCGCACCCTCTTCTCATTTACTCGGAAGTATTTCCAGAATCCCAAGATGCAGCAGGTCTTCTCGTTCGAGACGCTGCTGATCGGCGGTAACCCGCTGAGCGTTCCGGCCATTTACGCCATGATCCACTTCGTCGAGAAGACCTGGGGCATTCACTACGCCATCGGCGGCACCGGAGCGCTGGTGCGGGCCTTTGTCAAGAAGTTTGAGGAACTCGGCGGCACCATTCGCTACGGCGCGGGCGTCTCGGACATCGTTACCGAAAAGGAGGGCCGCCAGCAGGTGGCGCGCGGCGTGAAGCTGGAGGGCGGTGAGGAGCTGTGCGCCGATATCGTCGTCAGCAACGGCGACTGGGCCAATACCTATCTCAAGCGCCTGGACAAAAAGGTCCGCAAGATCAACTCGGACACCCGCGTCAAGCTCTCGCCGCAGAGCATGAGCCTGCTGGTGATCTACTTCGGCTTCCGCGACGATCCTGAGTGCCCCCTCAAGCTGCGCCACCACAACATCATTCTGGGGCCGCGCTACGAGGAGCTGCTGCGTGAGATCTTCGGCCAGAAAGTGCTGGGCCAGGATTTCAGTCAGTACCTGCATGTGCCCACCCTGACCGACCCGGCGCTGGCTCCGGCGGGTCACCACGCCGCCTACACGTTGGTTCCGGTGCCCAACAACGCCAGCGGCCTCGACTGGACCGTGCAGGGACCGCTGCTGGTGGACCGGGTCATGGGAATGCTGGATGACCGGGGTTATATTCCGGGCCTGCGGAACCGCTTGACCCACCTCGATTACGTGACACCCGATTACTTCGCCGACACCCTCGACAGCTATCTGGGCAATGCCTTCGGGCCGGAGCCGGTGCTGGCCCAGTCGGCCTTTTTCCGGCCCCACAACCGCTCGGAAGACGTAACCCACCTGTACATGGTCGGCGCGGGCGCGCAGCCGGGCGCGGGCACCCCCAGCGTGATGATGTCGGCCAAGATGACAGCCCGCCTGGTTGCCGAAGATTTCGGCATTCACCCCGATATCGTCGGCTGAGCTAACGGCTCCTCCGTTCGGTTTTGCTTTGCTGCGCAGAGACGTAAACTCACCAGACTTGGATGATTTTATGTCAAAATAGAAAAGTTGAGCTTGGTTCAAAATTGCGATCCAACGCTCGACACGCAAAGCGGTATTCGTTTCCATTGATTCAATTGATTTTCGCGCTCCTGCTGGCGGTTTCGTCCGATCTGTTCGGGCTGGAGAGCCGCCGCCCACTGCCCCGGAGGCCCCATGTTCAATCCCCCCACCGTCGAAGACCTGCAAGAAACCCGCCGCGCCAACGAGAAGCTGGTGCTGGCCGCGCTCGACAGCAAGCCCGAATGGGTCGAAACCGAACTCGCCAAGACCACCAGCCTGGCCCTGTCGCACCTGCGCGCCGCGCTCGCCAGCTTGCTCGACCAGGGCCGGGTGCGCCGCCTACCCGGTACCGGCACCCGCGCCGTGTACGGTCTGGCCGATCCGGGCCTGGCCGACGTGCCTGCGACCCCGCTGACCGCCGACGCCAAAAAAATCCGTGACTACTTGGAGGGCCGTGCCGACAGTGCCCTGCACATGGCCGAGCAGCTCCGTATGACCCGCGAGGACATCATGGTGGCCCTCAGCCTGCTCAACGCCCATAAGCAGATCACCTGCACCTTCGTTGGCAGCCTGGTGGTCTTTCGGCTGCGCGAGGCCCAGGCGCTGGTCGACCAGAAAGACGCCAAGAAAAAGCAAGTGGCCTGAGTTCACGAATTGAGAAAGCGGCGGCCCGGAGTGGGTTCGCCGCTTTTTTATTGTCACCTCAGCAGAGAAGCGCCGAACCCCACGTTAGGGTTCGGCGCTTCTCTGAATTCGTCTGCTTCAGTCCAGCCCCTCGAGGGACCTCCTTGGAAAGCTTTCGCTTTACCGAGTGGAGAGAGCGAGGGCGCACTTAGTCCAGGAAGTCGCGCAGCTTGCGGGTGCGGCTCTCATGGTACTTGAGCTTGCGCAGCGCCTTGTTCTCGATCTGGCGGATGCGTTCGCGGGTCACGCTGAAGCGCTGGCCGACTTCCTCAAGCGTATGCTCGCGCCCGTCCACCAGCCCCTTACGGAACTTGAGAACCATCGCCTCGCGTTCGGTCAGCTTGCCCAGCGCTTTTTCCAGCTCCTCGCTGAGCAGCGTCTTGGCGGCGTTCTCGACAGGCGAATCGAGGTTCTCGTCAGGAATGAAGTCGCCGTAGAAGCTGTCTTTCTCGTCGCCGATGGGCGTTTCGAGCGACACCGGCTCCTGGCTGACCTTCTGGACCTCTTCCACTTTGGGCGCGTCCCAGCCCGGTCCCATCGCCTCGGCGATCTCCTCGTAGGTGGGCTCGCGGCTGAGTTCCTGCTGAAGCTGCCGGGCGGTGCGGGTCAGCTTGTTGATGGTCTCGACCATGTGAACCGGGATGCGGATGGTGCGCGCCTGGTCGGCGATGGCCCTGTTGATGGCCTGGCGAATCCACCAGGTCGCGTAGGTTGAAAATTTGTAGCGGCGGCGGTATTCGAACTTCTCGACAGCCCGGATCAGCCCCTGGTTGCCTTCCTGAATCAGATCGAGGAAGCCCAGGCCACGCCCGGTGTACTTCTTGGCGATGCTGACGACCAGCCGCAAATTGGCCTCGATCAGGCCCTGGCGGGCCGCCGCACCATCTTCCATCTGGCGCTTGAGGCGGCGCTGGGCACGCTCTTCGAGGTCGGGTTCCTCCTCGAACGACTTTCTCGCCTCCTCGCCTTCCTCGATGCGGCGGGCCAGCGCAATCTCCTCTTCCAGGGTCAGCAGCGGCACCCGCCCAATCTCGTGGAGGTACTGGCGTACCGGGTCGTTGGACACGGCGCGGGGCATGTCGTCGAAGTACTTCTCCTCTTCCTCGGCCTCTTCCTTTTCCTTGTCCTCGGCCTCGGCGTCCTCTTCCTCTTCGTCTTCTTCGAGGTCCTGAATCTCGATATGCTGGCTCTGGATGTAGAGCTGCAACTCCTCGAAGGCCTCGGCGCTCTCGGGGTCAAGGCCTGAGGCTTCCATCGCGGTGGTCAGGGCGGCGGCGATCTCCTCGGCGCTGAGAATGCCCGCCGCCTTGCCGGTCTTGAGCAGGTCCTGGATACTTGAGTGCTGGTAGTACGGCTTTTCCTGAACGCTGCTGGCTGCCGCCTTGCCCGCTTTCTTGGCGGGCCTGTCAGCGGAACTGCCGGTGCTCGCCTTGGTGTCGGCGCTGACGGCCTTGCCAGCGGGTTTGCTGCCCGCCTTGGCCTTGCTGGGTTTGGGTGCGGCATCGGCGCTGGCCGCGCTCTCGGCAGTGCTGCCGGAGGGCTTGGCCGCCGCCTTCTTGGCTGCCGGTTTGCTGACTGCTGCTTTCTTCGCTGCCGGTTTGCTGGTGGGGCTACTTTCTGGCGCAGCCTGACCCACCGTTGCCGGGCCGCTCTTGTCGGGGCTGCCTGCAGCTGGGGTCTTCTCCCGCGATTTGATGGCGGCTTTGGGCTTGGGCGCGGCAGGCGTCTCGGCACTCAGGACGGGCGGCGCGGGCGGTTGGATCTTTTTGCGGCGGGGAGTTTGTTCAGCCATGCTTGCTCCAAGGTGGCCCCAGCGAAACAGGCCAGAGGTGGGGCGTGTTGCGGCGCGGGGTGAAGGTTGACAGTCGGGGGTGGGGTGCGGGAAACCAGACGCCTTGCAGGCCAAAGTCTGCGTTTCACTGAACGGGTCAGTCTAGCAGATGTTTTGGAAACTGCCCCCATAAATCTTACCTTTGCCTGGGGAAACCGCAAAGCCGCAGCGCGGCTGACAAATGGAAAAATGTTCGGAGATGAGGCGAGGTTTTTGCCGTGTTCATCCTCCAGAATCACGGGGCCATCTTGAGGAGCTTGGCAAATGCTCGCCCCAACTTTGCCTTTGATGGACTTTGCAGCGGCCCTGGCCTGCGCTTTGACCGTCTGTCCATGTTGCCGCCCCTGCTACAATCCTGACCGTGCCTTTAGAGCTGCTTCCCATCCAAGACGCCCGCGCCTACGACGAGGTGGTGGCCCGGTTGCCCATCACCAGCGCCCTGCAAGGCTGGGGCTACGGCGAGGCCCGCCGCGAACTGGGCCAGACGCCGACCCGCTACCTGCTCCAAGACGCCGGACAGGCTGTCGGGGCGCTGCAACTGATCCGCAAGCGCCTGGTACCGGGTTTCGACCTGCTGTATGCCCCGCGCGGCCCGGTCCTCGACAGCATGGCGCGGCTGCCGGATATTGCGCCCGCCCTGCGGAAAGTGGCCCGCATGAACGACAGCCTGGTCAAGATCGAGCCGCCGTTTGCCCGTACCCCCGACCTGATTCCCGAAGCCATCGGCCCCTGGCGTCGAACTGAGGCCGAGCAGCCCGAACACACCATCACGGTGAACCTGGGGGGTGAGGAGTCGGCGCTGCTCGCCAACCTCCACAGCATGGCGCGGCGCAACGTCAAGGCGGCGGGCAAGTTCGGGGTCGAGGTCGTCAGCGGCGGGCCCGAACTGTTCGACGAATTCTGGACCATCTTCACCGCCACCAACGAGCGTGCCCAGCTCGGCGCGTTTCCGCAGGCCTATTACCGCACCATGCTGCGTGAGGGTGCGGCCCACGGCGGCGACGCCTACATCGTGCTGGCCCGCCACGGGGGCCGGGCGCTGGCCGGGGGCTTTTTTCTGGCGATGGGCACGGTCACCAATTACCTGTTTGGCGGCAGTATCAAGGATGATCGGCCCGGCCCCGACGGCGGCGAGCGCAAGGACGCCAAGGCTCCCACCGCTTTTTACTGGGGAGCCATGCTCGACGCGAAAGCGCGCGGCTACCGCACCTTCGACTTCTGGGGCATTCCGCGCCAGCTCGACGAGACCAAACATAGCTTCGGTGTTTACCGCATGAAAGAAAACTTCGGCGGTGAGAAGGTCTGGTTTCCTGGCTACGAGCTGAGCCTGAGTCCGCTCAGCCCACTGATCGTGCGCGGACTGCGGTGGCGCAAGACCCAGAACAACCTCCGCAAGCGCGGCAGCCCGGAGGATGTGCTGTGACCGGGGCTGTGAAAGCTGGGACCAGACTGTGAGCCTGGCTCCCGGCCCGGCCCAGGGCGAGGCGGCGCTGGCCCTGATCGGCTACTCCGCCGCTGCTGCCCGCGCCCTGCGCGAGTTTGGCCTGGTGGCGCTGGGGGTAGCCGCTGCCCCGTTGCCGGAAGTGTTGGCCGCCTGCGAGGCGCTGGGCTTTGCCGGAGCGCTGCTGCACCCCAGCTTGCACGTCCAGGCTGCCCAGTACCTTCAGCTCGACCCCGATGCCCGCCGTGCCGGGCTGAGCGACGCGGTGGCCTTTACTGGTGGGCCGCGCGGTACCTATGCTGCGCCCGAGGCGCTTTTAAGTGCTGTGCAGGAAAGCAGCTACGCCGCCAGGGGCGCGCACGCCGTGCTGATCGGCTCGGCAGCAGATTTGCGGCTGGGGCTGGGGCTGGTGCGGCTGGGCTTCAAGGCCATCACCGTGGTTGCCGATACCCACCGCGAGGCCGAGGCCATGTCACGTGATCTGCCCGCCGGGCTGGCGGCCTTCGCCCTGACCCGCAGCGACGCGGCCCTGCGCGGTTTGGCCGAGCGCGCCGACCTTCTGGTCCTCACCGGAGGCAGTCTGCCTGCCCAACTGGTGCAGCCGTACCACACCGTCCTCGATCTGAGCGGCCAGGCGGTGCGCGAGGTGCAGCGGGCCGGGGCCACCCTGCTGAGCCTGCCGGACTTCCCGGCCCGCGTGCTGGCCCGTCAGCTTGAGCATGCCAGCGGCCAGCGCTTTCGCCCAGATCTGCTCGGCGATCTGGTGGCTGCCATGAGCAACTGAAGTATTTTTCTTCACATTTCATTTCTAATTGAGACTTCACACTGGTGTTAGAAATGAACTCAATTGCCATCGTACTGACCCTCTGGATCGGCGTCAACGTCGCGCTGCTCGGCATTGCCGGGGTGGCAGTCTTTCTGCGCCGCCGTGAACCTGTTGCCTACGAACTGTCTTGAGTGGACGTGGCCCTGCCGCGCCCCCGTTCAGAGAAAGCCGCGCTCCTCGAAATCGGGGCGCGGCCTTCACATTCAGGGTTCGCTGTCAGGAGTCAGGCGACGGCAGCGTTTCAGTCGTAGATGACTTCGAGCAGCTTGAATTCGGCGCTGCCTTTGGGAAGCTTCACCGTCACGGTATCGCCGACGCGTTTGCCCAACAGGGCCTGTCCGATGGGCGACTGGTCGCTGATGCGGTTCTTGAGCACGTCCACCTCGTAGGTGCCGACGATCTCGAAGGCGCGCTCGGTGCCCTTGCCGTCCCGGACCTTGATTCTTGCGCCGAGGCCCACGCCGTCCTGGGCGCTCTCGTCCACGATCACGGCACGCTCGAGTTGGTCTTCGAGTTCGATGATGCGTGCCTCGTTCTCTGACTGCTGCATGCGGGCTTCGTCGTAGGCGGCGCTCTCTCGCAAATCGCCGTCGGCCAGGGCGCTGCCCATGTACTCACTGATCTGCTCGCGGCGGGTGGTCTTGAGGTGATTGAGGGTTTCGGCGAGTTTGTCGTGTCCGCGCCGGGTCATCGGGAGTTTGGCTCTGGTCATACGATCTTTGAGTATAGCGGCTTTGGGGCACCCGACCGGTTGTACCCAGACCACTCAGCAGGGCTACCGCAACACCCTTCAAATGGAAAATTGGAGTTCGCGTTTATCAACTTTCTCAAGATCGGCTCCTGTTCTTAGAAAATAAATAGGGCAAAAACCTCGCCTCATTTCCGAATGTTCTGCCATTCGACACCCTCTCTGCGACGTTGCAGTGGCCCTGAACAACTCACATAATGGAGGTTAGCGTCACAGGCCCGGCACGCTCTTGGCCTTGTCCAGTGTCGCTAGGGCAACTGTCTTGGCAGACCGCAGTGTCTCCCGGCGCACCAGGAAGCGTACGGCGGTACGCTCCTCCTCGGCCACGTCAAGCTTGACAAAGGCGGGCTGGGCGCTCAGATCGAGACCCTCGCCGTGCAGGTAGCCGCGCGCGATGGCCAGCGCCTTGACCGTCTGGTTGACAGCAGAGGGCCCGATGGCCTGAATTTCAAGCGTTCCGGTGGTGCGGATCAGGGCGGCGATGGCCCCGGCGACCGCGTTGGGGCGTGATGTCCCGGAAACGCGCAGCGTCTCGTCCATAGCGTTCCTCTCGGTTGTTCGTGGAGCCACTGTAGGTCGCCGGTGACTGCGAAATCAATACAGGGAAATTGAAGTTATGCCGGGTTGACTGGAGACTCGCTCTGTACCCGGTCAAGGCAAAATGAAGTCGCCTCGCTAAGCGTCCACGCCTTCCTGCACGCCGTCGAGGATGCTGGTGAGGCGCGGGCGAGTGAAGGGCCGCTTGCCTTCGAGCAGTTCATTGCCGTGGGCGTGCAGGTGCCAGTGCTTGCTGCCGCCCATGACCCGCAGCGACACCCCGCCGAGGGAAACGTGCCGGGGGCTGACTGCCGCCAGAAACAGCGCCTGACCGCCCGACTCGGGATACTGGGGGTCGGCCCGGTTGAGACTCACGCTCATGATGGTGGTGGGCAGGTCGTAGGGCCGCTCCATGCGGTAGATGTAATCTGGAAAGTCGGCCACCTTGCTCAGCTTGAGGCCGCGTGCGGCGGCTTCCTCGCCGAGCCAGCTGAGCAGGGTCAGCCATGAGCGGTAGAGCGCCTCTTTGGAAACGTCTGGGGTTGAAGTGGACATGTGGGTGCAGTGTAGCGTGCGGGGAGGCTGTGCAGGCCACAAAAAACCGCCCACAGTGGGGCGGCTTGAGGAGAACAGGGGAGTTAAAGCTTTTCGGTCGTCACGCTGGTCACGGTGCAGTTGGTATACACCGGGATAGAAGGCAGCGTGGCCAGCTTGCTGTTGGTGCTGGCCACCTCGCTGCCACTGTGCAGCGTCAGTTGAGCGTAGAAGCTGCCTGCCCCACCGCTGGTGGTCACGTTCTTAATGGCCACGTCCGGGTTGGGCTTAACTATGATCGCCTGGGGTAGCAGGCCGGTGCTCGAATCAGCGGTGAAGACCGTCTTGAAGTCGTTGCCGCTGATGGCCTGGAGCTGGTTGCCTTGCACAGTGGTCGTGTAGTTGCTGTCGTAAACGCTGCTGGTATTGCCCAGGAGACCGATATCGAGGCTGCTGATGGTGCCGGTGGCCGTGTAGTAGACAGCGACGTTAGTGATCTCCGTCGTGCCGGGGTTGAGGTTGGTCGTGTCGCAGGCCACGTATTTGCCGGTGGCGTCTCTGAACTCGGTCTTCAAGTCGTTAAACTTGACAGTGCCGGAGCCGGTGCTGGCACTCCCGCAGGCGGCGAGCAAGAGGGGCAGGGCGAGGGCGGGCAAGAGCATTTTGGCGTTAAGTTTCATTTGGGTCTCCTGGTGAGTGGGGGCGGTGTCAGGTGGGCGGAATTGGAATGAACAGGCGAAGTTGGAAGACCCGCTCGGAGCTTACGAGCAGTTGGCGACGGGAATCTGAGTCACGCTCTCGACCACATTGCTGTAATTGCCGCTGCTGTCTTTACCGAACGCCTGAACGTAGGTATAGCCCTTGACATTCACAGTGGTGATGGGCGTCACGATAATAGCCTGAGCGCTGACGCCGCTACTCGCCTTGAGCGGGGCCAAGCCGGGGCGGATGGTGATGCTGGCCGTGCCGCTGCCACTGTAATCCGGGGCGCTGTAGCGGTCGCCGAAGACGTTGGTGTTGCTGGTATCGCCGGTCAGTGCGCCCTTGAAGCGGATGCCGATCTGCTGGAGGTCGCCGGTCCAGCTCACGCCCACATCGAGGCGGGTATTGAGGTTGTCGCAGATGATCGGGGTTCCGGCGGCGAGCGTGTTGCCGTTCTGGTCCTGAGCGCTGGTAAGGAGCGCGTACTGACTGGTGTACGAACTGACCGCGTCGAGGGTGAGGCTGTTTGACGAGCTGTAAGCGGGCGTTGTCACCGTGACGTTGCAAGCCGACAGCAGAGCCGCCGCGCCGATTAGTCCCAAAAATCTTCTGTTCATACCTCTCACTTTGCCGTCTCAAGCTGACGCGCACGTGACAGCACCTTAAGCGAACGTGAGGCAGGCATTAATCCGGGGCTGAAGAACGCTGATCTGGCAGGCGTAAGGCGGCGCGGCTTACCAAGCTCCGGTGGGCTGGGCGCTCAAATAAGGGTATGCTCGGCAACTTCTTCAAAAAACCCGCAGACGATATGAATGGCCGTGTGCCGCCTGGCCAGAGCCTGACCAGCCGTTTCCCGGTGCTGACCTACGGCCCCGCGCCGCGTTACAAGCTTGAGGACGCGAAAGTCAGGGTATTCGGGCTGGCCGAGGAACGGGAATTCTCCTGGCCGGAGTTGCGCGCCCTACCGCAGACCACGCTGACCTACGACATCCACTGCGTGACCCACTGGAGCAAGCTCGACACCACCTGGACCGGCATCCGGGTGACCGATCTGATGCCGATGCTGATCCTGAAGCCGGAAGCGACCCACGTGATGATCCACTCAGTGGGCGGCTACACCACCAACCTGAGCCTCGGCGATTTTGTGCGGCCCGAGAACCTGCTGGCCTCCCGCTTCGGCGACAAGCCGCTGGAAACGGAACACGGCGGCCCGCTGCGGCTGGTGGTGCCGCACCTGTACTTCTGGAAGAGTGCCAAATGGATTAATGGTCTGGAATTTATCAGCGCCGACGCGCCGGGCTTCTGGGAGCGCAACGGCTACCACATGCGCGGCGATCCGTTCAAAGATGAGCGCTACAGCGACGACTGAATCTCTGCTCCCGCCGTCCGGCGAGGGCCACCTGGTGCCCGACCTGCTCGCGCCGGGGCTGCGGCTGGTGCTGATCGGCACTGCGCCCAGCCGCATCAGCGCCCGTGCCGGGGCGTACTACGCCAACCCGCAGAACAAATTCTGGCGGGTGCTGGCCGAGGTGGAGCTGACTCCGCGTCTCTTCGCGCCCCAGGAGTTTCCGGCGTTGCTGGCCCTCGGTATCGGCCTCACCGACGTGGCCAAGAAGCACAGCGGGGTAGACGCCAGCCTGCCCACCGAAGCCTGGGAACCGGATGAGCTGCGCGCCCGCCTTGCCCACTACCGCCCCGAAGTGGTGGCCTTCACCAGCAAGCGCGGAGCCAGTCAGGTACTGGGCGTGCCGACGGGCAGGCTTTCCTACGGCCTGCAGCCCGGCTTGCTGGAAGGCGCGGAGGTCTGGGTGTTGCCGAGTACCAGCCCGCTGGGCCACAACTACTTTCAGCTCGGCCCCTGGCAGGCGCTGGCCAGGCGCGTTGGGGCGTGCGGGAACTCGCGGCGAGCAGAAGGCGTACTCTGAACATGATGGTCCGGTCCTGTTCCCAGTTTTTCATTTCGCAGGTTTTTATTCTGCACAACGGAGTCCTCCACTGATGGCAGCCCATGTTCCCGAAGAAGACCACGCCTGGCTCAGTGAGCGCCGTTCGCCGTCGCTGATCGGGCAGGCCGCGTTCGCGGTGGGCCGGGCCGGTGACACCCTGGGTCTGGTTGTGGTGGGTTCGCTCAGCGTCCTCTTGATTGGGGTCCTGTTGATCTGCTTGCTGATTGCAGCGCTGAACGGCTCGCTGGTGGCCACGCTGCTGATGCTGGCGGGTATCGCGGGCGTGGTCTTCACCTTCGTGTCGTTCCGGCAACGCACCCGGCAGGCGGCGGTGCGCCGCGAGGCTCCGGCAGCCCTGGCGGTCAGCGACGTGAGCGCCGAACTGGCCTCGCTGGAAGCCGGGCGCATTCAGAAGCTGGCGCACCTGACCCTCAAGGCCGGGGCGAGCCTGAGTCCGCCGCTGCGCCACAAACTCAACGCGGCGGCCACCTCTACCCGCGACGCGCTGCGCTCCACGGCGGCGGGCGGCGTGCTGACCCGCGAGGCCCACGACGCCCGCCAGGCCGCCGACGACGATTTGCCCAGCGCCCTCTCGGCCTACCAGAACCTGCGCGTGACCGGGTCGGACCTGGCCTACGGCGAGGTGCTGCTGGCCGAGCAACTCAGCCTCATCGAGCGCCGGATGCGGTCCATCAGTGACGCGCAGGCCGAGCAGCACACCCGCAAGCTGGAAGCCGGGCGGCGCTACCTCAGCGTCAAGTACGGCGAGGGCGGCGATCTCAAGCCGGGTGACGATCAAGCGGGCAAATGAAGCCAGACAGGCAAATGAACGGCAGGTTCTGAAAAACCTGCTCCCTTCCGGCGGAAGCTGTGCCCTACACTGAGGGGATGAGTCAACCCAGTTCTCCCTCCGTTTCTGGCCCGCTGCGCGTGGTGGTCGCCACCAGCAACCCCGGCAAGGTCAACGAATTCAGAGAAGCCCTCTCCGACCTCGGCTGGCAGCTCGAACCGCTGGGCGATGTGGCGCTGCCCGAGGAAACCGGCAGCACCTACGCTGAGAACGCCATGATCAAGGCCGCTGCTGCGTCTATGTACACCGGCCTTCCGGCCCTGGCCGACGATTCCGGCCTGGAAGTGGCCGCGCTCGGCGGCGAGCCCGGCATCTACAGCGCCCGCTTCGGCCACCGCAAGGACGATCACGAGCGTAATCTGTACCTGCTGGAGCGCACCCGCAACGCCGTGGACCGCCGCGCCAAGTTTGTCAGCGTGCTGGTCCTGGCCTACCCTGACGGCCACATCGAGGAGTACCGTGGCGAGGTGGACGGCAAACTGCTCGAAGGCCCGCGCGGGGTCGGCGGCTTCGGCTACGATCCTCTCTTCGAACTGCCGGATGGCCGGAGTCTGGGGCAGCTCAGCCTCAGTGAGAAACGCGCCGTGAGCCACCGGGGTAAGGCGTTCGCTGCCCTCAAGGACGCACACAAGAACGGTCAGCCACCGCGCCCCACGGGGAGCAAGGTTTGAGCTGCTGGCAAGGAAGAGGACTGACTTAAAGTCATGAAGATGGCCTCCTGTCGGAACTCTGTGGAGGCCTTCTTCATGACTTTTGGCTGGAACCTATATACAGGCAGCAGTAGAAGTGGCGGGTACTTCCCTGGAGTAATCTTTGCCGATAAAGGATTTGTGGAACTCATCCCATGATCCCGGATAACCTGCGTCTGCTTCACTGGCTTGCATGACTCCCACAACAGCCGCTTGATTGATGAGATCTTCTGAGCCCATGTTGATGGGATACTCGGGCGTGTAATTTTTCCAGTATGTAAGGAAATATTGTGCATTGACGCAAGGCATTGTTTTGAGGATCGAATTCACAAGCATCGTCGTGTAAATATGATCCGAGTGATCGACTTTGACGATTGGATCGGAGTCCATCAAATTAAACGATGCCTTCCCCAGATTTCCCGTTTCTTTCTTGATAATCCCCTTGACTGTGTTTGTCAAGTCCTTCCAGTCTGGATACACTGCTGACTTGTCGATTGCATTGATTTTAGGAATTTTGTTCTCGTAGAGAAGTTGCATAGACTGACCAGCAAACCCCTTTCCGTCCGGCGCGCCGTCTGGAAGCCGTAAAAAATAAGAAGCGGTGTTCCGATACGCTACCCTGAGCACTTTATGTCCAGCGATGACGACTTTGGAAGACACTGGATCTTCCCCAGTCGCGGCATTGACGCTGGCAATAAAGCGCACCGCTGCGTTGGCACCATCTTCACGTGCTTGATAGTAGGGATTGTTTTTGACCGGGCCTCTGCCCGCGCCCGCGTCACCAGCAGTGAGGTAGATGAACACGTTCTTGGTCGTCGCGCTGGTGACTTCACGGTAGACTTCAGGGCTGAAAAAGAGTTCCCAGTCGTCTGCGTGGGCGACCACATTGAAGTCAACCGCCTGAACAGTAGTCAATCCCTGTCCTCTAAGTGAATTGACATTCGGCACTTCCGGATCAATGCGGCCGTATTTTGATTTACCCTGCTCTTGGGCCGCCGCCTGCGCCTGCGTTGGGGTCACTCCCTGAGCGCTCACGTTGCTGGTAGGCGTGCTACTCGAAGTGTCACGCGAGCAGGAAAATAGAGAAACGCTCAGCAAAATCATGCCGCATAATCTGATTGTCGTTTTCATTTGCAACTCCGATGTGCTGTTTCTTCAGCGCGAAAGCGGGCGGCCGCATTTTCTCATAACTCTTACGAACGCCTCAGCATAACACGATTTTTTCACACAGTCAGTTTTTGCAATGGGGGGGATAGGGGTAATTTTGAAGCAGAAACCGACTTTCATCGGTCCCAATTTTTCTGAAAAGGATGTGTGGGACATCTAAAAATACCGTTGCGGTTGAAAGTGATCTCTTCTTAGGCTACGACTAATTTTTCACACTCTGAGTTAATCCGGCCGCTGCACGTCCGCGAACTTAAGTCTGAGTGCTCGGGCGCTGGCCTGCGGCACGATCTCGTTCACCTCTGCGCCGTAGGAGGCGATCTCGCGCACCATGCTGCTCGATACGAAGCTCCAGCGGGTCGCTGCCATGATGAACACCGTCTCCACGTCGCCGAGCTGGCGGTTGAGGTGGGCGATCTGGAGTTCATATTCGTAGTCCGACACTGCCCGCAGTCCGCGCACGATGATGCTGCGGTTTTGCTGGCGCATGTAGTCCACCAGCAGGCCGCCGAACGAATCCACACTGACGTTGGGCAGATGCTGGGTGGCTTCCTCCAGAATCTGAAGGCGCTCCTCCAGGCTGAAGAGGTGGGTGCTGCGCTTGCGGGCGTTGTGCATCACGGTCACGGTCACGTGGTCGAAGATGCGTGAGGCGCGGGTCAGCACGTCCATGTGCCCGCTGGTGACCGGGTCGAAGCTGCCGGGAAAGACGGCGTTCATACCGCGCGTTTCAAGCGTCTTTGGGGTCTTGCTCACGGGCCTCCTGGGGTGCGGCGGTGTAGAGCGTCAGCACGTTGCTGCCGTAGACCCGGCGCTCGGCTTCGAAGCCCGTCATCTCGCCGGGGTGGAGCTGGCTGGGGTGCTGAGCGATCAGCAGCGAGTCCGCGCCCATCAGCGGACTGCCCAGAATCTGGCGGGTCAGCTTGGGAATATCCTGGGTGTAGGGCGGGTCGGAAAAGAGGATGTCGTGCGGCGGCAGACTGCCGAGCAGCCGGGCCGTGTCGCCGCGCACAACCCGCACCCGCAGTCCCAGGTCGCGGGCCGACTGCTCCAGATTCTTGACGGCCCGTGCGTCCTGCTCGACCAGGGTCACCCGGTAGCCCCGGCTGGCTGCTTCCAGGCCGATTGCGCCGCTGCCGCCGTGCAGGTCGATGAACGAGGAGCCTTCGGGAAAGCGCGAGTAGAGCAGATCGAATAGGCTTTTACGCAGCCGCGCCGTGCTGGGACGGGCGCTCTCAGGAACCTTGAGAGTGCGGCCCTTGGCGACGCCGCCCAGAATGCGGACGCTCAAGCGCGTGCCAGGGAAAAGTGGAGAACAGTCATGGGCTGAGGATAGCTGAGGGAACGCTGCACAGCTTCAAACTCACTATCCAAGCCTAGAACTTGTCGCGGTCCGGCAGCCAGATCAGGTATTTGGGCCAGCGTTCCCGAACCACTTCTGGCGAAGTCATTTTGCGGATTTCCTGCCACGCCTCCTGCTCACCACTGTAGTAGTTGAAGTTTATGGATACTAATTGTCCGTAAACGGTGTGGATCTTCAGAATTAAACTAGGCGAACGCGGAACACGCTCAATGGCAATTCCATCTATATCCGTCCCCCTAATTTTCCACTTACCGAAGAGGCAGTATTTTAAAATTGAATCTGGGGTAATAACTATTCTTGATTGAGTGGTAATTAATAGCCAGAACGTCGAAGTAACTAAAAGCGAGTATCCAAATGCGTAATCAAAGGATGATGTGCTGGAATCAGAAGTAAAGAGGGCGTATAAGGAGACAGTTATAAAGAAGATGCTGAAAGCAGACCACCATTTTCTTACTCTATAAACGGCCACACTTTATTTGCCTTGTAGCCCCATGCTCTGCCAGAACCCGTCGAGCGCCACCTTCACTTCTGGCAGTTTCTCGAACTGCGGCAGGCCTTGGCTCGGCACGATGCGCACGGCGCTCACGTTGCTCTTGGCGGTGAAGTCCGGCAGGCGGTTAAAGTTCACGTAATTGTCTTTGTCGTAGAGGACCAGCACTGGGATGCTGAGCTTGCTGTAAAGAGTGTCGAAGGCGTCGGGCGTGAACAGACGGCCACTGATGAAGAATAGCGGCGCGTACTTGCCGCCCAGCTGGTTGGCACTCTCGCGGCTGTAATTGAAGAGACCCGAATCAACCGGGCCAACGAAGCTCTGCTTCAGGAAATACAGAATGCTCGGCTGGCTCTTGATCAGGGCGTAGAGCGGCGTGCCGAAAGTCCGCAGGCGCTGGTAGAGTTTCTGGCCACCGTCCTCGTCGCGTGCGCGCTGGGTGCCGCCGCGTGCGCTGCCCAGGCCGGAAGGGGAGATCAGGGCCAGCGACTTGATGCGCGGCTCAGCGAGGGCCGCCCGCGCCGCGAACTCCGAGCCGAGCGAGAGCGACACCACGTCCACGTCCTGCCCGATCTCGGCGACCAGGTTGGTCAGGGCGCTGGTCATCAGTTCGGGGGTGTAGGTCACGTCAGGCCGCGCCGAGCTGCCAAAGCCGGGCCATTCCAGCACGTAGATGGGCCTACTTCCCGCGTAGGTGTCGAAAATGGGTTTCATCTCGTAGGCACTGGCGGCGGCGTTGATGCTGGTGGTCAGCAGCAGCGGGCGGCCCGTGCCGCGTGTGTCGGCATAGTAGGCCACCCTGCCGAAGCCGGGCAGCTCAAAGAAGCGCCGCTCGGCGTCCAATGCGGGCGACAGGGCCGGTTGGGTGCTGCTGACGGCGGAGGGCGTAGCGACGGTGACAGCGCTTCCAGTGTTTGTTGTGCTGGTCTGCGCGCCCGCCTGCCCCAGCGTGACGCTGAGGCCCAGGGCCGCGACCGTCAGCCACAATCCGAGGGTATGTTGTTTGCTCATGCCCAGAGTTTAGCGAACCGAGCTGACCGTTCGGTAACTTTGATGGCGAATGAGATTAAGGTGGGCTTGATGGTTTCGGCGTCTTCAGTGGTGGGTGTAGGCCGCGTAGCGCTCCAGCAGGTCCCAGGCTGCGCCGCCGCGCAGAATCTGGCCCGCCAGCTCAGCGCCGCCGCGCAAATCTGCCGCCCGGCCCGCCAGGTACAGCCCGGCTCCGGCGTTGAGGGCCACCACGTCGCGCTGCGCCGCTGTGCCGCCGCCCTGCAACACCGAGCGCGTGATGGCGGCGTTCTCGAAGGCGTCGCCGCCGGTCAGTGCCGAGATGGGGTGCTCGCCCAGACCCACGTCCGCCGGGGTCAGGGTGTAGTCGCTGATCTCGCCTGCCCGCAGCTCGCTGACGCGGGTGGGGCCGCTGACCGTCAGTTCGTCCAGCCCCTCGCCTGACACGACCAGCGCCGCCGCACTGCCCAGCAGCCGCAGCACCTCGGCCAGTGTGCGGGTCAAAGCCGGGCTGTAGACGCCCACCACCTGATGGGTTGCCCCGGCGGGGTTGCTGATCGGGCCGAGCACGTTGAAGGCGGTGCGCGAGGCCAGCTCGGTGCGCACGGGTGCGGCGTGCCTCAGCGCCGGGTGGTAGTTGCGGGCGAACATGAAGCCCACGCCGAGTTCGTCGATGGCGCTGGCGGCCCGCTCCGGCGGCGCGTCGAGGTTGACGCCCAGCGCTTCGAGCACGTCGGCACTCCCGGCGCGGGCGCTGGCGGCGCGGTTGCCGTGCTTGGCGACATGCACCCCGCCCGCCGCGATCACGAAGGCGGCGGTGGTGGAGATGTTGAAGGTGTTGGCTCCGTCGCCGCCAGTGCCCGCCGTATCGAGCAGCACCTCGCGCGGCGTCACCGGCACCCGCACGGCGTGGCGGCGCATCGACTGGGCAAAGCCTGCGATCTCCTCGGGCGTCTCGCCGCGCACCCGTAAAGCTGCCAGCGCCGCCGAGAGCCGTGTGGCGCTGATATTGCCGTTCATCACCTCGTCCATGAAGGCAGACGCCTCCAACTGGCTGAGGCGCTCGCCGTTCATCAAGCGGGCGTGGATCATGCGCGGCCTGCCTGATGTTGCCGAACTTCATTCAGCCGGACCTCATTCAAAAAGTTGCGAATCATGATCTTGCCGTCCTCGGTGGCGATGCTCTCCGGGTGAAACTGCACGCCGAACACCGGGTAGTCGCGGTGACGCAGGGCCATTAGCGCGCGGTACTCGCCCGCCGGGGTCTGATCGGTGGTCCAGGCCGTCGCCAGCAGTTCCGGCGGCAAATCTTCAACGATCAGGCTGTGGTAGCGGGTCACGCATGCCTCGCCCTCAATGCCTGCAAACAGGTGCTGACCATCGTGCGAGACCCGGCTGGTCTTGCCGTGTACTGGAATCGGCGCGCGTTTGACCGTCGCCCCGAAGGCCTCGCCGATGCTCTGGTGGCCCAGGCAGACGCCCAGCAGCGGATATTTCGGCGCAAAGGCCCGAATCACGTCCACGCTCAGCCCGGCTTCCAGCGGCGTGCAGGGGCCGGGCGACACCACGATGGCGTCGGGATTCAGCTTCGCTACGTCGTCCAGCGTGAAGGCGTCGTTGCGCCAGACGGTCAGTTCGCAGCCCTGCTCGCCAAAATACTGCACGAGGTTGTAGGTGAACGAGTCATAGTTGTCAATGATGAGGATGTGGATTTTGGGCAGGGCGCTTGCTGGCTGGGTCATTTTTCGTTCTCCTGATTTCATCATTTCGATCATGCCGATTGGCCCCGCTTCAAACTGGCCGCTCTGGAGATAGCCGAGCGATTCGTAGAGCCGAAGATTGCCCAGACTGCGCTCGCCGGTGAACAGCTTGAAATTCTGAAGGTCCAGCGCCGTTTCTATCCCGCACATCAGCGCACGCCCCAGTCCCTGTCCGCGCCGTGCCGGATGTACCATCAAGCGCCCGATCTCACCCACTCCGCCCATGACCCGTCCGCGCACCGAGCCGACGGGTTCGCCGTCTTGCTCAGCGATAAGCGTCGTGTACTGGGGAAATTCATCCGCAAGTTCCGGCAATGTCTGCTTCATCGGCGCGATTTCCGCTTCCGGATAGAGTTCGGCCTCGCTCTGAAAGGCCAGTTTTTGCAGCGCCAGCAAAGCGGCCAGATCGTCGACGTTCGCTGACCGGATGTTCACAGTCCTCCCGCCGCCCTTTCCGCCGCCCGCATCAGCGCCGCCGCCTTGCTTCTCGTTTCCAGTTCTTCGGCCACTGGGTCGGAGTCGGCCACGATGCCCGCCCCGGCCTGAATATGGAGTTTGCCGTTCGTGATGACCATGGTCCGCAGGGTCAGGGCCATGTCGAGGCTGCCGTCGAAGGCGATGTAGCCGAAACTGCCCCCGTAGGGCCCCCGCCGCACCGATTCCACCTCGTCGATGATCTCCATCGCCCGGATCTTGGGTGCGCCCGACACCGTGCCCATCGGCAGGGCGCTGGCCAGGGCGTTGAGCGGCGTCTGACCTTTGCGCAGAATGCCGCGCACCCCGCTGACGATGTGCATCACGTGGCTGTAGCGCTCGATGGAAAAGGCGTCCTCCACCGTCACGCTGCCGTACTCGGCCACCCGCCCGATGTCGTTGCGGCCCAGATCGACCAGCATCAGGTGCTCGGCCCGCTCCTTCTCGTCGGCCAGCAATTCGGCGGCCAGCGCGGCGTCCTCCTCGGGTGTCTGACCGCGTGGCCGGGTCCCGGCAATCGGGCGGGTCACGATGCTGTGGCCGTCGCTTCGCAGCAGGCTCTCCGGGCTGCTGGCCACCAGCGTCACCTCGCCCAGATTCAGAAAACCCAGGTACGGGCTGGGGTTGATGCCGCGCAGGGCACGGTAGAGCGCGAACGGTTCCACCGTCAGGTCGGCGGAGAAGCGCTGAGACGGCACCACCTGGAAGATGTCCCCGGCATGGATGTACCCGATGCAGCGCTTCACCGCGTTCTGGTAGCCCCCGGGTGTGAAGTTGCTCTTGAAGGTCATCGGCTCGGCTTTCTCACGGCCCGGCACATCCGGCAGCGGCCCGCGCAGATCGGTTTCCAGGGCGTCCACGATGCGCCCGGCCTCGGCCTCGGCCTCGGAGATGGCCACCGCGTAGAGCCGGTGGCGCAGGTGATCGAAGATGACCAGACCTTCCGGCACGATGAACAGGGCGTCCGGAACGTTCAGCTCGTCGGGATTGGCGTCGGGCAACTGCTCATAGACCCGGATGATGTCGTAGGCCGCGTAGCCCACTGCGCCGCCGAAGAAGGGCGGCAGGCCGCTGAACTTCTCGGTGGGCAACGTCACGGGCCGCAGCACCCGGCTGTAGAGCAGGGCGAGCGGGTCCGCCGTCTCCATTGTTTCATTCCCTAAGATCCCGCTGAGCGTCGCCGTTGTCCCACGCAGGGTGAAGCGCCCCACCTCGCCCACCCCGATAAACGAGTAGCGGGCCTGCCGCTCGCCGCCCTCCACGCTCTCCAGCAGAAAGCTGAGCTTCTTTGCGCCGCCGGTGACTTTCAGGTAGGCGCTGACCGGCGTGTCGAGATCGGCGTTGAGTTCGCGCACTTCGGTAAAGGTTGCTGGGGGCTGAATCTGCGGCTGGGTGAGGGTCATGCGGTCTCCTGCGGAAAGGGGAGGGGAAGATGCGGACACACAAAAAAACGCGCCCGGAACTCGTCGGTTCCTGGGCGCGGCGGGACTTCTTGCAAGGCAGCCGGAGTGTCACCCAGAAAAACGGGGCCACCACCAGGCAGTGCGGCTGAACATGCCCGTAGCATAAGCGCCGCGGTGCCAGAGGTAAAGCGCCCAGTTCCTGAGAACTCCCTCAAGCCCGGCTGAAGACGCCTGCGCCCGGCCAGGTCTTAGGGTGGGAAGATGCTCAATGCCCTCCTGAAATTCGTCATCAGTGCGGCGGCGCTCTACCTCGTCACCCGGCTCTACGGCGGCGTGTCGTTCGAGCCGGGCAGCACCTGGATCAGCGTCCTGATCGCCGCGCTGGTCATGGGCGTCGTGAATGCCGTTCTCCGGCCCATTCTGCTGCTGCTCTCGCTACCGATCAACGTGCTGACGCTGGGCCTGTTCACCCTGGTGGTCAATGCCCTGATGCTGATGCTGGTGGCGTCGCTCACGGCGCTCAACGTGTCGGGGTTCGGCGGCGCGTTCGTGGGGGCCATCATCCTGACGGTCCTCAACTGGCTGATCGATCTGGTGTTGCCGCAAGAGCTGGACCGCTGATTCCACCGACCTTTCCTGGCTGAACTTTTGATAGCTTGCCGGGTGTGATGCAACTTGTCCACACGCCCGCTGAGCTGCGGGCCGCACTGGGGCCGGGCGGCAGCCCATCCCTGGGGCTGGTTCCGACGATGGGCCACCTTCACGACGGCCACGCCCACCTGATCCGCCGCGCCCGCGCCGAGAACGACCGGGTGGTGCTGAGCCTCTTCGTCAACCCGCTGCAATTCGGCCCCAGCGAGGACTTTGCCGCTTACCCACGCGACCTACCGCACGACGCGGCTTTTGCCGAGCGGGCTGGCGTGGACGTGCTGTTTGCGCCGGACACCGACCAGATGTACCCGCCGGGATTCGCCACGCGGGTCAGCGTCGCGGGCGTCTCGGAGGGTTTCGACGGTGCGTCGCGGCCCGGGCACTTCAGCGGAGTGGCGACAGTGGTGCTCAAATTGTTCAACCTGGTGCAGCCGACGCGGGCGTATTTCGGTGAGAAGGACTGGCAGCAACTGATGGTGGTGCGCCGGATGGTACGCGACCTTGATTTGCTGCTCGAAATCGTGGGTGTGCCGACGGTGCGCTCGTCGCTGCCCGGCGAGGAAGGCCTGGCACTGAGCAGCCGCAACAGCTACTTCACGCCGCCGCAGCGGGCACGTGCTGCCGTGCTCGCCCGCGCCCTGGGGGCGGCCCAGCAGTGCTATGCGGCGGGCGAGCGCCGCCCGGACGGGCTGCTGGCGGCGGCCCGCGCGGTGCTGGTCAGCGAGCCGGATCTGACCCTCGATTACCTGGGGCTGGTGGACGGTGACATGCGTGACATAGAACAGCTCGATAATGGGGGTGTGTCTATCCCGCGCCGCTCTGATGCTCCCCTGCCTGCCGACGCGCCGACGCAGGCCCGCCTGCTGGTGGCGGCCCACCTGTTCGGCGTGCGCCTGATCGACAATCTGCCGCTGACCGTGCCAGCCACTGCGCCCGCTGCGGTGGACTATGCGGAGAAGGTTCAGTGAACCTCGACGAATTGCTGCGGCAGATGCTCTCGCGCCGGGTCAGCGACGTGCACCTGCAAGCGGGCAGCCCGCCGACCGGCCGGGTGGACGGCCAACTGGTGCAGTTCGGCACCCAGTTGCTGATGCCGCCCGACACCCAGGCACTCGCCCAGAGCATCCTCAGCGCCGATCAGTGGGAGGATTTCGAGTACCGCAACGAACTTGACACCGCCTACAGCGTTTCAGGCATGGGCAGATTTCGCTGCAACATTTTCCGGCAGCGCGGCGCGGTTGGCATCGTCATGCGGGTGGTCGGCGACAGCATTCCCAATTTCGAGACGCTGGGGCTGCCCACCGAGGTGCTGCGGACGTTCTCGGAAGCCTCGCGCGGGCTGATTCTGGTGACAGGGCCGACGGGCTCGGGCAAGAGCACCACCATGGCCAGCATGGTCGACCACATCAACCGAAACTTTGCCTACAACATCATCACCATCGAAGATCCGATCGAGATCTTGCACCGCAATCAGCGCAGCATCGTGGCCCAGCGTGAAATCGGCGCGGACACCCGCGACTTCGGCACCGCCCTCAAGTACGCCATGCGCCAGGACCCCGACGTGATCCTGATCGGCGAGATGCGCGACAAGGAAACGGTGGAGGCCGCACTGACCGCCGCCCAGACTGGCCACCTGGTCCTCTCGACCCTGCACACCCTCGACTCGATGCGGACCATCAGCCGTATCATCGATTTCTTTCCGCCGTATGAGCGCGGCCAGATCCGGGTGCTGCTGGCCGAGTCGCTGGTGGGCATTATCAGTCAGCGGCTCTTGCGCCGCTCCGACGGCGTGGGCCGGGTGCTGGGCCACGAGGTGCTGATCAACACGCCGCTGATTTCCGAATTTATCCGCGACGAGAGCCGCACCCACGAGATCAAGGAGGCGCTGGTCGAGGACAACATCAGAGGTATGCACACCTTCGACCAGCACCTGCTCGATCTGTATCAGGCCAACCTGATCTCGATGGAGGAAGCCCGCGACAACGCTTCCAGCCCCAACGAGTTCAAGCTGATGGTGACGCGCTCCAACAGACGCTGAGGCTGAGGAGGGCGGAGGCCACGCACCTGGAAAGCGTTCCAGCAAGCGTCTAGTAGTTTCTGGTGGCGGATTGTGGAGTAGCCTGGCATTGATGCGTCACTCTTTCCGCCGCGTTTCCTGGGCGCGCGCTCCGCGCTCGGCCCGCTGCGCCCAGGCTGCTGGGTGAAGGCCAACTGGACACTGCTGGGCCAGCGAGAGTATCGCCAGCTCTGGACAGCCCAGACCCTCTCCACTTTTGGAGACGCCCTCTTCCGGGTGGCGCAGGTTGCTCTGGTACTGAAGCTCGGCGGCGCGGCGGCGGGTCTCAGTGGGGTGCTGCTGGCAAACGTGCTGCCTGGGCTGCTGTTCTCCTTGTTGGGTGGCGTCTGGGCGGACCGCCTCAACCGCCGCCGCCTGCTGGTGGCAACCAATGCGGGCCGGGCCCTGGGTATGGCCCTGATGACGTGTCTGATCTGGTCAGGCCGCACCGAGTTGTGGCACCTTTACGCGCTCGGCGTGGTATTTGGCAGCCTCAGCGCTGTGGGCAATCCGGCGTACAACGCCCTCCTGCCCCAGGTGATTGCGCCGCCGCAGTTGCAAGCGGGCAATGCCCTTTTCTCGGTGGGTGACAGCCTCGGTTACCTCGTCGGCCCCGCCCTGGCCGGGGCGCTGCTGGCAGTGATCGGCGTGGGTGGCCTGGCTGCCGTGAACACCGGGGCGCTGCTGTGGATGGTCATGACGCTCCTGACCTTGCGCGTGGCCGAGCAGCCAGTGGGAGTGCCGCACGGTGAGACCCTGCTGGAGCAATTGAGCCAGGGCTGGCGCTGGGTGGTCGGGCAGGCCGTCATGCTGCTCTTTCTGACCTTCTTTGCGGCCACCAATGTTGCCACCCCGGTGATGGGCGTGGCGCTGCCGCTCTACGTCACGTGGACGCTGGGCGAACCGGCGGCGGTCTACGGCTATCTGCTCACGGCAATGAATGCGGGCATCCTGGCGGCGTCGTTTGTGCTGGCCTGCGTCCACACCGAGCGGGCAGCCCTGGTAACGGCGCTGAGCGTCATCGGCATCGGCCTCAGCGGCTACCTCGGCGTGGGACTGACCCGCAGCGTGGTGGCGGCGGCGCTGCTGCTGGCCCTGGCCGACGGGCTGGCAATGGTGCCCAACATTTTGTTTCCCACCTGGGTGCAGCAAACCGCGCCTCCCGAATTGCAGGGCCGGGTCTTCGGCTTGATCAGCGTCGCCACTTACGCCCTGGTGCCGCTCGGCTACGTGGTCGCGGCGGGCGCAGTTGGCACCTGGTCGCCACCTACCGCTTTGATGGCTGCCGGGGCCGTGCTGGTGCTGATCCCGGCGGCAGCTTTGCTCTACAAACCGTTTCGTGAAGCGCGGGGCGGCTGATCAACGACGGAGTGCCGTTCAAAGATGCGGCCCGGTACTGGAACTGCATATTTCCTGTTGCCAACGAATAGTCCGGTTGCCTGCCTGCGCCTCTGCTAGCCTCTCTGCATGACTGGCCTCTCAGACACCATCGCCGCCATCGCCACCGCGCCGGGCAGCGCCGGGGTGGGCATCGTGCGCGTCAGTGGCCCGGCGGCGTTGCGGGTGGCCGACGCGGTATTCGCTGGACGCTCGCGGCCCAGCCGCACCCCCGGCGGACGCTTTCTCTACGGCGCGTTCAGGAGCGGGTCGGGCGACAGCATTGACGAGGGTCTGTGCCTCATCTTTCGCGGTCCGCACAGCTACACCGGCGAGGATGTGGCCGAGTTGCAGTCTCACGGCAGCCCGGCGGTGCTGGCCCGGTTGCTGGAGCGGGTGCTGGAAGTCGGTGCCCGCGCGGCCCGGCCTGGCGAATTTACCCTGCGGGCTTACCTCGGTGGGCGGCTCGATCTGACCCAGGCCGAGGCGGTGCTCTCGCTGGTCAATGCCCAGACCGACGCGGCCCGGCGTCAGGCGACGCTGGGTCTGAGCGGGGCCATCGCGGCGCGGGTCTCGGTTGTGGCTGAGGCCGTGACCCGCACCCTGGCCGCCATTCAGGCAATGCTCGATTATCCCGACGAGGGCGTGCCGGAAGAGGAGCGTGGGGAACCCCTGCTGAGGGCCGAGGCCGAACTCGCTGGCCTGCTCGGCACCGCCCGCGCCGGGCAGATCGCCACGCGCGGCGCACGCCTGGCGCTGCTGGGCCGCCCCAATGCCGGAAAGTCCAGCCTGCTCAACGCCCTGCTCGGCTATGAGCGCAGCATCGTGACGCCCATCGCCGGAACCACCCGCGATTACCTGGAAGCCCAGCTCGAACTGGCAGGCGTGCCAATCACGCTGGTCGATACGGCGGGCCTGCGTGAGACGGCCGACGAGATTGAGGCGGCGGGCGTGCGCCAGGCCCAGTTGCTCGGCCAGAATGCCGACCTGGTGCTGCTGCTCGAGGACGGCAGCGCTGCGCGCGAACCGCTCGACATCGCCAGTGACGCCCCCACTTTGCGGATACAGACCAAGATTGACCTCGGCCAGCGCTGGCAGGCTCCCGGGTTTCTGCTGGTCAGTGCCGTGACGGGCGCGGGCCTGCCGGAGTTGCGCGAGGCGGTGCGCGCGGCCCTGCTCGGCAACCAGACGCGCGGTGAGGCCTGGCTCACCACTGAGCGCCAGGCCGACGCCGCCCGCCGCGCCCTGATGCATATTGCCGCCGCCCGACATCTGCCCGATGACCTGGCCGGATACGAACTGGAACAGGCCCTGGGGGCACTGGCCGAGCTGACCGGGCGTGACGTGCAGGAGGACGTGGTGGACGCGGTGTTCAGGAATTTCTGCGTGGGCAAGTAGCGGCCTTGCTCGGCGCTACTCGCCCGCGCGGCTCACCCGGCGGCAGCCGAGTCGCCCGCTGAGCATCAGCGCGTCGGCCTGGGCCTTGCTGGGCCAGGGACCGAGGAGCTGAGCCTGATTCGGCACGAAGAGTGTGGAGCTGCTGAGCTGGTAAGTGCCGCCGCGCTGGGCCGCCCGCACCACGCAGGCGGCGTCCAGCCCGCTGAGCGCCAGAGTGGAGGTGCTCTCGGTGCCGCCCGCGTCGCGCCAGGCCAGGGCGCGGTCCTGCACCGCCGGATTGAAGTCCGATAAAGTACGCTGGGCCTGGGCCTGCCCGTAGAGCGCTGCCGTCACCGACACCAGCACCGGCAGCAGCGCCGCCAGCAGCCACAGGGTGATCGGGCGTGCCGGGCCTGGGCGCAGCAGCAGCGCCAGCAGGGCCAGGGCCATCAGGATGCTGATTAGTAGATACAGCGAAGTCACGCCCCAGAGTGTAGCGCGGCGGTCTGAGAACGCAGCCCGACCAGGAGTGGAACCCTACAGCCTACAGCCTCGGTTCCAGCTTGCCGCGCCAGGCCAGCTTCATGCGCTGGCCGAGGCGCTTGTAGAGC
Source organism: Deinococcus rubellus (assembly GCF_025244745.1). Taxonomy (NCBI): domain Bacteria; kingdom Thermotogati; phylum Deinococcota; class Deinococci; order Deinococcales; family Deinococcaceae; genus Deinococcus; species Deinococcus rubellus. Next base: position 1,803,106 of record NZ_CP104213.1, read on the forward strand.
CGGGGAGCGTGGTGCTTGCTGAAGTCCAGCGTGGCCTGCTCACTGCCCACGTCGTAACCGTATTTCTCCGAGAGGTAATAGCGGTGGTCCATGATCCACAGATACAGATCGGCCTCGGTGCGGCCCGGAAAGCGGTGCATCACGTCGTGGGCCTCGATATTCTCCACGATCCGGCTGTAGAGGCGGCGGTACCAGCTCTCCACCGCTTCCTCCCAGGTCACGGGCCGTTCTCGTCCTGGCTTGAGGTCGAGGTAATAGCGCCGGGCGTTGATGTGCTCGATCAGGGTGGCGTAGCGCCCCGGCTTCGTAAACAGGATGTCTTTGTGGTTGGGCGACACCTCGTTGAGTTTGGTGGCCCGCAGAAACTGGGCGTACTCGCCCTTGATGATCATGTCTTTCAGGGTGTCGCCCTCGCTCGGCGGCACCGTGACGTGCAGCTCGATCACGCTGGCGTCGATGTACGCCTGCCCCTGGCGGCGGGCCACGCTGACCCGGTGGTTGCCGTCCTTGACGAAGTAGAGTTCGCCCACCTTGTAGACCTGAATCGGCGGCAGCTCCTTGCCGTCGAGCTGGGCGCGCCGAACGCCTACCCATCGGTCGTCGAGGTGTTTTTCTTTGGGCAGGTAGTAGCGGTCGAATTCGCGGTAACGGTCCACCGAGCCGATGATGTGGTCCACCGGAATGGCCTCCACGCCGCGCTGGAATTCGCCGTCCGGGGCCAGGTGACGCACCCAGTCGAAGGGGGTCAGCTCGTTGTTCATGCCGCGCAGAATCCTCAGGAAGTCGTGAACGTCGGCCAGCAGCCGGGCACGCTCCACTTCGGTCTTGGCTTGGTTGTTGGTTTGGACGCTCATGAAACTCCTGTGGCGACCAGTCATGAGGGCGAAGTGAGAGGGCCGCCGCTCTGGTGACTCATGATACACCACCCGCCCTGATGTCAGCCTGACTGCCCAGCGTCAGTGGAAGGTCAGCTGCCTGCTTGCCTTCCCACCTGCGCTAAAATCTCCCCTTATGAACCTCAAGGCCCAGCTCAAAGCCGCCGTCGAAGGAGCCGCCTTACAACTCGGCGCACCTCTGGACGTGGCGATTCAGGAAACGCCGCCGAACAAGCCCGGCGATTACGGCACGCCCGCCGCCTTTCAGCTCGCCAAGTTGCTCGGCCAGGATCCGGCGCAGGTGGCTGCCCAGCTCGCCCAGACGGTGGTGTTGCCCACCGGGATCGCCCGCGCTGTGGCGGCTGGCCCCTTTCTCAATTTCTTCGTGGACGCCGGGGCCTTCGTGCAGGCGGTGGTCACCGATCCCGCCACGCCGGAGCAGGGCAGCGGCAAGGTGGTCATCGAGCACACCTCGGTCAACCCCAACAAGGAGCTGCACGTCGGGCACGTCCGCAATGTGGTGCTGGGCGACAGCATGGGCCGCATCTTCCGCGCCGCCGGGCATCAGGTCGAGATTCAGAACTACATCGACGACACCGGGCGGCAGGCGGCTGAGAGCCTCTATGCCCAGGCGCACTACCGCCGCAAGTGGGACGGCAAGCAGAAGTACGACCACTTCATGGGCGAGGGTTACGTACGCCTTAACGCCGACCCCGACAAACCAGAGCTGGAAAGCGGCATCCGCGCTGTGATGCACCGCCTTGAAACCGGCGAACTGCGCGGCGAGATCGAGCAGATCGTCAAGGCCCACCTCGATACCTGTTTTCGGCTCGGCGCACGCTACGATTTGCTCAACTGGGAATCCGACGTGGTGGGCAGCGGGTTCTTGAGTCAGGCCATGAACATCCTGGAGGGCGGCAGCCACACGGCCCGCCCGCTGGAGGGTAAGTTCGCCGGGGCGCTGGTGATGGACGTGTCGGCCTTTATGCCGGGGCTGGAAGAGAGCAACGTGGTGCTGATGCGCTCGGACGGCACGGCCATGTACGCCGCCAAGGACATCGGCTATCAGTTCTGGAAGTTCGGCCTGTTCGAGGGTATGAAGTTCAGGCCGTTCATGACCGACCCCGAGGGCCGCACCGTCTGGACTTCCGCGCCCGACGGGCAGCCCGACACCGAGCGAAGATTCGGCCACGCTTTTGAAGTCATCAACGTGATCGACTCGCGCCAGGAGCATCCCCAGAAGATCGTCAGGGCCAGTCTGGGGGTTGCCGGGTCGCCGCAGCAGGAGGAGCGCAGCATCCACCTGTCGTATGCCTTCGTGACTTTCGAGGGCCAGACCATCTCAGGGCGCAAGGGCATCGGGGTCAGCGCCGACGCCGTGCTGGACGAGGCTGGGCAACTCGTCACCGAGCTGATGCAGAACCTTAAGCCCGAGGTCATCGGCACCCCCGAGGGTGCGGAGATTGTGCGCCGCATCGCGGTGGGGGCCATCCGCTTCGCCATGCTCAAGGCCGAGCCGACTCGCCAGATCGACTTCCGCTGGGACCTTGCGCTGGCCCTTCAGGGCGACACCGCGCCTTACGTGCAGTACGCGGCGGTACGGGCCGGAAATATCCTCAAGAAAGCACAGGCTGAGGGCCACGCCGTGGACGGGAGCGGGGCCGACTGGGCCAGCACCACCGACCTCGATCTGAACCTCGCCAAAGTCGTCGCCAGGTTTCCGGAAGTGGTTGCCAATGCGGTGCGTGTTCACAGCCCTCACGTGGTTGCCCAGTATGCCCTCGACCTGGCCTCGGCCTTCAACGGCTGGTACAACGCCAAGAACAAGGAGGGCCGCCCCGCGACCAACGTACTGGCGAGTGAGCCGGGGCTGCGTGAGGCTCGGCTGGCGTTGGTCGGCAGGCTGCAACGGGCCTTCGTGCAAACGCTGGGCCTGATCGGCATCGAGGTGCCCAGCGCGATGTGATACGGACTCAGATGAAATCGGTTCTCTCCTGATCTGGATATGAAACAAACGTAACCCGTTTAAATGCGAGGAGGGGTCAGTGGTGGGTGACCTTCAATTCCGGTCCTGCTCATCTGGTGCCTCTCGCCCGCAGCCAGGCCAGCCCCCAGCCCAGCCCCAGGCCCCACACCGCGCCGCTGAGCCCCAGCAGGCTGAAGCCCGACGCGGTGACGACCAGCGTGAGCAGGGCCGGTTCGCGCCAGTAGGCGTCTCTCAGCACGCCTTCCAGACCGCCCATTACCGCGCCGAGCAGGGCCACGCCCGCCAGCGTCTGCATCAGTGCGGCGGGAAAGGCGCTGGCCAGGCCCAGCAGCGCCCCCGCGCCGAGGCTCAGGGCCAGGTAGCCGCCCGCGCAGGTCAGGCCCGCCAGGTAGCGCTTCGCCGGGTCGGGGTGGGCGTCCGGTCCGGTGCAGAGGGCGGCGGTGATGGCCCCCATATTCAGGGTCAGGCTGCCGAATGGTGCGGCCAGAGTGGCGGCCAAACCGGTCAGCGTGATCAGCGGCCTGACCGGCACCCGGCTGTAGCCGCTCGATTGCAGAATGGCGATGCCGGTGAGATTCTGGGCCGTCAGCGCCAGCAGCGTCATCGGCAGGGCCAGGGTCAGCGCGGCGCTGAAGCCGAATGCCGGGGCGATCAGTTCGAGGTGGCCCAGCGGGTGCGGCGCGTCGAAGTGCAGTTGTCCGCCCAGCGCGGCGGCCCCCAGGCCCATGACCAGTGCAGCGGGCACCGCATAGCGTGGAAAAAAGGCGCGGCCCAGCAGGTAAGTACCTAGCAGTGGCAGGGTCAGCGCGGGAGCGGCGGGGATGGCGGCGACACCGCGCAGCACGAACGGCAGCAGCACGCCCGCCAGCAGCGCCGAGGCCAGCGCCGGGGGAATGCGCCGGGCCACGGCGTCGAATGCGCCGCTGACGCCGATCAGGGCCAGGACCGCGCCACTGAGCAGCAGTGCTCCCACCACATCGTTCGGTGTGAAGCGGCTGCCCTCAGCGATCAGCACCGCCAGACCCGGCGTGTTCCAGCCGAGGATGACCGGCGCTTTGTAGATCAGGCACAGGCCCGCGCCCAGCAGTCCCAGCAGCAGGTACATGCTCGTCAGGCTGCTGACCGACTGGCCCGGTGAGAAGTGCGCCACGGCGAACATCTGCACGAACAGCGGAATGTTGCTGGCGAAACTGATCAGCACGGCGACCATTCCGGCGGACAGAGCGCTGAGGGGAAAACGTGCCAGCCTCATGCTCTGCGTCCTGGTCCCCTCCTGCGCAGTCCCCACCCCAGCAGCCCGCCCAGGATCAGCCCCCACAACGCACTGCCCAGCCCCCACCAGCTCAGCCCCGAGGCAGTGACGAACACCGTGACGGCAGCGGCCTCGCGCCACTCGGTGTCGCTCAGCGCCGACACCAGACTGCTGGTCGCCGTGCCGAGCAGGGCCAGCCCCGCCAGCGCCGCGATGAAGGCGGGCGGCACAGCCCCCACCGCGCCCGCCACCCAGCCCGCGAAAATGCCCAGCAGCAGATAAAAGAAGGCGCTGGACAGGCCCGCCACATAGCGCCGCGCCGGATCGTGGTGGCTCTCCTCGCCCGCGCCGATGGCCGCCGTGATGGCCGCCAGGTTGGTGGTGTGCGCCCCGAACGGAGCCGACAGCAGCGAGGCCAGCCCGGTGACCCAGATCAGCGGCGTGGTGGGCACCCGCGAGTAACCGAAGGTTCGCAGCACCGCCACGCCCGGCAGGTTCTGCGAGGCCAGGGTCAGCAACGTCATCGGCAGGGCCAGGGCCAGCAGCGCGCTGAGGGTGAAGTGGGGCAGCGTGAATGTCAGGGTGCCGAACACATCCGCTCCGCCCACCGTACCGATCTGTCCGCTCAGCAGCGCGGCGACCACACCCGCCGCCAGCGATAGGGGCACCGCGTAACGTGGCAAGAAGGCCCGACCCAGCAAAAACGCGCCCGTCATCGCGCCGACGATCAGCGGCGAGGTGGGCAAGGCTTTGAAGGCCCCCAGCACGAACGGAATCAGCACGCCCGCCAGCAGCCCCGCCGCCAGCGGCCCCGGAATCCGTGCCGTGACCCGCTCGAAGGCTCCGCTGAGGCCCAGCGCCGTGATGAGCGCAGCACTGATCAGGTACGCGCCGATCATCTCCGGCAGGGTCAGGTGGCTGGCCTGGGTGGCAATGAGAGCCAGCCCCGGCGTCGTCCAGGCGGTCAGGATCGGGGCGCGGTACCGCCAGCTCAGCAGCGAACCCGTGACGGCAATACTGATGTAGACGCTGAAAATCCAGCTGCTCGTCTGTGCGGGGGTCAGGTGCGCGGCCTGCGCGGCGGCGATCACCAGCCCGATGCTGCTCGACGCCCCCACCAGCACGGCGATGAAGCCTGCCAGCACGGCCGAGAACGACAGATCTCGCCTTAGTTCATTGAAATTTGGAGTGCTCAAGTTCAATTCAGTCATTCATTCAACCTGCTGGCCGTGCCGCCCACCCACACGTCACTCGCTCCGCCCGCTTGCGGGGCGTACTGGGCGCTCAACCTGGACGGCACGCCCGGCATCATCTGGAGACCGCGTACCAGCGGCTCACCTTCCGGCAGCGCGCCGCGCATACTCAGCGCCCCCACCAGGCAGGCGAACATGTTGCTGCTGGCGGCGTCCTCGTCAAAACCCCTCAGCGGCCCGAAGGCCCGAAAGGCGACATCGGTGCGCTCGGCGTCGAGCGTGTAGAGAATGAAACCCGTCGTCTGTGTCTCGCGCCCGAGCTGGCTGAGGGCCTCTACGTCGGTCCGAAAGTGGGTCAGGACGTCCAGGGACGGCACGCCCACGACCAGATTCGGGCGGCCTGCCGAGGCGACTTGAACGTGCTCCGGTTGGATTCTCAGTGGGCCGAAATCGGTGTCCGGCGCGCCAGTCACGCTCACGTCACCCTGCTTGAGCAGCCACTCGCCGCCGCAGAGCTGGGCCGGGTATTCCTGGCCGTTCATCCAGACGCTCGACACGTCAGGAACCCGCCCTTCCGCATAGAGGTGGTGCAGGGCCACCAGGGCTGCGCTGTCAGAGTCGCCCTTATCGCGGGTGGGTGTGAAGACGCGCAGGTGAGCGCCGTGCTCATCGAGCCTCTCAATGAAGACGCTCAGCGGCGTGCCTGCGCGGGCGGCCTGGGCCTGCAAGTCACCCCCGGCGCTCACGAACAAGGAAGCGAGTTTGCCGCCCTCGGTGCGCGGCGCGGCGTAGACGCGGTAGGGAAGGGGGGAGAGACCAGTCATCTGGAAAGTATTGTGCCAGTTGCCGCCCGCCGCATGGCCCGGATGTACTGCCGGGTGCCGAGGAGGCGCATCAGCTCTGCGGCGGGCCGCCCCAGCCGGTAAACCCAGTTGGCAGGCTGGCTGACGGCCCGCAGGGTGAAGGTCACGCGGTCATCTTCGTGCCACTCGATCAAAAACAATTCCTCGCCGCGCTCCGGGTGGCCGGGCAGCGAGCCGTAGGCGAAACCCGTGCGCCGCTCGTCATCCAGCACGCGCACGATGCGGCAACCGAAGGCCAGGCACCAGCCTGCCAGACACAGCAGCACAAGGACAGTTTGACCCTCAGCGGGCGGCCCGCCACCAGGATAAAGCCTGAGCCAGCGCGATTGATGGGTCTGCCAGCCGCGCAGGGCGGCGCGGGCCTGCTGAAACGTCCGTTCGCCGCTGCCGAGCACAACCCGGTGCTGTTCCATGTGCGGCGTCGGCTCCAGCGTCACACCGAGTCTGGAGTAGGTCGGATTCAAACGGCTGACGCGCTCAAGCACGCGGCTGAAGGCAGCAGGGCTGTGGTAAGCAAGCTGCATCCTACCCCTGCCGCTCCATGAGTTCCCTGAGCTGAAACTCGTGGCGAATCGGGTGCATCACTGCGTGTTCCAGCATGGCGTCCACCCAGTAGGGCATTCCGGCGAAGTACAGTTCCGGGTCGGGTTCTATCTGGGCGTCCGTGACATCTGCCAACGGCAAGCGCCAGCGCTCCAGCAGGTGTTCGAGATAGCGGTCTGCTTGCCCGGCCAGCACTTCCATGTCCGGCACTGGACCAATCTGAGGGGCGGGCAAGCTGAGGTTGTGGCAAATCCTGAATATGTAAATTCTCGCCGAGTGGAGAAGATGGTGCAGCAGGGCGTCCAGCGAGCGGTAATCCTCGCTCTTCGTCTCCGGGAGATGGAGATTCGCCGCTTTCGCCTGCTTCCAGACATCTACACATTGCCGCAGGTGCTGGTCGTGCAGCAACACCAACGCTCTCGCCCCGCGCGATCTGGAGTGGTTCAGCTCACCCGATCTCTCACCTGGCATGCCCGAACCGTAGCACCCCGAATCTGATGATCACTCAGGCACTCACCCATTCCCGCAACAGCTTCTCCAGGTGCTGATCGTCCAGTTCGTCGTGCTCGGCCAGCGCTTTGATGTGGTCGGTGACGCGCCTGAGTGCCTCCTCGCCGTAATGCAGACCCATTTCGCGGGCTTTATAGGCAATGGCGTGCTTGCCGGTCACCTTGCTGGCCGCCTGAATGCGCCGCCCCACCCCGAACACCTGCGGCGGAATCGCCTCGTAAGCGCCAGGATTGAGATAAATCGCTTTGAGGTGCATTCCGGCCTTATGGTTGTAGGCAAACTCACCCGTCAGGTAATTGTTCCAGGGAATCGGCAGGCCCACCATCCGGGCGATCATGTTGTCCAGTTCCGGCAGCATTTCCAGGTGGTACTTGTCCATCAGACCCTGCGGGTCAAAGGTGAACATCCGCGCCAGCAGCCCGCCCAGCGGTGTGATGCCGTTGCGCTCGCCGATGCCCAGGATGGTGGTGTCGATGTGGGTGGCCCCGGCCTCGATGGCCTCGTAGGCGTTGCTGACCGCGCAGCCGGTGTCGTTGTGGCCGTGAAACTCGATGCCGCACTCGGCATGAATGACCTTGCGGACTTCGCGCACCAGGGTATAGACCTGCCTCGGCGTGGCGACGCCCACCGTGTCGGCCAGGCCCACCCTATGCACACCCAGGTCGCTGACGGCCTTGTAAACGGCCATCAGATCGGCTTCTTCCGAGCGGAAGGTGTCCTCGGCGGAGAAGCGCAGCTCCAGATTCGGATGATGCTCTTTAATCCAGCCGATGACCTTCTGGGCCGACTCAATGATCTGGCCGATGCTCTTGCCGTGGCTGAACTCGCGCAGAAAGCTGGAGGTGCCGAACAGCAGGTCCAGGCCGTCCACGCCGGTATCCACTGCCCGCTGAACGTCTTCCATCGCGCAGCGGACGTGCGTCAGCAGTTTGGCGTTCAGGTTCAGGTCGGCCAGTTGCCGGATGTCTGAGGCGGTCTGGGCGCTCACCATCGGAGTCGTCAGCTCGATGTACTCGGCTCCGAAGGCGTCCAGGGCGCGGGCCACCTCGATCTTGTCGCCGGTCTTGAAATTGCCACGTGCGAACTGCTCGCCCTCACGCAAGGTGGAATCGATGATGGCCCAGGAGCGGGCTGGAATCGGCGGCGCGGCGATCTGCTGGGCCTGGCTGTGTGGCGGGAAATCGGTGGCGGTCATAGGCCAAGTCTAGCGTCCTCTATTTGCGAATGTCAATTTATATGGGCACTTGACCTGCCGTTTGAAAAGTCCTTGACAAATTATGACAAATATTGGAGGTTCACTCACCTGGAAGGAGTCGGGCGGGCTTAAAACAGAGGCCATGACCAATTCCAATTCCAACACCCTCCATCAGCGCCCACTGGGGCGCACCGGCCTGAGCGTCAGCGAGATCGGCTACGGCGCGTGGGGCATCAGTGGCAAACAGTGGATCGGTGCGGACGACAGCGAGAGCACCCGCGCCTTGGAGCGCTACATCACACTTGGGGGCAATTTCATCGACACGGCCCTCGCCTACGGTGAAGGTCACTCTGAGAAGCTGGTCGGCGAGGTGGCCCGCGCACATCCCGGCACGCTGGTCGCCACCAAGATTCCGCCCAAGAACGGCAAATGGCCCGCCGAACCCGGCAGCCACGCCGACGACGCTTTTCCTGCCGAGTACATCGTGGCCTGCACCGAGACCAGCCTGCGCAACCTGGGGATGGACAGTGTGGACGTGCAGCAGTTTCACGTCTGGAACGACTCGTGGCTGGGTGAGGGCAGCTGGCGTGAGGGCGTGGAGCAGCTTAAGCGTGATGGGTGGGTCAAGCACTTCGGTATCTCCATCAACGACCACCAGCCGGAGAACGCCATCAAGGCCATTGAGGACGGCTGGGTGGAAACGGTGCAGGTCATCTACAACGTCTTCGACCAGACGCCCGCTGACCGACTGCTGGACGTGTGCCAGCAGCACGGCGTCGGCGTAATCGTGCGGGTGGCGCTCGACGAGGGGGCGCTCAGCGGCAACGTGACGCCCGAGACCCGGTTTCCCGAGAGCGATTTCCGCAACCACTATTTCAGGGGCGAGCGTAAAACAGAGTTACAGCCGCACCTGCGGGCCATCGAACAGGCGCTGGGCATCAGCACCGCCGGGGTGCCGGAAAAGGCCCTGCGTTTTGTGCTGAGTCACTCGGCGGTCAGCACCGTGATCGTGGGTATGCGCTCGGTGAAAAATGTGGAACGCAACGCCGCGCTGGCTGATGGTCAGGGGCTACCTGCCGATCAGATGGAGAAGCTGCGCGGCCAGCGCTGGGACAAGAACTGGTACAAATAAGCGTTGAGTTCAATCCACAAGAGAAGGGCCGGGCTGGGATCTCATGCTGCCCGGCTCCCTTCTTCTCTCACCAGCCACGAGCCCTCACAGCAGCATCTGGGCGTCCTCGGCCTTTCTCAGCGGCAGGTAGTGCGGCTGCCAGAAGCGGCGCTGCACGAAGGTGGCCAGCTCGTCATCGGTGAGATTGCGGACCCGTTTCTCGGCGGCCACGCCCTCGAAGATGGCCTGCCGCGCCACCCGCACCGCCACCTTGAGTGACACGTCGCGGATGCACGAGATCGGTGGGTACACCAGGCCGCCGTGCTGGGCCGTCTCGTCGGCCAGCGTCTCGGCGGCGGCCATGATCATGCCGTCGGTGATCTCGCGGGCGCGGCTGATGATTGCCCCGAAACCCAGTCCCGGAAAAATGAAGGCGTTGTTGCCCTGACCGATGGGATACGTCACGCCGTCCAGTACCACGTCTGCAAACGGACTGCCCGAAGCGACGATGGCTTCACCAGTGGTCCAGCGCAGCACATCGGCGGGCTGGGCCTCCACGTTGGCGGTGGGGTTTGACAGCGGAAACACGATGGGCCGCGCGGCGTTGGCGTGCAGCGCCTCCACGATGGGCTGGCTGAACAGGTTCGGAACGCCCGACAGACCGAGCAGGGCGGTGGCCCCACTGTACTTGACCGTCTCGTAGAGGCTGGGCCACTCGCCCGCCGCCAGACGCTCTGAGCTGATCCAGCCCTCCACGTCGGCGGGCGTCTTGGCAAAGCTGAGCTGGTGGTCTTCCAGGTTCTGCCCGTGCATCAGCAGGCCGAAGCGGTCCACCACGTACACGCGGGCGGAGGCTTCGGCAGGACTCAGGCCCGCCCGCATCAGGCCACTGCGGATCATGCCCGCCACACCGATGCCGCCCGCGCCCGCGCCGACCACCACGAACACCTGCTCCTGCAAGGTCTCGTTCTTGAGCCGGGCCGCGCTGATCAGGCCCGATAAGGCCATCGCCCCGGTGCCCTGGATGTCGTCGTTGAAGCTGGGAATCACCTTGCGGTAGCGGCCCAGCACATGAAAGGCCGTGCCGCGCGCGAAATCCTCCCACTGGATGATGACCTTGGGATAGCGGGCCTGAGCGGCTTCCACGAAGCTGTCCAGAAACTCGTCGTAGGCGGCCCCGGTCAGCCGGGTGTGGTGAACGCCCAGGTAGAGTGGATCGTCGATCAGATCCTGGCGGTTGGTGCCCACGTCCAGCTCGACGGGCAGGGTCTTGTCGGGGCCGACGCCGCCCGCCGCCGTATATAAGCTCAGCTTGCCAATCGAGATGGCCATACCGCCGAAGCCCTGATCCCCGATGCCCAGAATGGCGCTGGAATCGGTGGCGACGATCATCCGCACATCGTCCAGCGGCACATTGCCCAGCATCTCGTCCACCCGGTCGACGTCCAATGTGCTGACCGACAGCCCGCGCGGGTAGCGGTAGATGTGCGAGAAGACCCGCACCGCCTCGCCCACGGTGGGGGTATACAGAATCGGCAGCAACTCTTCGAGGTGGTCGGCCATGATGCCGTAGAACAGCACTTCGTTGCGGTCTTGCAGGGCGCGCATGAATTCGTGCTTGTCGAGGTCGGTGACCTGCTGGAGATAGCGCTGGAAGGTGCGCTGCTTTTGCTCCTCGAAGGTGGAGGTATGCGGCGGCACCAGCCCTTCCAGGTTCAGGAAGCGCCGTTCCTCGGGCGTGAAGCCGGTGGATTTGTTGAGCAGCGGAATGTGCAGCAGCGAGAATCCGGTGACTTTCACGCTGAGATAGCGGTGTCCGTCGGAGCCGCGTTTGACATCGTAATAACGGGAGATCTGAGCCATACGTCAGTGTAGCCGACGAAAGCGCTTAGCTGGCTAAATAAACTTGTTTGCCGCTCAATTTGGCCTGTCTCAGGCGTCCAGCACAGCCGTTTCAGTATCGTGCAGGCGCTCCACGTCCACGTAGAGGTCGCCGCGTGGGGTGCGGCGGTAGAGGTCGGCGAAGCGGGCGTTCCAGCGCAGTTCGTGCGGTTTGTAGCTGCTGCGGGCATGGATGGTCTGCTGCACTGCCTCGTCGGTGGCGTTGAAGATCACCATGATCTCGGCGTCACTTTCTCCGAGTTGCTGAGGCGTGGCCTGCCAGTAGGGACTCTGCGGCGTGATCGGATGCACGATGGTCCAGGCCAGTGGCAAGAGCGTAACCTGCGAGCGCTCCAGCGTCAGCGCCGTGAAGCGCCGCACCCGCCGTCCGTCCGCCAGGACCTCGAACTGGGTATGTACCGCCTCTATGCGGGCATTCATGAGCTGGCTGCGCCGCCCGTTGACCAGCCGGAACATCAGCGCCGTGCTGCCCTGAAACGGCGCGATGACCGCGTGGCGGCTGAACAGGATGCGGCTCTGCGGCCTGGAGAAGCGGGCAAACAGTACCCCAGTCGCCAGCGCCACGCCCAGCAAGCTGACGAAGGCTTCGAGCGTGACCACCGTATTGGCCGCCGTTGTCAGCGGGTAGACGTGGCCGTAGCCGATGGTGCCGAAGGTCTGCACGCTGAAGAAAAAGCAGGCCAGCGAGCGCTGCATACCTGCCAGCGGCTCCTCACTCAGTGCACCCGACCCCAGCACGTAGTAGATCAGTCCGAACAGGGCGTTGAGCAGCAGATACAGGCCGCCCATGGCCAGAAAAAACAGCCACCACGGCACTGTCAGCAGACTGCCGTACACGCTGATGGACTGCCAGCCCATGCCCTGACGCTGGACATTGAACGAGCCGTCTTTATTCAGGAAGCGCTCACCCGACTGCTCGGCCAGAATCCGTCCCAGACCGAGATCGTGCGGCGGGGCGGCGGGGGTTTCGGCGGGTGAAGCCGGGGAAGCGTGGTCAGGCACCGTCATTTCAAGGAAAGTCTAGAGCAGCGCGGGCCGGGCGCAGCAGATCAGGCGCTGTGGCAGCTCAGCCGGTCACCGCTTTCAGCCACGTCCGGGCGATCAGCAGGTGGCCCGGCCCGCTGGGGTGCACCCGGTCCGGGGCCCAGCGGGCCGCCGAACTGGCGTCCATCGCTGCGTCGAAGGCGGGTTGCAGCTCGACCAGCGTGGCCCTGAACTCACGGGCCAGCTCAGTCACAATCCTGGCGCGGTTCTCGACCTCGCGGCGCATCGGTTCCTGGCGGTCCGGTTCCACCAGAAACGGCGTAACCAGCACCAGACGGCAGTCCAGGGCGCTGGCCTCGCCCAGCAGGCCGCGCAGGGTGGCGCGGTACTCGTCCGCGTTCACCGCCTGGTCTGGTGCGCCATCGAAGCTGCGCCACACATCGTTCACGCCGATCTTTATACTCAGCAGGTCGGGTTTCAGGGCCGTCACGTCGGCCTGCCAGCGCTGCCGCAACTCGCGCACGGTGTCGCCGCTGACGCCCCGGTTCAGAACTTCGGTGGTGCAGGCTGGATCATTCACCAGCAGCTGCTCGCGGATGCGCGAGACGTAGCCGTTGCCGTAGCCTTCGGGGTCCTCGCGCCGTCCGGTGTCGGTGATGCTGTCGCCGATAAAGACCCAGCGCTGCGACCTGGTCGCTTTGCCGGTCATCCGTTCGCTCCGGCCATCTCGCCCACCACCCGGCTGAGCTGTTCGTTCGCGCCTTCATGCACCACGCCGCCGTGATAGGTCACGACGGTCTGCACGTCCAGCCCGGCCATCTTGCCCACCGATTCGCCCGCCGTCTTCATATCGGGCGTGGCCTGGGCACTGGGGCCATGCAGTGTGCCTGTGTTGGAGGTCATGGCGTCGCCAGTAATCAGCGTCTGGCTGCGCTCCAGATACAGGCTGGCGTGCCCGAAGGTATGCCCCGGCGTCGCCACCACCTTCACGCCCCCGGCCAGCGGCAGCACCTCGCCGTCGTGCAGGGCGCGGTCCACCTTGACCTTGACAGGCGGCATGGCCGACATTCGGCGGAGCATGTCCTTGCGGGCCTGCGGCACGTTTGGGTCGGCCATCATCTGCTCGATCTGCTCGGGCCGGGGGCGTTTCTGCGGCCATTCGTCGCCCTCGATCAGCGGAATCTCGCGCTCCAGCGCCCAGACCTTTGCGCCGCTCGCGGCCACCACGGCGGGCAGGCTGCCGATGTGGTCGAGGTCGTGGTGGGTCACGATGACCCGCTTGATGTCCTCAAGGCCCAGTCCCTGCGCGGCCAGCTCGGCGCGGATGGCGTCTTCCATGCCGGGAATTCCGGCGTCGACCAGCGTGTGTCCGGCCTCGTGGTCCAGAATCAGCACCGGGTGAAGCACGCTGGGACCGTTTCCGAAGTCGGCGGTCAGGCTCAGCATCAGCAGATCGTTATTGAGTTTCATCGGGGCAGCATCCACCAAAACGGGGCGGGGGAGAAGTGGGATACTTTACAAAGTAAACCGTCTTCTTCTCAGTCCCCCACAGCTCATTCGTCGCAGCATGACGTTGCCCACTTCGGAGCGCACTCTATACTCGGCGGCATGTCAGACGACGCCGCATCCGTCCCCGCCTCCAATGGTCAGCCCCAGCGCCAGCTCCACGAACAGACCGTCGCCCGCCTCAACAACCAGGCCGCCCTGAGCGAGGCAGGTTTCGAGACGCACCCCTACCGCTATGCCCAGACCCACCACGCCGCCGACATTTTGAGTGCCCACTCGCAGAATGAACAGGCCATCGGCGAACATGGCGAGCGCTGGGACGACGAAACCTACAGCCTGGCCGGGCGCATCATGCTCTTTCGTCACATGGGCGGCGCAGCCTTCGCCGATTTGCAAGACGAGAGCGGCACCATCCAGCTGTATTTCGGCAAGAAGACCGCCGAGCAGTTCGCTGCCACCAAGAAGATCGATCTGGGCGACATCATCGGCGTCTCGGGTGTGCCGTTTATCACCAAAACCGGGCAACTTACCCTGGAAGTCAAGACTTGGCAGCCGCTGGTCAAGAGCCTGCACCCGCTGCCGAGCAAGGTGCATGGCCTGCAAGACGAGGAATTGCGTGCCCGCCGCCGCTACCTCGACTTGATGATCAACCCCGAGAGCCGCGCCACCTACCGCACCCGCTCGCGGATTGTGCGCTTTATCCGGCAGTTTCTCGACCATCAGGACTTCATGGAAGTCGAGGGGCCGACCCTGCAAGTCGTTCCCGGTGGCACCGAGGCCAAGCCCTTCAAGACCTTTCACAACGCCCTCTCGCACGAGTTCTCGATGCGGATCAGCTTGGAGCTGTACCTCAAGCGGCTGCTGGTCGGCGGCTTCGAGAAGGTCTACGAGATTGGCCGCAACTACCGCAACGAGGGGGTGGACCGCACCCACAACCCCGAATTCACCATGCTGGAAGCCTATTTCGCCTACGGCGACTACAGCGACATGATGGAACTGGTGGAAACCATGCTGCACGGTCTGGTGATGGAACTGCACGGCCAGCCGGTCATCGCGTATCAGGGCAAGATGGTGGACTTCAGCTTGCCGTTCAAGCGCCTCGATTTCGTGACGGCCCTCAAAGAGGCGGCGGGAATGGAGTTCGATCCGCTCGACCTCGCGCAGTTGCGGGCCTGGAGCGACGCCAAGCACCCCGGGTTCCGCAAGGTTCCGGATTATAAATTGCTCGACAAGCTCGGCGGCGAGTACGTGGAGCCGGGGCTGATCAATCCCACCTTCCTGACCGACATGCCGCTGGTCATCAGCCCGCTGGTCAAGGCGCACCGCTCGCGCCCCGGTCTGGCCGAGCGGGCCGACCTTTATGTGGCAGGCTTTGAACTCGCGCCGATCTACTCTGAACTCAACGACGCCCTCGATCAGCGCGCCCGCTTCGAGGCCCAGACTTTACGGCGCGACGCCGGAGACGACGAGGCCCACCAGCAGGACGAGGATTTTCTGCTGGCCCTCGAATACGGGATGCCGCCCACTGCCGGGATGGGCATGGGCATCGACCGCCTGACCATGCTGCTCACCGACAAGGACAGTATCCGCGACGTGCTGCTCTTTCCGCTGCTCAAGCCCGAGGAAGGGCAGCCCGGCGGCGCGAACACCGAGATGCTGGAAGCGGCCCCGAGCTGAAGCGGGTCGGCGTGCTCTAAGCCTGTATCCGCTCGAAGATCACCACCACCGCGTGCTCGGCGGCCTCAGCCCTGGCACTCAGCAGCGCGGCCTGAGCTGCCCCAGGCAGCGCCCGGCTGGGCTTCTCCCACAAAGCGGCGGCCAGCTTGGAAGCGTGTGAGATGATCAGCGTCTCGCCGGGCCGGGCCAGTTGTACTGCGGTCAGCAGCGCCCGGACGCTGTGGGCCAGGGCGTCGCCGGGCAATCGGGACACCTCGGCGCTGACCCGTTCACCGGCCCGGCGCAGGGTCACCACTGCCGAATCGCGCCAGGGTGCGTGGCTCAGGTTGACCTCGGCGTGCGGGCCAGGCGGCGGCAAGCTGGCGCGCTCCAGCCGGGCGTCGTTGGCCAGCGTATGGGCAGCCTGCATGTGGCGGCGCTCACGCCGGGCGCGGGCCAGGTGCAGGGTGATGCCGCGCTCGGCGGCCACCTCCAGCACCCGCAGCGCTTCCTCGTGCTGGCTGGTGCTGCGGCTGCCGTGCCGGATGGCCGAGAGCACGTTCAGGTTGTCGGTGTGAACCGTCAGAGGCTGCTGGGCGGGCGCGTGGCGCAGCGCCTCCGTGACAGCCCGCAGCTCGGTGGCGTTGTTGTCGTGGGCCAGGGTGTGGCCGTAGACATGCTGTGGCAACTGCCCCGGCGTGATCAGCACCACGCCGAAGCCCGCACGCCCGGCCTGACCGCTCTCCGCCCCGTCGTCAAAACTTCCGTCCACGAACGCATGATTCACTGGCTTCTTAAAATAGTGCTTGCTGGCCCGCCGTTTCGTCAGCCAGATGACGGATGCGCTGGTCTCGCCAGGAGCTTCAGCGCTCTCCCGTATCATGCAGCTGGAGGACTCCCACTTGCAGCCATCCCTGCCTGACCGCGACCCATCCAGCAATGCCTTTCAGGTCATCTGGCGCAACCCCTACATCCGGGCGGCGACGTTTCTGCTGCTGCTCTATCTGGTCTACCGGGTCGTCGGCTCGGTGGCGCACATCATCACGCTGGCCGTCATCGCCTACATCATCGCCTACCTGGCCCACCCGATGCTGGTGTGGCTGGAGCGCCGCAAGATCAACCGCGCTGTCGGCGTGCTGTTCACCGTCGTCGTGATCTTTGGGTTGGTGGTACTGGCTTCCGGGCTGCTGGTCACCATCGTCACTCAGCTCACTGATCTGGTGCAGCGCCTCCCCACACTCACCAAAGATTTTCTGACCCAGCCGTGGTTTATCGAGCTGACCAAACGAATTCCGGCCCTCTCCAGTGTCAGCGATCAGATCACTAAGCTCAGCCAGAACGGTGCGGCGGGCTTGCAGCAGTACATTCAGCCGTACCTCAACAAGATCTTGCCGTACTTGCAGGCCAACAGTGGGGCCTTCCTCGGCGGCGTGTTGAGCGTGGCGGGCATCATCGGCGAGAGCTTCGCGGTGCTGATCATGAGCATCTACATGATGCTGGACTACGAAAAACTCGGTCTCAATTTCCTGAGGCTGTTTCCGCGCACTTGGCAACCGTTCGTGCTCGACCTCTCCAGGAATGTCGGGCAGGCGGTGGGCGGCTACCTCAAAGGCCAGCTCATCATCGCCGCCTTCGTGGGCGTCTTCATCGGCGTGGCGCTGAGCATCGCGGGCGTGCCCAGCGCTCCGGCCATCGGCTTTATCGCTGGGGTCTTCAACGTCGTGCCGTACCTGGGGGTGGTCATCGGCATCGCCCCGGCGCTTCTCCTGGCGGCCTCGGCAGGCGGTTTCGTCAAGCTGATCGTGGTGGTGGTGGTGTTCGTGGTGGCCAACCAGATCGAGGGCCACATTCTCTCGCCGATGGTGCTGGGCCGCACCACCAATCTCCACCCGGTCACGGTGATCATCGCCATTCTGATGGGCCTGACCCTGATGGGCATCGTGGGCGCGCTGCTGGCCGTGCCACTGGCCGCGCTGGGCAAGCTGCTGCTTCAGGAGTATTACTACTCCAGCCGGGTCTACAAGGACGGGCCGTAGTCTGGGCGAATGAGCTGCGAAAGGTGGAGTCGACGTTGAGCGCGGCTCCGCCTTTCGCTATTCCAGGCTGAGCGGCCCGGCCTGAAGCAACTCGACCTGCCGTCCGTCCGGATCGAGCACGAAGGCCATCGGGTTGCCGCTGGGACTGAGCGTCAGGTCGCGGGTGAATGCTGCGCCGCTGGCCTTGAGCTGCCCGATGCTGGCCTCAAGGTCACCCAGGTACAGGGCGATATGTTCCTGCCAGCCGGGGTGGGGACTGGGCGCTTGGCCCGTCGCCTGGAAAAATTGCAGCTTGCCGCCGCCGGGGAAGCCCAGCACCAGACGGCGCATACCCTCCGAGGTGGTGAGGTCTTTATGGACCTGTGCGCCGAGTTGCTGATAAAACGCGCTCACGGCGTCGGCATCGGCGCTCAGGAACGAGACGTGCTTGAGACTGGCGGGTGGGGCAGAGGTCATGGTGCCCAGCCTAGCGCACGTCTCAGCTTTGAAGCTGGCCGCCGCAGATTATGAAAGTCAGGGCATAAAAAATCCGCCCTTGTCAGGCGGTGATAAAAAGAGCATAGCGCGGTATACAGCCGGAGTCAAGAACCACACATCGAGAGCCGTACTAAATTCAGTGCATGCGTCGCTGGGAGGACGCCTTTTTGAGTTTCCTGCAGGAGCAGACCAGGACTTCGCTCGGCTCAGCGGCGGCCAGAATGTGACGGTCAGAGAGAGAATTATGTGGCCAGCACAGTAAGTTTTAAGGCCGCCGAATTTCGTTCAATTCTCAATCACGCGGTGGCGGAGTCTTTACTGACCGTCTTTGCCCGGCAGTGGACGGGTGCGGGCCGGGCCGCCGTCCACGCCGCCGTTGCTGCTCATGCCCACGCCGCCGGTTTCCTTGCCCGCCGTATCGCCGCCCTCGCCCGTGTCGTTGGGTTCACCCTGGCGGTCCTCGTAATCGAAGCCGCCCAGACGGCCATCGTCAAAACCCGGCTGGTCATTGGCGTTGGCCCGGTCTGCCTTCACGTCGGCACGCAGCAGATCCTCGGCGATGTTCTTCTCTTCGAGGAGTTCGCCGGTGGTGCCCTCGTCCACCACTTCGCCCAGCAGTTCATCGTTCATAGCGTCACGGTCAGTCATCTGGTTAGCCTAGGGGAAGCGGGTGCGCGGCGGCTGAGCACTTGCCTTAAGCGTCGTTTACCCTTGCTCCGGCCCGTGCTAGGCTTCTTCGGCTGATGAGCCGCCGCCTGCCTACTGCCCGTCCGTCTTCTCCCCACGCCGCACTGTTTGTGGTGGGGTTCGCGGCGTTTCTGCTGCTGGGTCTCATTCAGGCGGGGTACGGCCCGGCCTTCCCGCGTTTCGAGGCGCGTTTCGGCGTCAGCACAGCGACGGTGGCGGGCATCAGCAGCGCTCACTTCTTTGGCAGTGCGATGGGGCCGCTGCTGCTCGCCGCACTGCTGACCCGCTTTGCCCTGCGGACCTCGGTGATGATCGGCAGCGCCGCCTTCGCACTGGGGGTGCTGGGACTGGTCGGCCTGGGCTTCACTGCCGCGCCGAGCTGGACGTTCATGCTGGCCGCCGCCCTGCTCACCGGGCTGGGCTTCGGCGCGCTCTCAGGGGGCTTTAACGCCGCCTTCGCCACGCTGGGAGCCGGGCCGTCGAGCCTGGTCAACGCCATGTTCGGTATCGGCTCGGTGGCCGCGCCGCTGCTGGCGCTGGGGCTGGGCGCGTATCCTGGTCCGTTCGTGCTGGTGGCGCTGCTGGCCGTGGCCCTCACCGTTTCGCTGCGCAGCGTGCGCGTCTGGCCCGCTCAGCCTGCCGACCTGGCCCAGGGCCGCGTCCCGCTGGGTCAGGTCGGCGTCTTCGGGTTGCTGTTTTTTTCCTACGTCGGCATCGAGGCGGGGCTGGGCAGTTGGGCCACCACGCACCTCAGCCGCATCGGTAACCCACACCCCGAGGCCATTACCAGCCTCTACTGGCTGGCACTCACTGCTGGACGACTGGGATTTGCGGCCATCGCGGTCCGCTTTCAGCCGCTGCGGGTGGTCCTCACCTGCGCGGCTTTGGCACTGATCGGGAGCCTGCTGATCGCCGTTCCGGCCCTGGCGGCGCTGGGCTACGTGGTCGTGGGATTGGGCATCGCGCCGATCTTCTCCACGCTGCTGGCCTGGTTCACAGCCCGCTTTCCGGTCCGTGCCGCGCCGCTGATGCTCACGGCGGGCAGTCTGGGCGGCGCGGTCATGCCCGCTTTGATTGGTGTGCTGGTGGCCCGCTTCGGCGTG
Organism: Deinococcus rubellus; assembly: GCF_025244745.1. Lineage (NCBI taxonomy): Bacteria > Thermotogati > Deinococcota > Deinococci > Deinococcales > Deinococcaceae > Deinococcus > Deinococcus rubellus. The sequence continues at coordinate 1,822,986 of NZ_CP104213.1, forward strand.
CAGGCAGTTCCGTTGACAGTGGCCGCCGACGCTGTGTTGCTGGGACTGCTTCTGGTGCTGGTGCGGTTCAAACTCAGGGCCTAGGGTCTGTCTGGCTGAGTTTTCAGAGCCAGAGGACAATGCACGCAACGTGTACAACGGCTAAAAACTGATGTCCACGTTTTTCGTAGCGGGTGGCGAGTGCTCTAAAATCCTTGAGCCGATTGATGTTGCATTCCACCACCTGGCGGCCCTTGTCGGCTTCAGCGTCGAATTTCGGGGGCCGACCTCCACGACTGCCCTTCTTCAACCGCGCTTTCTTGGCATCCTTGCGTTCAGGACAAACACAGACGATCTTGCGGCTCCGCAGTTGCTGACGGTACTTCCGTGCACCGTACGCACGATCTACGCGCACCATCGGCGGACGCTTCCGAGGGCGGCCCGGACCGGGCCGCCGGATGCAGACCTCGTCAAGGAGGGGAAGCAGGTAGGTCGGGTCGCTGGCCTGACCCTCCGACACCAGCACGGCCAACGGGCGGCGTTTTCCCTCGGTCAGCACGTGGATCTTGCTGTTTCGTCCTCCACGGCTGATGCCGAGCCACTCATCGTTGAGTGCCCCCTTTTTTCCAGCTTAGCTGGCTGTTTTCGTGCGCCCACCGCAGCGCGGTGGGCTTTACAACTGGTGCTATCCAGGGACGCGCCGTCCCAATCAATCTTTCCCTGAGCATCTTCCTTGACCTGGAGGGCCACGAGGACGCGTTTCCAGGTGCCATCGCGTGACCAGCGGGTGAAGCGATCCCAACACGTTTCCCAGGGGCCATACCGTTCTGGGATGTCCCGCCACGGTGCTCCCGTCTTCAGCCGCCAGAGAATACCATTGATGACCGGCAGATGCGGCTTGTAGGCATGTCCGTGCCGGGGGTTACCTGGCAATTCAGGCTCCAGTTTTGCCCATTGTTCCGGCGTGAGATCTGTTCTGCCCATGACAGACGACTCTATCAAACTTAGCCAGACAGACCCTAGCGGCAGATCGGGGGAAGGGACGACAGAGTCGATGCTGGTCTCGCCGTTCTCATATCAGAATCTGATAATCACTATCTATGTATAAGAATCTGATAGTTAGGTTTTCCGGTTGGCGGGTGCTGTGGTCGTGGCTGGAGCCGCTGGTGCTGGCCGTCGTCATCACGCAGTTCGGCGTGACGCTGGTCGGGGTGGACGGGGCGAGCATGATGCCCAACTTGCGCGACCACGAGCGGCTGCTGGTTCCCAAGTACGAGACCTGGCTGCACAAGCTCGGGGTGGGTGACTTCAAGCGCGGTGACATTCTGGTCTTCAAACCGCCGACGCAGGCGCTCAACCGTCCGCTGCTGGGCAATTGGCTGGGCCAGTGGACGAATCAGTGGACAAACCAATTCAACTACCGGCCCTTTCTGGTCAAGCGTCTGATTGGCCTGCCGGGAGACTGGGTGCGGATGTCGGGCGGCGAGGTGTTCGTCAATGGCGCGCGGGTGAGTCAGCAGTTCACCGCGGCCTACTGGAGAGCGCAAGGCTGCTGGGACCAGAGCAGTCTGATCGCCGACAACGCTCGCCTGGACACGGCGACGGGTCGGGTCAGCAGCGAGGTGACGCTGGGGGCCGGGCAGTACTTCCTGATGGGTGATAACCGCAGCGCTGTCGGCTCGGAAGACTCACGGCTGTTCGGGCCGGTGGCGCAGCGCGACATCGCGGGCCGGGCGGCGGCAGTGGTGTGGCCCATGGTGCGCCGCCGCGTAGCGAACTACGAGTGTCAGGCCACGTCCAGGCCGCAGGATCACGTGCGTTTCAGCGGCCCGGCGGCGCTCAATCTGCGTCTTCTCAAGCGTCCGGCGGCGTTCGGCGAATCGCTGTCTCCTCGCTGATGTGGCAGGTGGGCCGGGTGGGGGTGTTCCATTCAGCCGCTTCTCACACTATGCTTTGGCAATTCTTGCCCCCGCCGAACTGCTTGTGGCAGAATGACGCCGCTTCAAGTCTGGTTTCAGGTTCATTTCAGCTCCCGCGCCGCTGGCGGCAACGGGACTTCATCACGGAGGACGTATGGCCGCAGAGCATAAGCAGATCAAGCTGACCCAGGAGGGTTTCGAGCGCCTTCAGCGCAATCTGGAGCAGGAGCAGGGCCGCCTGGCCGAGGCCACCCGCATCTTGCAGGAACAGATGGAGGCCAGCACCGATTTCGAGGACACCGGCCTGGAAGACGCCAAGCGCGAGAAGGTCATGATCGAGGCGCGCATCGAGGAGTTCGAGGACACCCTGGCCCGCGCCACCCTCATCACGGGCGATGAACACACCGGCAAGGTCGAACTCGGCAGCGTGCTGGTGCTCTACAACGAGGCCACCAAGCAGGACATGAAGGTGCAGCTCGTCAGCGCGCCGGAAGCCACCATGCGCGGCGGCAGCCTGCCCAAGATCAGCGACGACAGCCCGGTGGGTCGCGAGTTGCTGGGCCGCAAGAAGGGCGAGAGCTTCGTCGTGAATCTGGAAAGCGGCAAGCAGATGAAATACAAGATCAAGAGTCTGGACTGAGCCTGCCCGTTTTACCGAGCTTACCGAGCGCCGGAGTGTCAGGCTTCCGGCGTTTTGTGTTGTCCCGACCTGAATCTTTCTGAAGCTGGGCCGCACCAATCCGCGTTGTCCCGGCGTTAGCGTGACGGCATGGCATACCAGGGCAAGCTCAGCGGCAGTCAGGTGATCGTCCTGGAAAATGACGGCGACCAGACGACCATTCGTCTCAGCTCGGAAGGCCAGCGCCAGAGTAGCAGCGCCAGCACCGGGGAGTGGCAGGGCACACCGGTCCTCTGGCAGTTGGACGACAGCGCCGTCGTAGAGATCAAAACTGGAGACGATTCCGTGTTCTACCGTGTCAAAGGCGGCCAGCTGCAATCCCTGTCCCAGAAGCCTGATCTGGCGACTGCCGAAGCCGTTGACCTCGAGGAAGTGCAGGACGGCACCGGCAAAAGCGAGATGAAGCCGCTGGAGCCGATGAAACCCATGAAGCCAATGTAGATCCGGCACACAAACGCCGCGCCCCTGTTTGAATAAGGGGCGCGGCGTTTGTACTGGAATGCTCTACTGCGTGCTTCTCGGGTCGAGCACGTCTCTCAGCCCGTCGCCGAACAGATTGAAGCCCAGCACGGTCATCAGGATCGCCAGGCCTGGAAAGATCATGGTCCAGGGAGCCTGGGTGTAGTACTCGCGGCTGTCGGCCAACATGGTGCCCCACTCCGGCGTCGGCGGCTGCGCGCCCAGCCCGATAAAGCCCAGCGCGGCGGCCTCGATGGTGGCGGTGGCGATGCTGAGTGCGCCCTGCACGATCAACGGGGTGAGACTGTTGGGCAGCACATGCTTGAAGATGGTGCGGCCCTGCCCCGCGCCCAAAGCGCTGGCGGCCTGCACGAACTCGCGCTCGCGCACGCTCAGCACCACGCTGCGGGCCAGGCGCAGGTAAATCGGAATCTGCACCACGCTCACGGCGATCATGGCGGTGGTCAGGCCGGGCCGGTTGGAAATGCTGACGATGCCGATGGCCAGCAGAATGCTTGGAAAGGCCAGCATCACGTCGCTGAAGTAGCCCAGCACCGTGTCGATCCAGCCGCCGTAGAACCCGGCCAGGATGCCCAGCAGGCTGCCGCTGGTCAGCGCCAGCACCGTGGCGAAAATGCCGATCTGGAGGCTGACCCTGGCTCCATGCAAGACGCGGGTGGCAATGTCGCGGCCCAGGTTGTCGGTGCCGAAGGGGTGCTTGAAGTACAGCACCTTGCCGCTCACAGCGTCGGTGTATTTCTCCTTGGCGTCGGTGTCCCACAGGGCTGAAACGCTCGGCGGTGCGAGGCGGTAGCGGTAATCGATGTCGGTGGACGGGTCGTAGGGCTGGAGTAGTGGAGCCAGCAGGGCCAGCGCCACGAACACCAGCACGATGATGGCCCCGACCTTACCGGGTGTGCTTTTCCTGAATCTGCGCCACAGGATATTTTCCGGCTTCTTACGGGCGGGGGCGGCAGTCACGGTGGTCATTGTGGCCCTCCTGGGGTCGTCATGCGTACTGAATCCGGGGATCGAGGAAGGCGTAGCTGAGATCGACCAGTAGATTGACCAGGCTGACAATCAGCGCCGCGAAGATGACGCCGCCCTGAATCACAGGGTAGTCGCGCAGCGAGATGGCGTCGTAGAGCCACGATCCCAGTCCCGGCCACGAGAAGATGGTCTCGGTCAGCACTGCGCCGCCCAGCAGCGCGCCGATTTGCAGGCCCACCACCGTCACCACCGGCAGCAGCGCGTTTCGCAAAGCGTGCTTGAGGGTCACGCTGCGCGGGGATAAGCCCTTGGCGCGGGCGGTGCGCACATAATCCTGTCCCAGCACTTCCAGCAAGCTGTTGCGGGTAATGCGCGCCGTGATCGCCATCGGAATGGTGCCCAGCGCGATGGACGGCAGGATCAGGTGGCGAAACGCGTCCCAGGCGGCGGCGAACTGACCGCGCAGCAGCCCGTCGAGCACGTCGAGGCCGGTGATCGGCTGGATGGTGTAGGCGATGCTGAGCCGCGAACTCGGCGGCAGCCAGCCCAGCACCACTGCGAAAAACCACGACAGCAGCAGCCCCAGCCAGAACACCGGCATGCTGACCCCCACCAGGCTGACGGTGGTCGCCAGGTTGTCCCAGACGGTGTTGCGCCGCAGGGCCGCGACGATGCCCGCTGGGAGGCCGATGATCAGCGCGAAGAGAATGGCCCCCAGCGCCAGCTCCACGGTGGCGGGAAAGCGGGTTTTGAGTTCGCTCGCCACCGGAATCTGGCTCTTGATGCCGTTGCCGAGGTCGCCCCTGAGCAGCGCCCCGACGTACTTGGGGTACTGGGCGTCGAACAGGTGGGCCGGGTCTTTGTAGTTGATAAACCAGGGCTGATTGAGGCCGAGTTGCTCGCGCAGCCGGGCCGAGGCTTCTGGTGTGGCGCGCTCGCCGAGCATCGCCACCGCCGGGTCGCCGGGAATCGAGCGCACGAAGGCGAACACCACCACGCTGATGCCGACCATCACCAGTAGCGTGCGAAGGAGCCTGCGTAAGATGTAAGCGGCCAAGTCGAGTCCTCCTCTTTCATTTCTGTGGTCTCATTTCTGGTGACGCGCGAACAGGGCGGAGGCACCTTGCGCACTCCGCCCTGCCGTGTCAGCTCTTACTTCTTACCGATGACAGAAATTTTGTTGAAGGCTTCGCTGCCCAGCGGACTGGGCACCCAGCCTTGCACGTAGGTGCGCCGGGCGGCCAGCGGCTGGCTGTGTACGATCGGCAGGCGGTAGTTGGCCTTGTAGGTGATGTCCTGAATCTGCGAGTAGATCTTGGCCTTGGCGGCCTGACCCACGGCGGCGCGGCCCTGGTCGAGCAGCGTGTTGAGTTCCGGCGACTTGAAGTTGATGTCGTCGGCGGCGTTGGGGCCGTAGTAGGCGGCGTAGAAGTTGTCGGGGTCGCCGTAGTCCCCGGTCCAGCCGATCATGTACATGTCGAAGCCGGGTTCCTTGTTGCGGTCTTCCAGGTACTTGGCCCAGTCTTCCGTTTTGAGGTTCACCTTGATGCCGATGGCCGACAGGTCAGCCGCCATCGCCTCGGCAATCGGCTTGGGGTTGGGGAAGTACGGACGGCTCACCGGCATGTACCACAGGTCCAGGCTGATACCGTTGGCGTATCCGGCGTCGGCCAGCATCTTCTTGGCGGCGGCAGGGTCGTACTTGTAGTCGGCGGGGACATTCTTGGAGTTGGCCCAGCTCAGGACCGGCGGCAAAAAGCTGGTGTTCGACACGCCCAGGCCGTTCCAGAAAGCGTCCACGATGGCCTTCTTGTTGATCGCCATGCTGATCGCTTGGCGCACCTTGTCGTTCTTGAGGTATTGGTTGGCGTTGTTGAGGCTCAGAAAACCCACGTTGAAGCTGGGCTTTTTGACGGCGGCCAGGGTCTTGTCGCTGGTCACGTCCTTGAGGCTGTCTGGCGAGAGGTCCGCCGTGAAGTCGATGGTTCCGGCCTTGAGTTCGTTGAGGCGCTGCGAGGCGTCCTTGATCGAGCGGATGACCAGGGTGTCCACCTTGGGCTTGGCACCCCAGTAAGCGGTGTTGGCTTTCAGGGTCACGCGGTCACCGGTCTTCCACGACACGAAGCTGAAGGGTCCGGTGCCCACCGGGGTGCTGTTGGGCGTGCCGTACTTGCCGCCGTCCTTCTTGATGGCCGCTGGCGAGGCGATGCCGAAGTACCCGGCCCCGACCACATCGGGCAGCACTGAGCTGGGCATGTTCAGGTCGAAGCGCACGGTGGAGTCGTCTACCTTGACGATGTCCTTGATGACGGCTCCCTTCTCGCCCTTGAAGCCGCCCAGCAGTTGCCCCACGATCTCGTAGGTGCGGCCCTGGTCGCGGTAGCCGTACTGGTTCTTGGGATCGAAGAAGCGCTGCCAGTTAAATACCACTGCGTCGGCATTAAACGGGGTGCCGTCTTGAAACTTGACGCCCTTGCGGAGATTAAAGGTCCACGAGGTGGCGTCGGCGTTGGCCTTCCAGGAAGTCGCCAGGCCCGGAATGGTGGTGGTGGTGCCGTCCTTGAAATGCACCAGCGTGTCGTAGATCTGATGCTGGACCAGAATGGAGATGCCGTCGGTGATGTTACCGGACTCCAGGCTGACGGGTTCGCCGTTGTTGCCGAACACCAGTGTGGTGGCCTGCGCCGAGAGGCTTGCTGAGGCGGCCAGCAGCGCAGTAAGGAGCAGGGGCTTGAAAACGGCTTTGGTCTTGTATCGGTTCATGAATCCTCCAGAAAAAAGTGGTGAGTTATCCGCCTACTATACCTGCTCGTGCCCGCTGCATGATTCGGCGGGGCGGGCACGAGCGCGGGGCTGTTCAGTCCTCGCCCAGGTAGGCCTTGCGCACGCTCTCGTCCTCGGCGATGTCGGAGGCGTTACCCGACAGCTTGACCTCGCCGGTTTGCAGCACGTAGGCGGTCTTGGCGACGCTCAGCGCCATCTGGGCGTTTTGCTCGACCAGCAGAATGGTGGTTTTGCGCTTGGCGTTCAGCTCCACAATGATGTCGAAAATCGCTTCCACGAACAGGGGCGAGAGGCCCATGCTCGGTTCGTCCAGCAGCAGCAGCTTGGGATTGACCATCAACGCGCGGGCAATCGCCAGCATCTGCTGCTCGCCGCCGGACATGGTGCCGCCGAGCTGGTTCTCGCGTTCCTTGAGGCGCGGGAAGTAGGTAAACCCTTCCTGAATGCGCTCCTCGATGACTTTGCGGTCGGTGACGGTGTGCGCTCCGATTTCCAGATTCTCGCGCACGGTCAGTTGCGGAAAAATCCGCCGTCCTTCCGGCACGTGGCTCATACCCATCTGCATGATCTGGTGGGCGGGAATGCCGGAGATGTCCTTGCCCTGCATGATCACGCTGCCCTGCTTGGGCCGGAGCATCCCGCTGATGGTCCTGAGGGTGGTGGTCTTGCCCGCGCCGTTGCCGCCGATCAGGGCGACGATCTCGCCGTCGGGCACCACCGCGTCGATGCCCTTGAGGGCGTGAATGTGGCCGTAGTAGGTGTGAACGCCCCGGAGTTCAAGCATTCGCGCCTCCGCCCTTGACCGTCTCTTCCTTGCCGTACTCGCCCGCCGCCGCGCCGCGCCCCAGGTAAGCTTCCATCACCTTGGGGTTGTTGCGGACCTCGTGCGGCAGGCCCTCGGCGATCTTGGAGCCGTAGTCGAGCACGGTGATGTATTCGCTCAGGGTCATGACCAGCCTCATGTCGTGCTCGATCAAGCAGACGGTGACGCCCAGATCGTCGCGGATGCGCCGGATCAGGCTCTTGAGTTCTTCTGTCTCGCGCGGATTCATGCCCGCCGCCGGTTCGTCGAGCAGCACCAGTTTGGGACTGGTCGCCAGGGCGCGGGCGATTTCGAGCTTGCGCTGGTCGCCGTAGGGCAGATTGGTGGCCAGTTCGTGCCGGAAGCGGCCCAGGCCGACGAAGTCGAGCATCAGGTTGGCGACGTCCTCGGCCTCTTTCTCGGATTCGTGAAAGCGCTTGGTCCGCAGCAGCGAGTCGATGTATCCGGCCTTGAGGCGCGAGTGGCGGCCCACCATCACGTTTTCCTGGCTGTCCATCGAGGCGAACAGCCGGATGTTCTGGAAGGTGCGGGCGATGCCAGCCGCCGTGACCTGATCGGGCCTGAGCCCCACCAGGTTGTCTCCATCGAGGTTTACCGTGCCGCTGGACGGCTCGTAGATGCCGGTGATCATATTGAAGAAAGTGGTTTTTCCCGCGCCGTTGGGGCCGATTACACTGACGATGCTCTGGCGCGGAATCTCCAGATCAACGTTGTTGACCGCTGTCAGGCCGCCGAAAATTTTGGTCAGCCCTTTGATGCTGAGAATGGTACCGGAAGCCGCTGGCTTTCCGAGATTTGGACGCGCAGCAGCCGTCATTGGGTTCCTCCGCCGCGCTCGTCGTCGGCCCGTGTGGCAATGCCCGGCGAGTAGACTTCCGCCGCGTTTTCAGGGTTGAGTTCACCGGCAATCGAGTCTTGCGGCGTCAGGTTGTCGCTTGGGTTGTCGTCCTCGTGCATCATGCGGCGCTGCCGAACGCTGGGCAGGAGTCCTTCGGGCCGAAACAGCATCATGGCGACCAGAATGCTGCCGAACACCAGGCGCTGGAGCTGCGCCGGATTGACCTGCGGCGGGATGTTGAGGCTGGCGGTGGCCTCACCCAGCGAGGGCAGGAGGGAAATGTTGAGGATGGTGACGACGGCGGCTCCCAGAATCACGCCGGGAATACTGCCCAGGCCGCCCAGCACCACCATACTCAGCACCGAGATGGACTGGTTGAGGATGAACGATTCGGGGCTGATAAAGCCCTGCTTGGCCGCAAAAATCACGCCCATGATGCCTGCGAAGCTGGCCCCCGTTGCGAAGGCGATCAGCTTGGTCTGCACCAGCGGTACGCCCATCGCCTGCGCAGCGATCTCATCCTCGCGGATGGCGATCCAGGCCCGCCCGATCTTGGAGCGGTCAAGCCGCATGTTGGCCAGAATGATGACCGCAATAATAATCAGCACCACGAAATACAGAAAAAACAGATTGTACTGGTCTGGCGTGAAGCCTATCGCTCCGGCCAGTGAGTTGAACCACGGCACCGAGGCCGAACCGATGGGTGTAATGCCCTGCGAGCCGTTGGTGTAGGTACCGAGGTTGTTGGCCAGCACCCGGATGACCTCACCCAGGCCCAGCGTGATGATGGCGAGGTAATCACCTTTGAGCTTGAGCACCGGCAGGCCGATCAGTACGCCGACGCTGGCCGCCGCCGCGATGGCCAGAATCAGGAACAGCCAGAAGAAATTGGGATTGATGCCGTTCGGTAAGCCTGACGCGTTGGCCGCCACCAGCATGACCACGCCGCGCGCCAGCAAAATGACCCCGATGACCAGGCCCAGCGCCGCCAGCAGGAAAGCCCAGTTGGCGACGGGCGTGCGTTTGCCCTTGACCCGGTTGATGGTCCGCAGGCTCAGCGCCGTGACGATCAGGAGCACCAGGCCGCCCACCGCCACCACCGGGCCGTTGTTGGCGCTGTTGTCTTTGAAGTAGGTCAGCACCTTGCCGATCTGCCCGCTGCCGAAGATGCCCCAGGTGTAGGCTCCCACGGCGAAGAAGGCGATGTAGCCCAGGTCGAGCAGCCCGGCCAGCCCCACCACGATGTTGAGGCCCAGCGACAGCGCGGCGAAGATGCCGATCTGGATGGCGAGGTCGAGCACCGAGGTGTTGTCGCGACCGGCCCACGGCAAGATCAGGAACAGACTCAGCCCACCGACCAGCAATTTGGCCCACAAGCTGGCTTTCCAGCGGTAGGCGAACAGCAGATTGGCCAGAAAGAAGGTGAGCACCAGCGAGGCGACCAGCGGATTCTTGAGGAAATTGGCCAGCGCTGAAGGCAGGCGCGCGAGCCAGGCGCTTTCCTGGCTGACCAGCAGCAGTGCGCTGCTGATGACGGCCAGAATGATCAGCGCCAGGCTGCGGTCAGGCGCACTGATGGGCGGCTGCGAGCCTGGACGGATGGCCGTCATACTTTCTCCACATTGCTGCGGCCCAGCAGGCCGGTGGGCTTGAAGATCAGGATCAGGACCAGCACCAGGAAGGCCCCGATGCGCTGATACGACGAGTCGATGACACCCAGGTTGGCGATGTTGAGTGCGCCGCCCAGGATGTTGGTCACGCCGATCAGATTCTGGATGACGCCCAGTACCAGCCCGCCCAGCACCGCGCCGGGAATGGAGCCGATGCCGCCGAGCACGGCTGCCGTGAAGGCGATGATGCCCGGATCGAAGCCCGAGTAGGCGTTGACGGTGCCGAACTTGAGGCCGAACAGCACGCCGCTGATGCCGCCGAGCGCGCCGCCGATCAAAAAGGTCAGGCTGATGATGCCGTTGGCGTCAATGCCCATCAGTCCCGAGGTGACCCGGTCCTGGGCCACCGCGCGGATGGCGCGGCCCAGCTTGGTGAAGTTCACCAGGTAGTTGAGGGCGGCCAGCGAGAGCAGCGCCACGATGACCACAATCACTTCCTTGACTTGCAAGCTGATGCCGATGGTGCCCAGGAATTTGCCGACGCCGGGGCAAGTGCTGTCGGGGCCGCAAAACGGCGTGCTGAAGCCGGTGGGCAACTGGTAGGTCAGATCGAAGCGGCCCTGAAAGCCCTCGATGATGCGGATTACGTCTTGCAAGATCAGCGAGACGCCGATGGCAGTGATGAGTGGCACCAGCCTGGGCGCGTTTCTGAGGGGGCGGTAGGCCAGGCGCTCGATCAGGATATTGAGCAGCCCCGAGGCCACCATCGCCGCGATCAGTGCGATCAGCAGCTTGAGATAGCCGTTCATCTCGGAGCCGTTCAGAACCCGGAAAATTTCGAAGCCCACCACCGCGCCGGTGACGAAGACTTCCGAGTGGGCGAAGTTGATGAGCTGCAAGACGCCGTACACCATGGTGTAGCCCAGCGCGATGATGGCGTAGACGAAGCCCAGCACCAGCCCGCTGACGACCACGCCCACCAGGAACGGCGCGAGTGTTGCGAAGTCCAAGAATTCCCTCCTTTTGCGGTGATAGAACCGCGTCCATCAGTTCAGCGTCAGGTTCGCTATGCAAAAAAGGGGCCGGGCGCGTTGCCCAGCCCCTGCTTCGAGGCCGCGAGGCCTTGATGGCTTAGTTGATTGCGGACTTGACGTTGATGGTGGAATCGAGGGTGAACTTGCCGTTGTTGATGCTCATGATGTACATCTTGGCGGCTTTGCGGTCGCCCATGCTGTTGAACTGCACGGTGCCGGAAAGCAGGCCGGTGGCGCGGACCTTGCGCATGGCGGTCTCGACCTGTTCGCGGCTGGGCAGCTTGTTGCCGTTGTCTTTGACGGCCAGCAAGACGCCCTGGAGCGTGACCTTGGCGGCGTCGTAGCCGAAGATGCCGAAGCCCTGGATATCCTTGCCGTAGGCCTTGCTATAAGCGTCGGCGACTTTCTTGGCGGCGGGCAAAGCGACCAGAGCCTCGGCGGGAGCCGCGACGGTGGTGTAATAGACGTTGTCGGAGCCTTTGCCGCCGATGGTGACCATCTGCTCGCTGTCCAGGCCGTCGCCGCCGACCAGCGGCACCATGACGCCCTGCTCGCGCAGCTGCTTGACGAACACGCCGATCTGGTTGTAGATGCCGCCGAAGTAGATGGCGTCAGGTTTGGTCAGTTTGATCTTCTGAATGATGGCCGAGAAGTCACTCTTTTCCTCGGTGCCCTCATCGCCGGAAATCTTGATGTTCTTGGCCAGCAGGGCCTTCTTGACTTCCGTCACCAGGCCTTCGCCGTACGCGGTCTTGTCATTGAGCAGGTAGACGCTTTTGGCCTTGAGCTTGCCGGTCAGGAAGTTGGCTCCGGCAGGTCCCTGGGCGTCGTCACGGGCGACGATGCGGTTCATGTTCTTGAGGCCACGGTCGGTGACCTGGTTGGCGGTGTTGGCCGGGCTGACCATCGCCACGTGGCTGGGCGCGAGCGCCGCACTGGCGGGAATGGCCACACCGGAATTGAGCGTTCCGACGACGGCCAGGATGCTGCTGTCGGCGGCGATCTTGCGCGCGGCGGCGGTGCCGGTGGCCGGGTCGGCCTGGTCGTCGTAGCCGGTGAGGCTCAGATCGAAGCCGAGTTTCTTGAACTGGGCCACGTACTCGTTGACAGCGAGCTGCGCGCCGTTCTTGATCTGGCTGCCGAGGTCAGACTGACCACCGGAGAGGGGCGAGATGCTGGCGATCTTGAGTGAGGTCTGGGCGCTGGCCGCGCCGAGCGTCAAGCTGCCGAGCAGGGTCAGGGCGAGAATGCTGGTTTTCTTCATAAGCCTCCAGGTGCTGCTAGAGCAGGCACAGTTGTTGTGGGAACTTCCGACAGTCTAAGAGCAACTTAAAGAGATGTCAATGCAAAGCTCATCCCCTATTCCGCAACTCTTCTTAATTTAAGCGACTAGCTGTGGAGTATTATTGCTTTCTGATCAAGTTTTGAGCAATTCTCACTACTTTACCGGTCAAATGTTCATTCGGCAGCCCAGTCTGTGTCCGGGTGATGACGTTCGCCGGGCTGGGGTTGCCTCAGACCAGATCGAGATACTGTTCGATCTCCCAGGGGTGCACCACGGCGGCGTAATTGCGCCACTCGGCCCGCTTGGCGCGCAGATAATGCTCAAGCGCGTGGTTGCCCAGCGCCGCCGAAATCACCTCGTCGCGCTCCAGGCTGTCGAGCGCGTCGTAGAGGTCGCGCGGCAATTCGCGGACCCGGTGGTGACGTTTCTCGCGCACCGTCATCTGGTAGATGTTGCGCTGGATGGCCGGGGGCGGCACGGTCTTCTGCTCAATGCCGTCCAGGCCCGCTGCCAGCATCACGGCCAGCGCCAGATACGGATTGCAGCTCGGATCGGGCAGCCTGAACTCGGCCCGCGTGGAGTTGCCCCGCTTGGCTGGAACCCGCACCAGCGCCGAGCGGTTGGAGGTACTCCAGGCCACGTTGACCGGCGCTTCGAAGCCTGGCACCAGCCGCTTGAACGAGTTGACCGTCGGGTTGGTCAGCGCACATATCCCCGGCGAGTGTTCGAGCAGCCCACCGATGAAGTGCAGCGCCGTCTCGGACAGTTCGAACTCGCCCGCCGGATCGTGGAAAGTGTTGTGGCCGTCCCTGAACAGCGAGAGGTGAACGTGCAGGCCTGAGCCGTTGACCCCGGCCACTGGCTTGGGCAGAAAGCTGGCCAGCAGACCGTACTCCAGCGCCACCCGCTTGACCACGAATTTGAAGGTGCTGATGGCGTCGGCGGCGGCCAGGGCGTCCTGGTAGCGGAAATCAATTTCATGCTGGCCCGGCGCGGCCTCGTGGTGCGCGCCCTCGATCTCGAAGCCCATCTCGACCAGTTTGTTGGCGATTTCCCGGCGCAGCCGTTCACCCTTGTCGAGTGGGGCCAGATCGAAGTACCCCGCGTGGTCGCCAGTGCGGGTGGTGCCGCGCCCGTCCTCACCGCGTTCGAACAGAAAGAATTCCGGCTCGGTGCCCGCGTACAGGGTCAGGCCCGCCTCGGCGGCGCGGGCGATCTGGCGCTTGAGCACGAACCGGGGGTCGCCGGGAAACGGTTCGCCGGAAGGCAGATTCACGTCGCAGATGATGCGGGCCACCTTGCCGCGCTCGCCTTCCTCGCGCGAGAACTGCGGGTAGATCAGGAAAGTGGAGAGGTCCGGCGCGAGCAGCATGTCGGATTCCTCGATGCGGGTAAAGCCCTGAATCGAGGAACCGTCGAACATCACGCCCCCGGAGAGCGCTTTCTCGAACTGGCTGCGCGGCACCTCGATGTTCTTGATGGTACCCAGAATATCGGTGAATTGCAGCCGCAGAAAATTGACCCGGCCTTCCTGGAGGAGTTCCAGCACGCGGGCCTGGGTGGGTGGGGGAGGATGGTCGGTCATGAGGGGAGCCTCGCAGGAGTGAAAGAGGGCTGGGAGAGCACTGGGATGTTCGAACTGGACAGCTTCGCCGGTCAAAGCGTGAACTGAAATCGGCACCAGTCGGAGTGTGAAGCGCGGTAAACCCCAGAGTAGAGGTCCGCGCTTGCGCCGGGCAAGCAGGCGTGGCCGGGCCGGAGACGGCACCTCGGATCAGCCGATCAGACCCATTTTGCAACTATGGACACCCTGCAAAATGTACCAACAAACCTGGATGCTTGTGCAGTGCACACGGCCCAAAGCGGCATTTGGCCAGCGTCCGCGCCGGCTCGGGGGTGGCAAACCTGCAAGTTGTCTGACAAATCGTTGACGCCTTTTTCTCGCCGCGTCTATACTCAGCCCAAGTCAACAGGCCCTCTTGCTGCGCTGACCCCGGTGCCCCCCCCTCACCCAAGGAGAACCCAGATGAATCAGGACTTTGAAGTCGTCGCGGCGGCGCGCAACTGGCGCGTGGATGTGGAGCAGCAGTACACCCCCAGCGAGATGATCGGCGAGGTCTTCGGCTCGGACGTGCTGACGCTCGAAACCCTGCGCCAGCGCTTGTCCAAACCGATGTTCAAGAGTCTCCAGGCCACCCTGGAGCGCGGCGACCCGCTCGATCCCAGGATCGCCGACGCGGTGGCGCTGGCCATGAAAACCTGGGCGATGGACAAGGGAGCCACCCACTACACCCACTGGTTTCAGCCGCTGACCGGCGGCACTGCCGAGAAGCACGACAGCTTCCTCGCGCCCAGCAGTGACGGCACGGCGCTGGCCCAGTTTTCCGGCAGCGAGCTGATTCAGGCCGAACCTGACGCCTCCAGCTTTCCTTCGGGGGGCCTGCGGGCCACCTTTGAAGCGCGTGGCTACACTGCCTGGGACCCCTCCAGCCCGGCGTTCATCATGCGCCACGCCAACGGCGCGACCCTGTGTATCCCCACCGCCTTCGCCTCGTGGACCGGCGAGGCGCTCGACCTCAAGACGCCTCTCCTGCGCTCCATCGAGGCGCTCAACAAGGCCGTGGTTCCGGCGCTTAACCTCTTCGAGACGCCGGTGGGCCGGGTCAGCAGCAGCCTCGGCGCGGAGCAGGAATACTTCCTGATCGACGAGGACTACTTCTACCGCCGCCCCGACCTGGTGATGACAGGCCGGACCCTCTTTGGCGCAAAGCCCCCGCGCGGCCAGGAACTTGAAGACCATTACTTCGGCGCGATTCCCGATAGGGTGCTGAGCTTCATGACCGACGCCGAGACGCAGCTCTACGCCCTGGGCATTCCGGTCAAGACCCGCCACAACGAGGTCGCGCCCGGCCAATTCGAGATCGCCCCGATTTACGAGCAGAGCAACGTGGCCGCCGACCACCAGCAACTGACCATGCAGATTCTGCGCAACACCGCCCGCAAGTACGGTCTGGTGGCCCTGATGCACGAGAAGCCCTTCGCGGGCATCAACGGCTCGGGCAAGCACTGCAACTGGAGCATGGGCACCGATCTGGGCGACAACCTGCTCGAACCCGGCGCGACCCCGCACGAGAACTTGCAGTTCCTGTTTTTCTGCTCGGCGATCATCAAGGCGGTGGACGAGCACCAGGATTTGCTGCGCATCAGCGTGGCCTCGGCCAGCAACGACCACCGCCTGGGGGCCAACGAAGCGCCGCCTGCCATCATCAGCATCTTCCTGGGCACTGAACTCACCGAGATCCTTGACCGCATCTCCAGCGGCCAGGGCGGACGCGGGCAGGTCGCTGGGTTTCTAGGCCTGGGATCGAGCGTCTTGCCGCAGATTCCGCGCCACGCCGGAGACCGCAACCGCACCAGCCCGTTTGCCTTCACCGGCAACAAGTTCGAGTTCCGGGCAGTGGGCAGCTTGCAGAGTATTTCTTTTCCTATTACGGTCCTCAATACCGTCGTGGCCGACGCGGTGCAGGCGCTCACCACCGACCTCAAGTCCAGGCTTGGTAGCGGCCAGGACCTGCATACGGCGGTGGGTGAACTGGTCAAGACCACCTACGACGCCCACAAGAGGGTCGTCTTCAACGGCGACGGCTACGCTGACGAGTGGCACCAGGAAGCCGAGCACGGGCGCGGCCTGCTCAACATGCGAACCAGCCTTGACGCCATCGCGCACCTGACCGATGCCAAGAACGCCGAACTGTTCAGCCGCTACAGCGTTCTGAGTGACCGCGAACTGGCCGCCCGCCAGGAAATCATGTACGACATCTATTTCAAGACCGTCAACATCGAGGGCGAGACCACCGAGTCGGTGGCTGCCACCCAGATCATGCCCGCCGCGCTGGCGTACCTGGCCGAGCTGAGCGGCATCAAGCAGGGAAGGGCCGCCGCCGCCATTTCCGAAGAAGTGGCCGCTGCTGCCGACGAGATGTATGACGCTGTGTGCAAGCTGCGCGAGGAAAACGCGGCCGAGGGGGGCGAGGAAATCCACGAGAAGGCCCACCACATGCAGCAGAACGTGCTGCCCGCCATGCAGGCGGTGCGGGTGGCTGCCGACAAGCTCGAGAAAGTCGTGGCCGCCAAGCACTGGCCCATGCCGACCTACCGCCAGATGCTGTTCGTCAAATAAATTCGGGGCAAGAAAGGACCAGAAGAGGTCGCCGCGTGTTGTGGCGGCTTTTTTCTGGCACAGGATGAAGCGTGCTTTCCGAAAGCTTTAAAATATAGGGGAAAAAGCCTGGGTGGCCACTTCCTTTCGCGCTAGACTGGACGTGATGCTCAACATGCTGCGCCGCCCCCAGGTTACGGCTGCCATGATCGCCGAAGGTCTGGCCGCGCTGGGACTGGACGGCTCTCAGCACGCCATCGTCCACGCCAGCCTGCGCTCGTTCGGGCAGGTCGAGGGCGGAACAGCGGCGCTGCTGGGCGAACTGAGGCGGCACACGGCCACCCTGAGCGCCCCGGCCTTCACCTACGCGACCCTGCTGCGCTCGCCCACGTCCTCGGTCTACGCCACCTTCAACCGCGACACGCGGGTCAGCCGCGACATCGGGCGGGTGCCGCAGCTTCTGGTTGAGCAGGCCGACGCCCTGAGATCGTTTCATCCGGCGCTGAGCTTCGTGGCGCTGGGTGAGCAGGCCCGCGCCATCGTAGAGGCGCAGTCGCTGACCAACCCCTACGGCCCCATCGGCGCGCTTTACGATCTCGACGCGGTGTCGCTGCTGCTGGGTGTGGACCACTCCAGCAACACTTCCCTGCACTACGGCGAGTATCTGGCGGGGGTGCCGCTGCTGACCCGCTATGTGCCGCTGGGCGGCAACGTGGTGCCCAGCGCCTTTCCCAACTGCTCGGCAGATTTCGAGAACATCGCGCCGTATGTGCAGGGTAAGCAGGTCACGGTGGGCCGCGCCCATCTCAGCGCCTACCGGGTGCGCGATCTGGTGGACGGGGTGCGGACCTTCCTGGCCACCCACCCTGAGGGGATGCTCTGCACCTACCCGACCTGCCGCTGTCAGGAAGTCCGCCGCCTGATCCGCACCGAGGGCCTGAGACCCAGGGTGCATAGCGGGTTGCCGGTGGGCGCGCTCGGCCTCACCGGGGACCTGACCTCGCGGGTAGGGTAAACCCCCCGC
Organism: Deinococcus rubellus; assembly: GCF_025244745.1. NCBI lineage: Bacteria > Thermotogati > Deinococcota > Deinococci > Deinococcales > Deinococcaceae > Deinococcus > Deinococcus rubellus. The sequence continues at coordinate 1,840,569 of NZ_CP104213.1, forward strand.
CAGTTTCAGTCGTCTGCTGGTTGCGGCAGCCGACGATCGCTGCTGTGCCCCGGTCTGGCCTTCAGCGCCGGATTCACGAACTGGGCTGCGAAGTTGGCCGCCAGCGCCGCCTGTGCCAGTCCAACCGAGAGCAGCTTGAAGTCGCCGCCCGTCAGGCTCACGTCGCCCGCCACGAAGACGCCGGGCAAGCGCGTCATCTGTGTGGCGTCCGCCGGGATGTACTCGCCCTGCCAGCCGAGCGGCCAGCTTTGCAGCGCCGACAGATCGGGCAGGTGTCCGTTGGCAACGTAGACACTGTCGGCGGCAATGTGCCGGAGGTCATTCCCGATTCTGAGCCACATGCCCGCTTCGTCCAGCCGTTCGGGTTCGGCAGGCGCGTGGACGGTGATCTGACCTTCCCGCTTCAACTCTTCAAGTGGCCTGAGCTGCGCCGGGCTGCCGCGAAACAGCGCCCGGCGGTGCGTCAGCGTGACCTGCGCGCCAGCAGCGGCCAGGTCGAGCGCGGCCCGCACTGCCTGCGGCACGCCGCCCACGATCAGCACGGATTTACCTTTGAAAGCTGAAGGCTCTACCAGTACGGTCCGCACGTCAGGGTGCTGTCCGCCGAGCCTGCTCTCACGTGGCAGCAGCGCGCCCAGCCCTGCTGCCACGATCACGGCGCGGGCCGGATAGCTGGCCCGGTCCGACGTGACCGTCCAGCCCCGCTCAGTTTGGCTCAGAGACGTCTGGGTCAGCGTCTGCGCCAGCTCGCTCAGGCGGTAGTCCGGGCTGAAGGGCGCGAGCTGAGTTGCCAGCGCGGCCACGATGTCGGCGGCGCTGGCCGAGGGCGATCCCGGCAGGTCGTAGACCAATTTGTCGGGATACAGGGCGCTGAGCTGGCCGCCGACTTCCGGCTGGACGTCGATGAGACGCACACTGAGGCCGCGTAGCCCGGCGTAGAAGGCGGCGTGCAGGCCCGCAGGCCCCGCCCCGATGATCAGCAGGTCAGTGGGAGCAGCGGGCTGCAATGGGGTCATCTGTGCGTGGTGAGACTCAGCGCTTGGCCCGGATGACTTCGAACATCGCCTCACGGTGGGCCACCTTCAGCCGGGGACGGCCTGCCGCCTGCCCGCTGCTCAGCTCGTGGGCGTCGAGTCTGAGGTAATCTTCGAGGCTCACCACGTCCACCTGCCGTGAGGCCAGCAGCGCGTCCACGGCGGCCCTGCCTGCCTCGGGCGCGGGCGTCAGGTCCGGCACATCTTCGAGCAGGGTGGCCACCGTCTCGGCGGCGTCGGCCTTGTTGGTGCCGATGACGCCGCTGGGGCCGCGCTTGATCCAGCCAGCGGTGTATTCGCCGCTTCGGCCTTCGATCCGGCCCCGCGTGTTGGGAATGACGCCGCGTTTGTCGTCGAACGGGACCCCGCTCAGCGCCACACCCTTGTAGCCCACACTCCGCAGCACCATCTGCACCGGCAGCACCTCGAACTGGCCGCTGCCCACCGCATTGCCCTGGGCGTCCAGGTGGTTTTTCTCGATGCGGACCCCGGCCACCTGCCCCTGGGCATCACTGATCAGCTCAACCGGCGACACCAGAAAGCGCAGGTGGACGCGCCGGGGCTGACCCTGCGCCGCCCTGAGGGCGAACTCGCGCAACACATCCACGTTGCGCTTCACCACGTTGTCGCTGATGGCGGCGTAGTCCTCGTCGCTGACGGCGATCTCCTCGGGCCGCACCACCACGTCCGCACCCGCCAGTTCGCCGAACTCGCGCAGCTCCTTGGTCGTGAACTTGGCTTGCAGCGGGCCGCGCCGTGAGAGCAGGTACACGTCCTCGACCTCCGAATGCTCTAGCGCCGTCAGCGCGTGGGCAGCGATGTCGGAGGTGTGCAACTCGGCCATCGTCTTGGCCAGGATGCGGGCCACGTCCAGCGCCACGTTGCCCGCGCCCACCACCGCCACCCCCGAGGCGTGCAGCAGCATCTCGCGGGCGGCGGCGTCAGGGTGACCGTTGTACCAGGCGACGAATTCGGTGGCGCTGAGGCTGCCGCCCAGGTCCTCGCCGGGGATGTTCAGCCGCCGGTCCGAGGACGCTCCCACGGTGTAGATCACCGCGTCGTAGTGTGCCCTGAGTTCCCCCACGCTGAGATTCTGGCCCACTTCCACATTGCCCAGAAAGCGCACGCGCGGGTCGCCCAGCACTTTCTGAAAGAGGGTTGTCACGGATTTGATCTTGAGATGGTCGGGCGCGACGCCGTAGCGAACCAGGCCGTAGGGCGTGGGCAGGCGGTCAAACACGTCTACCTCCACCGGCACCTGAAGCTGCTTGAGCAGCGCGTCGGCGGCGTAGATACCGCTGGGACCGCTGCCGATCACGGCGGCGCGCAGCGGGCGGGCGGAGGAGAAGACAGTCATACTTGAGAGTGTACAAGAGACACCAAGCGCTGCTTTGTACCTGTCTTATTTATGCCTGTCTTACACTGGCGCGCCGGTGATGCGGTCTGGGCCGTCAGGCCCCCCAGTGGGGGGTAAGTGGGGCCACCCTCCTCATCGCCGAAATCCGCTAAAATGTGAGCTGATGCGTGTTGTCCTGGCGGTGCTGGCGGTGGCGGTGGCGATTCTGTACTTCACCTTTGGAGTTCGGGTGGGGGCAGCGACCCTCACGCCACTGTACCTGCTCAACGCCCAGGGCCAGAGCAGCTACCCGTTCCGGACCTACCAGGCGGGCAAGTTGACGGTTACCGGCAGTTGCCAGGGCAAGGGTGGTCAGGCCACCCTGCGTTTACTGGCCCCCGACGGCACCGCCCTCAGCGCCGTGCTGTGCAGGCAGGGCAGCTGGTCACTCGATATGAACGGCTCCGGTGAGGCGGGAACGTACCTTCTCAACGTCGAGTATCAGCACTACACCGGGCGACTGGAACTCAACGCGGTGTACTGATCTGGCCTCCGGTGGAGAGCCGACCAAGGGGAGGACGAGAAGCGGCGGGTTCTGTGTTGCGGAACCACGAACGGCGGGGTTCCACTTTGTGGTGGAATGAAGCGCAACATGCCGGAGCACCGGAGGTCCGGCCCGCGCTTGCCGCAGGCCCACTTGCCTCTATACTGCTGCGCATGGACGATTTGCTCAAAGGACGCCTTGGCGGCGCGGACGGATATACCATCCGCTGCGCCATCGACGGCGACAAGATTGTGGGCCGTGCGGGCGGCAAGCTCAGCGGCAAGGATATTGACCTCGAAATTACCGAGCGCGGCGTGGCTGGCAGTGTGGGCGACGAAAGCGTGAAGATCGAGCTGCAAGACGGCGAACTGCGCGGCAATGTGGGTAAGGAGACCCTGACCCTGCGCGGCGTGGACCGGGTCACCGGCTACCTCGGTGCGCCGATTGTCGGCTGGAACATCTCGGCGCAGCAGACCGGCGAGAAGCTCGAAGGCCGCCTGGGCAGCACCGTGCTGGGCCGCGAATTCAGCCTCGATCTGGGCAGCGCGCCCGGCTGGGTCGGCACTTTGGTCGCGGTGGTGGCGTTCTACGCCCTGGAGCCCCGCGCCAGCCTGAGCCACTGAGCTGAGCAGAAAATCAGGCCGCGCGCCCGTGTGGAGCGCGGCCTGATTTTCTGTTGTGGGGTGGTTCAGTCGCTCAGGTGGTAGTACGCCTTGACCGCTATGTAATCATTCAGATTTGGGCCGTGCAGCGAGAGTGGAGTGATTTTCGTGGCGGGAATAATAATGACTCGGAAATTATCAAATTGGTCCTTCTTAACAATTTGCCCAGCCGAGTTCAGCTCCCCGCGTCTTATCTCCAGATTTCCGTCAAGAACATCTATGGCAATGAATGATGTCGTTTCAGAAAGAATATTATATCCCGGTACAGGAATCCAGCTATTAAAGAGTTCAGAGTAGCAGAGCACGATGCTCGAGTCGAGCTGTGCTTGCGTGAAAGCCGTCACGGTGTATATCTTAATGTTCCCACTGTAGTTCACATTTGGTGAGTTATAAGCAATTGTGTACTGCTCCACGTTGGCGTTGCCTGTTGGGCCTGTTGGGCCTGTTGGGCCTGTTGGGCCGGGCGTGCCTGATGCGCCCTGAGAACCTGGTGCTCCAGTCGTGCCTGTTGGCCCGGCTGGGCCTGTTGCTCCGTCGGTGCCATTCTGGCCTGCCTGGCCTGCTACTCCGGTCTGGCCGGTGGTGCCCTGACTTCCCTGAGTGCCCTCTGGCCCGACTGGTCCGCGAGGTCCGGCACAGGCACTCAGCAGCAGGGCGGCGCTGAGCAGAGCAAGGATTGTTCTGGACATGAAACCTCCGCTGGCCCTACTCAGGAGCCAGTCCGTCGAGAAGGCGAAGTCTGAGTGCGGCGGGAGGTAGGGCCGACCACCCAAGCCATGTCAACGGGCGAGCTGTGACTTGCTCTACCCGGCCAGCGTAGGCACGGGACCGTTATTTGTCAAACGAGGCCAACTGGGTGCACAGCAACTGGTGTGCACCCACGATCAGCCCGCTCACCAGCGGTACAGATATGCCACCGAGAACCGGGTGCTGTCCCCCGACTGCACGCCCAGCGTCAGGCTGCTGCGGGCACCGAAGTTGTAAGCCACCGAGAACGAGGGCCGCACGCTCTGCAAATTCAGGCCACTGATCGGGGTGCTGGCGCGGAAGGTAAAGCGGTTGTCAGAGGTGGTGTAGGTGGCGTCAAAGAGGCCCTTGCCGCTCAGGTCGACCTGATACTGCACGTAGAACTGCTTGGAGAGGTAGGTGCCGACGGTGAATTTGGCGTCGAGGTTGCCGTCCGGGGTAATCAGGTTGCTGGAGATGCGGAACACGTCCACGCCCAGCGCGCGAGCGATGTTGCGCTGCAACTCCCCCAGCACGAACAGGTTGAGCGCGGTGCTGACGGCACTCTGGCCCAGCGAGCCGATGTTGCTGCCGACGGTGGTGATGTCGGGCGTGCCGAGCGCCAGCAGCGAGTAGAGTTCGGCCTGCGAGTATTCGCCCGCGTCGGTGCAGGTGGTGCAACTGAGCTGAGTGTCGAGTTGCAGTGCCCGCACGCCCGCCTGCACCACGAACGAGCCGTTGACCTGAAGCTGCACGCCAATGGTGGGGGTATTCGGCGTGCCCTGCCCGGCCACCTGGCCCTGGGCGGTCAGGCGAAAGACCGGGTACAGGCTGGAGCCGTCGAAGTCGGCCTGGGCATTTTGCAGGTTGAAATTGTTATCGCGCAGCAGCAGGTTGCCGCGCAGGCTGCGGACGTTGCCGCTCAGGCGCGGCGCGGCTCCGCTGCCCGATAGGGTCAGTGCCGCCGAGAGTTCGGCCTGGGCCAGATTCTCGTCCACCCGGATGCCGTTGGGCGCGCGAATAGGAATGTCCTGAAAGATGATGCGCTGCAAAAAGGCACTGGGCGGCTTCTCGCCCTTGTCGCTGGGAAAGACGGTCAGCTCGTCGGGCAGCGGGCTGACATAGTTACTCGCAGCGTTGCTCGCGCCGCCAATGGCTGTGCTGGGCGCGGTGCCGGGCAACGTGTTGGCTCCCAGTCGGCCCAGGATCAGACGCTCGAAGCTGAGGTTGCCGCCCACCAGAATCTGCTCGCCTGCCGATCTGGCGCTGAGGTCGCCGCTGAGGCTGCTCTCGCGGGCGTAGATGCTGCGAACCGGCAGGTTGTACTCACGGGCGGCCAGTGTCAAATCGAAGCTGGGGCTGACCTGACCGCTGAGTTTCAAGCTGCCGCCCTGCTGTGCCGAGGCGCTGACGGTCCAGGCGTTCTGGCCCTGCAACACGCTGGCGTCCAGCGTGCCGAGGTTCCCCAGGGATTCGGCGCTGAGACTGCCGAGGTAGCGCAGGGTCGCGCCGCTGAGACGGCTGCCGATGAGCTGCCCGGCGGCGCTGAGCGTGCCGACTCCGCTGACGTTGCCCGACGCCTGCACGGCGGCCTGGGCTGTGAACAGGCCGCCGCTGCCGAGATTGCCGCGCACGCTGGGCAGCGCCACATTCAGTCCCGAGACGCTGCCCACCAGGTTCGAGCCGCTGAGCGAGGCGGTGGGCTGCCCGTAGCTGCCGCCCACACTGAGGGTCAGGCTGCCCTTGAGTGCCGGAGAGAGGTCACTCAGGCTGGGAACGAAGGCCAGGACCGGCGTGAAGGTGGTGTCGGTGAAGGCTGCCTTGAGGTCCACCTTCTGCCGGGTGAACTGGCCGCTGATGTTCCACTGCCCCGCACCGCTGAGCTGCAAGTTGACTTCGCGCAGTTCGCGGTTGCGGAAGTCGAGGGTGCCGGAGCCGATCAGGGTGTCCTGGCCCGCCGTGACCCGCACCCGCTCGGCCACCAGGTTGACGCTGCCCGAGAGCGGGTCAGAGAGCGGCGCGTCGATGCGGGCAATGCCGGTGACGATGCCGTTGCCGGGCAGCTTGCCAGTGAACCCAGCGATGATGTTGCCCACCGGCAGCGCCTCGAGCTGACTGCGGACGCTGAGCTGCCCCGCCGTGACGGCCCCGAACAGGGTGGAGTTGCCGATGTAGCCGCGCAATCTCCAGTCGCCCCCGGCCAGCGTGCCGTCGATACGCGCCGGGAAGCTGGCGTCACCGAGCTTGAGTGCGGCCGACCTCACCACAAAGCTGCCGCTGCCCTGGCTGAGTGTGAGCTGGCCGCTGACGGCCCCGCCGATGCCCGCGCCGAGTTTGAGCTGCGCCAAATCGAAGCTCGATACCCCGGCCTGGACCCGGTAGCCCGCCTCGCTGGGCTTGAGGACGGTGTACGCGCTGAGCGCCGGGACGACGTCGGCCAGATTGCCGTCGCCGCTGACATCGGCGCGGCCCACCGGGCTGACGGCCTCGCCTTCCAGCGTAAAGCTCTGGCCGCTGAGCGTGACCGTGGCGTTCAAGTCGGCTTGCAGATTGGCGGCCTGAATCGGGAGATTTCGCAGGGTTACCTGGCCGCCCGCGCCCGAGTCGTCCAGGGTCACGTCGGCACTCAGGCGGCCCTCGCCTTTCTGGAGCTGGCCCCTCAGGCGGCCTGCCCATGCCTGGCCCGCTGCCGTCTGCTGAAGACTGAGCGTGGCCTGCCCATACGGAGCGCTCACCTGCGCCTGAAGCTGCCCGACGCCCCTGGCGAACTTCACCTGGGCGCTGCCGGACCCGGTGAGCGGCAGCTCGAAATACGGCAGAATCGCGCCGCTGCTCAGATTGCTGAAGCTCAGGCTGGCCGAGCCGTTCAGGTCGCTGCCAAAAGACCCCACCGCGCTGATTCGCCCACTCAGGCTGCCGATGTCCAGTCCAGCCAGGTCGAGCAGCGGGGCGTTTAGCGTGAAAATCTTGCCGTCGTAGGTCAATTTGCCCTGGTGCTGTCCATCCGAGACGCCCAGATCGGCCCCGCCGAGGCTGCCCTGCCCCTGCGCTGTCCACTGGCCGCGCCGGAACTGAAGCTGGGCGCGCGGGTCCGCCGCCGCGCCGGAAAGGGCGAGGTCGAGCTGGCCCTCGGGCCGTTTGAGCTGCCCGCTGCCCGTCCAGACGTACCCGGCCTCCGCTCTGGTCAGGCTGAGGGTGCCGCTGGCCTGGGTGGTCGGGCCGTTTCGCAGCGTCAGTTGCGCGCCGTCAATGCTGGCGCGCAACTCGGCGGCGGCCCCCACCAGTTCCAGCTTGCCTGCGAGCTTCGGTGATGCGAACGGTCCCGAGAGCTTCAGCGGCGTGGGCACGCTCAGCAGCGGTCCCACCCCGCTGAGGCTCGGCCCGCCGCTGAGCTGAAGGCTGCCCTGCCAGCCACGTTGCGGTCCGGCCTGCACATCGAAGCTGCCGCCGAAGCCCACTGCCTTGAGCTGGCCCGCCGCCGTGAGTTGCCCGGAATCGTAAGTCAGGTTGGCCGCCCCGTTGACCGGACCGCTGGCGCTGACCTGGGCCTTGACCTGCCCGCCGAGCGTGGCCGTCCCACTGGCTGTCAGGTCGAGGCCCGCCGCCGCCGCTTTCAGGTCGTTGAAGCTGAGTTGCTGACCGTCGAAGGTGCCCACTTGCTGTCCGCCCTGCCGCACCTCGCCGCGCAGTGCCGTGAGCGGCCCATTCAGGCTCAGCGAGGTGGTGGGCAGGCTGACTCCGCTGCGGCTGAGATTGTTGAAGGTGCCGCTGGCCGCCAGCTTGAGATCACTCAGCGGTCCGCTGAGGCCGACATTGAGCTGACCCTGGCCTTCTGCTCCCAGCAATTTCAGTGGGGTCAGGGTGGCGCTGGCGGTCACCACGGGGTTGAGGCCACTGAGCCTCACCTGACCGCTGCCCAGGCTGCCCGCGTCTAGGGTGTAGCTGCCGTCGCCCTGGCCGCTCAGCACCACCGGCTCGTCGAAGCCCAGCGGGCGCAGGGCGATCAGGTGGGTGGTGGCCTGGCCGCTGAGTTTGGGCCAGATGCCCTGCAGGTCGAGGTTGACCCAGTTGCTCGGGCCGCTGCCCGCCGCCGGCTTCTGCACTGCGTTGCCGTAGACGTGGAGCTGGGCCGTCTGGGCCGCCAGATCGAGCTGCCCGGCGTCGGCATAAACGGTGCCGCTGTAGGCCCCCTTCAGCTCGGCCTTGAGGCGCACGCTGGGGTCTTTGAGCGGACCCGAGAGGGTGGCCGTCGCCGTGCCCTCGGGCCGCGAGCCGCGCAGCACGCCGCTGATGGCCGGGTCGTCGTAGCTGCCGCGCAGCATGACCTCGCCGCTGGCCGCGCTGACACCGTACTGCTTCAGGTTCAGCCCCCGCGCCTTGAGGCTCAAACCGTTCTGGAAGCTGCCGACAGCGCTCAGCTCGCCGCCATACGCCTGGCCGCGCAAATCGGCCCGTGCCACGCCGCCGCCGTAGGTGGCCGAGCCGCTCAGCCGGAAGTTGCCGACCTTCTGCTGCATACCGCTAACCAGCAGGTTGCGGGCGTCGAGGGTCTTCAGGCCGTCCGTCGTCGATCCTGCCGCCTTGAGGGTGCCGGTCAGCCGCAGCGAATCGACGCCCAGCGCAGGAGGCAGCAGGCGCGAGAGCGTGACCCGGCTGGCGTTCAGCGAGGCGCTGAAGTCGGGCGCGTCGAAGCGTGCCGATCCGCGCAGCGCCTGGCCGTTTAAAGAGAGCTGGGCGTGGCCCGCCGCGTACCGGCCGTTCAGGTCGCCGCTGAGCTGATTATCCTTATCGGTGAGCTGTCCGCTGAAGGCCGCAGCCAGTTTGGCCCAGCTCGCGCCGCCCAGCGTCGCCCGCCCACTGAGGCCCAGCAGATTCGGCCGCTGCCAGAACGCGCCGAGGTCCAGAGATTGCAGTTCCAGGCTGCCGCCCGGTGTGGTGGGTAACCTGGCCGGGAGCTGCCCGCTGAGCCGGGCCGGGCCGAGGCTGACCCTGAGTGTGAGGGGGCCACTGCCACTCAGCTCGGCGTCGAGCGGGCCGCCGGGTGCGTCGCCCACCGCCTTCAGCCCACCGCTCCAGCCGCGCTTGGCGTCCCAGCCGAGTGGGCCGTCCAGACTCAGCCGGGTCTGGCCGTTTTGGTAAGGCGCGTGCAGTGTCAGTTGGGCGGTCTGGAGAAAGCCCGGCGCGTCGGTGCGGCCCCGCGCCAGCCCATTGAGGGTCTGCCCGAGTACCGTCACCACGAAGTCCTGGCCGCTGAGGGCGGCGTTCAGGCGGGTGCCGCTGATGCCCAGTCCCAGCACGTCGGAGGTGAGCGTGCCCTGGAGGGTCAGGTGGGGCGCAGCGTAAGCCCCGCTCGCGCCGACCTCGAAGTGTCCGCTCGCTTGGCCGCTGAGGTCGGCGCTGCCGCCGAGCTGAAGTGCCGGGTAGACCTGACCGCTGAGGTTGGCCCGCGCCCGGTTACCCGACAGCGCCGCGTCCAGCGTGGCCGCCTGCACCGTGAGCGCGCCGCCCTGATACCGTGCTGGAACGCTGAAGGCCACGCCTGCGATCTCGCCGCTGGCCTGTGCCCGCAGGTCGTCGAGACTGCCTTCTAACGTGCCGCTGAGCTGCCCAGTCTGGCCAGTAAGGGGGTTCAGGTCGGCGGCGTTGAAGATGCCGCCGACGGTCCAGCCTGCGAGTCCTGCCGCTGCCGTGCCTGAGCGGGCCGCCAGATCGAGGCGCAGGCCGTCCAGCACGCCGCCCAACGTCACGGCCCGGGGGCTGGCGGTCGCGGTCGCGTCCAGGCTGCGCCCCCTGAATGTCCCGGCGGCTCTGGCCGTCCAGACAGTGCGGGCGTCCAGGCTGTGGGCATCACCCACGACGCTGCCCCGCAGGCCGTCAAAGCGGAAGGTGGCATTGGCCTGCGGGTAGAGCGCCCCGCTGAGGGTCAATGGAGAGCCGCCCAGATCGCTGCTCAGAGTGCCGCTGAGCTGCCCGGCCCGCAGGTTGAGCTGGCCACGTGCCGACTGTTCACCCAGGGCCAGGGCGACGCCGAGCTGGCCGCTGGCCCGCGCCAAGTCGAGCTTCGGCACGCTGAGATCGGCCAGTACCTGGCCTTTGAGCTGCGTATTCGTGCCCAGGAACGGTTTGAGTACGTGGGCATTCAGCACGCCGCCCTTCAGACTGAGAGTCTGACCGTCGTAACTCAGCGGCAGGCGCGAGTCTGGCAGCGACAACACCGCATTGGCACTGAGCTTGCTGGCCCAGCCGACGTTTCCGTTCAGGTGCAGCACCTCGCCCTGCCAGCGCCCACCGCTGAGACTCAGGGCCGCCCCCTGCGCCGAGAGCTGGGCGCTGAGGACGCCCGGCACCAGGTTGCTCCTGACCTGGGCAGGCAGCAGCGTGGGGGGCAGCAGCTTTTCCAGCGCCGAGAGGTCGAGCTGGAAGGTGCCGCCCAGTTTCGGCAGCAGCGTCGCCCGGCCCGAGACGAGTCCGCTCGGCGCGGCGCTGAGGCGCTCTCCGCCGCCGATCAGTTGGAGAGTGCTGTTCTGGGCTGGGCCCGTCTGGTTCGCCAGCGTGTAGCGCAAAGTTGCCGCGCCTCCCCACTGGCCGCCCGCATAATTCAGCCCGCCCACGTTCACCGACAGCGGAGAGAGCGAGGCCTCAAGTGGGAAAACCTGGGCGGGCAGCCGGGCGCTCACTCCGCTCAGGTCCACCTGCTGCGCCTTAAGCTGGACACTGCCGCGCAGGGCCGCGCCGCTGCCACTGGCCTGGGCGCTGAGGTAGGGGCCGTCCACCTTGAGCTGCACCTCGCTCAGCGTGGACGGCAGACTCAGCCGTCCGCTGGCGCTGATGGCGTGCTGATAGAGCGTGCCGAACGCGGTGAAGCGCCCCCTGTCCGCTTTGACGCTCAGTGGCCCCAACTGCGCCGAGCCGCTGAGTTGCCCGCCGACGGCGCTGAGCTGGCCCTGCACCATCTGGCCCGCCACCTTGAAGTCGCGGGCGTCCACCGTGAAGCTGCTCAGCGAGTTCACCTTGATGTCGGCCTGGCCGCCCTGACCGTCGCTGGCTTTCAAGGTGCCGCTGATCTCGGCCTTCTGTCCGCGCAGTGCCCCGGAAACCTTCACACCATTCAATACGCCGCTGACGTTCAGGCCGTACTGGAGGGTGCGGGCGTTGGCCCGGCCGGTGGCCCGCAGTCCCGCGCCGCTCAACTCGACCTGAAGGGCCGTCCAGGGACCGCTGGCGCGAAAGGCGTACTCACCGAGCTGGCCCGCCGCGCTGAGGCTGCCGCTGTAGTCCGGCTGCCAGGTGGCGTCCACCTTGACCTGCCCGCTTTGTCCAGCGACGCTGAGCTGCTGGCTGCCGCTGGCGGCGACCTCGCCACTCCGGTAGGTCAGGCCCAGATCGCCCCAGCGGCCATTCAGGGCCAGTGCCGGGGTGAGACTGCCCTCCAGCCGTAATGCCTGGGCGGGCAGATTCACGCTGCCAGTACTGATGGCCGCTGTCTGGCCCGCCGCCCGCAGCCGCAAATCGCCGTAGGGGCCGCTGACCCGCGTCTGCACCGTTTGCGGGCCGCCCGCGCCGCGCCAGGTCAGCGGGCCGGAGAGCTGCACCTGCGGATACACCTGACCGCCGAGCGCCGCCGTCAGGTCGCTGAGCTGGGCGCTGAGCTGCGCCGTGACGACGCCGCCCTGCCGCATCAGGGTGCCGCCGAGCTGACCGCCGAGGGCGCTGGCCTGCACCCGCGCCGTGCCGCCGAGTCCCGTCAGCCCGAACTGCGCCGTGCCGCTCAGGGCGGGCGGGTTCTGGCCGAGCAGCGGGCGCAATGCCGCGAGGTCCACGCCGCCGGTCACAGTCCAGTTCTGGCCGTCGAGGTGACCCTGGACCGTCTGCTGCCCGCTTTTCAGCCGGAAGTTCAGGCCGTTCTGGAAACTCAGGGTGCCGGAGAGCTGGCTGCCGCGCAAGCTGGCCCGCGTGCTGAAGGGAGCCGTCAGATCGCTCAGCGCCTCCACCTGAACGCCGCGCAGGGTGCCGCTGAGCCTGGCCCGCTGACCCTCGCCAGTGGCGATCAGGTGCACGCCCTTGCCGCTGGCGCTGAGCTGCCCGGTGACGCGGCGGTCCGAGGCGTGGTAACTGGCCTGCCCGTTGATCTGGACGTCCTGCACCTTGAGGTTGCTGGCGTCCAGACTGAAGGTGTCGCCGCTCCACTTCAGGCGCTGTTGCCCGGCCTGCCAACTGCCGCTGCGCTTCTGCCAGTCGAGCTGAACCGGGCCGCTGAGCGCACTGGTCACGTCCGGAACGCTGGCGCTGAGTTGCCCGCTCAGGCCTTTCGAGAGATTGACCGTGCCGTTTCCGCTGGCCGAGAAGCCCGCCAGACCGAGGCCGTCCACCATCCAGCGGCCAACGAACTGCCGGTTGGTGTTCAGGCTCGCCACCCCGCCGCCCGCCTCGGTCAGGCTGGCCCGCAGCCCCGCACCGTCCAGCCGTCCCTGTCCATTCAGCGCCAGCGGCCCGACCCTGACGTTGGCAGCTCTCAGGGCCAGATCGCTGGGTTGACCCGACACGCTCAACTGGCCGCTGACGCCGGAGACGAAGGGGTTGAGCTGGGCGCTGAGCTGCTGGCTGGCCGGGTCGAAACTGGCTTCGATGGGTCCACCGACACCCTGGCCCTGCACTGTCAGTTTGTTGGCTGCATCAATCCGCCCCGTCAAGGTCAGCGGCGCTTTGAGAAGCTGCCCGCTGATGCTAAAAGCCCCAGTGTGTCCTGGCGTCCACTGTCCCGCCAGCGTCTGTATTTCACCGAGTAGGTCGGTGCTGGCCTTGATGCTGGCCTGCCGGGTGTCGGTGCGGTAGCTGGCCTGCCCGTTAATGGTTACGCCCGCTGCCCTGAGGTCATTGGCGTCCAGACTGAAGGTGTCGCCGCTCCACTTCAGATGCTGCTGCCCGGCCTGCCAGCTGCCGCTGCGGTTCTGCCAGTCGAGGTTGATGGGGCCACTGAGTGAACTGGTCACGCTGGGCACATCGGCGCTGAGTTGCCCAGCGAGTCCTTTGACGAGGTTGACCCTGCCACTTCCGCTGGCCGAGACGCCCGCCAGTTTCAGTCTGTTCAAAGTCCAGCGTCCCGCGAACTGCTGGTCGGTGTTCAGGCTGGCCGTTCCGCCGCCCGCCTCGGTCAAGCTGGCCCGCAGACCGTTCGCGTCTAGCTGTCCCTGCCCACCGAGCGTAAGTGGTCCCACCTTGATATTCCGGACACTCAGTGCGAGATCGCTGAGCTGCCCCTGCACCCCCAGCACCCCGCCGCCCGCCTCGGTCAGGCTGGCCCGCAGCCCCGCACCGTCCAGCCGTCCCTGTCCATTCAGCACCAGCGGCCCGACCCTGACGTTGGCAGCTCTCAGGGCCAGATCGCTGGGTTGACCCGACACGCTCAACTGGCCGCTGACGCCGGAGACGAAGGGGTTGAGCTGGGCGCTGAGCTGCTGGCTGGCCGGGTCGAAACTGGCTTCGATGGGTCCACCGATGCCCTGGCCCTGCACTGTCAGTTTGTTGGCTGCATCAATCCGCCCCGTCAAGGTCAGCGGCGCTTTGAGAAGCTGCCCGCTGATGCTAAAAGCCCCAGTGTGTCCTGGCGTCCACTGTCCCGCCAGCGTCTGTATTTCACCGAGTAGGTCGGTGCTGGCCTTGATGCTGGCCTGCCGGGTGTCGGTGCGGTAGCTGGCCTGCCCGTTAATGGTTACGCCCGCTGCCCTGAGGTCATTGGCGTCCAGACTGAAGGTGTCGCCGCTCCACTTCAGATGCTGCTGCCCGGCCTGCCAGCTGCCGCTGCGGTTCTGCCAATCGAGGTTGATGGGGCCACTGAGTGAACTGGTCACGCTGGGCACATCGGCGCTGAGTTGCCCAGCGAGTCCTTTGACGAGGTTGACCCTGCCACTTCCGCTGGCCGAGACGCCCGCCAGTTTCAGCCCGGCAGCCTGCCAGGTGCCGATGAATTTGCGGCTGGTGTCGACCTGTAAGGTGCCGCCGCTGTCTGCATTCAGGCTGGCCCGCAGACCGTTCGTGTTCAACTGTCCCTGCCCGTTCAGGACGAGGGGGCCGACCTTGAGCTGGCGGGCGCTCAACGCCAGATCGTCAAGGTGGCCCTGGGCCGACAGCTCGCCGGTCAGGGAGTACACGTCGGGGCGCAGCGTGGCGCTCAGCTCGCGCTCCCTGAGCTGGTAACTGGCCTGCGCCGGTCCGCCGAGGCCTTGTCCCTGGATAGTCAGCTGGTTGTGGGCGTCGATCTGGCCCGTCAGGTTCAGTGGTTTGCGGGCCAGCTCACCGGTCAGGCTCAGGCGGCCACTCTTGTTGAAGGTCCAGGTTCCGGCGAGCTGCTGGCGCTCCTTCAGCAGCCGGGTGCCGACCTCGAAGCTCAGATTATTTTGGAGGATGTGTGCTTTCTTGTTCCGGAGCTGCGACTCGAAGCGGTAGGCGGCACTCAGGCCCTGATAAGGGATGGTCGCAAACTGGCCCTGGGAGCTGCTGACATCGGCGCTCACCTTCACGTCGGTCCAGCCGCTGGCCCGCGCCGTGAGCCGGGCGTTTCCGCTGGCGGGCAGCTTGAGCGCCTGGCCCAGTGCCGCGAGGGTGGGGCTGGCCTGCGCTGTGACCTCGAAGTGGTGGGCCTTCAAATCCACGCTGGCCTGCGCCGTCACCGGGCCGCCCAGCCCTTGCCCGCCGAGCTGCCCCTGAACCAAGTTGCCGCGCTGGGTGAAGCGCCCCGTCAGATCGCTGAGTGCGACGAAACGGGCCTGCGGCACCTTGACCGCCCCGCCCATCAGTTTGAAGTTGCCCGCCAGTGCGCCGTTCGTCAAACGGTACTGCCCCTGGACCCGCCCGGCTGTGACGCCGCCGGGTTTCCAGTAGGCGTTGATCAGCCGGGCGTCGGCGTCGAGGTCGGCCCAGGCCCGCAGGCTGCCGCCTGGCTCGGCGTAGTGCAGCGTGGCGCTGGCGTTTCCGAATGCGGTCTGCCCCTGCATTCTGATCTGCCCGCTGCCCGGCGCGGTGCTGCTGCCTGTCACGCTGAAGCGCCCGCTGGGCACGTTGATGCCCTGGCCGTCGAGGTTGATCTGCACGTCCTTGATGTCGAGGTCGCCGGGCAGCACCTTGAGGCCCAGCGGCAGACCCAGGCCAGTGGAAGTGCCGGAACTGGACTTGCTCAGCAGTGACTTGAGGTTCAGGTCTACCACGCCGCCGCTGAGCGCCACATTCAGCCGCGCCGTGTGGGTGGCCGGATCGAAGCCTCCCAGGCCGACCCGCGCCGACTTCGCCCTGACATCAAGGCCCGGCCCGGTCACCTTCAAGTTCTGCGCCGAGAGGTTCCACAGCGGGCCGCTGATGGACGAGACTGAAAGTCGGTCAGCGCCGCCCAGCCGCGAGAGCAGTGCCGGGCCGTAGAGCGCCGGGCCGAACACGACCAACAGCAGCAGCGCCGCCAGCGCGACAGCGAGAACCAGGGCGAGGCGGCGCAGAATCACACCTGCGATTCTACCGTGTGCAGCGTGAGCAAGAGCCGCAGCATACTCACCGCCTCATCGGGCCAGCCGCTTGGGCATGAGGCGCTCCAGATGGGGCGTCACAGGTACTGCAACTGCCAGTCGCTCAGGCCGTGTGCCAGGCCAGCGCAGGCCAGAGCCACGGCGTCGGGCGGGGCGTCCTGCCGCCACAGATGGCCGCCGACCTGCGCTGCGAACTCGGCGTGCGGGTACTTGGCCGCCGGAATCAGGCTGTCCACGACCACGCCGCCGCCGACCACATAGACCGCGCCGTAGAGCTGCTCCTTACGGGCATCGAGCGAGACAGCCTGAATCCCGTCCTGCTGCGTGTCGATCAGGCTCTCCAGGGTGCTGACGCCCAGGACTGGCGCGCCGCAGGCCCGGCCCAGGCCCAGCGCGTAACTGGCCCCCACCCGCACCCCGGTGTACGAGCCTGGCCCGGTGCCGACGATGAGCTGCTCAAGCTGATTCGGTTTCAATCCGGCCTCTGCCAGCAGCGCTTCGAGCGCGCCGGGAAGCTGCTCGGCGTGGGTACGCCCGACCTCGCGCCGCAAGCCGAACTCGCCCTGCGGGGTCAGCAGGCCCAGCGCCAGGTAAGGTGTGGCCGATTCGATGGCGAGGGTGATGGGAACAGGGGTTCTCGGCACGGTTCAGTCGTCTTTCAGGTATCCAGCGCTGATCAGCTCTTTGAGCAGCGCCTCGAGGTCGTGCAGGGCCACGTCGCGGCGCAGGGCGAATTCGGCGGGCGTCAGGCCATCGATCAGGGCTTTTTGAAAGGTCAGGCCCTCGGCACCGTAGCGGGAGCGGAAGCTCTGGTGGGCGGTGGTAATGGCGTTCACGGCGTCGCGCCCGCGCAGGGTCGCCACGTAGCCGTGATGGGCCCAGCCCGCCAGACTGCGCGGCAGAATCAGGGTCTGCGGGCGCAGCGGCGCGGGAAAGGCCCCCTCATACGACAGTCCGGCGGGCAGGGTCGCCACCACCTGGCCCTGATCGTAGAAGACCGCCTCGCCGGGGCGCGAGTGCAGCCCGGTGAAGTCGTCGGTGAGATTGAACTTCCAGGCCCGGCTGCCCACCCCGCTGAGGATGTGCGCCAGGTGCTTGTCCAGCGGGTAGGCCGAGAGCGGCGCGCCCTGGTCGTAGAGGTGCAGCAGCTCGCCCAGCGCCTGCTCCCCGGTGCTGCTCAGGCCCGCTGCCGCCACCGTGCGGCCCTCGTAGACCAGCACGTAGGCGGCCTGCTCGCCCAGTCCTGCGTGCAGGAAGCCGTACCAGTTCTGGTCGTGCAGGAAGCGCAGGAAGTCGTGAAGGTTGCAGAATCCGGTCTGGATGCCGGTGTGGCTGGGCGTTACGGTGGGCAGGAAGCGGGCCAGAAACGGCGTGGCTCCCGGAAACATCGGGCTGAGCTGGGTGATCATCGGCGCGCCTGGCGGGGGGGAGGTGATTGAACGGACCGCGTCTGGGCTTCTAGCGTCGGCGTGGTCTGACCGATCTGCTCCTGCGGCGGGGCAGTCAAGCGCACCTCGCCGGACCCGGCAACGTTGACGGGCATGCTGCTCGCCTCAGTGCCGTCCGCCTGCACCGCGCCCGCCGCCAGAAACTGCTCCGGCAGGCTCAGGCCGTCGAGCAGTCCGGAGAGCTGGTTGTCTGTGCTGGGACTGTCTGGGGCAGCACCCTCCTTTGGGTTCTCGCCGCTCCCGGTTTTACGAACCTCGGGAGAGCGGGGCGGCAGCCGCCGCCTGGCCTCCTTGCCCTCGCCGCTGCCGGAGTCTGGCGGGCGACTCACGGTATTTTCCCGGAAGGCTCGACGGCCCTCAGCTCGGCGCGGTAGCGCTCGGCGTTGTCGACGTAATGCTGAGCATTGTCCATTCCCGCCACTGGCTTGACGACCTTCGCCGGAACGCCCACCGCCAGCATCCCGTCTGGCACCTCGCGGCCCTCGGGCAGCAGCGCCCCGGCCCCCAGCACCGCGCCCCGGCCCAGGCGGCTACCGTTGAGCATCACGGCCCCCATGCCCACCAGGCTGCCGTTCTCGCAGCGCGCACCGTGAACGATGGCGCGGTGGCCCACCGTCACGTCCTCGCCGAGGGTGCAGGGAAAGCCGGGGTCGGTGTGCAGTACTGCGCCGTCCTGCACATTGCTGCGCGCCCCCACTGTGACGGCTTCCATATCGCCGCGCAGCACCGCGCCGAACCACACCGACGCTTTTTCGCCCACCTGGACTCGCCCGATCAGATCGGCGCTGGGCGCAGTGAAGGCGGTGGGGTGAACGTCCGGCGTGTGGTCGCCGAGGGCATAGTGGGTCATCGGTTCTTTCTCCAGAGAATCAGGGCTTGATTCAGCAGGGCGCGGTCCTCGGTGAAGCTGAGCCGGGTACTGGCCTCGGTGACGCCGAGAAAGCCGCCCTCGCTGAAGGTGTCTTCGAGTTTGGTATCAGTGTGGTTGGGTTCGGTGGTCATCAGAAACCAGGCGATCCGGCGGGACTCGCCCCGGTCATTGATGTAGGTGGTCTCAGATAGGGTCGCCAGCACCTGCGCCCGCACGCCGGTTTCCTCCTGCACCTCGCGTATGGCTGCCTGCTGGGACGTTTCGCCCGCCTCCAGATGGCCTTTGGGAAAGGCCCAGGTGCCGCTGCGGTAGCGCACCATCAGCACCTGGGGGTCTTGCGCGTCGCCGCGCAGCACCACTCCACCAGCCCCCGGCACGGGCGGCATATTGGCAGAAGCCGCAGTCGGAATCATTAAGCGAGTATACCGGCCCTGGCACAAGACTGGCAGCAGCACAGCACAGGCAGCCGCGCGGGGCCGTAACGTGAACGGAACGCCAAGCCTACCGCCGCAGGTTGCCGCTGACCTCGGCGCTAGGCTGAACGTATGAAACTCGACTACAAAGGCCGGACGATTGAAGCCGATCAAGTTGACGTGGCGCTGCCCTCTGCCTGGGGTGGCCGCGACGACGGTCCGCAGGGCTGGGTCAAGGTGGACGGTGTAGACGTGACCGATCAGGTGGCGGTGGAGGGCGGCAATCTCGAAACGCATGTGCAGCGTGCCAAGGAGCTGATCGATTCGGGCGGCATCTAATACGGAGTCCGATGAGATCGTGTACAGCGTATGTGTGCTGAACGCGATCTCATCCGATCGGCGGGAGGATGAGAAGATACCGATTCCGCGCTGTGGAAGTACATTCCGCACTGTTTTTGGGGCTACTGGAATTAAGCGGAATCGGTATGACCAGACACTCAGCGCTGCTCCATGCGGTACTTCATGCGGTAGCGGTCACGTGACGCCTGTTCGATCAGCTCGGCGGCCTGGGTCATTTGCGGCGTGCTGATGGCCTGGCCCACGCTGATCCGCAGCGGGATGTCGCGGTAGCGGAGGTCGGCGAAGGTGGTCTGAAGGTGCTGGACCAGCCGCGTCACGTCACCCTGGACTTCGATTAGCAGGGCAAACTCGTCGGCCCCCAGCGGAAGACCAGTTCGCGCCGGGTGCGTCCCAGCCGCAGCGCCGCTGCCACCTCGCGTAGCACCTGATCGCCCGCTGCCCTGCCATACACTTCGTTGACCCGCCGAAATCCCCCCAGATCAACCAGCAGCAGGCCCAGCGGGCGGGCGGCCCGGCTGTTCCAGCGGTGCTCGGCGGCGCGGGTAAAGGCCAGGCGGTTGCCCAGTCCGGTCAGCGGATCGAGGCTGCCCAGGCGGCGCAGGGTCCAGACCCGCTCGGCGGCGACGAAAGCCGTGCCGACGATGGCCGAGAGCGAAGCCGTGACGCCGGGAAAGAGCCAGCCTGTCAGATAGAGGGGCGCGCTCAGGCCCAGGCCCAGCAGTGCTAGCCCGAAGCCCCACAGGCCGCCTGCCCATACTGCCAGCGCCGCCAGGGCCGCGCAGATCAGGGCCGAGAGCCAGGGGGCCACCACCCGGAACGGCTCCCCAAACAGTGAAGACACTGCCCGCGCCTGCAACTCCACTCCCGGTACCAAATCGAGGCGCGAATCGGGGAAGGTGTTGCCCGGCGAACTGCTGGCGGTCAGGCCGATCAGCACGACCTTGTTCTGAAGGTCTGAGAAGCGCACGTTGCCGTTTACCACGTCGCGAAACGAGAAGACAGGTAGGCGGCTGGGGTCGGGGGCGACGTAGCGCAGAATCTTGGGCTGGGTGTTCAGCGGCCTGGGCACCCCGGCCAGGCGCGCGAGCTGGGCGCTGAAGCTGGGCCAGAGCTGGCCGTCCACGCTGCGGTAGGCCGTCTGGAAGCTCCGCACCGCGCCGCTTTCCAGGTTGAGGCTGGCGACGCCGTAAGTGGTGTTCCAGCCGTGTGGTCCCTGCGGCAGTTGGGGAGTGCTGGCCAGTACCGCGCCGGGCCAGCTGACCGCCTGCGCCAGGGCCGCGTCGCCGGGAGCAGGAGCGTCAAACAGCACGTCGATGCCCACCGCCCGTGCCCCGGCCTGGCGCAGGGTGGTCAGCGCGCGGACGTACAGGTCGCGGTTCCAGGTTGTCAGGTTGCCGTAGTCGCGCAGGCTCACGTCGTCGATGCCGACCACCACCACGCGGGCATCGGGCGGCGCGGCCAAGTTGCGGTTGAGCACGTCTCGCAGGGCGGGGTTACGCGGCAGTGCCGTCAGCAGCAGCGCGGCAATGATGGCGGCCAGCAGTGCGGCGAGCGGCCACCGCTCAGGGCGCGTCATAAACCACAGGCGTACCCGCGTTGCCCGCCGCGTCGGTGGCGCTCAGTTTGATGACGGTGCCCGGCTCCGGCAACGGCAGCAGCCAGTCGAAAGTGGTCTGCTGGGGCAGGAACAGGGTGTGGGTATAAATCTGTCCGCCCACCTCGGCACGCAGCAGCACGCTGGGAGAGAGGTCGGCCACCTGACCAGTCAGGTGCGCGGTGCGGCCCAGGCGAGTCACTTGCACCCCGCTCAGAACCGGTGGGCTGCGGTCAATCAGCACGCTGCGCCGCAGGCTGGCGCTGTTGCCGGGCCGCCGGGCTGTCACCGTCAGGTCGTAGCGGCCCTCGGGCAGACTGTTCGGCCGCATAGCCAGGGTAAATACTCCCTCGGCATTGCCCGGCACCGTCAGATCGCGCCCGGCCACGTTCACGCTGAGCTGGGTGTCGGGCTGGCTGCGGACCGTCAGACTCAGCTCGGATGCGGCAGGGGCCAGGCTCAGGTCGAGCCGGGTGGGAGCGGCGCGCTGACGGTCGAGTGCCTGGTTGGCCAGGTCAGAAGCGTCGGGCACGAGCGGCTTCACGGTGCCGCCGCTGCTGCGTTGCTCGTCCTGGCGCAGCAGCAAGCCCGCATTGCTGGGCAGAGCGACCTGGCCCTCGAATACCTTGACCAGTCCGTCCTCGTCCACCTGGAAGACCGTGCCGCGCACTGCCGTCGTGACGGTGGGGGTGGTGATCTCGTAGCCGCCCTGGCGCTTGGCGACCACGTTCCAGGCGCTGCCGCGCGTGAGTTGCAGTGTCACCTCGCGCTGGCGGCGGCCACCCTCCGACAGCACCTGGTCGATGCTCAGCACGCTGAGCGCACTCTGCGGTTGCAGCCGCAGGTAGCCGCCGCCAGTGAAGCCGACCTCGGTAAAGGCGTTCGCGCCGGTCAGCAGTTGCTGGCCCATTTGCAGGCGTTCGTCCACGGCGGCATTGTGCATGGGCGTAGCAGATGGGCTGCCCGGTTGTGCCGACGCCAGCGGTCCAAGCGTCACGGGTCCCTTGACGGACTGCACCACCGCCTCGCCCTCGCCGACGAAGCGTGAGTCGTACCAGGCGTCGCGCTCGGCGAACGGGGTGACTTGCTTGGTGGCGAAATCGTACTGCTGACTGGCCTGAAGGGTGATGATGCGGGTGCCCACAGCCAGCCGCGCCGTGCCCGAGATGACTGCCACCCGCCGGGTTGGAGGGCGCAGGTCCAGGCGCACCCGTCCGTCGCTGGCGAGGTGGGCGCTCTGCGAGAAGAAGCTGAGCTGGCCGCTGAGATAGAACTTCCCGGTTTGCAAATCTGGCTCGTTCTGGTAGATCCGCAGCGCCGAGCCGCTGGCCGCCAGCAGTTGGCCGCTGCCGCTTTGCAGGGTGGCCCGGCCCGCGCCGATTCGCAGCGCCTGCACCACCGTCTCGCCCACAGCGGCAGCCTGCCAGACGGTGCGGCGCTGCTCCACGCTGCCGCTGACCTCGCGCAGCACCGAGGGCGCGGCCCCGGCGACTCCCAGCGTCAGGGCCAGTCCACAGACCAGGTCGCAAAGTAGAAAAATCGACAAACGCACCTGAGTAGTGTAGCGGGCGGCGCGTCGGGCGGGTATTTGAGGCAGGTGAGTGGAGAGGCTGCGCAGACCGCGCCCGGCGTGTCATACTCGGTCCCGTGTTGCTGGCCCTGGAGGACGTTCAAAAAGATTACGGCGCTCAGCCAGTCCTGACCCATGTGACCTTGCAGATCAATCCTGGTGACCGCATCGGGCTGGTGGGGCGCAACGGCGCGGGCAAGAGCACCCTGCTGCGGCTGCTGCTGGGCACGGAGAAGGCCGATGCTGGAACCATCCGGGTGTTTCCTGGTGTGCGGGTGGGCAACCTGACCCAGGACCCCAGCTTCGCGCCGGGCAGCACGGTGGAGGGCGTCATGGAAGCGGCCTTCCACGAACTCGACGCGCTGGAAGCCGAACTCGCTGCCGCCGCCGAAGCGATGCACCTCGGCACGCCTGAGAGCATCGAACACCACGCCGAGTTGCTGGAGCACTACGCCCGCCGGGGCGGCTTCGAGCGCCGGGCCCGCAAGGACGCCGTGACGCTGGCTTTCGGCTTCCGGGGCCGCGAGCAAGACGAGACGGCCCGGCTCTCGGGCGGCGAGCGCACCCGCCTGGGCCTGGCTGCTTTGATCGTCGAGAACCCCGATGTGCTGCTGCTCGACGAGCCGACCAACCACCTCGACATCGTAATGGTGGAGTGGCTGGAAGGCTTTTTGTCGCGCTACCCCGGTGCGCTGCTGGTCATCAGCCACGACCGGGCTTTTCTGGACGCCGCCACCAACGAGACGGCGCATTTGTGGCGCGGCGAGGTCAAGGTGTATCCGGCCAGCTACACTGCCTTCCGCACCCTGCTCGACGAGGAACTGGAGCGCCAGCGCCTGCGCGCCGAGCAGGACGCCCGCAAGGTCGCTGCCCTTTCCGAGTCGGCGGCCCGCATGAAGATCTGGGGCCTGGGCATGTCCAAGCTGGCCCGCCGCGCCAGCAGCATGGAAACCCGCCTGGAGCGCCTGAAAAAGTCGGCGGCGACGGCCCCGCCCCGCGCCGAGCGCACCGCCCGGATTCTCTTTCACGCACCGCCCAGCGGCGACATCGTGCTCGACGCGCGGCACCTGACCAAGCGCATCGCCGGGCGAACCCTGTTTGAGAACGTGCAGGTGCAGATCCGCCACGGCGAACGGGTGGCGCTGGTTGGCCGCAACGGAGCCGGAAAAACCACCTTTCTGCGGGTGCTACTGGGCCTGAGTGCCAGCGACGATGCCAGGGGCGAGAGCCGCACCGGAGCCAGGGTCACGGTAGGTTACTACGACCAGCAACTGCACGGCGTGGACGAGGACAGTACCCTCTACCTTGAGGCCCGCGAGTACGTCGAGAAGGACGCCGAGGCCCACGACCTGCTCGGCACCTATATGTTTCCGTACCTGAGCCACGACAAGTCCGTCGCGGTGCTGTCGGGCGGCGAACGGGCGCGGCTGGCGCTGCTGAAGCTGGCCCAGGAAGACCACAATTTTCTGATTCTCGACGAGCCGACCAACCACCTCGACATGGAGATGCTCGAAAGTCTGGAAGGCGCGCTTGACGACTTTTCTGGCACGCTGCTGATGGTCAGCCATGACCGCCGCCTGATCGAGCATTTGGCCGACCGCATCTGGCTGATCGAGGACGGTCAATTTTACGAGTATCCCGGCGGCTGGCAGTACTACCGCGAGAAGCATCGCCCCGCCGAGAAGGTACAGGAAGCCAAAGCTGCGCCCGTGAGGCAAAACCCCGCCGCGCCCAAGGGCAAGGGCCTGTGGCACCTCAAGCGCGAGGTGGAGCGGCTGGAAACCGAGGTCGCCCAGCTCGAAGCCCAGCTCGACGAGGCCCAGAGCGCCCTGGCCCACGCTGCCCCCGACGCCGACTTCGCCGCGCTGGGCCACCAGGCCGCCGAGCTGGAAGCCCAGTTGCTGGCCCGCATGGAAGATTGGGGACAGGCGCAGGAGGAAGTGGAGGCGCGGAGCTAAGCGCTGCTGTTTGCCAGGTCCATGGTTGGCACGCCGCCCGAAATCCATTTGCTGTCAGTCTCGTAAAAGCGCCAGGGCAGGTTACGCCCCGCCGCGATCCCCACCCGCGCCGTGACGCTAACCTGCTCCTCGCTCAAGGCCGGGCCGGGCAGCAAGCACAGCGCCGCGCCGTTGACCGGCTGGCCCCGGAACTGCTCGGGAAGGATCGCCAGCGCCTGCACCAGCTTGGCCGGGCCACTCAGCAAATTACGCTCGCTCACCACCGGGCGGTGTTCCAGCATGGCGTCCACACCTTCCAGCGGCTCCAGCGCCCGGATCAGCACGCTGGCAGCAGTGCCCTCGGCGCGGCAGGCGATTTGCAACAGCGGATGTCCGTAGGCGACCCAGAATACGAACTGTCCCGGTGCTGCTTTCAGTTCCAGCGTCTTGATGTGGTGAAAGCGCCCCGCCGTGCAACTCGGATCGCGCGGGCAGTCATAGGCTTCGGTCTCTACCACCCGGCCCGTGAGAATGCGCCCATCTGGTAGCGTGCGCTGCAAGGTCGCGCCGAGCAGGTTGCGGGCGAGTTCAACCGGATTGGCGTCGAAATGGATGGGGGAGAAGGGCGCGGGCATAGGCCCATTAGATTAAGGCTGGAAGTGCAGTCTTTGGGTAAACTCAGCCGGTGAAAAAGTTTATCGTTCTGGCTGTGTAACTACTCAGCGAGGTAGCTCAGTCTCCTTGCTACAGTTGGACATCTGCGAAGTTCCCTGTCCCAACTGTGAGCGCCTTGAGGCCCGGATTCGTGAACTCGAAGCGCAGGTGGCTCAGTTGCTCGGACGGCTCCGGGACCTCGAGGCCCGGTTGGCACAGGACAGCACGACGTCCAGTCAACCACCGAGCAAAGACAAGCCGTGGGTACCCAAGAGTGAGCGCCAGAAGACCGGCCGGTCTTCTGGCGCTCAACGTGGTCATGTCGGTAAGACCCTCAAGATGGCGGAGCACGTGGATGAGGTCGTCTCCTTACCGTTGACCGGATATTGCGCCTGTGGACACGCGTGGGAGAGCGTCAGTGCCCAAGGGCACGTAGCACGGCAGGTCATGGACCTGCCAGAGCTGCGTTTGCAGGTGACCGAGTACCGCGCGGACGTCAAGGTCTGCCCAGGGTGTCGGCACCGCCAGCACGCATCCTTCCCTGACGACGTTCCCGGCCGGGTTCAGTACGGGTCTCGGGTTCATGGGCTGGCGGTCTCCCTGAATGCGGCACACTTCATACCACTGGAACGCACCACGGAGATCCTCGAAGCGTTGTGTGGAGCGCATCCCAGTGAAGGCACCATTGTCCTGAACCTCCAATTGGCTGCTGACCGCCTCATCGACTTCGAGACACAGCTCAAAGCCGCGCTGCTCAATCAACCCGTCCTGCACGCCGATGAGACCGGCAGCAAGGTCAACGGCAAGCTGCAGTGGATGCATGTCGTGAGCTGCGCGCAGCTCACCCTGGATGGCCAGCATTCCCAGCGGGGCTTCGCCGCGCTGGAAGCCATGAATGTCCTGCCGCAGTTCAAGGGCATCCTGATGCACGACGCCTGGAGCACGTCTTTCAAGCTCTCCGCGAAACACGCACTCTGCGGGGCACACCTGCTGCGCGAACTGCGTGGCCTCGCCGAGCATCACGCTCAAGTATGGGCGGGAGAGCTGCGAGACGCGCTGCGCCTGGTGTACCACCAGCAGAAGGATGGGACGATCACTCCCGACCTCGTGATCGCCTTCGAACAGCAGTTCGATGCCCTGCTGGACGCTGGACTGAAGGCCAATCCTCCAGCACCTCCGGTCCCTGGGAGACGAGGCCGAACGAAACAGACACCAGGCCGCAACCTGGCCCTGAGGTGCCAGCAGCACCGCGAGGCGGTGCTGCGCTTCCTCCACGACGAAGGTGTGCCTTTTGACAACAATCAGGCCGAACGGGACATCAGGCCGTGGTGCGTTAAACGCAAGGTCTCTGGGGGCTTCCGATCCAAGGAGGGCGGCCAGCACTTCGCCCGTATCCGGAGTGACATCTCGACGCTCCACAAGCAGGGATTGAACGTCTGGCATGGCCTCGTCAGCGTGTTTCGCAGTGAAATCATTATGCCTAGTTTTTGCTGCTGAGTAGTTACCTGGCTGTTACAGTTTTAGCGCTGAATGGAGCAAGTGGTATTGCTCAAACCTGGCAGGATGGGCCTGCGAGCTACAATCTCAATAACTGCATTCGTGTCAATACAAAAACAGATACGAAATCTGTAAAATGCACCGTTGACTATACCTACACTGGCAATTCAGATAAAACAACAGCCTCATTTTACTTCGGGTACTTCAAATTGGTTGGTCCTGACGGCAAGGAGTACCCACCCAATCAAGTTGTTGTGAGTAGCGGCGAATCTTCCACGACTAGCTTTTTTGGCGTCAGTGTCTACAAAAACCTGCCGGTCAAAGTTACATTTTTCTTCGATTACCCTCTCCAATACGTCAGCATCACCCGTCTCGTCTTCGCCAACAAGGTGTTTGCCAACGTGCCGATTCGCGGAGGCGTTACTGCGGCCCCGAAGCCTGTAACCACTACTGTGACCACCACGCCCAGTTCAGCGACAGCAGGCAAATTCAATGTCAGCCTCAGCAACTGCACGCCTGCTGCCAGTGGAACGTATACCTGCACGGGCGCTGTGCTAACACCCATGAAGTAGAACAGGCGGCGGTAGGCCTTCTGCCGGAGTAAAGGCTTCCACCCGCGCTAGACTCCTTTCCATGCTTCTCTATGGCCGCAATCCCGTGCTCGAAGCCCTGCAAGGTGGGCGCGTTTCCGAACTTCTGGTCGCCAAAGGCATCGAGGAAGCCTTCGTGCGCGAACTCAAAACCTTCGATGTGCACCTCAAATTTGCGCCGCGCATCGAACTCGATCAGCTCGCCGGAACCACCCAGCACCAGGGCGTGCTGGCCGAAATCGAAGACCTGGAATGGGCGACGGTAGACGACATTCTCGACCGCGCCGACGAGAAGGGCGAGCAACTGCTGATCATTCTGCTCGACGGTATCACCGACCCGCGCAACTTCGGCGCGATCATCCGCAGCGCCGAGGTGCTGGGCGCGCACGGCGTGGTCGTCGAGGAACGCCGCAGCTCACCGCTCTCACCGGTGGTCGCCAAGGCCGCTGCTGGAGCCACCAGCTACCTGCCGGTGGCCCAGACCAAGAACCTGCCGAGGCTGATGGAACAGCTCAAGGCCGATAACGTCTGGATTTACGGCGCAGCGGGCGAGGCCGCCACCGATCTGCGCCGCCTGGACTATGACCGCCGCCTGGCGCTGGTCATCGGCGCGGAGGGCGAGGGTATGCGCCGCCTGGTGCGCGAGAAGTGCGACGAACTCGTCAGCATTGCCGTCAAGGGCCAGGTGCAGAGCCTGAACGCGGGCGTGGCGGCGGGCATCCTGATTCATCACGCGGTCAGTAGCCGTCCCGCCGCCGTCAAGCCGTGAAGGCCGTTACCGTCCAGAACGAGTACTGGACACTCGACATCGTGCCGGAATACGGAGCCAGCATTCTCAACCTGAGCGCCGCCTCGGGCCGCCCGGTGCTTCGGCCAGTGGACCCCGCCAAAGTCGAGAGCAGCAGCGACACCGGCTGTTTTCCGCTGATGCCCTACAGCAACCGCATCCGCGACGCCCGCTTCGAGTTCGCGGGCCGCACCGTTGAGCTGCGCCCCAAATCCGGCAGCACGCTCGTTCAGCACGGCGATGTGAGGAACCGGCCCTGGCAGGTCGAGCGGGTCAGCGATACCCACCTCATCGGCACCTTCGACAGCCGGGAGTTCGGTGACATGAACTGGCCCTGGGCCTTTACCGCCTGTCTGGAGTACCTTCTGCACGGCCCGCACTGCGATATTGCCCTGACCCTGACCAACGTTTCGGATGAGGCGATGCCTGCCGGGATGGGCCTGCACCCATACTTCCAGCGCCTGCAAGACGGCCAGCCGCCGCAGGTGCAGTTCGGGGCGGGCGGTTGGTATCCGACCGACGAAAACAGCCTGCCGCTGGGCGGTTCGCAGGCTATTCCCGCCAACCTCGATTTCGGCGTGGCCCGCCCAGTGGGAGAAGCCCAGATCGATGCAGTGTTCGCTTCCTGGGACGGCACGGCGCGGCTGAGCTGGTCGGGGGTGGGCTGGCCGGGTCGGGACTGGCCGGGGCAGCGCGCTCTGACCCTCACCGCCGACAACGTGTTCTCGCACCTCGTCCTGTTCACCGCTCCCGACGGCTCGCTGGCCCTGGAACCCGTCTCGCATGCCACCGACGCCTTCAATCTGGCGGCGCGCGGCGTGGCGGGCAGCGACATGAAGGTGCTATCGCCGGGTCAGTCGCTGGCCGGAGCAGTGCGGCTGAGCCTGGACGGGGACTGGTAAATGGGCGGGCGCATCATCCTGGGCGCGGGTGAGCAGACCTGGGACGGCTGGACGGCCACCCAGCGTGAGCAGCTCGACCTGACCGACCCTGAGAGTTTTGCCCGCTTCTCCGGTGCTGAGCTGGCCGACGCCTTTCTGTGCGAACACGTCTGGGAACACCTGACCTTGCCGCAGGGTCAGGCCGCTGCCCGCCTGTGCTGGCGCTACCTTCAGCGCGGCGGCGTGTTGCGGGTGGCTGTTCCCGACGCCTTTTTCCTCGATGCCGGGTATCAGTGTACGGTGCAGGTGGGCGGCCCCGGTTCCGCTGACCACCCCGCTGCCGATCACCAGATTGTCTACGATGCCCAGACGTTTGCCGGGGTGTTCACTCAGGCAGGCTTTGAAGTGACCCTGCTGGAATACCACGACCCCAGCGGGCAGTTCTGCTTCCAGCCCTGGTCACCGGAAGCTGGCCCGGTGTACCGCTCGGCGTTGCTCGATCACCGCAACACCGACTACCGGGCAGGCTGGGGACCGCTGGGTTTCGCCTCGATTATTCTGGACGCCTGCAAGCCCACCTGACCCGCTGGTTTAGCGCGCCCGCAGCACCTCGCGCACCCACACGTCCACCACGGCCTGGGTATTGATCGGCGTCAGCGCCTTGACACCCTGCGGCACCTGGGCGAACTGAAACACCGGATCGAGCTTGACGCCCTGCACCGCCGGATACACCCACATGCGGGTGGGGAAGTTGGCCTGCACGGGCTCTGAGAGCATGAAATCCACGAACTTGCGGGCCAACGCGGGCTGTTTGGTGCCCTTCAGGACGCCCACGCCTTCGAGTTGCAGGAAGGTGCTGCCCGGCAGCAGCAGGTTGCCGGTGGGCGACTGGGCCGGAAGCTTTTTGGGGTCGTACCCCTCGGCGTAGGCGACCTCGGCGGCGGGGCTGCTGGCGTAACTCAGCACAATCGGGTATTTGCCGCCGTTGCGGCTAAATTCCTTGTCGTACGAATCGCTCCAGCCACGCGTGACTTTCAGGCCGCCCGCGCGCGCGTCTTTCCACCACTGCATGGCTCCCGCCTGACCGTAGAAGTTGACGCTCGCCAGCAAAAAGGCCAGGCCGGGGCTGCTGGTCGCGGGCGAGGCGACCACTGTCAGCTTGGCGTAGGTGGGCGACTTGAGGTCGTCGAGGGTCTTGGGCAGCGCCAGGCCCGCTTTCTCGAACCAGGCCCGGTCATAATTGAAGGCCACGTAGCCGGTGTCCACCGTGTTGAGGTTGAAGGCGTCGAGCCGCTCGGCGGCAGGGACCTTGCTCAGCGCCGGACTCTTGTACGCTTCCAGCAGTCCGGCGGCGGCGGCACGGGGAGCCAGGGTGTTGTCGAGGCCGTACACCACGTCGGCCAGCGGGTTGGCCTTGGTCAGAATCAGGCGGTTGAGCATCTCGCCCGCGTCGCCGCCCTTGATGAGACGCACCTTGACGTTGTTCTGGGCCTCGAACGTAGCGATCAGCTTCTTGTCGAGGTCGAAGCTGTCGTGGGTGATGACGGTGAGGGTGGTGGGCGCGGCGCTGGCGAGGCCGCCAACCAGAAACAGGCTCAAAACGTTCAACTTCAGTTTAATCATAAAAAATCCCCTCTGGCGTCAGAGGAGAAGCGGTGCCGCCGCGCTCACGGCAAAGCAGCCGGAGGGCGGGTCGGCAGTCACGCTCCCTCCGCCGGTATGACCCGGTTCAGGTTCCTGGGGTGTGATCTCAGCCGGGCTCCGCTGGTATCAGCGCAGTCGGCACCCCCGGTGACGCAGGGGCGAGCATAGCAAATCTGCTGGGGGGCGGTCGACCCGGAAGGCCGGACCAGAAGGTGAACATGAAGTTCAGCTCAAGCCCGCGTGCTTCAGCCCTGCTGCTGGCCTCTGGGGAAGGCTAGACTGGACCGATGAAGCGCCCGCTGCCGATGCTCCTCGCCTGCCTGCTGACCGGTTCGGGTGCATGGGCGGGCGGCGCTGGCCCCACGCTTCAGAATCCACTTCAGACGCTCAGGCAGCGGCATCTGATAGAGAGCGCCACCTTCGAGCGGGCCCACGCCACCTCTCAGGTGCAGCGTCTGAAGTGGCGCGACCCTGCCGCCGAGCTGTTCGTGCTGCTGGGCAGCGCTGCCCAGACCCCGGTGCAGGCTGAGCAGGTGCGCGAGCTGTCGGTCTGGGTGCATCTTCCGGCGGGTGACAGGCTGACACGCCCGCAGGCGCAGGCCCTCAACTCGGCGGCCCAGTGGCTGAGCCGGTGGTGCTTCCGGCAGTCGGCACCCGGCCTGCCCCGCGTCTTGATGGGTCTCGCCGATCAGCCGCCGAGGGCCGGAGTGCAGCGGGCGCTGGGCCAGGGTATGACGGTGGACATTGCCGCGCCCGCCGAATTTAGGGCCAGCGGCCTGGACGTGCAGGTTTCGGCGGCGGCGCAGCCGGGTGGGGCGCTGGGCTGCGCCATGCCGGTGCTGCCGTAGCGCCTTTCTTCATCTGAAGACCTTTGCCCCGCGCCCAGACATTAAACTGACCGGATGACTGTCGCCGTGCCCTCGCTCTCCAAACTGCTGCCGGGTGTGCCGCCAGGCAATGTGCTGCTGCTCCCGCAGGTGGCCCGCGCCGCCTTGTTCGCCGCCCACGCTGGCCCCTGTGTGCTGCTGACCACGCCCGACCGATTGCCACTCTACCAGGGCGCGGGCCAGCTCGGCGCGCCCATCAGTGTCAACCCCGGCCTGCGCGAATGGGACGAGAAGCGCGAACACGTCGTGATGGACATTCGGACGGCGATGGACCTGTTTCCGGCCCGGCCCGAGGACCACGCCCTCACCTTTACGGTGGGCCGCCAGTACCCGCGTGAAGAGGTGCTCTCGCGGCTCGAACACCTCGGCTACCCACGCCTGATCGACGGGCGGCTCGACGAACTGGGCTTTATCCTGCGCGGCGACACGCTCGATCTGTACCTGACGGCGGACCCCCAGGAAGGTCAGCTCGCCGCACTGAGGGCTGAGTTCTTCGGCGACGAACTCGACACCCTGCGTGAACTGAGCGCTGACGGATTGCCCGGTGGCAAGCTGGAGCGTTACGCCGTTGCCCCCACCGAAGGCTACCTGAGCGAAACCAAATGGGACGCCACCCGCCTGGAACTGCTGCCGGGCCGGGTCTTCCTCGACGCCCCCGAGTTCTACGCCTCGGTGCTGGGCCCCGTTACCGACTTGCTGTGGGCGCAGCTTCTGATGCGTGAGGTGACCAGTTTTGGCCGTGCCCCGCTGATCCTGGAAGACTTCACGCTCGATCTGGTGACGCTACCGTATTACCGCGCCCGGCTGGGTGAACTGGCGACGGACGTGGACGGGTGGCGCGCGGCGGGCTACCGGGTGCTGCTGCTGGTCCGGCATGACCGCACTGCTACTTATCTGGCCGAGAAGCTGCTGGGCAACACGGTGTTGGATAAAACAGGACCCAAATGGCTGAATCTGCCGCGTCTGGACGCGGGCGAGCTGGGCTTCCTGCGCTCCAGCGGCGAGGGCGGCTTCGTGCTGGAGCAGGCCCGCATGGTGGTGCTGACCGAGGACCTGATCTACGGCTTTCAGGGCGGCTCGGCGCTGCGCGGCAAGAAACTCAGCGGCAAACCCGTCACCGACGCGCTGGGACTGGCGGTGGGCGACTATCTGATTCACCCGGAGCACGGCATCGGCCAGTTTCAGGGGCTGCAAACCCGCACGGTGCTGGGCGTCACCCGCGATTACCTCAATATCAGCTACAAGAACGAGGCGGCTCTGGCCGTGCCGATTGAGCTGTTGCCCACCCTGCGCCGCCACCCCGGTACCACCGACGACCCGCCCGCCCTGAGTAGCCTCGACAAGAATGCCTGGGCCAAAGCCAAGGAGCGCGCCAAGAAAAATGCTGAGGAAGTGGCAGGCAAGCTGCTGGTGCAGTACGCCGCCCGGCAGGTCACGCCCGGCAACAGTTTTCCCGCCAACCAAGAGTGGGAGCGCCAGATCGCGGATAATTTCGAATTTGAGCTGACGGCTGATCAGAAAACGGCCCTCAAGGAAACCCTCAAAGACCTCGAAGCGCCCAACCCGGCGGACCGCCTGATCTCCGGCGACGTGGGCTTCGGCAAGACGGAAGTGGCCCTGCGCGCCGCCCACCGGGTCGTGGGCGCGGGCATGCAGGTGGCCGTTCTCGTGCCGACCACCCTGCTGGCCGAGCAGCACACCTCGGTTTTCGTGGAGCGCTTCAAGGACCTGCCGGTGCGGGTCGAGGGGCTGTCGCGCTTCACCGGCGACAAGCAGGCCAAGGCAATTCTGATGGATCTGGCGTCGGGCAAGGTGGACATCATCATCGGCACCCACCGCCTGCTCAGCAGCGACATCGTGTTCAAGAATCTGGGCCTGATCATCGTGGACGAGGAGCACCGCTTCGGCGTGTCGCAGAAGGAAAAGCTGCGGGCGCTGCGCGGCATGCCGGAAATCAGCAAGGACGGCAAGATCGAGATTCCCGAAGGGGTCAAGGCGGTGGACACGCTGGCGCTGTCGGCCACCCCGATTCCGCGCACCCTTTACATGAGCATGGTCGGTCTGCGCGACATGTCCAGCATCCAGACACCGCCCAAGGGCCGCAAACCAATTCAGACCATCCTGGCCCCCTTCGACCCGGTGACGGTGCGTGACGCCATCGTGTCGGAGATCGAGCGCGGCGGCAAGGTCTTCTATATCCATGACCGCATCGCCAGCATCGGGGCGCGTAGTTTGTACCTGCGCAATCTGGTGCCGGAAGCCCGCATCGGCGTGGCGCACGGGCGCATGAACGAGGAAGAACTCGAGGAGATCATGCTCGGCTTCGAGGAGGGGGCCTTCGACGTGCTGGTCTCCACCACCATCGTCGAAACCGGCCTGGACATTCCCGAGGCCAACACCATCCTGATCGAGAGGGCCGACCGATTGGGGCTGGCGCAGCTTTACCAGCTTCGGGGACGGGTCGGGCGGCGCAGCACCGACGCCTACGCCTACCTGTTCTTCCCGCCGCGCATGACTGAGAACGCCTCCCGGCGGCTGTGGGCCATCGCCGACCTGCAAGACCTGGGCAGCGGGCACCTGCTGGCCGAGAAGGATATGGAGATTCGTGGAGTGGGGAACATTCTGGGTGAGGAGCAGCACGGGCACGTGCAGGCGGTCAGCATTGACGTGTACACCGAGCTGCTGGCCGAGGCGGTGGCCAAGCTCAAGGGCGAGCCGATCAAGGTGCCGCTGAGCGTCAGCATCGACCTCCCCATTAATGCCCGCCTTGACGCCGAGTACTTCGGCCACGACGAGGACGCCCGCATCAGCACCTACGGGCGGCTCTCGGAAGCGCGAACCTTGCAGGCCATCAGCCGCGTCGAGCGTGATTTGCGCAAGAAGTTCGGCCCCCCCAGCAGTGAGGTCCAGAACTTCATCGACCTCGCCAAGCTGCGGCTCACCGCCCTGGCCCGCCGGGTGCTGAGCATCGGCGAGACCATGACTGACCTCCAGATCACCTTCGCCTATAAAGCGCTCGACTACGACGCGGGCGGCCTCAAGAAGTTCCCGCACAAGACCGAAGTGACCACCTTCCCGCCGTCCATCAAGATTCAGAAGCGCGGCATCAGGGTAGACGACTACGCCAGGACATTGATTGACGTGCTGGGGTATTTCGGGTAGGAGGAGATAGTCTGGGCACATGAAATCATCGCCTCTCCATCTTCGTCTTCTGGGCGCGCTGGTGCTTACGGCCATCATCCTGGTTGGCCATCGGTGGGACGGCCAGTCGTTGGTTGATGTGCCCCGCTGGGGCTGGGGGGCGCTAACTTTGGCGGTTGTTGTTCTCCTGACCCAGTGGCCGCAGCGCTCAAACCTCGCGGCGCTGAGGCATGTGCCACTGGGCTGGCGTGTGGGTATGACGACAGGACTCTTCATGTTCCTCTTTACCCTGGCCAACCATGCTTCGCCGCGCCCCGACTGGTTTTTCGCCCTGTTCATGGGTCTGACGATGGGCCTTCTTTTCGGCTACATCTGGAACCAGAGGCACGCGTTCAAAAGCAGCCATCCATGATTCAGGAACTTGCCCTGCTCCACATCCGCCCCAACCAGACCGCCGAGTTTGAAGCGGCGTTTGCAGAGGCCCAGGCCATCATCAGCGCCATGCCCGGCTACCTCCGTCACGAGCTGCAAGTGTGTCTGGAAGACGACCACAAGTACGCCCTGTTCGTGTGGTGGGAAACACTGGAAGACCATACCGAGGGCTTTCGCGGCAGCCCCGAGTATCAGCAATGGCGTTCGCTGATGCACCACTTTTACGACCCGTTCCCGATGGTGGAGCATTACAGACAGGTCTTACCTTAACTGCGAAAAATGGCGTATGAAACTCTGGCCGAGGTTGTTGAGCGGCGGCGTCATTCTGGCTTTTGGCTTGCTGACGGCCGCGTAAGGTCAATTTGGGCGCGTGGGTGAAGTGCCGCTGTGGTACTGGGCAGCTTTTGGAGTGTTGACGGCTTTGCTGCTGTGGCAGGTCATCTGGCAGCCACTTGACGTTTTGCGGAGCCGCGTACATAGAGCAGTAGTTGACACCTTTGTCGGCGTGTTGGTGCTCCTGCTGATCCTTTCCGACCAAGCTCTGACGACGCAACTCTACTGAAAAACCTCTTTTTGTGGGTGTCTTCACTGGCCTTTTCATGGGCTGGGTTTACAGCTACGGCGGGGCAAAGCGCAGCGGGCCGCAGCGTAAAAAACAGTTTTAAAGATGCCAAGGCGGGAGCCTGAGAGACTGACTCTTCAGGGCGTCGCCGCTCGGCTGGCCGCGCTGCCGGATCAATCTCCGAGGACCCAAACGCTAGACTGCCCTTTATGTATCCACTTCTCCGCATCGCCCTTATCGCAGCCGTGGTCATGGCGGCCCTCAATGTCTTTTTTGCAGCCAGCCAGTACGGCGGCCTGAATACCCTACCGCTGTGGTTTTTCCTGTCGCAACTGCTGCTGATTCCGGCCTTCATCTTCAATGTGCAGCTCTTTCCGCAGGCCAGCCGCACCGCCGACTTTGCGCGGCGTACCGGGCTGTATGCCCTCGGCTGGGCGCTGCCGTTCGGCGTTTACAAGCTCAGCCAGGACCTGCTTTCTCCTGCCTTCAGCCTCGGCGTGAGTCTCGTCTCGCTACTGGTGACGTGTCTGCTGTTCGGCGTCGTGATGGCTTTTTTGCGGCGGCCCCAGCCGTAAGGACTCTGCTGGCGAATTCAGGCGACCTGAAGGCGAGCAAAGCGGGAATGTTTAGTCCCAATGGGCCGCTCTCCAATCATCCAGGCATCGAGCCGGACGACATTGATGGCCATCGCAGTCAGGACATGTTGAAGCCTGGTTTTCTGCTCGCCGATATACTGACATCGGCGAAGGCCGAACGCACGAACGCCCTGGGATAGGGTCCCCTCAATCCCTGCACGCCGGTGGTAAAGCTGCTGTGCGAGCGGGTCTTTTATGGCGTCACGTGCGGCGTACCGTGCTTCCTGTTGGGCTTGCGGCTGAAACTTTAGCGATTTTGCACGATCTCCTGAACGAATACATTGCGCTCTCACGGGGCAAGGTCGACAGCTCTCCTTCGCAAATCTGACGTTGATCAGAGCCTGACCGTTCTTTCGGGCCGTAGACGTCCAGGCTACACTCGTCTGCCCTTGTGGGCAGACGACCTGTCGGTGCTGCCATTGAATCTCAAATGATCGAAGATCAAAGCCTGGGACATGCTGGCCAGACCAGTTATTGTTAAGTCGCACCGGCCCAATAATCTGCGTTCCATGCTGCTCACGGGCAGCCACAATAAGTTCCGCGCCATGGTATCCAGCATCGAGCCAATGCTGCTTTGGACTCAAATTTCGTTGAAAGAGCTGATTTTAGATGATCAAGCCGATGGGCGCGTCATTCATATTTCCCAGCGTGGTGGTGACATAGGTCAGCAGCCGTGGGAGGTCATCCTCACACGTTTCGGTCAGGTGAACCTTGTAACCGATCCAGCCCTTCCCGCGTTTCGTACCGAATCGTGCCTCTGGATCATATGGAGATTCCACGGCCTCAACACTGGGAGAGAGTTCCTTGCGTTCTTTGAATCGGAGCCTCCCTTCTGCTTCCACAAATTGGCTCGCCCAGCAGCGTTGCAGGACCACAATCTCAGGCAATTGAAGAGCACCCTGAGGGGCTTCGGACTGCTTGAGCAGTCCGAGAAGAGTTTGACCATCCTGACCCACACACGCCGCGTACGTCTGTTTGGCGGTTTCACTCTTTGGCAGGCGATAGTTCTCTGCCCGGTGCGCATACCGGTCATACCAAATCGGGTCGCTCACCTGATGTAACCAAGCTGGCGCAATCTCAGTCAGTGCGTTCAGCGCAGCGCGAAGCGTTTCAGTGACCAGTTCCAACCGGTTCATCACACGAATCGCTGCGAGTACATGAGTCGAGTCCGTACGCTGCTTGCCATGGCGACGTAACAACCCGAGATCCTGACATCGCTCGAGAAATCGGTCCAAGAGCAGCAACAAAGTGTCTTGTTGAAGAAATCGTGCTCGGAACTCGCTCATGACTGTCGAATCAAAGCCGGGGTCACCAAGCTCTAGGGACAACGCGTATTTCCACGCCAAATGGCCCCGAACAGCATCAGCAGCCTGCCGATCACTCAGATTCTCAACAAACTGCATAAGCGTTACGAGCGCCAATCTCCACGGGGACAGCCCGGGCTGTCCCCGTGTGGAATAGAGTTGGGCGAAATCCTCGTCGACGAGAAGCATCCCAACCTCGTCACGTAGACGCATGAACATATGGCCTTTCGGATACGCCATTCGAGCAATACGAGCAGTCTCAGCCGGGATTTCGGGAGCTGGCATTGGACGCAACATATTTCAGTCTGTACCAGCGGTTATGAATTCGCCAGCAGAGTCCGTAAGGTCGCGGGTGTGGGGCCAGCCGTTCTCTCAAACGTGCATGGTAACGCCTTCGCTCTGCGGGCAGTACCGGCCGACATCCACACCACTGCGCCCGACGCCCTCTACAACAACGGTCTGCATCGTCGGCTGCACCCACCGCGAGATGCTGACGGCGGTGGGCAGCGTCACGGTAGTCAATGCTGGCCCGGTGTCGAGGCAGAAAGGCAGCCAGCCGCTCGCCCCCTGTCTTGTCCAGAACGGACGCCCATGAGTACGCCTGCCTGCTAGGTGTTCTCCACGCGCACGGCTGGCAGCTGGAATGTGGAATACCGCCGCGTACCATGGATGTTGCGGCAGCAGCGAAGTGGGCCAGCCAGCACGCGCCCGCTCACTTCGCTGCCGAAATTCCCTGGCTGGAGCGTAGGTGCGGGCCTTGAATGCGGCCCATGAGCGCCCGCTGCGGGTCGTCTTCGTCTGCACCCACAACAAACTCCGCAGCCGCACCGCCGAGACGATCTTTCGCGGCGTTCCCGGCTGGCAGGTCGCCTCGACGGGCACCGACAGACGTGCCGAGACGCCGCTGACCCGTAACCTGCTGGAGTAGGCTGACGTGGCCGTGTGCATGGAAAAGCGTCACCGCGACGAGCTGCGGACCAGATTCAGAGGTGCGCTGCCCGACGCACGAATCCTCACGCTCGGCATTCCCGACGACTACGAGTTCATGGCCGCCGACCTGGTGGCGCTGCTGCATAGGCTGGTACCGGGGCGACTGAACACCGTCAACCCGAAAGACCCATGAGTGCAGAGCAGTGAGCGTAGCCCCCGGCGCAGTTTCCCGGCGTCCGGCCCGCCTAGAGTAGGTTATGAAGCGCTTGCTCTGGCTGGCCCCCGTGCTCCTGACCGCCTGCGTTCCCCGCGCCGTTGCCTTTGATCCGGCCAGGATTCCTGACCCTGCCGCCCTGGGGCCGAACAACGCGGCCACTGAGTGGTGGTATGTCTCCGGCTACCTGCCCGACACCCAGCAGGCGTTTCACTGGGCGCAGTTCAAGGTCAATTACAAAGGCATTCCGTACTTTGCCGCGCACCTGGCGATCACTGATCTGAATACCGGCAAGCTGACGTTTCTGGAAGAGGGCCGCCAGGACGCCAAATTCTCTTTTCCGCCGCTGAGCGTCCGGCAGGGTGACTGGACGCTGACCCAGAGCGCCAACACGCCCGCCGCACCGTTTGACCTCAAAGCTGGGCCGCTGCAACTCACCCTGACGCCCGAAAAGGGGCCGGTGGTGCATCCGCCCGGCTACTCCGGCACGCCTGAAACTGGGCAACTGTATTACCAGAGCGTGACCCGCCTGAACGTCAGCGGCACCATTGACGGCCAACCCGCGCGGGGACTGGCCTGGCTCGACCACCAGTGGGGTGACCAGCAGCCAGGCCGCAATGCCCTGTGGGACTGGTTCGGCGTGCATCTCTCGGACGGCTCGGACCTGATGCTCTACCGCGTGAAAACCCTGGACGGCACCGTGGTGCAACTCGCTGGCTCGGAAGTCGGTGTGGACGGGGTGGCCCGCGCTGTCGGCAACGTGACCATGACCCCGCAGCGCCAGTGGACTTCACCTTCCGGGCGCACCTACACCCTCGACTGGAAGGTGAAGTCCGACCGGGGCGATTTGACCCTGAAGGCCGTTCACGACGATCAGGAACTGCTCTCCAAGACGACTTCGATCGCCTACTGGGAAGGGCCGATCACGGGCAGCGGCACCTGGGGCAGCGCGCCCGTCACGGTGCTGGGTATGGGCGAATTCGTCGGCGGCGTGCTGACCAAGGCCGAGGGCGGGCAGTTCAGCGCCAAGTGAGGCGCTACCAATCGGGCGGTGCATCTCAGGCGGGGGCCAGGGCTGAGGGAACGCCGATCAGCCCGCGCTTCTGGTCAAAGCTGGCCCGTCGGCGAAAGCAGGCCCAGAACTCCTGCGGCGCTGTGGCAGGCTGATTCGCGTCCGGCTGGTAGCGCAGGTAAAGATAGCTGGAACTGGTGTCCGGCAACATGCCGTTGATTTCCAGGCGGCTGAGCGTGGTGCCGGGCGTCAACGCCTGGGCGGCATGGAGGGCAGTCTCCGCCTGAGTTGCCAGCCAGCGTTCGCGGGCGCTCAGCTCTCGTTTGACCGGCTGACCGAGCCGGTCGGTCACTGAAATCTGGGCGGCCAGCAGCGCTGCGGGCTTGGGCTCTGAGGTGCCAGAATCGTTCATCTCTCTCCCTGGAGTGCTGGGCTTTTACGGCTTTCGTCCAATCCCGGCGTCCGTTTTTTCCTTCTCCCTTTGGTCGGGTCAACAGTCATTTCATGACTGATGGCCCGGAATCCTTGTCAGTGGGTTGGCAGCGGCCCCACGTACTGGACATACGCCGCCGTCCAGTCCCTGGAAATGGCCTGCTGGGCCACCTGCATGCTGATGGTGCCATTGCAGGCCAGCGCGTGCAGTTTGTTTTCGAGACTGTCTTTGACGTGGGCGTTGAGCGGCTTGGTCACGTAGCTTTCCGGCCAGAGGTTCTTCACACTGTTGGAGCCGCCGAGTTCGAGGCTGATGAGGTGATCGATCTCGTATTCGCCCGGCTGGTGCGAAGTCACGCCGTAGGAGCGGTACACCTGGGTCTTGAGACTGCTTGGAACGTTACGGACCGTCTGGGTGTAGCCCGACCGGCAAATGACGGCCTTATCGCTGGTCAATACGTCGCCGGGGGTCAGGGTGGAGTTGGGCACGCTCCCGGCCTGCCGGGCTGGGCCGTCCCCTGAAGGCTGGGCTGTGCCCACCTGGCCTGAGCCAGGTTGACGCAGCAGCAGATAAGCGGCCAGGACGATCAACACGGCGAACAGCACGATCAGCGGCAGAGCGTTGTTTCGGCGCATGTTCTCAGTGTGCGCGTTCAGGATAACGGGAAGTGGACTTATCTGCCAGACGGGGCTTGCCCTCATGGGCGCGCCTGAAGTTCGGCTGCCCAAGGCAGCGCCCAGTGAGCCCGAACCCAGGAAAGCGTAGAGGACGGCGCGAAAGATGATCAAAAAGGTCTTTTCTTTGGTGCCGGGCGCTGGAATCCGCCCGGGACGAATTAAAACACACCATTCATAGCGTCTCGAAGAGACCTTCTCTTTCCTGGCTCCCAACGGGCGTTTGTAGAATCCCTGGACCGGGTATCCTCAGTTCATGAAACTGCTCGGCGTCATTGGTGGTATGTCGTGGACGTCCACGGCGGAGTATTACCGTCTGCTCAACAGTGAGGTGGCTCGGCAACGCGGCGGCCTGACCTCGGCGCGGCTGCTGCTGCACAGCGTCGACTTTGCCGAAATCGCGGCCCTGCAAACCAGTGGCGAGTGGGACGAGGCGGGCGAAATTCTGGCCGATATCACACGTGGCCTGGAGCGCGCCGGGGCTGAGGGCCTGCTGCTTGCCACCAACACCATGCATAAGGTCGCCCCGCACATCGAGGCGGCCACCCGCCTGCCGCTGCTGCACATCGCCGACGCCACCGGGGAGGCCATCCAAGGAGCGGGTCTGAAGAAAGTCGGCCTGATCGCCACCGCCTTCACGATGGAGCAGGATTTTTACACAGGTCGGCTCTCGGAAAAGTATGGTCTGGATGTGATCGTGCCCGGCCCGGCAGACCGCGCTGAGGTCCACCGCGTCATTTTCGACGAGTTGTGCCGCAATGCCGTCACAGAGCAGTCACGTGTCATTTACCGCCGCGTCATGGCCGACCTGGTTTCGAGGGGCGCACAGGCCATCATCCTCGGCTGCACCGAGATCAGCCTGCTGGTCGGTGCAGCCGATGTTGCGGTGCCGGTGTTCGACACCACCGCCATTCACGTGCAGGAAGCTGTCAGGTTCATGCTGGAGTGAGCCGCCCCGTATGCTCTGAGTATGTCTCCACATCTGCCACTGACCGACCCGGCCTTCGTCCAGAACCCTTACCCGGCGCTCGAACGCTTGCGCGAGGAAACGCCCCTCTTCTTCGATACGGCCCTGAACAGGACGGTCGTGCTGCGCTACGACGACATTTCCGGCATTCTGCGTGACAAGCGCTTTGGGCGCACGCTGACCCATCTGTATTCGCGTGACGAACTCGGCTGGCCGCTGCCCGACCCGGCCCAGCAGCACTTCGACGCCTTCAACGGCAACCACATGCTCGACTCGGAAGGCGAGAAGCACACCCGGCTGCGCTCGCTGGTGGGCAAGGCGTTCACGCCCCGGCGGGTGGAAACCTTGCAGCCGCGTATCGAGGCGATTCTGGAGGAGCGGCTCTCGGCGCTGGGTCCGGAGTTTGATCTGGTGGCCGACTACGCCGAGCCGCTGCCGGTCACGGTGATCGCCGAATTGCTGGGTGTGCCGGAGGCTGAGCGCTTTCAGTTGCGTCCCTGGAGCGCGGCCATCGTCAAGCTGTATGAACCGCAGTTCACCCGCACGCAGCAATCGGAAGCCGAGCGGGCTGTCGTGGAGTTCAGTGCCCTGATCCGCAAACTGGCTGCCGAGCGCCCGCGCCGACCCCCAAGACGACCTGATCACTGCGCTGGTGCAGGTCGAGGACGGCGGCCAGATGCTCAGCGAATCCGAGCTGACCGACACCTGCATTCTGCTGCTCAATGCCGGGCATGAGGCCAGCGTTAACGGCCTGTCGGCGGGTGTGCTGGCGCTGCTGAGGCAGCCGGAACACTGGAAGAAGCTCGTTCAGGCATCGGGCGAGGGCGACCCCAAGCCGTTTCGCACCGCCGTCGAGGAACTGCTGCGCTTCGACACGCCGCTGCCGATGTTTGAGCGTTACGTCCTGGAAGACCTCGACTGGAACGGCGTATCCCTGAAAATGGGCGATCAGGTGGCCCTCATCTATGCCAGCGGCAACCGCGACCCGCGCCGCTTCGAGCGGGCGGACGAACTGAACCTCAGCCGCGACCCCAACCCGCATCTGACCTTCGGACTGGGCCGCCACTACTGCCTCGGCGCGCCGCTGGCCCGCTTGGAACTGGCACTGAGCCTGCGGGCGCTGGTGCGACACGCGCCTATCTTGCGGCTGGCTGACCCCGCCGCCCTGCCGGAGTACGGCGGCGGTTTCGTGATCCGGGGGCTGGGCCGGTTGCCGGTGCGGCGCTGAGTGAGGTCCACTGCATATATTTGACTTTGCCCGAATACTGCGCTATCTTTTAGGAATCAGCGGCCCGAGTGGCCGCTTTTTTCATGCCTCCATCAGGGTGGGCTGCCCAGACGCCTGCCCGCCGTGCCGGGTCCCAGGCTCTAGACTGGCCGTATGACCGACACCACCACCAAGAAGAAGCTCAACTGGAACTCCTACCACGTCACCCAGGGTGACGAGCGCGCGCCCAACCGGGCCATGTTGCGGGCGGTGGGCTTCACCGACGGCGATTTCGAGAAGCCGATCATCGGTGTGGCGCACGCCCAGAGCAACATCACGCCCTGCAACAACGGGCTGGGCGAACTGGCCGGGCACATCACGGGCGCGATTCAGGAAGGCGGCGGGATGCCTCAGGTCTACGGGACCATCACCGTGTCTGACGGCATCAGCATGGGTACCGAGGGCATGAAGTGTTCGCTGGTATCGCGCGAAGTCATCGCCGACAGTATCGAAACCGTCAGCCGGGGCCAGTCGCACGACGGCGTGATCGTGGTGGGCGGCTGCGACAAGAACATGCCGGGGGCCATGATCGGCATTGCCCGGCTGAACATCCCTGCTATTTTCGTTTACGGCGGCACCATCAAGCCCGGCCACTACAACGGCAAAGACCTGACCATCGTGTCGGTGTTCGAGGCGGTGGGCGCGCTCGGCGCAGGCAAGATGAGCCGCGAGGACTTCAATGAGATCGAGCGCCGCGCCTGCCCCGGCAACGGCAGTTGCGGCGGCATGTACACCGCCAACACCATGTCGTCGGCTTTCGAGGCGATGGGCATGAGCCTGCCGTTTTCCAGCACCATGAGCGCCGTGGACGCCGAGAAAGCGGTGAGCAGCGCCGACAGTGCCCGCGCCCTGCTGAAGCTCATTGAGGCTGACATCCGCCCGCTGGACATCCTGACCAAGCAGGCCTTCGAGAATGCCATCACCGTCATCATGGGCGTCGGCGGCTCCACCAATGCGGTGCTGCACCTGATGGCGATTGCCCACGCCTGCGACATCGACCTGACGCTGGCCGACTTCGAGCGCATCCGTGAGGTGACGCCGGTCTTCTGCGACCTCAAGCCCAGCGGCCAGTATGTCGCCACTGATCTGCACGAGGTCGGCGGTATTCCCCGCGTGATGAAGATGCTTCTCAAGGCCGGACTGCTGCACGGCGACTGCATGACCGTGACGGGCAAAACCATTGCCGAGAATCTGGCCGACGAGCCGGACGCACCCAACGAGGGCCAGGACGTGATTCGTCCCTACGATCAGCCGCTCTACGCCCAGGGGCACCTCGCCATTCTGCGCGGCAACCTCGCGCCCGAGGGCTCCGTGGCCAAGATCAGCGGCCTGAAATCCATCAAGATCACTGGCCCGGCGCGCGTCTTCGAGTCGGAGGAAGAATCGATGCACGCCATCATGTCCGACCAGATCAACCCCGGTGATGTGCTGGTCATCCGCTATGAGGGGCCGAAAG
The DNA here is from genome assembly GCF_025244745.1 of Deinococcus rubellus. Classification (NCBI taxonomy): domain Bacteria; kingdom Thermotogati; phylum Deinococcota; class Deinococci; order Deinococcales; family Deinococcaceae; genus Deinococcus; species Deinococcus rubellus. The sequence continues at coordinate 1,884,541 of NZ_CP104213.1, forward strand.
GCGGGCCGGGCATGCGCGAAATGCTCTCGCCCACCTCGGCCATCATCGGTAAGGGCCTGGGCGACAGCGTAGGTCTGATCACCGACGGGCGCTTCTCGGGAGGCACCTTTGGGCTGGTCGTCGGCCACGTCGCGCCGGAAGCGTTTGTCGGCGGCCCGATTGCGCTGGTCCATGAGGGCGATACCATCGAGCTGAACGCCGAGACCTGCGAGCTGACCCTGCATGTGGACGAGGCCGAGATCGAGCGCCGCCGGAAAGAGTGGGTGCAGCCGGAGCCGAGGTACAAGCGCGGCGTGCTGGCCAAGTACGCCAAACTGGTCAGCAGCGCGGCGGTGGGAGCGTACACCGACTGAGCGCCAGGAATTGAGTTGGGGCCGTCTGCCGCAGGGTGGGCGGCTTTTTTGTTTGGGTTAAAGTTGGGGAATGGCAGTTCCCGATTTTCAGACGTTCATGAGGCCGATGCTCGAAGCGGTAAAGAACGGTCAGGAGTACCGTATCAGGGACCTTTACCAGCCGCTGCGCCTTGTACTTCAACTTAGCGAGGCCGACCTTCAGGAGCTGCTTCCCAGCGGCAAACAAGCCAAATACGCCAACCGGGTGTTGTGGGCGAAGTTTCATCTGGTCAAAGCGGGCGTGCTGCTCAGCCCGACACGGGGAGCCGTAAAAATTACCGAGCGGGGTCAGCAGTTGCTAAAGGAAGTTCCGGACCGCATTGATATGAAAGTGCTCAACCGCTTTCCGGAATATGTGGCGTTCAGGGGAAGCAAGCAAGCAATCGTCAACGGAGTGAACGAAACGGAAACGGAACCGGACCACCTCAAGCAGATTCCGCCCGATGAGCAGCTCGACGCCCTCTACGCCGAACTCAGTGCTGCATTGGCCGACGAACTCCTCGCCCAGGTTCGCGCCCTCACGCCGCAGCAATTTGAAATTCTGGTGGTGCAGCTTCTGGTGGCGATGGGTTACGGCGGCAGCGTGCGAGACGCGGGCCAGGCGCTGGGGCGCAGCGGCGACAACGGCATCGACGGGGTCGTCAAGCAAGACCCGCTGGGACTGGACCAGGTCTACGTTCAGGCCAAGCAGTGGGCCAACAACGTGGGCAGCCAGGAAGTGCGGAACTTTTCTGGCTGCCTGACCTATCACAAAGCCTCAAAGGGCGTGCTGATCACCACCGCAGGCTTCAGTTCCAGCGCCACAGACACCGCTCGCCAGATTGGCAACATCATCCTGATCGGCGGCGAAACCCTGGCCGACCTGATGATTCAGTACGGGGTGGGCGTGCTGACCCGCAGCACCTATCAGGTCAAGAAAATAGACAGCGATTTCTTCGAGGGTATCTGACCTTGTTCAGGGCGACTTGCGTGCCTGGAGGCCCTGCACGAAGGCCACCACCTGCGCGGCCACCTGTTCGCTCAGGTGCGAGCCGCCCAGGTGCGGGCCACTGGTATGGACGAGCTGGCTGCCGATGCCCGCCGCCTTGCCGTAGAGTGCCTCACCGTTGCGCTTGAAGTTCACGGTGGTGTCCTGCGGGCTACCGAAGACGAGCAGCGGCACCCGGAAGCTGGCGGGCAGCGAGGCCAGCGGGTCTTCGTGGGCAGCGGGCGGGCGGCCTTTCAGGGCGTAGGCGGCGCTCAGCTCCGGCTGGCGCGACTGGCCGCTGTTCCAGGCATCGGTGAGGTTGACCCGTCCGTCAATCAGAATCAGGCCGTGAACGTCGAACACGGCGTCCACCGCTGCCCGCAGCGCCGACATGCCGCCCATCGAGACGCCCAGCGCGTAGGTGCGACCCGAGAATTTGAACTTGCTCACTGACAGGGTGTAGTCGCGGGTGAGCTGCCACAATGCTTCCGGCCCACCCCAGCCGTCGGGACCACCCTCGGCAGAGATCAGCAGCGGCAGGCCAGCAGCCAGCAACTGGCGCAAAAACGGCTGAAAGCTGGTGCTCTCGGTCAATTCCGTCGGCGTGCGCCCGCGCGAGTGTGAGATGGTCAGCAGCGGGCAGCGCTCCAGACGGCATTCCGGCGGCACGATCAGCAGGCCGCCGCCCGGCAGGCGGTAACTGTGCTCCGAGGCGAAGGCCGCCAGCCGGGTCGCTGCGATGCGCTGCGGGGGGTCGGGGAGTTCCGAACTGGGCAAACTGGATGGGCTGGTCAGAGCCAGAGCTGGGGCCGTGCCCAGCATCACCAGACCCAGGAGTGTGAAGAGAAAACGCCGCATTCCCGTCAGTCTAGCGGCCCGGCGCTCAGCGGCCAAAGAACACCCCGCTCAGCCGCAACCAGGCGAGCAGGCGCGCGAGGCCCAGCGGCACGGTCAGCGAGAGCATCACCATCAGCAGGAGCATCGGCAGGGCAGGCACGGTGTCCAGATTCTCCACGCTTTTGGAGGGCAAGAGGTGCTCCAGACCTTCCAGAATGGCCGGGTGAATCAGGTAAATCTGAAGTGACAGGCCGCCCAGAAGGCCCACCCAGCGTGCCAGACCGCGCCGCCACAAGCTGTAGCCTGCACCCAGCACCACCAAAGCCATCGGGGTGGTGTAGGCCCAGGTCGAGGCGCTGTAGAGCCAGGGACTCACCTGTAGCCCGTCCAGAAAGGCCAGCGCCATCGGCAGGTGCAGCACCAGCGCGGCGGCGGTGAGCAGCAGCACCCTGCCTCGCCGCCGCTTCCACCAGTCCTGAAACTCGCTCCAGCGCCCGCCCACCGCCGCGCCCAGCACCACCGGGGCCAGATACCACAGCACCGTGGACGCCGGATACAGCAGGTGCAGATAATATTTGTTGGCCCAGTAAATCCCGATCTGCACCGCCAGCCCCAGCGCCAGCGCCGCTGAGATGCGGATGCGGGCGCGGGCCAGCGGGAGCAGGAAGGGCAGCAGCAGATACGATTCCAGCGCCACCAGCAGAAAATACAGATGGTAGTTGCCCTTGCCGTAGCCCAGCCAGAGCTGCCACTTGTCGGGCTTCAGGAGGTCGTCCCAGGGCCGGTCGCCCAGCCAGGCGCTCCAGAGCAGGTACAGCACCGTCCACAGCAGATAGGGCCACGCCCCGCGCACCACCCGCCGCCAGAAGTAGCGCCCGTAGTCGGGTCTGGCCAGCAGGCTGCGGGTCAGCACCGCCGCCGACAGAAACAGAAAGCCGGGCACCGCGAAATGCAGCACCCGGTTGAGGATGTTAAGAAACAGGAGCACGGTGCTGCCGTCCTCGGCGTAGCGCCGCGCCGCGCCGGACGCGTGGTGCAGCACCACTTCCAGAATCGCCAGCCCCCGGAAGTAGTCCACCGGGGTCAGGGCGGCGGTGCGGCTGGCCTGACCCGCTGACTCGGCGGCCTGTTCGGACGGGTTCAGGGTCGGCGCGGACATATAAGGCAGCATTGTGTCATGGATTGGTAAAGCCGCCCCTGACGATTGTCACCTTCTGGCATGGGGGCAGCCCTGCCAGACTGCCTCAGTGGACAGGCTCTCCATCAGGTTCCAGCTTTTCCAGATACGCCGTGCCGCCTTCCACTTCCGCCGCAAAGCCCGAGGCTGCGCCGAACACCAGCGTCTCGGCCAGCGTTTCCGATATCAGGTACTCCTGCCACGCCTCGGCGGCGTCTCTGGCGTCGCCCGACAACTCCAGATGCAGCGTGATACGGTCCTGCACCTCGAACCCTGCCTTCTTGCGCCCGTCCTGAATGCCGCGCACCAGGTCACGGGCCAGTCCCTCCAGCTCCAGCTCGCGGGTCAGCGAGGTGTCGAAGGCCACCAGATACCCGGCTTCTTCCATCGCCGCGAACCCCTCCGGCGACTTGGCGTCCACCAGCACCTCGTCCGGCCCCAGCTCGAAGCGCTCTCCGGTGGGGGATACGATTTCGAACTGCTGCCCGTCCCGGACAAAGCGGGCGATCTCGGCGGCGTCGGCAGCCAGCAGCGCGGCCCGCACCTGCGGCACCGCCTTGCCGAACTTCTTGCCCAGCAGCGGCAAATTGGGCCGCAATTGGTAGCTGACCAGCTCGGCGTACTGGTCGAGCAGTTCCACTTCCTTGACGTTGAGTTCCTCCTTGATCTGCTCGGCAAAGCGGCCCAAAGCCTGGGTCATCTCGCCGCTGCGGGCACGCAGCATCACGCGTGGCAACGGCTGGCGCTGGCGCAGTCCGGTCTGCCCGCGCACCGCCCGGCCCAGGCTGACCACCCGCAGCACCGCGTCCATCTCGCCCACCAGCGCCGGAGCCGCCAGACTTTCATCCACCACCGGCCAGCTGGCCAGGTGCACACTCTCCGGGGCGCTGGCGTCCACGCTCCGCACCAGATTCTGATACAGCTCCTCGGCCAGAAATGGGGTGAACGGGGCGGTCAGCAGTGTCACGGTCTTGAGCGCGGCGTGCAGGGTGGCGTAGGCGCTCAGATCGACCTGGCCGTCCTTGCTGTAAAAGCGGCGGCGGTTGCGTCTCACATACCAGTTGCTCAAATCCTCGGTCACAAAATCTTGCAGGGCGCGGCTTGATCCCGTCGGGTCGTAGTTCTCCAGTCGCTCGGTCACGGTAGCGATCAGCGTCTGCACTTTCGCCATCAGCCAGCGGTCCACTTCCGGGCGCTCAGAAACAGGTGGTGCGGCGATCAGGTCCGGCTGATCCAGATTGGCGTACAGCACGAAGAAGCTGTAAGTGTTCCACAGCGTCAGGAAGTAACTTCTGAACGCCTCGCCCACCAGGTTCATCCCGAAGCGGCGGCTGAGTTCCGGCGGTGCGGACACGTACATATACCAGCGGGCGGCGTCAGCCCCGTACTGCTCGAACACGTCCCAGGGGTTGACGATGTTGCCCTTGCTCTTGGACATCTTCAGGCCCTTCTCGTCGAGAATGTGCCCGGAGCAGATCACCGATTTGTAGGCCACCGAGTCGAAGACCATCGTGGCGACCTGATGCAGCGAGTTGAACCAGCCGCGCGTCTGATCAATCGCCTCGGCGATGAAGTCGGCGGGAAAGCCGCCCTGCTCGAACTTCTCCTTGTTCTCGAACGGGTAGTGGTGCTGCGCGAATGGCATCGAGCCGGAGTCGTACCAGACGTCCATCACATACGGCACCCGGCGGTAGCTCTCGCCCTCGAACTCGAAGGTGATGTCGTCCACGTAGGGGCGGTGCGGATCGAAGTCGGGGCCGGTGAGTTCGGGCCGCCCGCTCAGCTCGGCCAATTCCTGGTAGCTGCCGATCACTTTGTACTTGCTGGCGTCTTCATTCTCCCAGATCGGCAGTGGCGTGCCCCAGTAGCGGCTGCGCGACAGATTCCAGTCGATCAGGTTTTCCAGCCAGCCGCCGTAGCGCCCGTTCTTGATGTGCGGCGGGTGCCAGTCTATGGTCTGGTTGAGTTCGATCAGGCGCGCTTTCATGGACGTGTTGTTCAGGTACCAGCTCTCGGTGGCGTAGTACATCAGCGGCGTACCGCAGCGCCAGCAGTGCGGATACGAGTGGACGAAGTTCTTCTCCTTCCACATCACGCCCCGCGCCCTCAAATCACGGATGATGTCCTGGTTGGCGTCGCGGAAGAACACGCCCTTCCACGGGCCGAAACGGTGCTTGCCAGTCTCGTCCACGCCCACGATGACCGGGAAGCCGTAATTGCGGGCCAGCCGCATGTCGTCCTCACCGAAGGCGGGCGCGGTATGCACGATGCCGGTGCCGTCCGAGTCGGAGACATAGGTATCCAGGCCGCTCATCCAAACCGGCTTGCCCTCGCCCTCGGCGGCGTAGGCCTCGGTGAACGGGGGAGAGTACGGCACCCGCTCCAACTCGCTGCCCTGAAACGACTTCAGCACCTCGGCGTCCTCGCCCAGCACCTCGGTCAGCAGGCTGCGGGCCAAGATGACCACCTTGCCGTCCTTGTCTGCGGCCGCCACGTACTCGAAATCTGGGTGAATCGCCACGCCCACGTTGTACGGCAGCGTCCAGGGTGTGGTTGTCCAGACCAGGAAGGCTGCGCCATTGTCCAGGCCGAGCTTCTGCGGCTCCGTCAAATCGAATGTCACGTAGATGCTGGGGTCCTGGATGTCCTTGTAGCCCTCGCTCACCTCGGCGTTGCTGAGCGTCGTACCGTCCTTGGGGCAGTACGGCGCGACCCGGAAGCCCTTGTAGAGCAGGCCCTTGTCCTGAAGCTGCTTGACACTCCACCACACCGACTCGATGTAGTCCTTGTTGAGGGTCATGTAAGCGTCGTCCAGATCGACCCAGTACCCCATCCGCTCGGTAAATTTGCGCCACTCGCCCTCGTAGGCGAACACGCTTTGCCGGCACTCGGCGTTGAATTTGTCGATGCCGTAGGCTTCCACCTCGCGCTTGGAATTCAGGCCCAGCTTCTTTTCCACGCCGATCTCAACGGGCAGCCCGTGGGTGTCCCAGCCCGCCTTGCGCGGCACGTGGTAGCCCTGCATGGTCTTGAAGCGCGGAAACAGGTCCTTGAAGCTGCGCGCCTGCACGTGGTGCACGCCCGGCTGCCCGTTGGCGGTGGGCGGCCCTTCATAAAAGGTGTAGCGTGGCCCGCCCTCGGTCTGCTTCAGCGAGCGCTCGAAGATGCCCCGCTCGGCCCACCACTGAAGGGTCTGCTCCTCAAGGGCCGGGAATTTCGGATTTTGTTGAACAGCTTGGAACAACGGCTTTCGGTTGGTGGTGGTCATGGGCAATCCTTTTTGAGCAGTTTAGAATATATATGAAACAGGTTTGTTCAGTCCACAATAAACAATTTTGCGCCCCTCGCCGTCCGCGAGCGATGCGCCTCGGCTTCGTCGGCCACCTGATAGCTCATGCCCGGCGTCATGGTAAAGCTGCGCCCATCGGCCAGTTCAGTGACGAGTTCGCCCTCCAGCACCAGCAGAATGTGGCCCTTGCGGCACCAGTGATCGGCCAGATAGCCCGGCGTGTACTCGACCTGCCGCACCCGCACGCTCCCGAACTGCCGGGTGCGCCACAGTGCTTCCCCGGTCTCGCCCGGATGCTGCGTCACCGGCACATCTGGCCAGTCGGTCACGCCGAACGGAATATCAGTCATCTGCATTCTGACCCTCTCCCCGGAGCGCCAAAAACAGCGCGTCCCAAACACTGCTGGGACGCGCCGTGATGAACGGTCTGCGTGGTACCACCCAACTTCGTCAGCTCTCGCCAACCTCGTTGAAGCCCTCTGCCGGGGGGTATCCGGGGCGGTCTAATCGGCCACGTGGCGTCGGCCTTTCTTCGCCCAGCGCGGGAGGTGATGTTCGGCGGGGCGCGGACCGTCAGGCTTTCACCGTTCCTGACTCGCTCGTGATCGCGTGTGCTCTGCCTACTGTCCTCGCGTTCGCTTTAAGGGTTGTTTGACCCCGCTGGAGGGCCGACCTGCATGCTAAACTCGGCGGCTCGCCGGGTCAACCGTCCGGTGTACTTTTGCCTGCCCGCGCTTCAGACCGCTAGACTGCGAACCAAGCCCGCCTGTCATCTTGCTCACTTCCCGCCCCGCGAGGGCGGCCCCAACCGAGGCATCACTGTGAACGACCATCTGGGCACCGACACCCTGCCCTTTTACGAACTCCAACAAAAAATCCTGCCGGAACTGCACTTGATCGCGGCGCAGGCGGGCATCGAGAATTACCGCAAGCTCAAGAAAGACGCCCTGGCCCTGGCCATCATGGAGCGCCAGGCCGAGCGCGAGGGGCAGACCCTGGCGCGCGGCTTCCTGGAAATCAGTCCTGACGGCTACGGCTTCTTGCAGGGAGATCTGCTCGACCCGTCGTCCCGCACGGTGCTGATCACAGCGGGCATCATCAAGCAGTTTTTTCTGCGCAGCGGTGACGAGGTCATCGGCCGCGCCCGCCGCCCCCGCGAGAACGAGCGTTACGGCTCGCTCATTCAGGTGGAGGCGGTCAACGGTCTCTCGCCCGAGGCAGCCCGGCTTCGTCCTCGCTTCGACGACCTGACCCCGACCTTCCCCAATCAGCAACTGGTGCTTGAAGAACCCGGCGTCACGGACGGCATCAGCCTGCGGGTCGTCGACTTGCTGGTACCGATTGGCCGGGGCCAGCGCGCCCTCATCGTCGCGCCGCCCAAAGCCGGCAAGACGACGCTGCTGAAAAAGATCGCCAACTCGATTACCCGTAACTACCCCGACGTGACCGTGATCGTGCTGCTGGTCGATGAGCGCCCCGAGGAAGTCACCGATTTCCGCGAGAGCGTGCAGGGCGCGCAGGTCATCGCCTCCACCTTCGACGAGCCACCGCAGCACCACGTCCGGGTGGCCGAGTTCGTGCATGAGCGTGCCCGCCGCCTGGTGGAAGACGGCGGCCACGTGGTCATCCTGCTCGACAGCATCACCCGGTTGGCCCGTGCCAACAACCTGGTCACGCCGCCCACCGGGCGCACCCTCTCGGGTGGTCTGGACTCCAACGCCCTGCACTGGCCCAAGCGGTTTCTCGGCGCGGCCCGCAACATCCGTGAGGGCGGCAGCCTCACCATTCTCGCCACTGCACTGGTCGAGACCGGTTCGCGCATGGACGATGTGATCTTCGAGGAGTTCAAGGGCACCGGCAATGCCGAACTCGTCTTGTCGCGCCGTCTGGAGGAGCGGCGCATCTTCCCGGCGATGGACATCACCAAGTCCAGCACCCGCCGCGACGAACTGCTGCTCGATCCGGCGGTGCTCAACAAGATGTGGCTGCTGCGTAAGGTCATCTCCGACATGGACCCGGCGGACGCCATGGAAATGCTGCTGGGCCGCATGGGCAAGACCCGCAACAACCAGGAATTCCTGGCGGCCCTGGGCGGCGGCTGAAGTCGGCCGGGAGAGGGGAGCCGAATTTCTCACATCTGAAGGCAGGTTCCTGCGCTTGAATGCTGACAGATCACTCATATTTCGCCCCGGAGACCTGCCTTGGCCCCTAATGCTTTGCCCCAGTCATTTCTGCATTCTGCCCGCCGCCTGGCCGCCTGCCTGAGTCTGTCACTGCTGGGCCTCACCTGGGCTGCACCCACCCCGCTGCCTGTGCTGGCCTGGCCCGCGCCGGATTCGCTGCCGATCAGTGCGCTGCTGCGCCCGGCTCCCGTACCGCTTCAGCGTCCCCCGTTCCGACTCAAGACCCCAGCCCAGCCCGGCAACTGGACCGCCTGGGTCATCGCCGCACCGCGCGAGCGCCCCGCGCAGATCGCCGAGCGCTACGGCGTGACGCTCTCGGCCCTGCGGGTGGTGCAGTCTGGCGGCGAGCGAGCGCCCTCGGGTCTGCCGCTGCCGGGGGGCAGGTGGTGCGGGTGCCGTTGCCACCGCCGATAGTCGTTGTCCGCCGCCCGGCCAGCATCAAGACCGTGACGCTGCGCTACGGCGACACGCTCAGCGCTCTGATGCTGCGCTCCAACCTCTCGGAGCGCGAGCTGATCAGTGCCAATCTCGATCTCGGCAGCCTCGACAAGCTCTCGGTGGGCACCCGGCTCAACATTCCTACCCGCGAGACCGGCCTGCTGCTGCGAATCAAGCCCGGCCAGAGCGCTGCCGAGCTGATTCACCTCTACCGTGCTTCGCCGCTCTCGGTGGCCCGCGCCAACGCCATCACGCTGCCCACCGAACTCAGGGTCGGTGACGAGCTGCTGCTGCCGGGCATCTACGCCGACTCGCGCCGCGACGAACTGCTGGCCCGCCGTGAACGCGCCGCCCAGCAGGCCAGGGAAGCCGTGGTGCTGGCCCAGTACCAGGCCTTTGAAGCCTGGAAGACTGCCCGCCTCATGGAGCGCCAGCGCCGCTACGAGGCTTATCAGGCCTGGCTCAACAGTCCCGAACGGCTGGCCCTGGTCGCCAAGTACCAGCGTCAGGCCCAGTACGACACCTGGCTGGCCCAGCAGGCTGCTGAGGCCAGCGCCCGGCAGGCCGAGTACCAGAGCTTCGTGGCCCAGCAGAACGTTGAGGACGCGGCCCGCACCCAGACGATCAAGGGCCAGATGCTCGATCTGGCCGCCAACGATCCGCGCCCGCAGATGCAGGCGGCGGTGCTGGCCGAACAGAGCGCGCCGGACCTGCGGCTGGTCTGGCCGCTCGACCACCCGCGCCTGACCAGCCGCTTCGGAGAGGAGGACATCGAGTTTCATGTCGAGCAGTTTCACGGCGGCCTCGACATGGTGGAGCCGATGGGCACCCCAATTCACGCGGCCCAGGACGGCGAGGTCACCAAGAGTGGTGACGGCGCATACGGCACCAACGTCTACACCGTGGACGCTGCCCTGGGCCTGACTATCATCTACGGCCACCTCAGCGCCACCGCCGTGGAAGTGGGCCAGCAGGTCAAACAGGGCGATCTGATCGGCTACGTCGGCTGCACTGGCGAATGCACTGGGCCGCACCTGCATTTCGAGCTGCGGCTGGGCGGCACTCCAGTTGATCCGCTGGCGTTTTTGCCTTGAGTAACTGAAACTGGCTCCCCTGGCTTGCCCATTCTGGCCCTGGCGGGGGAGCCAGTTTGAGACTATGCTGCGTGGCATGACCAACCAATCGACCCAGCAAGGCACCCCTGAAATCAAGTTCGGTTTCGCCGAGATGTTCAAGGGCGGCGTGATCATGGACGTGGTGACGCCCGAGCACGCCCGCATCGCCGAGGCTGCCGGAGCCACTGCCGTGATGGCCCTGGAGCGTGTGCCCGCCGATATCCGCAGGGATGGTGGGGTGGCCCGCATGAGCGATCCCAGCATGATCAAGGAGATCATCGCCGCCGTGACCATTCCGGTGATGGCCAAGGTTCGCATCGGGCATTTCGTGGAGGCCCAGATTTTGCAGGCGCTGGGCGTGGACTTCATCGACGAGTCTGAGGTGCTAACCCCCGCTGACGAGAGCTACCACATCGAGAAGAGCAAGTTCAACGTGCCGTTCGTGTGCGGGGCCAAGAATCTCGGCGAGGCGCTGCGGCGCGTGGGCGAGGGAGCCAGCATGATCCGCACCAAGGGCGAGGCCGGGACCGGTGACGTGGTCGAGGCCGTGCGGCACGCCCGCACCATCCTGGGCGAGATGCGCGCGATCCAGTCCCGCCCTGCCGAGGAACTGATGTCGGTGGCCCGCGATCTGGGCGCGCCCTACCATCTGGTGCAATATGTGCACGCCCACGGCACCCTGCCGGTGGTCAACTTCGCGGCGGGCGGTGTGGCGACTCCTGCCGACGCGGCGCTGATGATGCAACTGGGCCTGGACGGTGTGTTTGTCGGCAGCGGCATCTTCAAGAGCGGCGGCGGTGACCTCGCCCAGATCGAGAAGCGCGCCCGCGCCATCGTCAAGGCCGTGACCCACTTCGACAACCCCGATATCCTGGCCGAAGTCAGCGAGAACCTGGGTCTGCCGATGACCGGCATCAACATCGACTCGCTGATTCCCCAAGAGCGACTGGCCAGCCGGGGCTGGTGAGTGGGGAGGGCGAGTGCCCAGTCGAAAATGCCCGGTCAGACCGGAGGCGTCCGGTTTCTGGACCCCCGGTCTGGCTGGGTTCTTCTGCGCACGACGCTGAAAAAAGCTGACCCACCGCTGCTGTTCCACCGCTTCAGGGGCAGGACGCCGCGCTCATGGCCCCGTCCCCTCTAATTTCACCCACCCATTCAGCATCCAATCCTGGAGTCTCCATGACCTCATCTCCCACCATCGGCGTGCTGGCCCTCCAGGGAGCCTTCCGCGAGCACAAGCGCCTCTTGCAGTCGCTGGGCGCGCAGGTCAGCGAGGTCCGGCTACCGCAGCAACTCGAAGGTTTGTCAGGCCTGATCCTGCCGGGCGGCGAGAGCACCACCATCGGCAATCTGATGGTCGAGTACGGGCTGATTCAGGCGATCCGTGATTTCCATGCAGCGGGCGGCGCGATCTTCGGCACCTGCGCGGGTATGATTTTGCTGGCCCGCACCATTCACGGCACGCCGCCGCAGTTCGGTGTGCAGCCCAGCCTCAACTTGATGGACATTACGGTGCAGCGCAACGCTTTCGGCCGCCAGGTCGATTCGTTTCGCACCTCGCTCGATGTTGCGGGCTTCAAAACGCCCTTTCCGGCGGTTTTTATCCGCGCTCCGGTCATCGAGGCGGTCTCGCCCAGCGTCGAGGTGCTGGCCGAGCACCAGGGACAGATCGTGCTGGCCCGCAGCGGCACTTTGCTGGCGGGCAGCTTTCACCCTGAACTGACCGGCGACGCCCGCATTCACGAGTTGTTCCTGACCATGAGCCACCGCACTGAGCAGGCACATTGAACGGTCACACTGGTCAGGAATGAAGGGGGCCTGAAAACCGCTTTGCTGGCTGCCTGCTATGCTTCGGGCCGTGCGCGCCTTGCTCCGTTCCCCGCTGACCGTCCACACCTTCAGAGACGGTGAACGCACCCTGCGCTACACCCGCCAGGGCGCGGGGCCGCCCATCATCCTGATCCACGGTCTGAGCGGCTCGGGGCAGTGGTGGCGCTTCAATGCTCCGGCGCTGGCGAGTGCCCACGAGGTGCTGACCCTGGAACTGCTCGGCGTCGTGGGCGTGCAGGACGCCGCCCGCCTGATCGTGGCCTGGGCCGAGAGCCTGGAATTACCGCCCGCTGCCGTGATCGGGCACAGCATGGGCGGTCAGATCGCGCTGTATGTGACCGCCTTCGCCCCCCAGCGCGTTTGCCGGTTGGTGCTGGCCTGCGCCAGCGGTCTGCTACACGCCCGGTGGTGGAAGGTGGCGCTCAACTTGCCGCGTGCCGGGTTCTCGGGCCGCCCCCGTTTCATGCCGGTGGTGCTGCGCGATTCACTCAGAACCGGCCTGCCCAACCTCTACCGCTCGGCCCGCGACCTGCTGCGCGACGACGTGGCGGCGCTACTGCCCACCCTGGAGGTGCCGACGCTGGTGATCTGGGGGTCGCGCGACCCGCTGGTGCCGCCCAAACTCGGTCAGCAACTCGCTGCCAGCTTGCCGCAGGCCCACTACGTCGAGCTGCCGCACGCCGGGCACGTCGTGATGGTCGATCAGCCGCGCGCCTTCAACGCGGCGGTGCTGGCCTTTCTGGCTGGTCCTGGTCCCGCATGACCGCGAACCGCAACGCCGCCGCCGGGCAGCCCACCCAGTCGGGCCGCCCTCACTTCAGCGTCGTGCGCGGCCTGCGGACCCACGCCCGCGTCTACGGAGAGACCCATCCGGAAGCGGTGATCATCGTGCCGGGCCTGGGCTGCGCCTCGTGGATGTACCGCCGCCTGGCGCGCACCCTGTCGCGCTGGCGCAAGGTGTGGGTTTACGATCCGCCGGGCCACGGCTTCTCGGCGGGGCGGCTGACGTACCCGGCCCACATCGAGCAGCTCACCGACCACCTGGCCGCCTGGCTCAGGCTCAATCAGCTCGGCGGCACGCCACTGCTGGGGCATTCGCTGGGCGGCGAGGTCATCATCGATCTGGCGGCCCGCTACCCGCTGCTCGCCGGGCCGCTGATCGCCTGTGCACCTACCGGCATTCCCGAGAACCCCAACGTGGCCATGCAGATGTGGCGGCTGACCCTGGACCTGCCGCGCGAACGGGTGCAACTGTGGCCTTACGGCCTGGCCTCGTACGTTCGCACCGGGCCGCTTCACTTTTACCAGCTGGCCCAGGACCAGTACAACCACGACACCGGTCCGCTGCTGGGGCGGGTGCGCTCGCCGGTGCTGGTCATCGAGGGCACCGCCGACCCGGTGATCCAGACCTGGACACTGGAAAGGATGTCTCAGGAGATTCCAGGCGCGCGGGCCGTACGGGTGGCAGGCGGCACCCACGCCCTGACCGACTCGCATCCTATTGAGGTGGCAATGCACACCCTCGATTTTCTGGAAGACCTGGCGGGGCGCTAAACTAACCTGACCGCTGGGCCTACACTGAATTCATGCCGACCGAAGAGAGTTTACCGGCAGCCGACGCACAGGACATCCCGCTCAGCCGCCTGCATGGCCTGAGTGACGGCGTCTTCGCCATCGTGATGACCCTGCTGGTGCTGCAACTCAACCTGCCGGAGGTGGCGCGCGGTCTGGGTGAGGTTGCCGAGCGCGCCGCCGTCAATCAGGCGCTCATTGATCTGCTCGGCAAGCTCGCCATCTACGTCCTGACCTTTCTGGTCACCGGCCTGAGCTGGCTGAGCCACAGCCGCCTGTACACCTTCGTGCGCCGCAGCGACCAGCGCCTCGCCTTTCTCAATGTCCTGTACCTGATGACGGTCTCGCTGCTGCCGTTCAGCGCCGCCGTGCTCGGCGCGCACGGCGGCGTCCAAGCGGGCGTCTGGCCGTATGCCCTCAACCAGATGCTGATCAGCGCCGCATACGTGCTGATGCTGAGTTACGTCCGCGTCCACGCGCTGGTGGGCACCCACGCCCCGATTCGGATGCTGGCGATCCGGGCCTGGCTCAACCTGGCCGTGTTCGCAGTGATGGGCCTGCTGGCGTTCGTTCAGCCAAGTATCGCCTGGTTTGCGCCGGTCCTGCTGGGCGTCGTTCAGCCGCTGCTGTCGCGCCTGTTGCCGCACGACTGACCCCGGCGCGTCTTCCTGGCTGCCCTCATAAACGGGCCTGCTAGAATGCGGCCCGTGTATACCAACCGCCGCGCGAACTTTGAATATGAACTGCTGGAGCGGTTCGAGGCGGGCATCAGCTTGACCGGCAGTGAAGTCAAGAGTATTCGCGCCGGGGGCGTCGATTTCCGGGACGCCTTCGCCCGCTTGCAGGGCCACGACATTGACCTCGAAGGGTTGTATATTCCCGAATACAAAGATGCCAGCTACAACAACCACACCCCCCGCCGCACCCGCCGCCTGCTGCTGGGCCGCGAGGAAATCGCCAAGATCGAGCGTCAGCTCAAGGTCAAGGGCCTGACCCTGATTCCGACCCGGCTGTATCAGAAGGGCCGCTTCTTCAAGGTGGAGGTGGCGCTGGCACGTGGCAAAAAGCTCCACGACAAGCGCCGCGCCGAGGCCGACAAGGAAGCCCGCAAGGAAATCAGAAACGCATGAAGCTGGGTGCTGCCGATCTGCGCCTTCGCGCCGCGCTGCTGGCCGCCCTGCTGCTGCTGGGGGTGGCTGGAGCGCAGTACGCCTACAGCAAGCTGATGCTGGGCGGCCAGACCACCCAGGCCATCGTGCTGGGCGGAGCCGAGTACGCTGCCGAGGGCACCCTGTCGGGCGTGGTCCAGATCAGTCGCCAGGACCCCTACGTGGTCGTGCAGGGCCTGGGCCACGAACTGATCTTGCCGATTGACCAGGACACCGAGCGCGCTGCCACCACCTTCAACACTGTGCAACTCGACAATACCCGCCTGAATGCCCGCACCGCCACGCTGGTCAACGGAGAGCTGTATCTGCCGCTCGACACCCTGGCGCGCGGGCTGGGGGCCGATTACAAGACCGGTGACTTTTCACTGCCCATCTCGGCCCTCACCAACGTGTCCTCGCGGGCGGGCAAGGACACTGACCGCATCGTGCTGGATTTCAGCCGTGACCCGCAGTACGCCGTCAACGTGGTCGGCAACGTCCTGACGCTGGTGCTCAAGGGCGTTAACGCCAATCCGCAGACCTACGCCACGCGCGGGGCCTTCGTGCCGAGCTTCGAGGTCACTTCAGCCAACGGCGACGCCCGGCTGAACCTGACGCTGGGCGGCGGCGCGGGTTACCGCCTCTTCAAGGTGGTGCGCCCCGGCAGTGTGAGGCTGGTCCTCGATGTCGGGCCGGGCCTGCCGCGCAATGTCGCGGCCCTCACCGACGCACCGCGCACGCCGCTGATCGTGCTCGACCCGGCCCCCAAGGGCGGCGGCAGCCTGGACATTCCGCTGGAGGTCGCCCGCGCCACCGGAGAGCTGCTGAGCAAGTCCGGCTGGCAGGTCAAGCTGACCCGCAGCGCGGCGGGCCGATTGCCGATTGCCGAGCGCGAGAAACTGGCCCGTCAGAGTCAGGTCTTCGTGACGCTCAGCGTGGGGCGCTTCCCCGGCGCGAACCGTCAGGGCATCACCCTGTATCAGTCGGTGGGCGAGCAGGACGCCCAGATCATCAACGCTTACCGGGATGCGGGCGGCAGCAGTCCGCTCGTCCGAGCGGCGGTGGGCGACGGCGGCGAGACCAAGCGGCTCTCCGAGCTGCTGCTCGGTGAACTCGGCGCGCGCGGCCTCAAGGCGGGCGCGCAGCAGGTGCCGCGCCTGTATCTGGCTGGTCAGGCTCCGCATGCCGCCTTTGAACTTGAACTCGGCTGGCCGCAGAACGCGCGCGACCTTGCCAACCTGATCACGCCCCAGCGCACCGGCAAGGTCTCGGACGCGCTGGCACTGAGCGTCGCCACTTTCCTCAAGGCGCGGGCTGCCAACCTGACCGGGAGCGGCCAGTGAGACGTCTCATCACCCCCTTCAACCTGTTGGGGCTGCTGCTGCTCGTCGCCACACTGGCCGTGCGCGAGTGGGTGTCCAGGCCGTCCGCCTCGCCCAGTCCGCCGCCGCTGCAACTCGAACTGGTGCAGCCGCTGGCGCTCACGCTCTACTTTTCCAACGACAAGGTCGACGGCTTCGTCAAGGAAGACCGCACCGTGCCGGTGGAGGGTAAGTCGTCCGGCAAGATCGCCCAGGCAGCGCTGGTGGCCTGGGCACGCGGGCCGCTGAAAGGCAAGGGCCTGCGCGACGTGCCGCAGGGCAGTCAGGTGCCGGACGTGTGGGTACGTGGGGCGCATTTCTACGTCAACCTGCCGACCAGCTACACCCAGCTCAATTACGGCGTCAGCGGCGAGCGCATGGTCATCTGCTCGCTGACCCGCACCCTGCTGGAGCAGTCGGGCAAGGACGTGCTGTTTCTGGTGGGCGCGCAGAGCAGCCCGACCCTGCTCGGCCACATGGACCTGACCCGCCCCTACACCAAAGCGGACTGCGCCGACTGAGCGGCCTGCGGGTTCACTGGTGCTGAAATGATCGAGTCCATCACCCTGCAAGGCTTCAAGAGCTTCGCCGAGCGCGTGCGCCTGGACTTTGGCCCTGGTATCACTGCGGTGATCGGCCCCAACGGTTCGGGCAAGAGCAACGTGGTGGAGGCCGTCCGCTGGGCCACCCACCAGGCCCGTGCCCGTGAGCTGCGGGCGGGCCGGGCCACCGAACTGATCTTTCACGGCTCCGGCGGCAAAGCGCCGCTGGGTCTGGCCGAGGTGCAGCTCGAACTCCGCACCACCCAGGGCCAGCTCAGCTTCAGCCGCCGGATCTACCGCGACGGCAGCGCCGAGCAGGACCTCTCCGGCCAGGCTGTGCGGGTGCGCGACATCCACGCCGCGCTGCGCGGCACCGGCCTCGGCCCCGGCGGGCTGGCCGTCATTGGGCAGGGCGAGGTCAGTTCGGTGGTGCAAGCCGAGGGCCAGGTGCTGCTCGGCTACCTTCAGGAAGCGGCGGGCCTCAGCCGCGCGGTGGCCGCCAGGGAGGAGGCCGAGCGCCGCTTGCAAGGCGCGGCCAGTACCCTGGCGGAACTGGAGCGCGGCGAGCACGACCTCGCCCGGCAGCTGCAGCGCTTGGCCGCCGAGGCGCAGGCGGCTGGGCACCACCGCCAGCTCAGCCTGCGCGAACTGGCCCTGACCGAGACGCTGCGCCGCCAGCGCCAGGACACCCTGGCCGCCGAGTGGCGTGCGGCGAACGAAGAGGCGGCCCGACTCAGTCTCCAGTCTGCCGGGGTCGCCCAGCAAACCCAATTGGCCGCCGCCCGGCTCGAAGCCGCCAGGTCGGTGCTGACCTCGCTTCGAGCCGATCTGGCGGCCCACCAGCAGGCGCTGGAACTGCTCGCGGCGGCCCAGGAAGCCGAGCGCCGGGTCAGCCGCTCGCTGCACCACCTCCAGGCCGAGCGGGCCCAGACCGAGGCCGAACTCGCCTCTCTCTGCGAATCTGAGAATCAGCGCCTTCCGGAGGCTCCCGACCCCGCGCCGCTGCAAGCTGGACTCGATCAGACCCGCACTGAACTGGCCCGCCTGGAAGCACAGCAGCACCCGCTCAGTGCCGAGCTGGTGCGTGCCCGCCGCCTGGAAACCGAGCAGGCCGAGGCCCTTACCCGCAGTCAGACCCAGCGCGGCAGCCTGGAAACCGAATGGACCGAACTGAGCGCCGCGCTGGAGCACCTGACGCCCGAACTGGCGCGGGCCAGGGCCGAGCTGAGCGCCGCCGCCCAGCAGCGCCAGCAATCCGAGCAGGCCGCCCAGGTCGCCGCCTTGCAGCGTGCCGAACTGCAAGGCCAACTCACCCGGCTGGGGCGTGAGCTGGCCGAGTGCCGCGCCGAACGCTCGGCCTTGCAGCGCGAGCACTCGCGCCTGGAGACAGTTCTGAGCAGCTATACCCGCTACGGTGAGGGACCGCGTCAGGCGCTGCTGAGCGGGCACCCCGGCTTGATCGGGTCAGTGGCCGACCTGCTGAGTGTGGAATCTGAATATCAGGTGGCCCTGACTGCCGCGCTGGGCCGCCGCACCGAACAGGTGGTGGTGCGCGGTGAGGCGGACGCCCGCGAGATCATCGAGGTGCTCAAGCGCCGGGGCGGGCGGGCCACCTTTTTGCCGCTCGACCTGCTGCGGGTCCGCCCCCGCCGCGACGCCGCCTTGCTGGGCCAGCCGGGCGTGCTGGGCAATCTGGCCGGGCTGTGCCCGAGCGACCCGCCGCAGATCAGCGAGGCGCTGCTGGCCGACATTCTGCTGCTCGAAGATCTGAAGTCGGCCACCCGGCTGGCCCGTCAGTTTGCCAGCAGGCCGCGTCTGGTGACACTGGACGGCGAACTCATCGAACCCGGCGGCGCGCTGACCGGGGGCCGCCTGCCGGGCGGCGGGGGGGGCGTGCTGGCCGATCAGCGCCGGATGCAGGACCTGACGGATGAACTTGCCCAGCTCGACGCGGCGGCAGCGCAGCTCGCTGGGCAGGAGGAGCAGCTTGGCCGCGACCTCGCCGCTCGGCCTGCTCCGCTGCCTGCCCAGTCGCCCGGCAACGCCGACGCCGTGCGGGCCGAGCGTGAGGCCGAGCGCCGCGTGACCCAGCTCGACACTGCGCTTCAGGCGGCCCAGGACCGCCGCCGGGGGGTGCAGTCTCGCCTGGAGGCGTTGCTGGCCGCGCCCCAGCGCCTCTCGGACGTGTCCCTGTCCGACCTTGAGGCCCGCCTGACCGATCTCGACGCCGCCCTGAGCACCGTGCGCGTCCGGGAACGCGAGCAGGCCGAGCAGTTGGCCCACGCCCGCGACCTGACCGCCCGCCGGGCGCTGGCCGAGGCCGCCGCCGCCCGGCAGCGCGCCGCCCAGGTTCGCCTTGCGGCCAGCACCGCCGCGCTCACCGAGTACCTGGCCCAGCAGCGCGCCGCCGACGACGAGGTGACGCGCCGCCAGCAGGAGGTTGCCCATCACCGCCCGGCTGGACTGACCGACGCTGAGCAGCGCCAGCAGGCGGCCAGCCTGGAGTATGCCAACCTGCTGGCCCGCCAGAACAAGCTGCGTGAGAATTTTGAAGCCGCCCAGCTTCTGGCGGCCCGCCGCGAGGGCAGCCTGGAAGCGCTGCCTGAGGGCGCGCTGCTGCCCGGCAGCCCCCGCGAGTGGAATGCCGAACTCACTCGGGTGCGCACTGACCTCGCTGGCCTCGGCCCGGTCAATGCGCTGGCCGAGACTGAACATACCGAGCAGGCCACCCGCCTGGGCCAGATGCAGGCCGAGCGTCAGGACGCCGCCGCTGCCGCCCAGACCCTGACGGAGCATCTGGCCGAGCTGGCGCGCGGCGAGGACGCGGCCACCAGCGCGGCTTTCCGGCGGGTGGGGGCGGCCTTCACCGAGTACAGCCGCGAGTTGCTGGGCGGCGAGGGCGAACTGGACGCCGAGCGCGGCGAGGACGGGCGGCTGCGCGGTCTGCGCCTTCAGGTGCAGCCCAGGGGCAAACGCACCCGCAGCATGGCGCTGCTGTCGGCGGGCGAGCGGACGATGGCGGGCCTGGGGTTTCTCTTCGCCCTCAACCATGCCCATCCTGACTCTGCCCCTTCCGATCACCCTGCCCCTGGCGTGGCCAGCGGCCTGCCCCTGGCGGTCCTCGACGAGGTGGACGCGCCGCTGGACGAGGCCAACATCCGCCGTTTCACCCACTTTCTGGAAGTGTTTGCCGCCAGAGGTGCGCAGTTCGTGCTGGTGACCCATCAGAAGGCGACCATGGAAGTGGCCCAGGTCATCTGGGGCGTCACCACCGACCAGAGCGGCGCGTCCAGGGTGCTGAGTATCCGTCAGGGCGAGAGTGGCTGAGCTAGGCCGACTGCGGCGCGCCGCCAGAAAATCCTGGTAAGCCGCCCCGATCCCGGTTCGGCAGCCTCAAGGCCACGCAGGTGTTGGTTGAGGCATGCCAGTATCAGAGCGCCGTCCGCTCAATCTCCCAACCTTGACCGTTCCGCCCAGAACGCCATCCGGTGAGAATCCAGCGACTCCGCCAGCGCCACCGGCACGCCTGCCTCGCCGCGCAGAGACGCCAGCCACCCCGCCACCAGGCCTGCGTCGCCGCCGCCGTGGTTGCCGCCGGTTTCCACCTGCAGTGTCTCCATCTTGCCGCTCAGAAAGTCGTGCAGCTCGATCTCGCCCGTGTCCATCTGCCCGCGCAGTTCGCCGTGCGAGCCGAGCAGTTTCAGGGTGCGGGTGTTGTTGTGCGTGAAGGCGCTGGAGGTCAGTTGCGCCGTCACGCCGTTCTCGAACGTCACATTGACGGTCTGGTGGTCGGCCACGTTGTTTTTGCCCAGATAGACGCACTCGCCGTAAGGACCGCTGCGCAGCGCATCTTCCAGACTCAGCCCGCCTGCCGTCAGTACCGTGACCGGCCACTCGCCCTGGGGCCGGGAGCTGTAGATGCGCCGGGCATCGTAGGGGCACGGCACCGGGCAGTCCAGGCAGCGCTCTGCCGCGCCGGGAGGCCGGGATTCGGGCCGGAAGTGGTGCAGGCTGCCTCGGCTCTCCACTTGCGTGGGCGCAGCTCCCGCCAGCCAGCGCAGCACATCCAGGTCATGCACGCTCTTGGCCAGGATGAACGGCGCGGCGGGCGGCGAGGCGCGCCAGTTGCCGCGCACGTAGGAGTGGGCGTAGTGCCACCAGGCCACGTTCTCGGCCAGTGTGATGCCCACCAGTTGGCCCAGCCGCCCGCTCTCCAGCACGTCCGCCACCGTCCGGAAAAACGGCGTGGTCCGCAGCACGTGGCCGACCGTTACCCGCCCGGCACTGGCCCGCTCGGCGATCAGCAGCGCGTCCAGCTCGGCTTCCGCCAGGCAGACCGGCTTTTCCAGCAGCACGTTGTACCCCAGCGCCAGCGCCGCCAGGCAGGGTTGCACATGCTGATCGTCCGGAGTGGCGATGACCACCGCGTCGGCCACCCTGCCCAGCGCGAAGAAACCCGGCCAGTCGGCGAACTGCCGCTCGGGGGGAACGTGGTGCCGCGCCGCCACTTCCGATAAGCGCGGCGCTCTGGCCTCGACCAGATGCGTCACCCTGGCTCCCTGCTCAGTCAGGTGCCGGGCATACACGTCGCCGCCCCGGTTGCCCCCGCCGATGATGGCGACCCGGATCACCGCTGGCTCACGCCCCAGCCGACACCGCTGGGCCGCGCCAGGTGTCCGGCCTGCCACTCCAATCCTCCGAACGGATCGTCCGCGAGCAGCAGCGCGCCGTCGAGGTCGGCCCAGTCGGCCAGGCCCGCCAGATGCGCCGCGCCCGCAATGCCCAGCGACGACTCGATCATGCAGCCGATCATGATGCCCAGGCCCAGCGCCCGCGCCGTTCGCAGCGCTGAGAGCGCTTGCAGCGGACCTCCCAGCTTGGCGGTCTTGAGATTGATGCCGTCGAAAGCGGCGGCCAGCCGGGGCACGTCCGAGACATGGTGCAGGCTCTCGTCGGCGATGATCGGCAGCCGGGCCAGGGCGCGCAGCGCCGCGTGTCCGTCCAGGTCGTCTGCCGCCAGCGGCTGCTCCAGCAGTTCCACGTCCAGCGCTTCCAGCACGCCCAGCATCCGCCGGGCCTGCGGGCGGCTCCAGGCGGCGTTGGCGTCCACCCGCAGCCGGGCCTGCGGCACTTCTTCCCTCAGCGCCTCCACGATCTGCTGGTCGTGCTCTGTCCCGAGCTTGACCTTTAAGATGGTGTGGCCGCTGTCCCAGGCGTCGTGGGCCTGCCGCCGCATGTCCGGCAATTCGGCCAGGCTCACCGTGTAGCTCGACTCGGGGATCGGCACATCCGACAAGCCCAGCAGCCGCCACACCGGCAGATTCGCCGAGACGGCGCACCATTCCAGCGCCGCCATTTCCAGCGCGCACTTGACGCTGGGATGGTGATGCGGCATCCGCGCGGCCAGGCGAGAGTGAAGGCCCTGCCAGTCCCAGGGATCGCCCAGGGCGTCTTCCAGTAGCGGGCCAATAACCTTGACCGTTTCGCCGGTTTCGCCGTAGAAGGCGTTGGGCGCGGCCTCGCCCCGGCCCACCAGCCCGCCTTCCTCGAAATAAACGAAGCTGCGCGGATAGGTGCTGTGGGTCCAGCGGGCGATGCCGAAGGGCGATCTGGTGTGCAGGTCCTGATGCTCCCAGCGAATCACGCCTCCCACCGCCCGAAGCCCAGCAGTTCAGCTTGCAGCCGCTTGCCGTACTCGCCCTCGCCCAGTGTTTCCACGCTGACGGCCATCCAGCCAGCGTTGGCGTGGACCATCTTCTTTCCGTCCAGCATGATGCCCACGTGCCCCGGAAAGAATGCCAGATCGCTGCGCCGCGCGCTGTCCACAACTGTCAAAGCCGCCTGCTGCTGATCGGCGTCGCGTGGCAGGCGCTGCCCGAAGACCCCGAACACCAGTTGCGCCAGCCCCGAGCAGTCCAGCCCCCAGGCGCTGCGCCCGCCCCAGACATACGGCGCGGCGAGAAACCTCAGCGCCAGTGCCGCCGGGTCCGCGTCCGGCAGCGGTTCAAAGCAGACGGCCTGCACCCAGCCCCCATTCCCCCCGCCGCCCTCAACAGGTCGCCAGCGCCGCCCGTGCTCAGTGACCTCGTCGCCCGCCGCCGACACCTGCGCGCCCAAACACAGCTCCGACACCAGCGGACTCTTGATGCTCGGCTGGGCGTAGACGTGGCCGCGCAGGGCCGTCACCGCCAGCGGGTCGGCGGGAGCGTGGGCGACCACCCCAGCAGTGCGGGCAAACCCGAGGTAGCCGTCGGCCCGCGTCCGCAGCCAGGCCCAGCCGTCGGCGCGGCGCACGACGACCTCCAGCGCCTCGCCGGGCAGCGCCTCAGTCACCTGCGGACTGGTCAGATCGGGCCGGGCGTGCAGGCTCAGCCGCGCCGGGCCGGTCCAGGCAAGTGTGGGTTCCACGAAGGTAAACGACTGGTCGAGCCGCCCCAGCAGCGCGGTTTCGGCCAGCCGTCCGGTGTCGTCGTAAGCGTGAATGCGGGGATCCAGCTCGTTCATAAGTTTGCTCCCAGCCATCTCAGCCAGTTGCGGCCCATCACGCCGCTCGCTTCCGGCGGCAGGGCGTCGGCCAGGCGCTCCAGGTCGCGGTAGGTATCGATGCCCTGCGGCGTCTTCTCGTTGCCGAAGCCGCCGTCCATGTCGCTGCCCAGCCCCACGTTGTCCCAGCCGATGAGTTCGGCGTAGTGCTCGGCGTGCCGCACCACCTCGTCCAGGCTGACCCTGGGCTGCCCCACGTCCCAGCCGCGCTTGAGAAAGAGGCCCAGCAGCACCAGCCCGATGACGCCGCCCCGCCGCCCGATCTCGCGGACCATCTCGTCACTCAGGTGGCGGTTGCCGTCCACGAAGGCGCGGCTGTTGCTGTGCGAGGCAAAGCAGCGGGGTTGCAGTTCACATGCCTCGAAAAACGCCTGTTCGTCAAGGTGCG
The DNA here is from genome assembly GCF_025244745.1 of Deinococcus rubellus. Taxonomy (NCBI): domain Bacteria; kingdom Thermotogati; phylum Deinococcota; class Deinococci; order Deinococcales; family Deinococcaceae; genus Deinococcus; species Deinococcus rubellus. Next base: position 1,908,323 of record NZ_CP104213.1, read on the forward strand.
AGAGGTCCTGTGCCACGTTCAGCTCGCGCATTCCGCTGAGCAGTTCGTGCCCGCGTGCCGTCAGCGGTCCCGGGGCGTCGGTGCCCCCGGCGTAGCGCGTTTTGCCCCAGCTCAGCCCGATGGCCCGGACGCCCGCCTCCGCCCAGAACGGCAGGTCGTCCACGTCGCGCAGCGGGTCGGCTCCCTCCATCAGCAGTACCACCCCCAGTGGGGAAGAGGCCGGATCGTAGTTGGCGGCGTGCTGACGTACCTCGCCCCCACTCCTGAGCAGTGAGATGTGCCCGGCGTCCTCCCAGCGGCGGTACTGGTCGAGCTGCGCCAGGGCCTGCACCCGCGCTTCCCGCCAGTCGGTGTACCCGGCGTGCTCGGCGGTCTGCGGCATGGCGAACAGCGTGCCCAGGCACAGCCCCACCCCCGAGCGCCGCAGTTCCTCGAAGGTGACGGTGGCGGTATCGGGCGACTGCGGTTCGCGCTGCCGCAGGGTATCCAGGGCCAGCGTCAGGTCACGTCCGTTCAGCGCGTTGAAGGCCAGGTCCAGATGGGCATCGGTCCACATGTGGTTATGGTAGCCCCTCACGCTGCCCAGCTGCGTTGGGATATGAATATATACAATCCCCTCTCCACTATCCATCCAGCACTATCCATCCAGCAGGCCCACCACTTCCCATAATCCCACCAATGCTCCCGCGACCTCTCCACTCAAATCCACCAATTCCGCCCGCATCCCGACCTCCCGTGCCGCCACCACGTTCTCGGGCTTGTCGTCCAGAAACAGCACCTCGCCGCAGGCCACGCCCAGCTCGCTGGCCGCCAGCCGGAAGACTTCCAGGGCAGGCTTGTGGACGCCCAGGGCGCAACTGCTCAGCGCCACGTCCACCAGATCGGCCAGGCCGATGGCGTCCAGGGTGGGCCAGATGTTGGGCAGGGTGTTGCTCAGCACACCGATTTTCAGGCCGCGCTCCCGCAAGGCTTCCAGCACCGCCCGCGCCTGCGGAGCCGCTTTCATGAACACCTGATACGGAAATTTCGCCAGGAACGCCTCGCCCTGCCCGTCGCTGAGTGAGAGGTCCGCCGCCAGGCCGCGACTGTACTTGGTCCAGAAGGCCCGCTCGTCGTCGAGGGTTCGCAGATCCCACCACTCGCCGAACGCGCGCTGCCAGTGCTGATGCATCACCCGCAGTACCATTCCTGCGTCCACGCCAAACTGCTGCTGCGCCCAGGCGGCCGCCTGCGGGTATTTGGCCGCGTCCATCACGCTGAGGGTGTCGTCGCGGTCAAACAGCACCGCCCTGATCATCCTTTCCTGCTCATCTGGCTGCCGCGCTGCCCAGCACGAAGACCATCGCCGTCTTGGGCGGCAGGCTGAGGTTGAGGTAGCCGTGACTGATGCTCAATTTGGCGTTGCTGACGCTCTCACCGGGGTCTAAGAACAGCCCCCGTGTGAGCGCCTGGGCGGGGAGTGTACTTTTCAGCGAGTAACTGGTCCGTGCCTCGCCGCTGTGCCAGGCAACCAGTACCTGCTGACCGCTGACCGGTTCGCGCCGCACGAACAGCAGCAGTCGGTCTGCCAGATTGTCTGGCACGTCCAGCAGCGTCTGGTCACCCAACGAGAGGGCCTTTGAGGCCCGGCGCACCTTGACCGCGTTGCTGGCCACCGCGAACACGCCCTGTTCGGCGGGCGTCCACTGCGACTCGAAACGCATGTCGCGCCGGTTGTCGGGATCGCCCCCACCGCGCATGGCAATCTCGGTGCCCTGCCAGATCACCGGCACGCCGCGCAGGGTCAGCAGCGCCCGCAATCCGTATTTGGTGCGGTCCTGGCCCAGATCCTCGAACAGCGTGCCCTGGGCGAATCGCGGCAGGTCGTGGTTGTCCAGAAAAAGGGCCACTTCACCAGGCTGCGGCACCTTGGCGAGTTCAGTCAGGGCGCTACGGACCCGCTCCAGGCCGCCGCCGCCCATGATGCTGGTTTTCATGGCGTCTTGCAGCTGAAAGTCGAACAGGCCATCAAAGCCGAGTTGCTGGTACTGGCCGACGGTCAGGGCATCTGCGCCGTAATACTCCCCGAGGGTCCAGGTGCCCGCTGCCCTGTCACGCGCCAGTAGCGCTTTCAAAAAATCGTTCGGCACATTCTTGATGGCGTCGTAGCGAAAACCGTCCACGCCCTGGGTACGCCAGTAGTCGTCGTTGCCGAACAGGAAGTCGCGCACGGCTGGCGTTTCCTGCTTCAGGTCCGGCAGACCCGCGAGCGGACAGACCACGTCCTTGTTACTGGCCGCGTCGCAGTCGGCCTGGGTATGAAACCACTCGGGTTTTTGCGTCACGGTGGGGGACGTGTAGCCAAAATGGTTGATCACCTGATCAAGGATCACCTTCAGCCCGCCCGTGTGTGCGGCCTTTACAAACCCCTCCCACTCGGTCTGCGTCCCGAAATGCGAATCCACCTTGCGAAAGTCGGCGGGCCAGTAGCCGTGATAGCCGTCGGTGTCGAAGCTGCGTCCCGGCTGCTGCTGATAGATGGGGGTCAGCCACACTGCGCTGACGCCCAGTTTTTGCAGGTAATTCAGCTTGCTGGTCAGGCCCGCGAGGTCGCCGCCGTGCCAGGCGCGCAGGTTAGTGGGGTCAGTCACGCCGTCGTTGGCCTTGTTGCCGTTGAAGAAGCGGTCGGGCATTACCTGATAGATGACCTGCCCGGCAAACGAGGCGGCTGAGGCAGAAGGCAGCAGCGCCGAGAGCAGTAAGCTGGAGGCGAATTTGAGCATGGCGCTCAGTGTAACTTGCGGGGCCAGCGCCGGAGCTGAATAGACGCGCCGCCCGCGCTTGCGGCCACCGCCGCTTACACTGAGCGCCATGTCAGAGTCCCCCCATCTTCTCGTGATGAAATTCGGCGGCACCAATATGGGCGACGCCAACGCCATTCGCCACTCGGCTTACCTGGTCGGGCGCAGCCTCAAAGAAGGGATCAAGGTGGTGGTGGTGGTTTCGGCCATGTCGGGCGTCACCAACCAACTGCTCGGCATCGCCGAGGCTGCTGAGAAGGGCGACATCGCCAATGCCAACGACCAGATCGCGGGCCTCAGAACCCGGCACTTCACGGCCGCCCAGGATATTGGGGCGGCCCCCGACGCCGACACCGTGCGCGAGATCCGCGAGCTGCTCGAAACGTTGCGCCAGGCGGTTTACGGCGTGTACCTGCTGCGCGAACTGACCCCGCGCAGCCGCGACCTGATCGTGGCCTTCGGCGAGCGGCTCTCGGCCCCGCTGATGGCGCTGGCGCTCGAAACCTCCGGCCAGCGTGCCCACCACCTGACTGGCGGACAGGCGGGAATCGTCACTGACGCCCACTTCGGCAGCGCCCGTCCGCTCAGCACAGCAGCAGGGCGGATCCGTGACCGGCTCAGCGGCCTGCTGGGCGCGGGCCTGACCCCGGTGGTGGCAGGGTTCATGGGCGAGACTGAGAAGGGGGCCATCACGACGCTGGGGCGCGGCGGCACCGATTTCTCGGCCACCATCATCGGGGCGGCCCTGCATGCCGACGAGGTGTGGGCCTGGAAAGATGTGGACGGCGTGATGTCGGCGGACCCCCGGAGTGTCAGGGGCGCGCAGAACATCGCCCAACTCAGCTACGGCGAGGTGATGGAACTGGCCTACTTCGGCGCGAAGGTGCTGCACCCGCTGGCCGTGACGCCGCTGCAAGACGCCGGGATTCCGCTGCGGGTCAAGAGCGCCGCCGACCCGGAGTTTGCCGGAACGCTGGTGACCACCGAGGCGGCAGGTGACGGTGCGCACCCGGTCAAGGCGGTGACGGCCATCAAAGGGGTCAGCATCATTAATGTCTCGGGGGCGGGCATTCTCGGCGTGCCGGACGTGGTGGCCGACCTCTTCGCGGCGCTGGCGAAAGAAAACATCACCCTGCTGATGGTCTCGCAGTCGTCGAGTATGAGTAACGTCTCGCTGGTCATCCTCGGCAGTGACGAGGAGCGTACCCTGGCGGCCCTGACCCCCCCGATGGGCGGGCGGCAGCTTCAGGTGGACGTGCAGCAGGGCGTGGCGGTTCTCGCCATCGTGGGCGCGGGCATGCGCGGTACCAAGGGCGTCTCGGCCCGGCTGTTCAGCGCCCTGGCCGGAGACGACATCAACATCCTGATGATCTCGCAGGGCAGCAGCGAGCTGAACATCAGCGTAGCAATTGAGGGCGAAGACGTGGAGCGTGCCACCCGCACGGTCCATAGCGCTTTTGGCCTGGACGCCCCGGTTACGGTCCAATAGGCCAACGACTCACCAGGCCGACTAGGCCAAACCATTCAGTCTCCGGCTGAGCCAGTGTGCCGATTCGGACTGGCCCCGTTGCTGCGCATCATGGACCCATCAGCGAACCCGAGTGGACGCTGACAGGAGAGTGAATGTCCATGATCTCAAGCAGCGACCATTGGGCCGCCCAGGCCCGCCTCGATCAGCTTCACCAGGACGCCAGCCGTGCCCGCCTGCTCAGGCAGCTGCGCGCCCAGTCGGGTTCCAGTCACTGGCTCAGCCGTCTGCTGGGTCGCCTGCTCCACCGCCAACCCCGCGCCGCCGCCGCGTGAGCGCCGGCCCCTGTCAAGGCAGCAGAGCAATCCAGCAAAACAGAACAGGAGAGAAGCGGCGCATCCCAGTTTGAGGATGCGCCGCTTCTCTCTGGCGCTTCGTTGTGAGGCTCAGCTTTCCCTCAAGCCTGCTCCAGCCGCGCCCGTGCGATTTCCATGACCAGATGCGGCAGCACACCGAAGGCGTAGGGCGCATACACCCGCTCGCCGCGTTGGTGGTAGTCGCGGCCCCAGGGACCGGCGTTGACGACCGGCACGCGCAGGGTGTTCCGACCGCTGTCTTCCAGGGTCATGCGGCTGGCCCAGGCCGGGGTGTTGGCGCGCCGCCCAGAAAGCTCATGTCCGAGACGCCGGGAAAGAAGGGCCGGGTCCGGACGCTGACGCCGAACTTTGCTTTCACCTGAACAATGGCGCGCTCCACCGCCGTTCGCAGGGCCAAAGATGATTCGTCCTGGCCGAGTTCGGCCACCGGATACGGCAGCGAGCCGAAGCCGAGGATGGCCGCTGGCCCGGTCAACTGGGCCTCGCGGGCGGCGGTCAGGGTGAGCTGCTGGCACAGGTGCGGCGTATCGCGCGCCGCGCTTGCGGCCGCCAGGGCCGAGAGCCTTCCCAGCGCTGCCTGACCACCTCTGGCCTCGGCCAGCGCCAGTACCTGCGCGTAGGTCAGCACCTGAACCGGAGCGGCCCGTACCTGGCTGCCGCTGGCCCGCGCCCGCGTTTCCAGATCGGTGAGGGCCGCCTCCATGCCCGTTTGCACTGCCGTATGCAGCCGCTCCAGCACGTCTCCGGGCGTGCGCCCGTGCAGCAGCACGTTGAAGCCGCACCACAGGGCGTCTGGGGTGGTCACGTCGTAGTGGTCCTTGAGGTCCGAGAGTTGCAGCAGCGCTGCTGGGGGTCCCGACTCGGCGGGATGGCGATCGATGAAATCGGGGTGCAGTTCGACGCGCCGGATCATCTCCGCGAGCATCAGCGCCGCACTCAGGCCGCCAAACGGCGTGCCCGCGTGGGCCGGTCTCCCCAGCAGCAGCAGGCTGGGCAGCACCTTGCCGACGCTGCCCAGGAACACGGCTTGCCCGCGCCCGTCGCCCGCCGGGTCCACCTCGGCGTCCAGATTAATGGCGGCCACGATCTCCAGTCCGTAGCGGCGCTCGATGTCCGGCAGTTGCCGCACCAGTAAGCGCATGCCGTGCGAGTTCTCCTCCTCGTCCGGCACCGCTACGAAGAGCACATTGCCCTCGTTTCCTGAAGCTGCCCAGGCTTCCAGTACCGCCAGGCCTGCCGCCAACCCGCTCTTCATATCGAGGCTGCCGCGCCCGAAAACGAAGTCGCCGCTGGCGAGGTCGGCCAGCACCGGGCCGTCATGCTCCGGCGAGAACGAGGTTGCCACCCTGGCCGCCAGCGTCTCAGGCGAGAAGGCGTGCGGCGCGAGGTCGCCGTAGTCGGCCACACCCACCACGTCATCGTGCCCGGTCAGCAGCACCGTCCGGGGACCTTTGCCGCGCGCCAGGGCACACACCGAGGCGCGTGCTGCGCTGTCATGCAGGGTCGGTTCGAGCCAGACCGGCGGCTGTATCTGATGCGGCCGTGTTTGCGGCGGCTGCGTTTGTGGTGATTGTCCGGCGAAGGCAGGCTGCGCCTGAAGTTCAGCGCACAGCCACGGTCCGAAGGCCGCCTCGCCTGCTGAGTTGGTGACGCTGGAGTGCCCGACGAGTTTGAGCGTCCAGTCGCGGGCCACCTGTTCCAGCTCTGGGTGCTCCAGCTGCCCTGTTCTCAAGGCGAGAGTCGGGTCAGCATTCTCGGAAAGGGAATCGCCTCGCGGATGTGATTGATGCCGCAGATCCAGGCGATCAAGCGCTCCAGGCCCATACCGTACCCGGCGTGCGGCACACTGCCGTAGCGGCGCAAGTCCAGGTACCACTCGAAGGCTTCCAGCGGCAATCCCTGCTCGTCCAGGCGGTTTTTGAGCAGGTGGTAGTCGTGAATGCGCTCCGAGCCGCCGATGATCTCGCCGTACCCCTCCGGCGCGATCATGTCGTCACACAGCGCCAGCCGGGGATCTTCGGGGTCGGGCTGCATGTAAAACGCCTTGATCGCGGCTGGGTACTTCTCGATGATCACTGGGCGGTCAAACTGCGACCCCACGATGGTCTCGTGCGGCGCGCCCAGATCGTCGCCCCACTCGACCGGCTGGGTGTCCGCTGAGACATTGGGCGGTAACTCTCCCGAGGTCAGGACCCGGCGGATCATCTCCAGCGCCTCGGTGTAGGTGACGTGCGGAAAGTGGCCCTCGGCCGCAGGGCGCAACTTGTCCAGGTCGCGTTCCAGTACGGCAAGTTCCTCGGCGCAGCCCTCCAGCACCCGCCCGACGACGAAGCTGACCATCCGCTCCTGCAGCGCCATGTTCTCGGCATGGCTGCTGGGAGCCACCTCCGGCTCGATCATCCAGAATTCGAGCAGGTGACGGCGCGTCTTGGACTTCTCGGCCCGGAAGGTGGGGCCGAAGGTGTAGACCTTGCCGAAGGCCAGCGCTCCGGCCTCGGCGTGGAGTTGACCGGTTTGTGAGAGGTAGGCCTTGTTCTCGCCGAACAGATCGATCTCGAACAGCTCAGTGGTGTCCTCGGCGGCGTTGGGCGTGAAGAAGGGCGCGTCGAAGCGGATGAAGCCCTCGCCGTGGAAGAAGTCCACGATGGCCCGCTGCACCGCGTCGCGCACCCGCAGGATGGCCCAGGGGCGGCGGTGCCTGAGCCACAGGTGGCGGTGGTCTTGCAAAAACTCGGGGCCGTGCTCCTTGGGCGTGATCGGGTACTCGCCCGACGTCCCGACGATCTTCAGCTCGCTGACGGCCAGCTCGACGCCGCTGGGGGCGCGTTCGTCGGCCCTTACCTCGCCCGTGATGAGCAGGCTGCTTTCCTGCGTCAGGTGCCGGGCCAGCTCGAACACCTCTTCATTGACGTCACTCTTGAAGACGGTGGCCTGTACAAAGCCGCTGCCGTCGCGCAGTTTCAGAAATTGCAGCTTGCCTTTGCCGCTCTTGTCTTGCAGCCAGGCGCTCAGCGTTACCGTCTGGCCGATCAGTTGGGGCAGATCGCGAATTGAAGTCACGCTGCCAAGTATAGAGAATACTGCTCTCCACTTCATGCTTGAGTTAAATTTCACGAACCAGCTTTTTAAAATTATCTTTCACAAGCTGCCATCCAAAAAACCGGGCTTATGGGCCCGGTTCGGTTCCGCGCAGTTTTAAGCCTGTGGCTGGGGCTGGGTGATCTGCACGCCTTCGAGGAAAGCGTAGTCGTCCTGAAAGTGCATCAGGACGCCGCCGAAGAGGGTGTCGAAGGTTTCCTGAGGCATCTCGGTGAGGGTGGGGTAGAAGCCGACATATTCGAGCCAGACGTTGCCGTCGTTGTCGATGCTGCGGGCGAAGGCACGCTCACGGTTACGCTCGTTGAGGATGCCCATGATTTCCTGCTTGCGCTCGACGTAGGTCTTCTGGGTGACGCAGGTGACTTCCAGGCGCGAGGTGTTGTTGGGGCCGTCGTTGACACTGACCAGCACGGCAGCGTCGCCCATCTCGAAGCGCCAGCCCATGCGGATGAAGCGCTGGCCGTTGTTCTCTTCCAGATCAAGCTGAACCTCGCGCTCCTTCAGGTACTTGGCGATGGTTTCCAGCGTGAGTAATGCAGTTTCGGTCATGTGGTACTTCCTCCTGAGGTGTTGATGCCTGCAAGATTCTATCGCAAATACGCGGCCAGGGGAGCGCCCCCGAGATATCAGTACTGAATATATATTAGGATTGCCTCTATCTGTTCTAACACCACTTTCTCACAACCTAAAGATCTGCATACCCTCACAACATCAAAGTCTCTCCTCAATCAACATGACTACCCCTTGAAATTTTGTTTTAGTTAAGCCTAAAATCGCAGGCGTGCATACCCCTCCAAGAGACCCGGTAAAAAATGAGCGTTAAAGATAATGGCTGGCGGCAGGAGAATCTGGGGGAATCCCTCAGCGACGTCGCCCGCATCAAAATTGATTACAGCCAGCCCGCCTGGAAACGCTTCATGGCCTTCCTGGGACCGGGCGCACTGGTTGCCGTGGGCTACATGGACCCCGGCAACTGGGCCACCTCCATCGCAGGCGGCAGTGCCTACGGTTACACCCTCCTGAGCATGGTGCTCATCTCCTCACTGATGGCGATTTACCTTCAGGCCCTCTCAGCCCGCCTCGGCATCGCCACTGGGCGTGATCTGGCGCAAGCCTGCCGCGACCACTTCAGCAAACCCGCCGCCATTTTGCTGTGGCTCTCGGCTGAAGTGGCCATCATTGCCACCGATCTGGCTGAAGTGATCGGCACCGCAATCGCGCTGAATTTACTGTTCGGACTCCCACTCATCCTCGGCGTGTGTCTGACGGTGGCCGACGTGCTCCTGATCTTGCTGCTGCAAAATAAAGGTTTCAAATACGTCGAAGCGCTGGTCATCACCCTGATCGCCACCATCGCCGTGGCCTTTTTATTCGAGATGATCTTCTCCCAGCCTGAGCTTGCACCGCTGCTGGGCGGTCTGGTGCCCTCCAAGCAACTGCTCGACCCCGCTGTGCTCTACGTCGGCATCGGCATCCTGGGCGCGACCGTGATGCCGCACAACCTGTACCTGCACTCGGCCATCGTCAATACGCGCGGCTACAACCGGGACCAGGAAGGCAAGCGCGAGGCCATCAAGTTCGCCACCTGGGATTCGAGCATCGCGTTGACGTTCGCTTTTTTCATCAATGCCGCCATCCTGATCCTGGCCGCCGCCGCCTTCCACTACGCGGGTCGCACCGACATTGCCGAGATTCAGGACGCCTACAGACTGCTCTCGCCCATGCTGGGCGCGGGTGCCGCCAGCATTCTGTTCGCGGTGGCGCTGCTGGCCTCGGGCCAGAACAGCACGCTCACCGGCACCCTGACCGGGCAGATCGTGATGGAAGGCTTCGTCAACATCCGGCTCAAGCCCTGGATGCGGCGACTCCTCACACGGCTGCTGGCGATCATTCCTACCGTCATCGTGGTGCTGATCTACGGCGAGAAAGGCACCGGCAGCTTACTGATCCTCTCGCAGGTGGTGCTCTCAATGCAGCTCTCGTTCGCGGTGGTGCCACTGATGATGTTCGTGACCGACAAACGCAAGATGGGCGAATTCATGATCAACCCGTTCTGGAAGTGGGTGGGCTGGTTCATCACTGTTGTGATCATCGGCCTGAACGTGTTCCTGCTGGAACAGACCTTCTTTCCACGCACCTGAGCACTGCAATCTAATAGAAGAAGGCCGGGCCAACGCTGCCCGGCTTTCTTTGTTGAAACTGTTTTCAGATCAGCGCCGCACGCTGCCAGTTCTCCCATACTTCAGTACCCGCACATCCACCTCAGTCACGCCCTTCGAGAGAATACCCAGCCGCGCCGCCGCCGTCCGCGAGAGGTCAACAATGCGGCGGCTGTTACCGAACGGCCCCCGATCATTGATCAGCACGTCCACACTATGCCCATTGGAAAGGCTCACCCGCACCCAACTGCCCAGCGGCAAGGTGCGGTGCGCAGCAGTCATTCGGGTATGGGGATTATATTTTCCACCATAATAAACTGCCTGCCCACGCACCGCCAGAGCGGTGGGGGAAGCCAGTAACGTCGCCGCGATTAACCATCCCCGCAGCCTCACAGCCGCGCCCTGGAACTTTGAGACAAGACCTCATGGCCGCTTTCGGTGATGAGCAGCAGATCCTCGATACGGACGCCGCCGACCCCCTCAAGATAGACGCCCGGCTCGATGGTGATGACCATACCGGGACGCAGCACCTCGTCCGACGCGGCGCGTAGGCCCGGTCCCTCATGGATGTCCAGGCCGACGCCGTGGCCCAGCGAATGGGTGAAGTGTTCGGCCAGATCATGCCCAGCCAGCACTCCCCGTGCCAGCGCGTCGAGGTCTGCCGTGCGAACACCCGGTCCGACAGCAGCGATGGCCTGGTCCTCAGCGTCGAGCACAGCCATGTACAGACGGCGCAGCTCGGCACTGACCTCACCGACGGGCACGGTGCGGGTCATGTCGGAGTGATAGCCACCGATCAGCGCACCGAAATCCAGGGTGACAAGTTCGCCCGCCACGAGCAGCTTGTCGCTGGCCCGCCCATGTGGCAACGCGCCGCGTTCACCGCTGGCGACAATGGTCTCGAAACTCGGACCGTCTGCCCCCAGGCGGCGCATCGCCAGTTCAAGTGCCAGCGACAGATCGGTCTCGCGCGCCCCAGCCCGGATCTGCGGCAACACCTCAGCGTAAGCCGCGTCGGCGATGGCCTGTGCCCTACGAATCATGGCGATCTCGGCGTCCGATTTGACAAGGCGCAGCGTCTCGATTGGCCGCCGCAGGGGAACCAGTTCAGCCTGCCAGTACTGTTTCAGGTCGTCCAGGCCCGCAACCGTGAGGTGCTCAGCCTCGAAGCCGACCTTCAGTCCCTGGACCCACTCAGCAGCGTGTTCCAGTGTGGCGGGCGAGCGGGCGATATGGATCTCGACTTTGACCTCCTGGGCCGCCTGAAGGGCGTAGCGGCTGTCGGTATAGAGGATAGCCGCGTCAGGCGTGAGTAGCAGTTTGGCGTCCTCAGGGCTAGAAAATCCGCTGAGGTAGCGGATATTGGCTGGCTGGCTGATCCACAGGGCGTCCACGCCCGACTGCTGCATCGCGCCGCGAGCGGCTTCAAGCGCCGGAGAAACTAAGACAGGTGACATCCGGCAAGTTTAGAACATCTGCCAGACGAGAACGTGGCCTGCTCTCAAACGGTCATGAATTGAGCGCTGTTTTACTTGCCCGGAGTGATCTGCAACCCCAGCTCACTGAGCTGCGCTTCACTCGCCGCCGAGGGGGCCTGGGCCATCAGATCGCTGCCCCGGTTGTTCTTGGGAAAAGCGATCACCTCGCGGATGCTGGCTGCCCCGCTCATGACCATCATCAAGCGGTCAAAACCCCAGGCGATGCCGCCGTGCGGGGGCGTGCCGAACGAGAGCGCGTCGAGGAAGAAGCCAAACTGCTCATTGGCCGTCTCGGGCGTGAAGCCGATGGCTCCGAACATCTGCTGCTGCACCACTGGGTCATGGATACGAACCGAGCCGCCGCCGATCTCAAAGCCGTTGAGCACCAGATCGTAGGCCTGGGCGCGGATCTCGCCCTGACGCTCGGTGCCGAACAGCGGCAGGTCTGCGGAATGTGGGGCAGTGAAGGGGTGGTGCATGTAGGTCCACGCACCGCTCTCCTCGTCGTAGTCGAGCTGCGGAAAGTCGGTGATCCAGGCGACCTGAAACCCTTCTTCGGCCAAGGACAGCAGATCACGCAGGGCATTTCGGACCGCCCCCAGCGCCGTCACCACCTTCTTCCACTCGCCTGCCGCAAACAGCAGTGTGCCGCCGGGTGGCACCCCGGTCCGGGCGATCAGTTCAGCGGCGAAGTCGCCCACGAACTTGCTGATGCCGCCGCTGAAGCCCTCACCTTCACGGCGCAGCCAGGTCAGACCACCCGCGCCGTTCTGTTTGGCGACCCGCTCCAGCTCATCGATCTGCTTGCGGGTCAGCTCACCTGTCGCCAGGACCTTGACGCTCGGGACTGATGCAAAAACAGTGAAGGCCCCGTCCCTGAACAGATCAGTGACCTCGACCAGCGGCAACTGAAAACGCAGATCGGGTTTGTCCGAGCCGTAGGTGTCCATTGCCTGCTGATAGGTCAGGCGTGGGAAGGGACTGGGCAGCTCAGTGTTGAGCACCGTTTCGAAGAGGTGGCGCAGCAGCCGCTCGCTGAGGTCCAGAATATCTTCCTGATCCACGAAGCTCATCTCGATGTCGAGCTGGGTGAAATCCGGCTGGCGGTCAGCTCGCAGGTCCTCATCGCGAAAGCAGCGGGCAAGCTGGAAGTAGCGGTCCACCCCGGCGATCATCAGCAGCTGCTTGAAGAGTTGCGGGCTTTGCGGCAGCGCGTAGAACTCGCCGGGTGTCTGTCGCGAGGGCACCAGGAAGTCGCGCGCACCCTCGGGGGTGGAGCGGGTCAAGAGCGGCGTCTCCACATTGAGAAAACCCTCTGCGGTGAGAAAGGCAGTGATGGCCGCCGACACCTTCGAGCGCAGCAGGAGTTTCTCGAACATCTCGGGGCGGCGCAGATCGAGGTAGCGGTACTTGAGGCGAATGTCCTCGGCGACCTCACGGCCCTTGCTCAGCTCGAACGGCGGGGTGGCCGCCAGACTGAGAAGCTTGGCCTGATCGGCGATCAGCTCATACGCGCCGTTCCCGGCCTTACGCTGGGCCTCAGGGCGCAGACGCAACATACCGGTGAACTCGGCCACCGATTCGCCGCGCATCCGGTCGGCCTCGGTAAAGGCAGGCGACTCTGGCTCGATTTGAATCTGCAAGATGCCGCTGCGGTCACGCAAATCAATGAAAATCAGCTTGCCGAGGTCGCGGCGGCGGGCGACCCAGCCCTGGACTGTAACCCGCTGGTCGAGGTGGTCGGAGCCGAGGTCGGCGAGGTAGGCGGTGCGTTTCATGGGTGCTCCAGCAGGAAGGCATTGAGATCGTTGATGGCGACGCGGCGCTGCTCGCCGGTCTGAAGGTGCTTGAGGGTCACGTTCTGAGACGCGGCCTCGTCACTGCCGATCAGGGCCGCGTAGATAGCCCCGCGCCGTTCGGCTTCCTTGAAGACGTTTCCGGGCTTGAGAGCGCGGTAGGCGAACTCGGCGTGGGCCACCTGACGCGCCTGTAAGGCGACTTGCGCAGCCAGCCCGGTGTGTTCGGGGTCCAGCGCTGCCACAAAGACCAGCGGCCCGGCCTGCTCCGGCAGTTGCACCCCCTCGGCGTCAAGCGCAATCAATATCCGCTCGATACCGAAGGCCCAGCCGACAGCCGGCGTCTCGGGACCGCCCAGTTCAGCGGCCAGCCCGTCGTAGCGCCCGCCGCCGCCGAGGGCCGACTTCGCCCCGACGCCCTCGTGATGCAGTTCCCAGGCGGTGCGGCGGTAATAATCCAGACCGCGCACGATGCTGGGGTCGAGATCGTACTCGACGCCCCAGGTGTCCAGATACCCACGGACCTGGGCGAAGTGGGCGGCAGCGGCTTCACCCAGAAAGTCGAGCATCGGTTTGACACCCAGTTCGGAGATCAGTGTCTGATCTCCCTGGCTCTTGGAATCGAGAATCCGCATCGGGTTGCGGTCCAGGCGGTCTTTTGAGTCGTCGGAGAGCCGCTCGGTGTGTGGGGTGAACGTTTCGCGCAGGTAGTCGTTGTAGTGCCCCCGGTCTGCCGGGTCGCCGATGGAGCCGAGCTTGACTCTCGCACCTTTAAGACCGAGTGCCTGCACGACCTGCACCATCAGCTCGATGGCCTCGGCGTCTACCAGGGCGTCGGCGGCCCCGATCACCTCGTAGTCCACCTGATGGAACTGGCGCAGGCGGCCTTTTTGAACGTTCTCGGCGCGGAACATCGGGCCGTGGGTCCACAGCTTCAGGGGACTCGGCCACTGTTTGAGACCGTTTTCCAGATACGCCCGGACAATTCCGGCGGTGCCCTCGGGGCGCAGGATGAAGCCGCCGTGGTCGCCGAAGTAATGGACCGTGAACATTTCCTTGCGGACGATGTCGGTGGAGCCACCCACGCCGCGTTTGACGAGGTCGGCCTCCTCGAAGATGGGGGTCTGGATCAGCCGCGCGCCGCCGCGTGTGAGGACCCGCCGGGCCGTCTCGACCACCTGGGCGAAGGCCTCGGCACGGGTATCGCTGCGATTTGTTCTGGAATGGGAGCCGGAACTGCCGTCCGGTAGATGATCCTGGGTGCCTTTGGGCCGCTGAAGTGCCATAAATGCGAGTCTAGCAGGGGAGAGCACTCCAGCAAGGGGATAAGCGAAACCGCCGCCCTGGTGAGGACGGCGGCGAGATATACGGTCTACTGGTCGCTGACGCTGAACGGCAGCCCGGTGCTTTGCCTGCCGTTGACCTCGACAAACAGCCAACTCCCGCCTGCCGGGGACGCAGCGGGCACGTTGAAGACGATTTCGCTGTCGGTCCATGAGGTGACGGCCCCGGCAGGAATCAGGTAGCCGCCCGAACCGTTCTCGTCGGCCCCCAGACGAATGCGCCCAGTGGCCGGGCCACCCAGATAACGCCCCTGAAGAGTGACGGCCTGGCCCTTGGCCGCGCCGGACGAAACCTTGACCAGCACTGGTGTCTGGGTGACGCCCATCACCGTGCCTACCCTCGGCGCGCACGATGAGAGTGTTCCCACCAACAGTAAAGATCCAAGCAAGAATATGCGCATACACAGCCTCCGTTGACACAGTCTAATGGTTTGATGACGGCCCAGACCACCCCCCCCAGACGCGCGCTGCTGATCTTCAACCCCAAGTCCGGCAAGGGCCAGAGTCCCCTGCCTCAGTTCATCGCGGCGCTGGGTGAAAAAGGCTGGCAGGTGGACGCTGAGGAGCTGCCGCCCAAAGGCGGGTTCGGTCCTTTGCTGGAGCATCGGGAGCGTTACGCTGCCGTGATCGCGGCGGGCGGCGACGGCACGGTGAGCGGCCTGGCCTACGCCCTGCGCGGCAGCGGGGTCCCGCTACTGGCCTACCCGGCGGGCACCGCCAACCTGATCGCCCAGAATCTCAAGTTGCCTGAGGGCCCCGATGAGCTGGCCCAGGTGGTCGATAACCTCCGCAGTGTGCAGGTCGACCTCGGCGAACTGATGGTGTCGGGCAAGACGCGCGGCTTCGTGCTGCTGGCCGGGGCGGGGGCCGACGCCACCATGATTCAGGGCGCTGAGAAGCTCAAGGACAGGCTCGGGGTGCTGGCTTACGTGGTGAGCGCTTTTCAGCAGCTCAGCCCACGGGCGACCACCTTTGAACTGGTTCTCGACGGCCAGAAGCAGGAAGTCGAGGCAATGGCGGTCATGGTGGCAAATTTTGGGATGGCCAATTTTCGGCTGCCTATTGCCAGGGGGGTGAGCCCCAGCGACGGCCAGTTCACGGTGTTGGCGCTTAAGCCCGGCACACTGCTCGAATTGCTGCCGAACCTGATCGATTCGTTGCGTGCCCGGCTGAATCTGGGCGAACCGGTGTTCGGTAAAAATGTGGAGAGCTACCGTGCCAGTGAGGTGACGGTCACGTCGCTCGAGCCTTTTCCGCTGCAATACGACGGTGAGATGCACGAGGAGACGACGCCGTTCACCGCCAGGGTGTTGCCGGGAGCTGGGCTGTTTCTGACTGGGGCGAGTCTGGAGGAGCTGGAGACGTGAAGATACGATACTCCGCAGAATTTCACTTCTGCGGAGTATCATATAAGAGTATGGAAACCGCTCTGCAACTTGCCCAGGTCAGTCGGTGGCTGACACCAGAGAATCGCCGCCGTGAGGGTCTGCGGGCAGCCCATCAACAAAACGCCGAAGCGCTGATTCAGTTGATGCAAACCTACATTCAGCTTAAATCGGTGCGTCGGGGCCGCACGAGTCCACTCACTTTGAAAACCTACGGGCAGTCCGTCAAGAAATTTCTCTTGTTCACGGGCCCAGCCGATTCGCCCAACCATGCACTGAATCAACTGACACCTGACGTTTTTGAGCTGTGGCTTTTACAACTCCAGCACGAGGGTCTAAGTGCCAACACCGTCAAACGTCATCTTTACGGTGTGCGTAATCTGATCAAGGCGTTGGTCTGGGCTGAAGTGATCAAACAAGATATAACTCAAGGCATTTCACCGCCCGCAGAAGCTACGCCCAACCATGCCCGGAAAAAACCACTCAGCCAGAGGCAATTAAAAGCGCTGTTGCAACTGCCTTTGCAGCAGCATCCGCACCAACTGGCCCAGGCAACCCGCGATCAGGTACTGTTGCTCCTCGGCGGCGTGTTGGGACTTCGCGCCGCTGAACTGGTTGGCCTGAATCTATCTGATATTGACCTGCCCGAACTGACCCTGACCGTGCGCGGCAAAGGCAGCAAAACCCGGCAGATACCACTGACTTCCGGAGTCGCGGGCGCGATTTCACAGTGGCTGGTGTTCCGGAGTGATCTCGGGAAGGTCGGTCCAGCCGAGTCTCTCCTAGTTTCGCTTTCTCGAGCGACAGATGGTCAGCGGCTGTCTACGGACGGCGCTCGTTATATTGCCGAGCAGTATTATAAGTTGCTCGGTCTGTCGCCGGAGCTCTGGGGCCTGCATACCCTGCGGCGCACGGCCGGCACCCAACTCTACCGCGCCACCCGTGATTTGCATGTGGTGGCCGATCTTCTCGGACATTCGTCTATCAATACCAGTGCCGTCTATGCTCGGATGGATATGGACGTTCGCCGTGAAGCCTTGCAAGCATTGGAGCGTCAGTACGGTGAAGACTGACTTCAGTGCTTGTGACTTTCCACTGGAACGTGATGTTGAGCAGAAATTCATCCTCCCACTGCTTACATTCCTGGGCTACCAGACTGAGCAGCTGCACTGGGGGTATGCCGTGCAGGTAGGACGCAGCCGTGGACGTTACCCAGAAGCTGATGTGGTCGTCGAAGAACACAACTGCCATAAGCTGGTGATTGAAGCAAAAAAGCCCGGTGAGTCGCTCGCAAAGGCGGCGCTGCAAGGGCTGACTTACGCTCAGGCTCTCCAAATCCCAGCCGTCCTTGTGACAGACGGTTTGGAACTTGCGCTCTGGAGCAACAGTCCTGATCGCCGCACCCAGTGTATCTGGCAGGTCAGCGTCCAGGATCTACCTCAGCACTGGCCTAGGCTTACTAGCTTTATCGGTGCCGGAAACAACACCCAGTGGTTGCCTCTCCTGCCGCCAGTGGGTGAATTCTCCCCGTCCGTCTCGCAAAAATTTGCCCTCGCCGCTTACACTCAGGACACCGCTGCCCTCACCGAACTGCTGCATACCTGCCTGCGCCTCAAGTCGAGCAAGGGCGGGCGCATCAGCGACCTGACGCTGAGCCATTATGCCGAGTCACTCCGGAAGTTTCTGGCCTTCACCGGGCCGCCCGAGTCGCCCAGACACGCGCTCAATCAGTTGGAGCCGGAAGTTTTTGAGGTCTGGAAGTTTTTGAGGTCTGGCTGCTGGAATTGCAAGCCCAGGGGCTGTCGGCCTCCAGCGTCAAGCGCCATCTCTACGGAGTCAGGAATCTGATGCGGGCGCTGGTCTGGGCGAAAGTACTGGAGACGGACCCCAGCGCCAGCGTGCGTCCGCCCGCTGAAAGTGAAGCGGCCCATACACGCAAGGCGGCCCTGAGTGCGGCGACCTTCAAAACATTGCTGGCCCTGCCTCAGCAGCAGCACCCGCATGACCCCGGCCTGGCCGCCCGTGATCAACTTCTACTGCTTCTGGGTGGGCAACTCGGTCTGCGGGCCGCTGAACTCGTTGGGCTGGACGTGGACGATCTCGAACTGACCCTGGGATATTTGACGGTGCGCGGCAAGGGCCGTAAGGTCCGGCAAGTGCCGTTGACGGCACGGATGGTTTTGGCGCTGAAGCGCTGGCTGATGCTGCGCGCCGCACTGAACGCTGTTTCCCCAGCATTGTTGCTTTCACTCAGCCACGGAGTTGCTGGGGGATGCGGGGGAGTAAATTATCCTGTATATATTACTTACGGCGGTCTGCCCTGGCCGCGTACCCGAGCAGGAGCAATGCAGCCAGCAGGGCTGGGAGGTCACCAAGGCGCATGTACAGGGTCGTGCTGCTGAGCAATGGGAACTCGGCGTGGAGGACACCCTCCCCTGTCGTCAGCGTCTGTAAAGGCTCACCGAGGTCATTGATCACGGCGGCCACACCCTTATTGACACTTCTGAGCACGTAGCGGCGGGTTTCAATAGCCCGGAGGCGGCCCATGTCAAAGTGCTGCCAGACGCCCCAGCCGCTGTACCAGCCGTCGTTGCTGACATTCACCAGCACCTGAGCGCCACCAATCGCCTGCCAGCGTGCCACTTGGGCCACGATGCTGTCATAGCAGATATAGACGCCGTAAAGGACGCCGCCAAGTGAGATCGGGGTGTACGACTGGCCAGGGAACTGGGGATCGAAAGCAAAACCGATCAAGTTGAAGATAAGGTCATAGAGTGGGCGCAGCGCCCCCGACAGAGGAAAGTATTCTCCCATTGGCACCGGGTGGGCCTTATCGAAGCTGCCAGTGATGGCCTGACCGTCCCAGCCGACAGCAGTATTACTGGGGCGCTGAGCTAGACCATAGAGGCCGGGCGCGGGCACGCCAGGAAAATCTGAGGTGCCCAATAGGTAGGACGGGTCCGGCACAGCAGTTTCGCTCCAGATCAGCACTTCACCGGAGCGGCGCTGGGCACTCAGATTTAACTGGGTTTGCCAGAACTGACCAAAACTCAGTCCCGCCGCTTTGCTGAACGAGTCGAAGTCAGTTCGCAGCAGCAGCGCCTGACCCACCGGCCCCTGCGCCGGCGTGCGCGTCAAGCCGTAGCCGAGGCTGGACAGCCACAGCAGCGCCATCAGCAGTGCTGGGCGCGGGTTCCTGCTCTGCACGAGCGTCACCAGCGCCGCTGCCGAGGCCGTGATCAGGGCCGAGAGCAGCAGCACGCCGCCGAGATCGGCCACCTGGATCAGCGGCGTCCGCAGCAGGGTGTAACCCAGGCCCGACCAGGGAAAGGCCAGCGCCCCCAGGGTGCGGGTCCATTCCAGAATGACCCAGCCTCCCGCCAGCCCCCACAGCCGGGCCTGCGGTGTCCGGAAGAAGCGGGCCACCAGCGCGGCCATCACCGCCCAGAACACGCCTTCGAGCATGAACAGCAGCGAGAGCGCCAGCGCCGCCAGTGGCCAGGCCACCGCCGAGGGCAGCCCACCGTCACTGGCCATCAGATTGTGCATGAAAACCACCAGCCAGAACAGTTGCGCAGCGAAGTAGGCGCTGATGGCCCAGAACGTCTGGACGACCAGCTGGCGGGCGCTGGGCTGGCGGCTGAGCTGCCACAGCAAAGCCGCCAGCGGCAGCACGCTCACAGCACTCCACCACAGCGGCAACCCGCACAGGGCCAGCAATACCCCCAGCGCGGTAGACAACAGCAGCTGAAGAGGTCCGGTCAAGGGCGTTCCAACACGGGCAGACATGGCCGGGAGTGTAGCAGCCCCACCGGGGGGCACCGCTCAGACCGGACCGGGGTACGGTATTCTGGGGTCACCTTGCGAATTGCTTTCATCAGTGACATTCACGGCAACATTCACGCGCTGACCTCGGTGCAGCGTTTTCTGAGCGAACACATCGTCAACTCGGTGGTGGTGGTCGGCGACCTGGTCGGCTACGGAGCCAGTCCGGGGCCAGTCATCGACTTCGTTCAGCAGGAAGGCTGGAAAGTCGGCCTGGGGTCAAGCGATCTGCGCGTCTCGATGGAGTTCGGTGAACGTGAAACCCGCCGTGGCGTGGCCGATCAGGTGCTCGCATGGACCCGCACAGTCCTGTCACCGGAGCAGCTCGAATACCTGCGCCGCCTGCCACCGGGTGGACGGATCATGACCCCGGTGGGGCGCATCCGCTACTTTCACGGCGCGCCGCACGACCCCGAGGCCCGGCTCGATCTGATGGCCGCCGAGAACGAGATGCAGGACCTCGCCGATCAGCTCAGCTCGCGGGTGGTCGTCTCGGCAGGCACCCACGTACCGTTCGTGCGCACGGTCGGCGACACCACCTTCATCGACCCCGGCTCGGTGGGGCTGTCACTCAACCACGAACCCGGCGCAGACGTGATTCTGGTCGACTGCGCCGGACGCCGCCCCAAGGTCAGCATGCACAAGGTGCCGTACGACTACTCCTCGGCGGCCTTCGACATCATGGCCTGGAACCTGCCGCCAGTCATCGCCGACGTGATTCGCAGCGGCAAGATGGGAACCTAGCGCGCGCTGGAACAGGTGACGTCAAAAGTGACGTGACAAGTGTACCTGGTACACTTGTCCAGTTGTCTGGGCCATCATCCCGGCGCTGCGCCGTGCGGCTGCGTTAAACTGCGGCCTGGAACGTGGGTGAGCCCGAGCTGGGCAAGGATTCCGGCGCGGGCGAGCAGCACCCGGCCCACAGCGGGCCGTCAGGGAGACACTATGAAAGTAGGCATCAACGGGTTTGGCCGCATTGGCCGTCTGGTTTTCAGGATTCTGGTTGCTCGCGGTATCGAGGTCGTGGCCATCAACGACCTGACCGACAACAAGACGCTGGCCAACCTGCTCAAGTACGACTCCACCGCCGGGAAGTTTGACGGCACTGTCAGCTACGACGACGATTCGCTGACCGTCAACGGCACACCGATCAAGGCACTGGCCGAGCGCGACCCGGCCAACATCAAGTGGGGCGAACTCGGGGCCGACATCGTCATCGAGTCCACCGGCATCTTTACCAGCCGTGAAGGCGCGAGCAAGCACCTCTCGGGCGGCGCGAAAAAAGTCATTATCACCGCGCCTGCCAAGAACGAGGACCTGTCCATCGTGATCGGGGTCAACGAGCAGGACTACGACCCCAAGCAGCACCACATCCTCTCGAACGCGTCATGCACCACCAACTCGCTGGGCGCGCCGATGAAGCTGCTCGACGAGGCCTTCGGCATCGAGAAGGCCATCATGACCACCGTCCACAGCTACACCAACGACCAGCGGTTGCTGGACCTGCCGCACAGCGATTTGCGGCGCTCGCGTGCCGCCGCCATCAATATCATTCCCACCTCGACTGGCGCGGCCAAGGCCGTCTCACAGGTCTACCCCAAGCTCAAGGGCAAGTTCGACGGCACCTCGCTGCGCGTACCGACCCCGGTGGGCAGCATCAGCGACGTGGTGGTCATCCTGGGCCGCGAGGTCACGGCGGACGAGGTCAACGCCGTCTTCAGGAAGGCCGCCGAGGGCAGCCACAAGGGCATCATCTCGTATACCGAGGACCCCATCGTGCTGCAAGACATCGTGGGCGACCCGCACAGCGCCATCATCGACGGCGGCCTGACCATGGCGATGGGCAGCCTGGTCAAGTTCTTCTCGTGGTACGACAACGAGTGGGGCTATTCCAACCGCATCGCCGATCTGGTGCAGATCGTGAGCGAGAAAGGCGTCTAAGAGCCGTTCTGTTTTTCCAAGCATTGAGGGTCTGAAGGTCTGGGGCTGGCTGGCGCTCGTTTCAGACCTTCGGGCCCTCAATGCTTGGACCCTCGGCGCTCAGACCCTAATTTCAGGAGAACCCATGCAGAATTTAGATGCTTTAAACGTTTCCGGCAAGCGCGTTCTGGTCCGGGTGGACTACAACGTGCCGATCAAAGACGGGGTCATTCAGGATGATACCCGCATTCAGGCCTCGTTGCCGACCCTGAATAAACTCCTTCAGGGCGGCGCGTCGCTGGTGCTCCTCAGCCATTTGGGGCGGCCCAAGGGGGGTCCCGATCCCAAGTACAGCCTCGCACCGCTGGTGGAGACGCTGGGCCGGGCGCTGGGCAAGCCGGTCGAGTTTATCGGCAGCCTGCCGGGCAGTGGTGAGACGCTCACGGCGGTGCAGCAGCTCAAGCCGGGCGAGGTGGCCCTGCTGGAGAACGTACGCTTCGAACCAGGCGAGGAGAAGAACGACCCGGCGCTGATCGAGAAGCTGGCCAAACTGGGCGACGCCTTCGTGCTGGACGCCTTCGGCAGCGCCCACCGCGCCCACGCCTCGGTCAGCGGGGTGGCGGGCAGGTTGCCGCACGCCGCCGGAACGCTGCTCCAGACCGAGGTGGACGCGCTGGACAGGCTGATCAACAACCCGGCCCATCCTTATGTGGTCATCATCGGCGGGGCGAAAGTCAGCGACAAGCTCAAGGTGATCGAGAACCTGCTGCCCAAAGTGGACAGGCTGCTGATCGGCGGCGGCATGGCCTACACCTTCATCAAGTCGCGCGGCGGCACGATCGGCGAGAGCATCCACGAGGACGATCAGCTCGATCTGGCCCGGCGGCTGCTCACCGAGTACGGCGAGAAGATCATGCTGCCGATGGATGTCATTGCTGCTGACGCCTTCAGCGAGGACGCCAATACCCAGATCGTCCCCAGCGGCGAGATTCCGGACGGCTGGCAGGGACTGGACGCCGGGCCGGAAACGGTCAAGGCCTACACGGCGGCCTTGCAAGGCGCAAAAACGGTGTTCTGGAACGGACCGCTGGGTGTGTTTGAATTTGCCAAGTTCGCGGGCGGCACCAATGCGGTGGCCGCAGCGGTGGCTGGGCTGGGCAAGGACACCTACAGCGTCGTGGGCGGCGGCGACTCGGTGAGCGCCATCAACAAGAGCGGCCAGGCCAGCAAGGTTTCGCACGTCTCCACCGGTGGCGGGGCCAGCCTGGAGTTGCTGGAAGGCAAGACCTTACCGGGCGTCGAAGCGATGCAGTAAGTGGATTACGGGGAATGGGTGGTCGGGTACGGGCCTGGTCGTGCTGCCCGTCAGCTTCTACAGCCAAACACAACCCGTTCGCCTTCGTCCTGCTCAGCGTCCACATCTGACACCCACAGTCTCATCGAAAGGAGCACTTCATGCCCCAGAATCTGCTGGCCCTCAACTGGAAAATGAACAAGACGCCCTCACAGGCGATCAGCTGGGCCAAAGAACTGCTGGCCGGCTTGCCGCAGACCTCGGCGGAACTGGCGATCATGGCCCCGGCGATCGATTTACAGGGACTCGGCTGGGAACTGAAAGACAGTCCGGTCAAGCTCGGCGCACAGGACCTCTCGCCGCACGAGTCGGGCGCGTATACCGGAGAAATCAGCGCGGCCATGCTCAAGGACGTGGGAGCCAGCTACGCCGTCGTCGGGCACTCGGAGCGCCGGGCTTACCACGCTGAGAGCAGCCAGATCGTGGCGGCCAAGGCAGCCTCGGCCATCGCGGGCGGGCTGATTCCGATCATCTGCGTGGGCGAGGCACTCGACGTGCGCGAACGCGGCGAGCAGGTGGCCTTCACGCTCGATCAGTTGCGGGATTCGCTCTCGCAGGTGCCAGTGCTGGGCGCGGGTGAGATCGTCATCGCTTACGAGCCGGTCTGGGCCATCGGCACCGGCAAAACCGCCACCGCCCAGGACGCCTCGGAGATGGCCGACGCCATCCGGAGCGCGCTGGTCGGACTCTACCGCGAGTACGCGGACGGCGTGCGCATCCTCTACGGCGGCAGCGTCAAGCCTGAGAATATTGCCGAGTTGTGCGCCCAGCCGAATATCAACGGTGCGCTGGTCGGCGGCGCGAGCCTGGACGTGGCCTCAGTGGTGGGAATGGCGCGGGCCCTGGTGTAATCAGGTGTTGTCAAAGGGAGCGTGCCGATCTGGTGCGCTCTTTTTTGGAATGGACTCGTGAATGAAATACCGAGCATTTTCGCTTGTGAAACCCGGTGGCATAGACGGCTTACCCAGCGGCAGGAGGCTCAGCGGCTAGACTGCTCGCCATGTTGAGCATGATCTGTGTGGATGTGGACGGCACGTTGGTGGGCACCGGGAACGTGGTCCTCCCGGAAGTCTGGGAAGCGCTGGCGCAGGCCAGGACAGCGGGAATCAGGATAGTGCTGTGTTCGGGTCGCCCTGCCGTGGGCCGGGCGCTGGACTACGCCCGGCGGCTCGACCCGGACGGCTGGCACATCTTTCAGAACGGCGCGAGCATCGTCAAGGTGGACACCGGAGAGTCGCGCAGCGAGGAACTGCCGCACGACCTCCTCACCGGACTGATCGAGAAAGCGCGGGCCAGCAACCGGATTCTGGAGGTGTATACCGACCGCGAGTACGCCGTGGAGGACACCTCGCGTGTTTCGGTGGCGCATGCCGATCTGCTGGGCGTGCCGTTCAAACCGCGCGACCTGCTGAGCCTCGGCGGTACGGTGGTCCGTGCCCAGTGGTTGATTCCACACGCCGAGAAGGAAGCATTGCTCGCCGAAGCCCACACCGGCTTACAGCTTCATCCGGCCAGCAGCCCGGTGATGCCCGACACACTCTTCGTCAGCGTGACCCGCGACGGCGTGAACAAGGGCAGCGCGGTCACGCGGGTGGCCGGGTTCTACGGCTTCGAGCTGAACCGGGTCATGATGGTCGGTGACGGCCACAACGACGTGACCGCCCTGCAGGTGGTCGGCTACCCGGTGTCGATGGGCAACGCCGACAAGGAGGCGCGGGCGGCAAGCAAGTACCATGTCGGCGACGTGGACGCGGGCGGGCTGGTGGAGGCGGTGGCGCTGGCGATGCGGGAGTGAGCGGTATTGGATCGCTTCCCTGCATAATCGGAAGCCTTATATTACGTCTTGACCGTAACGCTATTCTGTTATAGACTAAATCCATGAAACTGAGCGACGTACAGAAACGACTCCAGGCCCCGTTTCCCGCAAAGGAAGTCAACTGGAAACCGGCCAGTTTTACCCGTGACCGCAGCCGCGCCCTGCTGCTGGCCCACATCGACGCCCGTGCCGTGCAGGACCGGCTCGACGCCGTCTGTCCCGACGGGTGGAGTTTCGAGATGGAGATCGTCACCGGGGCGGGCCGCCCTACCGTCAAGGGCCGCCTGACGGTGCTGGGCGTGGTACGTGAAGACATCGGCGAGGCGCTTGAGGGCGACCTGGGCACCTTCAAGGCAGCGGCCAGCGACGCCCTCAAGAGATGCGCGGTGCAGTTCGGTATCGGACGCTACCTCTACGATTTGCCCAAAAGCTGGGCCGACTGGGACGACGCCCGGCACGCACCTGTCCATACGCCCGAGCTGCCGCAGTGGGCAAGGCCCGACCACGAGCGCAGTCCCGGCGGCGCGCACCTGATCTCGGCCATCGATCAGCTCAAGTACGAACTGCCGGACGATCTGGATTTGCAGCGTGAGCTGTACAAGCACCTCAAGGCCGCGCTGGGCAGCCTGCACCCGGCTGGGAAGGCCGCGTGATCTCGCGGCGCTCCGGGCAACCTGAGCAGCCACGGCAGGCACGCCGCTGCGCCAGCCGCAGTGAGCCCGACAGTCTTCCCGCCGTGTGGCTGGTCGCCGCCCTGCTGCCACTGATCGTGCTGGGCGGCTGGCTCTCGCAGTTTGCCTGAATCAACGAACAGAAGCGCGGCCCCCGAGAGTCAGTCGGGGGCCGCGCTTTGCTGGCAAGCTCAGCCGTCTTTTCTGCAGCCCGCCACGATTTGCGCGGCCAGCGCGCCCAGGTCTTCCCCACCCGCCACCGCGTTGATAAAGGCACTGCCCACCACCACGCCGTCCGCGTCGGCGTCGACTGCGACGGCGTGGGCCGTCTGGGCGTCCTTGACACCGAAGCCCACCGCGACAGGCAGAGCGGTGTGCGCTTTGGCGAGTTTGACGAGTGCCGGAACCTCACTCAGTGCGCCGCTCTCGCGTGCGCCGGTCACGCCGGTCACACTCACCGCATAGACGAAGCCGGTGCAGGCCGCCGTCACGATCCGCACCCGCTCGGGGGTGCTGGTGGGCGCGATCAGAAACGTCAGGGCCAGGCCCGCCTCGGCGGCCAGTTCGCGGATGCCGATGTCCTCGTCGGGCGGCAGGTCCGGCAGAATCAGCCCGTCCACCCCAGCCTCCACCGCCAGGCGCATGAACTCGCTCGGCCCCACAGCATAGACCGGATTGATGTAGGTCATGATCACGATGGGCTTGTCGGTATGTGCCCGCAGCTCTTTAATCAGCTCGAAGGTGCGCCGGGTGCTGGTGCCGCCCTTCAGGGCCGTCTCCCCGGCACGCTGGATGGTGGGGCCGTCGCCCAGCGGGTCGGAATACGGCAGCCCGACTTCCATCAGGTCGGCCTGCTCCAGCAGCGTCCGGGCCACGTCCAAGAAGCGCCCGGCGTCAGGGTAGCCCGCCGTCATGAAGGGAATGAAGGCGGCGCGGCCCTCCATTTTGGCGGTCTCGAAGGCAGCGTGAAGGCGCTGGATCCGGCTGGGGGGAATCTGGGCAGTCTGGGTCATGCGTGCTCACCCCCGGTCAGCAGGCGGGCCACCTCGGCCACGTCCTTGTCGCCGCGCCCCGAGAGGTTGACCACGATGATCTTGCTCTCACCGAGTTCGCGGGCGGTGATGACGGCCTGATGAATGGCGTGGGCACTTTCCAGAGCGGGAATGATGCCCTCCAGCCTGGCCAGCAGTTGCAGGGCGTCGAGCGCCTGCGCGTCGGTCACCGGCACGTACTCGGCCACCTGATGATCGCTGTAGTAGCAGTGCTCGGGGCCGATACCGGGGTAGTCCAGCCCGGCGCTGATCGAGTGGGCCTCGGTGATCTGGCCCTCATCGTCGTTGAGCAGGTACATCATCGAGCCGTGCAGCACCCCGACCTTGCCCCCGGCCACGCTGGCGGCGTGAAAACCGCTGTCCACGCCCTGCCCCGCCGCCTCGGTGCCGATCAGTCGGGGGCGCTCAGCTTCGGGCAGGTAAGCGAACGGCGCGAAGATGCCGATGGCGTTGCTGCCGCCGCCCACGCAGGCGATGACGACGTCGGGCACCTGGCGGCCTTCGAGGGCCTCGAGCTGCCATTTGGTTTCCTCGCCGATCACACTCTGAAAGTCGCGCACCATCGCCGGGTAGGGGTGCGGCCCCACCACCGAGCCGAGGATATAGAAGGTGCCGCGCACATTGGTCACCCAGTCGCGGATGGCCTCGTTGGTGGCGTCTTTCAAGGTGGCGCTGCCAGAAGTGACCTCGCGGACCTCCGCACCGAGCAGCTTCATCCGGAACACATTGAGCGCCTGGCGGCGGATGTCCTCACGGCCCATGTAGACGACGCACTCCAGACCCAGCAGTGCGGCGGCGGTGGCGCTGGCCACCCCGTGCTGCCCGGCCCCGGTCTCGGCCACCACCCGTTTCTTGCCCATGCGGACAGCCAGCAGCGCCTGTCCCAGACAGTTGTTGATCTTGTGCGCCCCGGTGTGGTTGAGGTCCTCGCGCTTGAGGTAGATTTTCGCACCGCCCGCATATTTGGTCAGGTTCTCGGCGAAATACAGTAGGCTGGGGCGGCCCACGTAGTCGCGCAGTAAGCGCTCGAAATCGCCCAGAAAAGCGGGATCGATCTTGGCCTGGGCGTAGGCGTCGCGCAGCTCGTCGAGCGCCGGGATCAGGGTCTCCGGGACGTAGCGCCCTCCAAAGATACCGTAGCGTCCGCGCTCGTCCGGCAGCGGATAGGTGGGAAGATTCATGGACCCAGGGTAGGCCGCTCAGCGCCGTCCTGAATGTGAAACTTAGACAACTTGTCTAAAAGTTATTCTATCACTTTGTGAAGAAGACTTTCGTAGATGGGCAGGAGGTCCTGGGCCCTGATTTCGGCGGGCACCGACCAGCCCAGCGAGGTCGCCAGTTCGCTGAGGATGCGGCCAGCAGGGACACCACCCGCGCGCAGCGCCGCGAGGCTGGGCGCGCCGCCGCGTTTGGCCAGCCGTTCACCTCTGAAGTCGGTCATCAGCGGTACGTGGAAATAGCGCGGGGTCGGCAGGCCCAGGGTGCGTTGCAGGGCGATCTGGCGCGGCGTGCTACTCAGCAGATCGGCCCCCCGCACCACGTCGGTGACGCGCATCTCGGCGTCGTCCACCGCCACCGCCAGATGATAGGCGTGGACGCCGTCGCCGCGCCGCAGGACAAAGTCGCCCACCTCGCTCGGCAGGTGCTGGCACAGTGTCGTCTGGGTCCAGCCGTCGTTGAAGCAGACCGTCTCATCAGGCACGCGCCAGCGGAGAGCGGCCTGAGGATTGGAGGGGTGGTGAGCACGGCAGGTGCCGGGGTAGACGGCTTCGGGGCCGTGCGGCGCGCCTGCGCTGGCGTGGATGGCTTCAGCAATCTGGCGTCGGGTGCAGGTGCAGGGGTAGGTGGGGAGAAGCGTGAGAGCAGCAGCGTAAAGGTCTCTTCGCTCCGACTGTATATATTCAAAGTCCCAGTCGAGGCCGAGCCAGGTCAGGTCGCGGCGGATCAGGTCGGCCGCGCCGGGACGGACCCGTGCGGTGTCGAGGTCCTCGATTCTCAGGACATGCTGACCGCCCTGGGCGCGGCTGTGCAGCCAGGCCAGCAGCGCGGTGCGGGCGTTGCCGAGGTGCATCGCCCCGGTGGGGCTGGGGGCGTAGCGGCCTGTGACGGGCATGGGAAGCAGGATACTCCCCAGACAGCGGCGGGTCAGGGGCAGTCGCTGACATCTCCCCTGACGCCACGCAGCCCTTTCAGGGTGGGCCGCTCAGACTCCGCTCTCCAGCGCTGCATCGAACCGCCGCACCAGTCCCGGCGCGTCCAGCATGTCTTCCAGGGCCACCATCAGAATGCGGTAGGGCGCGGGGCGGGCGGCCTCGCCCATCAGGCCCAAGCGCCAGATCAGGCCCGCCGTAGGGCCGAGGCCGCCGGTCACGCTGATCTCGCGCTGCCGCAGCCCGGCGCGCACGCCCGCGTCATCGAAATGGTCGGGCAGCCGCAGGGCCAGCACGGTGGGCAGTCTGGCCTCGGGGCGCTCGACGTAGGGCGAGAACCCCAGCGGCGCGAGGGCGGCAGTGATGGCCCGGCCCATCCAGCGCACGCGGGCGGCACGCTCGGGCAGGCCCTCTTCCAGGGCGGCGCGCAGGGCCTCAGCGAAGGAAAAGTGCAGGTTGACCGGGACGGTGTGGTGGTAGGTATGCTCTATCCAGTAATCGCGCAGACCACTGAAATCGCAGTACCACAGCGGCGTGGGGTGACGGCGGGCGGCGTAGCGGGCGAAGGCGCGCTCGCTGATGGCGATGGGCGCGAGGCCGGGCGGAGCCGACAGGCACTTCTGCGCCCCGGTATAGGCGTAGTCCACCCCCCAGCCCTTCATGTCGAACGGCTCCATGCCCGCCGTCGTCACCGCGTCCACGGTGAGTAGCGCCCCCGAGCGGCGCACGATCTCGGCGATTTCCGGCAGCGGGTTGAGCACCCCCGTACTCGTCTCACCGTGGACGACGGCCACCATCTGCGCGCTCCCCAGGTGGTCGGCCACGTCCGCCGGGTTGATCGGCTCGCCGAGCGGGGCCGTCACCAGCCGGACCTTCGCGCCGTAGCGGGCGGCCATCTCAGCCATCCGGCGGCCAAACGAGCCGTTGGCGCACACCAGCACGTCGTCGCCCTTCTCCACCAGATTGGCGAACCCCGCCTCCATGCCCAGCGAGCCGGTTCCGGCCAGCAGCGCCGTAAAGGTTTCCGGCCCGGTGCCGTACATCTCGCGCAGATCGGCCTGCACGGCCCGGTTGAGCGCGAAGACCTCGGGGTCCATGTGGCCGAGCATCGGGCGGGTCAGTGCCCGCATGGCGCGCGGATGAATCGGGGTGGGGCCGGGGGTCAGCAGGGTGTGTTCGGAGTAGTCGGGGGCGGGCGGGGTGAGCTGGGGAGTTTCGAGCAACTTCATGCAGGCAGTATAACGTGGAGAGGAGGAATGTTGCGTTGATATGTTAATATAAAGGTAGAGACGCAATTTAATTGCTAAAAGATGCAGATAGACCCGCCGTCTACTTCAGGGAGAGGGCCAGCCACCAAACGCACAGGCCGCCGCGCAGCAGCCAGGCCAGGGTGCGAATCCAGTTACCGACGACGAGTTGCCGGTGCAGCCGGGCGTCGAAGGCGACCGACAGGCGACCATGCAGCGGCGACTGGAACAGGCCGGTGGACATCCAGATGGCCAGCGTGAGCGCCAGGCCAAGGCCCAGGCTCCAGCTGGGCAGCGCGGGCGGGACGCGCAGGGCCAGCCAGGCGGCGCTGAGCAGTTCGGCCAGCATCAGCGGGCCAACCAGGAAAGTGATGCGGGTCTGGTGTTCACGCTCGTAGGTGGGCCAGCTTGATAGGCCGACACGCGCGAACAGCGGGTAATGGACCAGTTGGATGGTCAGGATCAGCCCGACCAGTGCCCAGGTGACGGCGGCGTGGAGGATCAGCAGCATTCAGAGATCCAGCACGGCACGCACCTGGCGGGCGATCTCGCCTTCCTCATCGGTGGGAATGACCAGGGCAGGCTTGCTGCCCGGCGTGGTGATGAGCCGCTCTCCGCCGCGCACGGCGTTGGCGGCGGCATCAAGTTCAAAGCCGAGAAAGGTCAGGCCGCCGAGCACGTCGGCGCGCAATTGAGCATCGTTTTCGCCGATGCCGCCGGTAAAGACCAGGGCGTCGAGGCCGTTCATGGCGGCGGCGTAAGCCCCGATCTGCTTGACCAGGCGGTAGGTCATGACCGAGAGAGTCAGCCGGGCGCGTTCGGTACCCGCAGCACGCACGTCACGCAGGTCGTTTGAGACGCCCGACAACCCCTTGAGTCCGCTCTCCTTGTTGAGCAGCCGCGACGTTTCCTCCAGACCGTAGAGTTCGCCGAGGCGCAGCACCGCGCCGGGATCGAGGTCGCCGCTGCGGGTCCCCATGACCAGGCCCTCCAGGGGGGTCAGGCCCATGCTGGTGTCCACGCTCACGCCGCGCAGCACAGCGGCGGCACTGGCCCCGTTGCCGAGGTGCAGGGTGACGAGCTTGTCGGCCTGCTCTCCTGCCCCGCCCAGCAGTTCCGCCGCCCGGCGCGAGACGTAGGCGTGCGAGGTGCCGTGAAAGCCGTAGCGGCGAATCCCGCCCCCGGTGTAGAGGTCGTAGGGCAGGGCGTAGAGGTAGGCATGGGGCGGCAGGGTCGCGTGGAAGGCGGTGTCGAAGACGGCCACGTTCGGCACGCCCGGCAGGGCGGCCAGGGCGGCCCGGATGCCCTGCACGGCGGGCGGGTTGTGCAGCGGCGCGAGGTCGGCCAGCGCGGCGACGGCTTGCAGCACCTCCGGCGTGATCAGGGTGGCGGCCCGGAAGGCCTCGCCGCCGTGAACGACGCGGTGGCCGATGGCCTGCACCGTCACAGCCGGGGGCAGGCCGGCCAGAACACGACTCAAAGCACTGGCGTGGTCGGGGTCGCCCCCAGGTTCGCCGATACGCTCGACCAGGCCGCTGAGCAGGCGCTCGATGCCGCACAGGAGCTGGTATTTGAGGCTGCTGGAACCGGCGTTGAGCACGAGGATGGCGGTGCGGGTCATAGGCGGTATCTTAACTGAGTGCTTGGTTTCACGAGATTTTCTGTTCGTGAAATTTATTTCTTGACAAGAGGCGCTACCCTGCTGGGCATGGAAGAACTTTACAAAGACCACCGCATCAAGATCGAGCGACCGCAACTCCCGCAGTTTTCCAGCGGGCCACTGCGGGGCGGGGCGGCGCAGACCTGGAAGATCAGCGTGGACGGACGCGACGTGTCCCGGCACATTGTCAAACGCAAGATGGACAGTATGGAGGAGGCCCTCGCGGCAGCCCAGAAGTACGTGGATAGGCTGGAGCCGCGCCCACAAGGCGAGTAAGGTGGAATTGAACGGCCTGCGTCTCAACCAGTACGGTTTGGCGAAGATGAAAGGAAATTCGGTGTTCTCTCCGAATTCCATTGGAATTGGAGCCAAACCGTAGAACGCCTGATCAGGTTGTCTGGGCCGCTGTGTCTCGCTGGGCGAGCAGTTCCTCCAGCCGGTCCACATACCCGGCGAGCACCTTGAAGGTCTCCTCCACCGGTTGCGAGGTCGTCAGGTCCACGCCCGCCGCCTTCAGGGCGTCCAGCGGGTCGAGCCTGCCGCCCTCGGACAGGAAGTGCAGGTATGTCGTGCGGGCCGCGTCGGGATCGGCGCCGAATCCGGCCCTGAGCTGGTGGGCGGCGCTGATGCCGGTGGCGTACTGGTAAGCGTAGAAATTGCTGTAGAGGTGGGTGGAGAACTCTCCCCAGGTGACGCCGCTGCGCTCACGGTCCACCTTGACGCCCTCGCCGTAGCCGTCTTGCAGCAGATCGGCCATCAACGTGTTGAGGGCCGGAGCGCTGAGGCTCTCTCCCGCCTCGATCCGGCGGTGAATTTCCAGCTCGAAGCGGGCCAGCGTCGGCATGATGAAGAAGTAGCGGTGAAAGTTGGAGACGGCCTCTTCGATCAGGGCGACCTCAAAATCGGGATCGGTGTTGTGGGCGAACAAATGGTGACGCACCATCGCCTGATTGAAGTTGGAAGCGACCTCGGCAGCGAACAGGGTGTAGCGCGGCACGCTGCTGGCCTGTTTCTGCTGGGAGAGCCAGGAGTGCATGCTGTGGCCGATCTCGTGCGCCAGGGTGCTCATGCTGCCCAGGCCGCCCTGAAAGCTCATGAAGATGTAAGGCTTGACCCGCGCCCCACCGTTACTGTAGGCCCCCTGACGCTTGCCCGCGTTGCTGGCCCAGTCCACCCAGCGCTCGGTGGTCAGGCCTGCGCGGGTCTGGGCCTGGTAAGCGTCGCCCAGCGGGGCTATACCGTCCACGATGGCGTCCACCGCTTCGGGGTAGGACATCTCCGGGGCGCTCACCAGCGGGGCTTTCACGTCGTACTCGCGCAACTCTGAGAGGCCCAGCCAGCGGCGGCGCACGTCCCAGTAGCGGTGCCAGATCTGGATGTTGGCGAGGTAGGTGTCAATCAGGGTGTGAAAGACCGAGGTGGGAATGTGGTCGGGCGTCAGGGCCGCCGTGAGGGCGTCGGGGTAGCGGCGGGCGCGGGCCATGAAGACGTTCTGGCGGACGTGGGTGGAGAGGGCCGCCGCCATCGTGTGCTGGGCGGCCAGGTGGGCGTCAGCGTAGGCTTCCCAGGCTTCCCGGCGCACCTCGCGGTCCGGGTCGGCGGTGAGGCGGTCGATGTTGCCCTGGCCGATCTGAATGCCGCCGACGCGCCCGAAGTCCAGGTCCATGTTGACCAGGGCCGGGTGAATGCCGCGCTCGCTGGCAAAGGGGGCCTGCACCAGTCCCAGTAGTTCCTCCACCTCGGCGCTGCGAACGTGGGGGCGTTCGCGCCAGACGCGCTCGATCATCACTGCGAAATCGGCCAGGTCGGGCCGGGCCAGCCAGGGGCGCACCTGGACCTCGTCAAGGAGGAGCAGTTCGGGTCTGGCGAAGGCGGTGCTGGCGGCAAACACACTGCCGAGCGAGGCCGCCTGGTCGCGGCGGGCGGCGGCCTGGGTGTCCTTGCCGTCCACGCTGGCACTCATGCTGGCATACGACATCAGGCGGCTCAGGCGCATCCGCAGGGCCTCGTAGGCGGTGAGGTAGCTGGCGAGCGCTTCAGGCGACTGGCCGAGCGTTCCGGCGAACTGGCCGAGCAACGGAATGTCGGCAGCGAGCGCAGCGGCCTCGACTTCCCAGGCTTGCGGCGTGGCGTAGAGGGCCCCGATGTCCCAGGTCTGCTCGGTCGGTACGTCGTGGCGGGCGGGTGGGGTGGTGGTCATGTCGGGAGTCTAGGCGGCGGGGGTGTGGAAAGAATTGGAATGGATGGCGGTTGCGTTAAATTATATATATTCTTTGGGCTTTGGTAAGGCTGGCGGGAGTCGTCCCGGCCCTTCCCGGCCTAGACTGAGGCAATGCACGTTGACGATCTGCCAGTGCTGCCGACCACCCCCGGCGTCTACATTTTTCGCGGCAAGGGCGGCACGCCGATCTATATCGGTAAGGCCAACAACATTCGCAGCCGGGTGGGGCAGCACTTCAAGGCGGGCGGCAAGAGCGGGCGGTTTACCCGCGAGGCGCTGGAACTCGAATGGATCTCGGCACGCAACGAAGTGGAAGCGCTGGTGCTGGAAGCCAACCTGATCAAGCAGCACCGCCCGCACTACAACGTTTTGCTGAAAGACGACAAGCATTACCCCTTTTTGAAGCTGACGCATGAGGCCTTTCCGATGCTGGTCGTCACCCGGCGGGTCATCAAGGACGGGGCCAGTTATTACGGACCGTACCCGGACGCCTCCGCCGTGCGGCGGGTCAAGCACCTGATCGACACCATGTTTCCGCTGCGCAAGAATTCCGGGCTGCCGATGCAGAAAAAGCCGCGCCCCTGCCTGAACTACCACATGAACCGCTGCCTGGGGCCGTGCGTGGACCGGGCCGATCCCGGCGAGTACGGGCGGGTGGTCGACGACGTGAAGGCGCTGCTGGAAGGCCGGGCGGCGGGGGTGGTGGCGCAGCTCAAGTTCGACATGAAAGCGTCGGCCCAGGGGCAGGATTTCGAGCAGGCAGGCAGGCTGCGTGACCGCCTGCAAGCGGTGGAGAAGCTGTTCGGCACCGAGCAGGCCGCCATGCAGACCGGCAGCGACGATCTGGACTTTCTGGGCTACGCACAGGCCGGGGAGTTCGCCATGGTTCAGCTCTTCCGGATGCGCAGCGGGCGGGTGGTGGGGCGCGACAAACGCTTCCTGACCGGGGCCGACGAGGCGGGGGGAGGTGAGATTCTTGGGGCCTTCGTGCAGGACTACTACGCGCAGGCCACCCACGTGCCGCCCCTGATTCTGCTGCCCGCCGAGTACGCCGACGCGCCGCTGTGGACGAATCTGCTCAGCGAGCGGGCCGGGCACCGCATCGAGATGCGCCTGCCCAAGCGCGGCGACAAGACCGAACTCACCGAGATGGCCCAGCGCAACGCCGAGACGGGCCTCGAATCGGAACTGGCGCTGCTGGAGCGCCGGGGCGACCATCCGGGCCTGGACGCCCTGCGCGAGGTGCTGGCGCTGCCGGAGCGGCCCTGGCGCATCGAGGGCTACGACAATTCCAACCTGTTCGGCACCAATATCGTCTCGGGCATGGTCGTGTTCGAGGGCGGCAGGTCACGGCGCGGCGAGCACCGACGTTTCAAGGTCAAGGGCCTGGACCATCCCGACGACTACACCTCCATGCGCCAGACCGTGACCCGGCGGTTTTCGGGGAGCCTGGCCGACAAGTTGCCGCTGCCGGACCTGATCGTCATCGACGGCGGGCGCGGGCAGGTCAATGCGGCGCTCGACGCCCTCAAGGAAGTCGGGGTGAATGTGCCGGTGGTGGGTCTGGCCAAACGCGAGGAGCGCATCATCTTGCCGGGACGCTACGGCGCGCAGTTCTGGCTGACCGGCGGCTCAGAAATCGGCGTGGACCGCGAGTTGCTGCTGCCGCACACCCACCCGGCCCTGCGGATGCTGATCGGCGTGCGCGACGAGGTGCACAACTACGCCATCACCTACCACCGCAAATTGCGCGGCCAGGACATGCTCCGGAGTGTCTTCGACGACCTGCCGGGCATCGGCGAGAAGCGCCAGTACGCGCTGCTCGAACACTTTTCCAGCCTGGAAGATCTGGGGGCCGCCAGCGTGGACGAGATCGCCCGTGTGCCGGGCATGAACGCGCGGGCGGCGCAGAGCGTCAAGGAGTTTCTGACAACACGGCTGGCGGCGCGGGTAGTAAACGGGCAGCCGGGGTAGTTCGCGTCGCTCGCAAGTGCCGCTCTCGGCGGCCTTTCTCAAGCTCCAGAACCCCACCACGCCGCCCGCCACGGCCAGCAGGCCCGATCCCCAGCACACCAGCCGGAAGCTGTCGGCGAAAGCCTGCTTGACCGCCAGCGCGGCGGCAGCCGTCTGCACGGTGCTGAGATTCGTGGGAACCGGCACCTGGGCAAGGCGGCCGCTCTGCCTGGTCATGCTCTGGCGGGCCGATTCGGGCAGGTCGGCAGCTTGCAGGAAGGTGCCCAGCGCCCCCCGGAAGTGGCTGAGCATGACTAAGGTGAAGACCGCCAGCGCGATCAGTCCGTCGGCGCGCGACACGGCATTGTTGACGCCTGAAGCGGTGCCGGAATACCCGTCGCCTACCGATCCCATGACCGCCGAGGTCAGCGGGGCCACCGTGACCGCCATGCCCAGGCCGATGACCAGCCTGAACGGCAGCACCCTGGTCCAGTAACTGCCGCCCACGCCGAGGCCGCCGAGCAGAGCGAAGCCGAGGCCCGCCAGCACCGGGCCCGCCGTGAGCAGCCAGCGGGGGCCGATCCGGTCGGCCAGACTGCCAAAATAGCCGGACAGCCCGGCCAGCAGCAGCGAGAGTGGCAGGAAGGTCGTCCCCGCGAGGGCGGCGCTGTAGCCCTGCACCCCGATCAGGTTGAGCAGCAAAAAAAACAGCGCCGCGCCGAGCGCGCCGTAGAGCAGAAATGTCAGCAGGTTGGTGCCAGAAAAGGCGGCGGAGCGAAAGAGACTGAGCGGCAGCATCGGTGCCCTGGCGCGGGCTTCCCAGAGGACAAACAGCGCCAGTACTGCCGCGCCGCCCAGGGCAATCAGCAGCGGCGGGCCGGTGAGTCCACTTTCTCCGGCGCTGATCAGGCCGTAGGTCAGCCCACCCAGACCCAGCACCGCCAGCGCCGAGCCGGGCAAATCGGGCCGGGCGCGGGAGTGGGAGTCGGGCACGGTGTCGGGCACCGCCCGCAGACTCAGCAGCACCAGCACCGATCAGAAAGACGACGCGCCAGGACGCCGTGTCGACCAGCACGCCGCCCAGCGCCGGGCCGAAGATGGTCACCAGACTGGTGGTGGACGACCACAGCCCGATGGCCCGACCACGCGAAGAGCCGGGAAAGACGGTGTTGATCAGCGCCAGACTGCCGGGAATCAGCAGCGCCCCGCCGATGCCCTGAAGGATGCGGGCGGCGATCAGCAGTGGCAGGTTCGGCGCGAGGCCGCAGCCCAGTGAGGCCGCCGCGAAAATCAGCACGCCCAGGCCAAACAGCCGCTTGCGCCCGTAGACATCACCCAGCGCCCCGCCGGTCAGGATCAGGGCGGCCAGCATCAGGGTGTAGGCGTTGACCACCCACTGCGCCGCCGTCAGATCGGCCCCGAAATCCTTTTGCAGGGCGTTGAGCGCCACATTGACCACCGAGCCGTCGATGAAGGCCATGCTCGACCCCAGCACGGTGGCGATCAGCGTCCAGCGCTGGGCCGGGTTAAACGGGGCCGGAGCGGCGGGGGCCATTACGCCTCAGTGTAGGCGCTGGCATGCGTTTCAACTTCCGGTTCTCGGTCCTCGGCCGGATGATCCTCGGCGATGTCGGTCAGGTTCATGGCGCGCAGTTCGGGCGCAAGGTAAGCGGTGACGCCCACCACGATCAGGGTCACGATGCCGCCGAGCCAGACGCTGCGGGCCGTGCCAAGCAGTTTGGCCGACACGCCGCTCTCGAAGGCCCCCAGCTCGTTGCTCGCCCCGATGAACATGCCGCTGACGGCATTGACCCGCCCGCGCATGTGATCGGGGGCCTTGAGCTGCAAGGTGGCGCTGCGGATGACCATGCTCACGCCGTCAAAGAGGCCGGTGGCGACCAGGGCGGCCACACTCAGGTAAAAATTGTGCGACAAACCGAACACGATGATACTGACACCGAAGCCCGCGATAGAGATCAGCAGGGTGCGGCCCGCGTTCCTGCCCGGCGGACGGCGGGTGGCGTAGAGCATGACGGCCAGCGCCCCGATACTGGGGGCCGAGACCAGCACGCCCAGGCCCGTCGGCCCCACCTTGAGGATGTCCGAGGCAAAGATCGGCAGCAGGGCCACCGCGCCGCCGAACAGCACACTGAACAAATCGAGCGCCATGCTGCCCACCAGCACCTGCCGCTGCAAGACGAAGGCCAGTCCTTCTTTGATGCTCTGGACGAACGGCTCCCCGGCCTTGAAGGCGGGAATGGGCTTGGGCTTGACGAAGACGACGCAGCCGAGCGAGAGGAGCAGCAGGACAAAGGCGAAGACGTACGAGCCGCGCGCACCCACCGAGGCGTAGAGCACGCCGCCGAGCGCCGGGCCGAAGATGGAGGCCGCCTGCCCCGCGCTGGAGCGCCAGGCCGAGGCCCGCAGCAGCAGTTCGCGCGGCACCACCTGGGCCTGGAAGGCGGGCAGCGCCGGGTCGGAAAAGCCGCGCGCCACGCCGAGGGTGAAGATCAGCGCCAGGATCGGCCAGATGCCGACCGAGGCGGCGTGCGGCGCGTAGAGGGTAAAGCCCAGAGCGCAGATCACCTCCACCGAGATGGTCATCAGCAGGATGCGGCGGCGGTCATTGCGGTCGGCCACCACGCCGCCGAACAGCGCCAGGCTCAGCGCGGGAATGGCCTCCACCAGGCCGAGAATGCCCAGCGTCAGGGGATTCTTGGTGATCTGGTAGAGCTGGTAGGCCACCGTCAGGGCCACGGCACGGCTGGCCAGGGTGCTGCACACGGCGGCCAGCAGCATGGCGCGGAATTCGGGCAGACGCAGCACGTCCCGGCTGGAAGGCAGACTCATGAGCAAGCAGTCTAGGGGGCGGACTCAGGGCGCGGAGCGATTTACCTTACGAGTGACAGAAAGGCCTGGAGCGCGGTTTCGACTTCCCGCTCCGTCTGAACCGCCGCGCCGAGCTGGGTTCTGGCCCAGGTGAGCTGACGTTTGGCGTACTGGCGGGTCTGGAGGACGATCTGTTCGGCAGCCTGCTGGGGGCCGAGCTGCTGACGGGCGACGGCCAGGGCTTCCCTGTAGCCGAGCGCCTGCCACACCGTCGCAGCCTGGTCCGGCGCGACCTGTTCGGCCAGCCAGGCAGCTTCTTCAGGCCAGCCCGCGCCGAGCATGGCGTGGACACGCTGCCGAATGCGGGCTTCCAGATCCGGCTGGCTGAAGGCAAGCACCTGGTAGCAGTGGGCGGGCGCGCTGTGGCCGAATTCGCCGGGAAAGCGGCCGGTGCGGCGAAAGATTTCCAGCGCCCGGACGACGCGGCGCGGGTTGCGCTCCATCCGGGCGGCCTCCGGCGGATTGCGGGCGGCGATCTCGGCAATCAGGGCATCGAGACCGCGTTCTGCCAGCTCAGCTTCGACCCCGGCTCGGGCCTGGGGATCGCTCGGCGGGGTCAGCGGCAGGCCGCGCACCAGGGCCTTGAGGTAAAAGCCGCTGCCGCCTACGATCAGCGGCACCCTGCCCCGGCCCAGGATGTCGGCGGCGGCCTGCTCGGCCAGCTTGAGCCACTGGGCCACGTCGAACGGGTCGGTCACGTCCACCACGTCGAGCAGGTGATGGGACACCTCTCGCCGCTCGGCGGGCGTGGGCTTGGCGGTGCCGATGTCCAGCCCCTTATAGACCGTGAAGGCGTCGGCGGCAACGATCTCGAGCGGGAATTGCCGGGCCAGCCGCAGGGCCAGCGCGGTTTTCCCGGCGGCGGTGGGGGCGGTCAGGATGGGCAGCATCAGGCGGGGGCCGCCAGGGACGGCGGGGCCGCAATTTGGCGGCGCTCCCAGGTGAAAAAACGCTTCAGCAACGTTCGCAGAGCGAACAGGGCCACGAATAAGGCGATCTGGTGCCAGATCTGCAAATCGAGGGTCTTGAGCAGGGTGGCGGCCACCTCGAAATTGAGGGCCGTCAGCGCGCCGTCGGCGATGGTCAGGCGGGCTTTCACGGTGTTGGCTTCGTTCCGGCCGCGCAGCAGGGTCCACAGCGCGGCCAGGACATAGCCCACCAGGACCAGGCTGCCCACGGCCCCGATAACCAGAGCGGCGGGGGCCGTCCAGGCGTTCATGGGCCGCTCAAAGCGGGCGGGGCGGCCGGGCAGCTGCGCCTGGCTTGAGAGTCGATTTCCTGCTGCAAGAAGTAGTTGAGCAGGGTCCGCAGCGCGGCGATGGCAGCCAGCTTGCCGATCTCGTCCCAGCTCGGCGCGATGGCGGTTCGCAGGATATCGGCGGCCAGCTCGAATTCCAGCGCCACCGCCAGCCAGCGGGCCAGTTGCAGCCGCACATTCTCCTTGGCCTCGTCAGGGGCCGCCGGGCGCGCGAAGAAGACGCTGAGCGCCCACCAGGTGGCTTGCAGGGCGGCCAGCGCGATAATCAGCCCCGCCGCGCCCTCCACTCCGGAAGCCAGATAAAAGCTCCACTGTTTGAACAGCTCCTGCACGGTGGGCAGTTTAGCGGATCTGGGGTGCTCGGCGGCGGCACAAGATATTGATGGTCCGGTCTTCAAGATCACCCCGGAGGAAGCGGCCGAAGATCGCGGCGCTGTGGTCAGAGACCAGAAGATTGAGAACGACGCGGAGGCTGAACATCGATCATCTCAAAACTGCGCTAGTATTTCCCCCTTGACCCGTGGCCCTGGACTCCCTCCAGCCCGCCCAGGAGGACCAGATGAAAGCGCACATGATCACTTACGGCTGCCAGATGAACGAGTACGACTCGCATCTGGTGCAGTCTCAACTCGTCTCGCTCGGGGCCGACATGGTGGACTCGGTGGACCAGGCCGACTTCGTGCTGATCAACACCTGCGCCGTGCGCGGCAAGCCGGTGGACAAGGTCCGCAGCGTGCTGGGCCAGCTGCGCAAGGAAAAGGCGACCCGCAGATTGGTGATCGGCATGATGGGCTGCCTGGCGCAGCTCGAGGAAGGCCAGCAGATCGCCCGCAAGTTCGAGGTGGACATTTTGCTGGGGCCGGGCAGCCTGCTCGACATCGGCGCGGCGCTGGAGAGTAGCGAGCGCTTCTGGGGCCTGAACTTCAAAGACGAGCTGCACGACCACATTCCACCGCCGCCAGTCGGCAAATTGCAGGCGCACCTGACCATCATGCGCGGCTGCGACCACCACTGCACCTACTGCATCGTGCCGACCACGCGCGGCCCGCAGGTAAGCCGTCACCCCGACCAGATCCTGCGCGAGCTGGACACGCTGCTGGAGGCAGGTGTCAAGGAAGTGACGCTGCTGGGCCAGAACGTGAACGCCTACGGCTTCGACACGGGCGCAAAACTCGCAGGCTATCCCAGCTTTGCCGAGCTGCTGCGGATGGTGGGTGCCAGCGGCATTCCGCGCATCAAGTTCACGACCAGCCATCCGATGAACTTCACCGAGGACGTGGCCGCCGCGATGGGCCAGACGCCTGCGGTGTGCGAGTTCGTACATCTGCCGGTGCAGAGCGGCAGTGACCGGGTGCTGAGGCGAATGGCGCGCGAGTACAGCCGCGAGAAGTACTTGACGCACATCGCCCAGATCAGAACACACATGCCGGACGCGGTGCTGGCCACCGACATCATCGTGGGCTTCCCCGGCGAGACCGAAGAAGATTTTCAGGACACGCTGAGTCTTTATGACGAGGTGGGCTACGACTCGGCCTACATGTTCATCTACTCGCCCCGGCCCGGCACGCCGAGCTACAGGCACTTTCAGGATCTGCCGCGCGAACTCAAGACCGAGCGGTTGCAGCGGTTGATCGTCAAGCAAAAAGAGTGGAGCGCCCGGCGCAACGCCCGCTTTCAGGGCACGGTGCAGGAAGTGCTGCTGCGCGGCGACGCCTACTCGGCGGGCCACCTGGAGGGCCACACGCGCGGCAACCATCCCGTCGTGGTGCCCAAGGCGCACGGCGCGGAAAGCGCAGGGCTGTACCGGGCACGAATCACCGCCACCACCCCGCACATGTTCTACGGCGAACTCATCGGCGCGGACGGGCAAGCGTTGAGCGTGCTGCCCAATTTCGAGCCGGAAGCGGCGGGGCTGAGCAGTCCGCTGGCGATGCTGTGAGCAGCGGCCTTCTCACGGTCCAGGTCTGCACAAGCCGGGCATAACGTTGACCCGCCCTGCCTTCCTGGCCCTGGCCCTGCTCGGCCCGGCCCTGGCCGCCGCCCCCCCGTCCACCCAATTGAGCGGCATCCGGCACGAGTACCAGCAGCTCAACAACTGCGGGCCGGTGACCACCGGTAGGGCGATGAGCTACTGGGGCAGCACCCAGACGCAGGCCCAGATCGCGCCGAGACTCAAGGACGACGCCTTCGACAAGAACGTGAATTTCAGCGAGCTGAAGCCCTATGCCGAGGCCCAGGGGTATTTCGTGCATCAGGGCGTGAACGGCACCTTGCCGCTGCTCAAGTCGCTGATCGCCAGCGGCTACCCGGTGGTGGTGGAAACCTGGTTCGTCACGGGAAGTGACGGCGGGATGAACCACGACCGCCTGCTGAGCGGCTACGACGATTCGAAAGGGACATTCCGGGCCTACGATTCGTATCTGGGGCCGAAGCTGAGCCTGAAGTACGCCGAGCTCGACCGGCTGTGGCGCGGCTACAACCGCAGCTACATGGTGGTGGTGCCGAAAAGTAAGGCGGGCAACCTGAAGAGTATTTGATTAGCGGCCCCCAGCACACCCGTCCAAGGACGGGGGTGCTGCCGTTAAGCTGTGGTGGATGACTGGGACGTTGAGGGAGCAGGAGCTGCTGGAGATTATCCGCCAGCAGGCTCAGCGGTTCGAGCGGCTGGAAGCCGAAAACCGCGCGCTCAAAGCTGAGAATGCACGCCTGAAGAAGCGCCTTGAAGACCTTGAGCGTAAGAGCCGCAAGTACGCGGCA
The DNA here is from genome assembly GCF_025244745.1 of Deinococcus rubellus. NCBI lineage: Bacteria > Thermotogati > Deinococcota > Deinococci > Deinococcales > Deinococcaceae > Deinococcus > Deinococcus rubellus. Next base: position 1,950,981 of record NZ_CP104213.1, read on the forward strand.
CCGCACAGTCGTGAAACCCGTAAAGCTGATCCCAAACCCCCAGGACGCCGTGCGGGAGAGGGGCTTTTCACGTACAAGCAGGCACCGACACCCGAACAGATCACTCAAGTGATCGAGGTCAGTGCGCCAAATACCTGCGCTGCTTGCGGATTCAGCGGCAAATTGCTCTTCAAGCGCCAGGACAAAGCTTGGATCACCGAACTCGCTGCTGAGCGCGCTCAGCAGCTCACGGAATATCACGTTCCGGTGATGGTGTGTCCTGCGTGTGGTGGCACGGTGCGCGGCGTGCATCCTGACCTGGCAGCAGATCAATATGGGGCAACGGCTCACCGCTGCGGACCACGCCTGAAGGCCAGCCTTCAGGTGCTGCACCATGAAATCGGCCTCCCACAGCGCCGGTTGCCACGGGTGCTCCAGTTGACGACCGGAATTCGCATCACGCAGGGCGCAGTGACCCAGGACGCACAGCGGCTGGCTGAGGATGCAGGCCCCCTGGCAGCCCATGTTCAGACCCTGGAAGCTGATCTGCGCGCGGCCGCGTTTGTGCATCATGACGATACCGGCTGGCGGATCAGCACCAGTCAAGCCTGGGTCAGCACCTTCCGTTGCGCCCAGACCGTGCTGTTCACCGCCAACCACCAGCACACCAACATCGAGCTTCGAAAGGTCCTGGGCGACGCCTTCCAAGGCATACTGGTCTGCGACCGATTCAAGGTTTATGACAGCAAGAACCTCGATCAGGTCAGGCAGCAGAAGTGCCTGGCGCATCTCATCCGCAACGCGGATGAGGTCGCTGCCGGAGAACAACAGCGGCCCGGTCGAGGACACGAATACGGCCTCCGACTGGCGCAGGTGTTCCGCGACGGGATCAAGCTCCATCGGCGCTATGACGAGGGATGGTGTACCCGGGAAGAATATCGGCAGCAGGGTGAGTCCCTCACCCTGCGCCTGGAAAAGGTGCTGATGCGTGCACCCTTGAAGACCAAGGCCAACGAGCGGCTGCGCCTGGGGATTCTAGAACAGCACCTTCGTGAAAGGGTGCTGCTGTTCCTGTCGGATCCGGAAATTCCACCGACCAACAATGCTGCCGAACGCAGTCTCAGAACCGTGGTCATGGCCAGGAAAGTCTCGCAGTGCAGTAAAAATGCACGGGGAGCCACCACGTACATGCGCATCAAGTCGACGGTGGAAACCGCCCGCCTGCGTGGTCAGGATCCCGTTGGTATGCTGATGTCCCTGCGCTGTTGAACCAGGACAACTCGCTAATCAGATACCCTGAAGACGCTGCTGGGGACGCAGCACCAGGGCCAGGCCATGTGGCGTGCAGCACTCAAAACGGCGCAGGCGGAAGTCGAGGCCAGACCCGACGCCTTCGGCTCCCTGAATCTGGGCGCGGCCAAGTTGCATCTCGGTGACGCCAGGGGCGCGGCGCGGGCCTTCGACGCGGCCCAGCAGCTCAGGCCCGACGCCTCGCTCGACCCGACCCGGCCCGCCTCGGCTGTGGGCGGCTGGCCCTGGCGAACGCTGTGGTACCGGTTCGAGCCGCTGGACGCCTACCTGCGGGTGGGACGCAAGGCCGAGGTGCAGCGCCTGACGGCGGCCACGCTGCACAACACGCCGCGGCACAAGGAGTTGCTGGCGTGGCAGCGGCGCAGTCAGTGAGGCCCGGCACGGCGCGCTCCCGCTCTCCCCTGCTACACTCCGGCCCATGCGCCTGACCGCCCTCGTTTCCGGAACCGTGCAGGGCGTGGGCTACCGGCTGTATGTGCAGCGGTACGCCCGCGACCTGAATCTTGTCGGCTTTGCCGAGAATGTGGGTGACGGGCGGGTGGAAGTCGTCGCCGAGGGGCACGAGGAGGACCTGCACCAGTTGGCCCACCAGCTCCGGCGCGGCCCCAAGCACGCCAGGGTCAGCAGCGTGGACACCCAGTGGTCGGAGAGCACCGGGCTGACCGGGTTTCACATTTACTGAGCGAGCTGCTTAGCCGTCCAGGCCGATGCCGAAGCCCTCGTCGAGCGCCGAGGTGCTGTAAGCGCGGAAGGCCAGCATGGTCTGGGTCTTGAGGATACCGGGAAGTTTTCGCAGGTGGGCCGTCACCACGTCGTCGAGGTCGTCGTAGCTGGGCAACTTGAGCATCGCCACGATGTCCCAGTCGCCAGTGACGCTGTAGACCTCCTTGACGTACTTGACCTGGGCGAGGAGGGCGGCGGTTTCGGGAATGCGGGCGCGCTCGGCCTGAACCATGACAATCGCGGTGACCATGCCCGGAGTCTAGCGGCTCTCGGCCTGCGCCGCCGCCCCCACCTGCATCGCCTGAATGGCCGTCAGCGCGATGGTGTACACGATGTCGTCGACGAGTGCGCCGCGTGAGAGGTCATTCACGGGCTTTCGCAGCCCCTGGAGCATCGGCCCCACCGCCACCACGCCCGCCGCGCGCTGCACCGCCTTGTAGGTGGTGTTGCCGGTGTTGAGGTCGGGAAAAATGAAGACGGTGGCGCGGCCCGCCACGCTGGAGCCGGGGGCTTTTTGCAGGCCGACGCTCTGCACGCTGGCGGCGTCGTATTGCAGCGGGCCGTCCACGTTGAGGTCGGGACGGCGCTCGCGCACCAGCCGGGTCGCCTCAGCCACCTTCTCCACATCCTCACCTCCGCCGGACGTGCCTGTCGAGTAACTCAGCATCGCCACCCGCGCCTCGATGCCGAAGGCGGTGGCCGAGTCCGCCGACTGGATGGCGATGTCGGCGAGTTGCTGGGCGTTGGGGTTGGGATTGATGGCCGCGTCGCCGTAGACCAGCACCTGTTCGGGCAGCAGCATGAAGAAGACCGAGCTGACCAGCGACGCGCCGGGGGCCGTCTTGATGAGTTGCAGGGCCGGGCGCACGGTGTTGGCCGTGGTGTGGACCGCGCCCGACACCAGCCCGTCGACCTCGCCGAGGGCCAGCATCATGGTGCCCAGCACCACGCTGTCTTCCAGCTGGGCCTCGGCCATCGGCCCAGTCAGGCCCTTGCTTTTTCGCAGTTCCACCATCGGCTCGACGTAGCGGCCCCGCACCGCCTCGGGGTCGAGGATTTCCAGCTCGGGCGGCAACTTGATGCCCTGCGCCTCGGCCACTGCCCGCACCCGCTCAGGGGGGGCCAGCAGCACGCAGCGGGCAATGCCTTTTTCGTGGCAGATGACGGCGGCCTTGATGGTGCGCGGCTCGTCGCCCTCCGGCAGCACCACACGCTTGCCTGCTGCCCGCGCCTGCTCGATCAGGTAGTGGCGGAAGGCGGGCGGGGTCATGCGGCGCTCGCGCGGGGCGGCGGCACTCAGCAGGCCCCGCAGCGGCTGCACGTCGAGGCGGTCAGCGATGAATTCCAGGGTGCGCTCCAGTCTCTCCAGGTCATCGAGCGGAATCTTGCGCTCCATCTGGGTCAGGCGTCCGGCGGTGGTGTAGGTGTTGGCGGCCACCTGCAAGACTGGCATCGAGCCGCTCAGGGCCGCTCGGCACAGCCGGGCAATCGAGTCGTCGGGGACGCTGCCAGCGGTGAGCAGCAGCCCGGCCAGCGGCACGCCCGAGAGGTGGGCCAGGCTGGCGGCCATCACGATGTCCTCACGGTCACCGGGGGCCACCACCAGCGCGCCGGGGCGCAGCAGATCGGCCACGTAGGGGGCGCTGCGGGCCGAGACGACGGTGCTGACGACGCGCCGGGTGTTGAGTTCGCCCTCATTGAGCACGGTGGCCCCCAGCAACCGGGCCACATCCCCGGTGCGCGGGGCGTAGAGGTCGGTCTGCTCACCGATGACGCCCAGCAGCGGTAACTTGCCCCCGGCCAGGCTGGGCGCGTGGCGGCGCAACTCGGCCAGCGCCGCGCCGAAGTCGGTGCCGAGCGGCACGTGGTTGAGAATCAGCCCGGCCAGCCCGCCTCCATCCGAGCGGTCGTAGTCGCGGGCGGTGATTTCCAGACTGTCACCCAGCGTGCCCGCGCCTGCCTCAGCCGGACGAAGCGAGGCCACCAGCACCGCCTCGGCTCCCAGGGTGCGCGAGATCAGGGCGTTGAGGTTGCCCGCGTAGCTCGAACCCCCGGCCAGGTTCAGGCCTTCCACCACCAGCACGTCCGCGCCCTGCCGGGCCTGCTCGGCCAGGGCCACCACCTCCTCGAGCAGGTCGTCACTGTTCTCGCGGCCCAGCAGCGTCTCGGCGTGGGCGCGCGGCAAGGGGTCGGGCACGCTCGCCAGAAAGGTGCGGGCGAAGACGGTGCTGCGGTCCGGGGCCGTGTGGTCCTGGGCGACGGGCTTGAGAAAGGCGACCCTGGCCCCGCTGCGCGACAGGGCGCGGGCCAGTCCCAGCGCCACGCTGGTCAGGCCGACGTCCTGGCCGACGGGACCGACGAAAAAGGTGGTGGTGGACAGGGCGGGGGTCACGGGCAGTTCCTCATGGGGCGAGTGTAGCTTAGCCGGACACCTGCTTTTCTCTCCGCTTTTTGTTGGGATGCAGAGTTTTATATGGTGATCACGACCGAAGACGCGGCATGCTTCCAGACCAATGGCCACGCGGCTTCCAGGAAAGCGGGTTGGCACGGGACGGCCCTGAGAACGCCCTCCCTCTGGGCACTCCTCATGTCAGCCCACTGTCCGATCTTCTCTCAGAGGTTTCAATGACCAAAGCCACCGACGACATCAATCTCTTGCAGGTGTTCAGCACCCTGCGCCGCAGCCTGCTGCCGATTCTGGGGGCGACGGTGCTGATCGGCGCGGGCACTTATCTGGTGTCGCGTTCGCAAGCGCCCATCTACGAGTCGCGCAGCAGCATCATCAGTCTGTTCAGCAACGTGGGCAACCAGGTGGTCAACAACACCCTGGTCACGGCCCCGCCACTGCCGCAGGGCGCACTCGACGAGGCACTGCGCTCCGGCAGCGTGACGAAGGCGATCATGCAGAGTGTGACGGCGGCCCAGCTCGGCCCCAAACCCACCGAACAGATTCAGGCGGGCTTGAAGGCGAGTCTCAACACCGGCAACACCAGCATGATCAAGGTGAATTCGCGCCTCGATACCCAGCAGCGCGGCGTCTACGAGATCGTGGCCCAGGCCGGGACGCCCAGGGCCGCCCGCGTGCTGGCCGGGGCCACCGTGAACGCCCTGCTGGGCTGGGACGGCGCGCGTGCCCAGCGCGGGGTGGCCAACGCCCGGCGCAACATCGACGCGCAGCTCAAGGCCCTCGACATCCGGATTGCCAGCGTGCCGGTGGGCAGCCCCGATGGCCTGAGCCTGACGGCGGCACGCGGAACCCTGCTGCAAAACCTCTCGCAGGTGGCGGTGCTGGAACAGACCTCCAGCGGCACGCTCTCGCCGGGAGCCGACCCCAGCGACCCGGTGACGCCCGTCGCGCCCCGACCCACCCGCAATGCGGCGCTGGCGGCCCTGCTGACTTTGTTTGCCGCCAGCGGCTTGACTCTGCTGCTCAGCTCGCTGCGCGGACGGGTCAACAGCGCCGCCGATCTGGTGCCGCTGGGACTACCGCTGCTGGGTCAGGTGCCGCTGATGGGTCGGCGCGACCTGAGCGGCGGCATGCTGCGGGCCAGCCGCGCGGGCCGGATGTACGAGTCACTGGGCTTTTTGCGAATCAACCTCAGCAGCGTGGGCGGCGAGAACATCAGGATTCTGGCGATCACCAGCAGCCGCCCCGGCGCGGGCAAAAGCAGCCTGGCGGCCACCCTGAGCGCCAGCTTCGCCGAGGAAGGCAAGAAGGTGCTGCTGATCGACGCCGATCTGCACCGCCCCACCCAGCACCGGATCTGGAACATGGCCAGCACCCAGGTCGTGGCACTGCCAGGCGCGCAGGCCGATCTGAGCGCGGCGCAGGCCACCCTTCCCTTCGCCTTGCAGCACCCGGACCTGGCCTGCGCAGTACATGATCCTGCCCATCCCAACATCGATCTGCTGCCCGCCGGTCAGGTGGGGCGGCAAAGCCAGCAACTGCTCAACCGCCCCGACCTGGCCGGACTCCTGCACCACTGGGCCAGCGCCTACGATCTGGTCATCATCGACACACCGCCGATTCTGGCGCTGGCCGAAACCCTCAAACTGGCCATCGGCACCGACGGCGTGATTCTGGTGGTCGAGTCGGGCGAAACCAGCCTGGACGAGCTGGAGCGGGTGCAGCAGATCGCCCAGCAAAACGGAGTCAAGCTGCTCGGCACGGTCATCAACAAGGTGCCGCGCTCGGAGCAGAGCTATTACTACGGGTACAACTACGCGGAGTTGCCGCAGAAGTGAACACTGCAGGAATGAATGGAGCTTTCATGGAAAACGTCGCCGAAATAAATTCAGAAGCCAGTGTTTCTGCTCAGTTGATCGAGAAGGTACAGCAGCGTACTGCCCGCATCGGCGTGGTCGGACTGGGGTATGTCGGTCTGCCCTTTCTGGTCGAGAAGGCCAAGGTCGGTTTTCAGGTGGTCGGCATCGACCGCAACGAACGCCGGGCCGAGATGGTGGCCCGAGGCAAGAACTACATCGGCGACGTGCGCGACGAGGACCTGAGAAAAATTGTCGAGCAAGGTCTGGTGACCACCACCACCGACTTCAAAGCGGTGGCCGACCTCGACGTGATCGTCATCTGTGTGCCCACGCCGCTGGACCGCAACCTCAGCCCGGACCTCAGCTACGTGCGGAGCGTGACTGGTGAGATTGCCCGCCACCTGCGCCCCGGCCAGCTCATCAGCCTGGAAAGCACCACCTACCCCGGCACCACCGAAGAGGTGATGAAGCCAATTCTGGAAGCGGGCGGCCTCAAGGCGGGTCAGGATTTTTTTCTGGCGCATTCACCTGAGCGGGTCGATCCGGGCAACGCACGCTACACGACCAAGAACACCAATAAAGTGGTGGGTGGCAACGATCCCACCAGTTTGAAGGTCGCTCTGGCCTTTTATCAGCAGACTATTGAACACGTCGTCGCTGTCAGCAGTGCGAGGGCAGCCGAAATGGTCAAGGTCTACGAGAATACCTTCAGGGCCGTCAATATCGCGCTGGCCAACGAATTGACCTTGCTGTGCGACCGAATGGGCATCAATGTCTGGGAAGTTCTCGATGCTGCTTTTACCAAGCCTTTCGGGATCATGCCGTTTTACCCTGGTCCCGGCGTGGGAGGCCACTGCATCCCGCTGGACCCTCACTACCTGGAGTGGAAGGCACGCGAGTACAACTTCCAGACCCATTTCATCGCGCTGGCAGGCGAAACCAACCGCAAGATGCCTGAATTCGTGGTGGATAAGGCTACCCGCGTGCTGAACGGGGCACGCAAGTCGCTGAACGGCTCGAAGGTGCTGCTGCTGGGCATGGCCTACAAGAGCGATCTGGACGATTACCGTGAGTCCCCAGCGCTGAACGTCTACCGCCTGCTGAAAGAAGCTGGAGCGGAAGTTTCATTTCACGATTCATGGACGCCGGAGGTCAATGAACACGGCGTTCAGGCCAAAGGCATTGACCTGACGGATCAGGTGTTGCAGGACGCTGATCTGGTGATCATCACGACCAAGCACAGCAACGTGGATTACGCCAACGTGGTTGAGCAGGCCCAGGCGGTGCTGGACACCCGCTACGCCACACGCGGAATCAGTAGCGAGAAGGTGACTCTGCTATGACGTCCCCAAACGCCAATCAGAAGCGATTCGGCCTGACTGGAGTTTCCGGGTATATCGCGCCCCGGCACCTGAAGGCCATCAAAGACACTGGGAATGTGCTGACGGTGGCCCTCGATCCCTTCGATTCGGTGGGCATCATAGACTCGTACTTTCCCGAAGCGGAATTCTTCACGCAGCCTGAAATCTTTGAGCGCTACCTCTACGACGCGCGCCGCCAGGGGCAAGACGTGAATTACGTTGGCATTTGCAGCCCCAACCATCTGCATGATTCGCACATCCGCATAGCCCTACGTGCTGGGGCGGATGCACTGTGCGAGAAACCCATCGTGCTGAACCCGGAAGACATCACAGCGTTGAAAGAAGTCGAGGAGGAAACCGGGCGGCGGGTCTGGACCATCCTGCAACTGCGCGCCCACGCCGCACTCGAAAAGGTCAAGGCCGAACTGAACCCCAGCAGCGGTGACAAGTACGACGTGGATCTGTCGTATATGACCAGTCGGGGAACGTGGTATCTGCGGAGCTGGAAGGGCCGCACCGAGGAGAGTGGCGGCCTGGCGACCAATATCGGCGTGCATTTCTTCGACATGCTGGCCTGGCTGTTCGGTGACATCGAGCATGTCGAGGTGCATCAACGCAGCGAGACCGTGTGTGCCGGATATCTGGAACTGGAACGCGCCCGCGTGCGCTGGTTCCTGTCGATTGACCCCAGCTATCTGCCCGATGAGCAGAAGGCCAGGGGGCAGCGCACTTACCGCTCGATCACCATTGACGGCCAGGAAGTCGAGTTCAGTGAGGGCTTCACGGACCTGCACACCGAGGTCTACCGCCGCACGCTGGCGGGCCAGGGCTTCAGCCTCGACGACACCTATCAGGCGATTGCCACCGTGGCAAAAATTCGCAGCCAGCCCATCGTAACCGCCTTGCCCGACACGCGCCACCGCTTTCTGAGGAACTGAGATGACCCCGCAGAAAGGATGGTGGAAGCACGACAGCGCCTATGTGGACGACGGTGCACAGATTGGCGAGGGCACCAAGATCTGGCATTTCAGCCATGTGATGGGCGGCGCGGTGGTCGGTGAGGGCTGTTCGCTGGGGCAAAACGTCTACGTGGCGAACGGTGTGGTTATCGGCAAGGGCGTCAAGATTCAGAACAATGTCAGCGTGTACGAGGGCGTCGTGCTGGAGGATTACGCCTTCTGCGGCCCCAGCATGGTCTTTACCAATGTCCGCACACCGCGCAGTGAGTTTCCGCGCAACACCAGCGCCGACTACACGGTAACGCGGGTGGGTCGGGGGGCCAGCATCGGCGCGAACGCCACCGTCGTGACTGGCGTGACGCTACATGAGGGGGCCTTTGTCGCGGCGGGCGCAGTCGTTACGCGCGACATTCCGGCCTTTACCATCGTGGCCGGGGTGCCTGCCCGGTCCATCGGCTTCATGAGCGCCAGCGGGGACCGCCTGGACTTTGCCCAGGGCGACACCGTGACCGATTCGGCAGGGCACACTTACCAAAAATTGAACGACACCGAAGTCAGGAGGCTCTCATGACGGCGACGGCAACACCACAGATTCCTATTCTTGACCTGAAGCCCGAAATCGACGAGTTGCGCCCCGAGATCATGGCGGCCATCGGGCGCGTGCTGGACCGCACCGATTTCATCATGGGCGAGGACGTTCACCTGTTTGAGCAGGAGGTCGCCGCGTATCTGGGTGTGAAGCATGCCATCGGTGTCAACAGCGGCACCGACGCGCTGGTGATCGCCCTGCGCGCCCTGGGCATTAGCCCCGGCGACGAGGTCATCACCACGCCGTTTACCTTCTTCGCCACCGCCGAGAGCATCAGCATGGTGGGCGCGAAGCCGATCTTCGTGGACATCGACCCGGCCACATTCAACCTAAATCCGGAGTTAATTGAGGCGGCCATTACCGAGCGCACCCGCGCCATCATGCCGGTTCACCTGTACGGCAACCCGGTGGATATGACCCGTGTGATGGAGATTGCCAATCAGCATGGGCTGAAAGTGGTGGAGGACTGCGCCCAGAGCTTCGGCGCACGCTGGCGCGAGCAGCAGACCGGCACCATCGGGGACTTTGGCGCATACTCCTTTTTTCCCAGCAAAAACCTGGGGGCGTATGGCGATGGTGGGCTGCTGGCCACCAACGATGACGCTCTAGCCGACGCTGCCCAGATGTTGCGTGTTCACGGCAGCCGCAAAAAGTACCACAATGAAGTAGTGGGGTACAACAGCCGCCTGGATACCATTCAGGCCGCCATTTTGCGCGTGAAATTGCCGCATATTGAAAGGTGGAATACTCAACGCCGTGAAGTAGCACGGCAGTATAACGAGGGCTTGAAAACAATAGATGGCATCGTGATACCTAAGCTGACTGAGGGCCACGTCTTTCATCAGTACACCATTCGCGTGCAGAATGGCAGGCGCGATGAGTTACAGCAGAGACTGGCCAAGCAAGGAATTGGAACGATGATTTATTACCCGATTCCGCAGGACGAATTGCCGATTTATAGGGGGCAGTACCGGCTGTTCGAAGAAAGTAAGTTAACTTCAAAGGCGGTACTAAGTTTGCCAATAACTGTTAAAAAAGATGACATTAATAGAATTATATCATCCTTGGAAAATTTTAGTGTACAAATTTAATAAGTTTTCCAAATTTTCCTTTAGATCCTATCCTATTCTCGTCTTAATAATCACATCATTAGTGGCTCAGGGCATCGCCTTTTTATCTATTAGTATCACCTCTCGTGTTTATAGTCCAGATCAATTCGCAATATTCAGCATTTACACTTCTCTATTCACTGTAACGCTTTCCGTATCTTCCTTAAAATTAGACCAAGCTGTTATATTTTCTAAAAGCCATTTCAGAACAAATATTCTGATTGCACTGGCTCTGAGAATACCAATTTTGATCTGTTTAATATCTTCATTGATATTCATATTCGCAATCTCCGCAAAGTATAGGTTCGATTTAAAATATTTTCTGTTAGTTGGAATTTCTTTTTATATAGCTTCAGTATTTCAAGTTGGGGTAGCTATTAGAACGAATACAGAAGATTTTAATAGATTATCTAGAGACAGATTTCTCCAAACCTCTTCAACTTCTGTATTTCAGATTCTACTGAGTACATTACCTCTTCACTCTCTAGGTCTTGTGGCCGGCGATATGTTTGGTAGATTCAGTGGAGTTCTATCGTTGCATACAGTTCTAAAACTCAGAAGATATAAGTATATCCCTTGGAAATTCACAAAATACTTCCTATTAAAAAACAGAAATTATACCTTCATCCTTTCAATAGCATCCCTTATCGGCGCTCTCGCTCAGCAACTTCCGTTTTTCATGATTCCGGTTATGAATTCCTCCAAAGATGCTGCTGCTTACTTTTTGATCAGTCGTATTATTACAGCTCCATTATCTTTGTTGGCCTCTTCCGCTTCGCAGGTTTATTACGGGGGGCTATCTAGACTAAGACCGGATGAAATCAAAAACAAATACATCAAAAATTTAAAAAGCATTCTATTTATATCCACAATATTTTGTCTACTTTTAATCCTTTTCAGGGAATATTTTGTGAATCTGATCATAGGTACAAACTGGTCTCCAGAGAGTAGTTTAATGATACCACTGTGCATTTCAGCAATCTTCTGGACACCAGCAAGCTCACTCAGTGGTACATTAGTGATGGCTGGACGTCAGAATACTACTCTTAAGTTGGCTATTTTTGAAGTCGCTAGCAAGTTCCTAAGTATATATGTCCTCGCTAAACTTCCATTCATATTTACTGCATATGCCATATCTGCAGTTTCGCTTATGCTATACGTGACCACAATATTCAGATCCTCAGGATCGATAGGTATAGACCCCATAACTACTATAAAGACGATCATGACTACTATGCTGCCCCCAGCTCTTTTCGTGTTCTGCATATATCTATTATCAGATCTAGTCTAGTAAATATAGAGGTGCAATATGAAGAAGAAAAAAATAATCTTTTTTGGACAGGCCTGGGCAGAAAAAATATCAAAATCGGTTTCACCATACACTGACAATCAGATTGAAAATTGCGTAATTATAGGCCCAATTTCATTGCTGAGATTAATTAAATTTGCGATAGTCGGAGATATACTAGTAAGGGTTGGTTTTCGTCCAGGAAGCCCATCATTTAGAGGGAGATTAATAGATCTCTTAACTTCGTGTATTATGTTTACTAAACCTCGATTAAAGTTATTCTTTTATTGGATAGGAACTGACGTTACTGATGCTATTAATGATGCTAGAGAGGAAAAAAATACAATCTTTTTTAAATTACTCATTAAGCATAGACATATATCAGGTGGAACAAATCTTACAGATGAGCTCAAGATTATTGGAATAAATTCTACTACTTTACCTATACCTTTAAAATTTCCACCAGAGTTAAGTGGAATTGAAAGAAGTTGGGGTGGCAAAAGAATGACAGTTTTAACCTATATACCTGATTTTCGCCACGAATTTTATGGCGGAGAAATGATTTTTGGAGCGGCAAAAGCGCTACCCGAAATAGAATTTATAGTGATGGGTGGAGAAGGAAGTTGGCTGAAGGAGAGCATCGAAAATCTTCAGTTTGTTGGTTGGGTTGAGAATCCCAGAGAGTATTATATAAAGTCTACTCACGTTGCCAGATTGGTTCAACATGATTCTTTAGGCGCGACCGTATTGGAAGGCCTATGGTTTGGAAGACAAGTTATCTATACTAGGGCCGTAGAAGGAGTAATAGAGGTGAAGTTTGGAGATACAAACAATTTCATAAAAATTTTGGACGAAGAAAGAAGCAAACTTGACACATCAGGATTCAAATTTAACGATGAGGGTGTAAACGTAGTTAGACAAAGAGGGAATGAGCGTTTTTTTGCCAAAAATATTTTGAGTGAACTAAATATATGAGAATCAGCTATCTATGTTTACAGGAGACAAAAGAAGGCCAAGCATCCTATTCTCACGTTAGAGAGATTATAAGTGGATTAGAAGCCTTGGGGTGGGATGTTACTCTATTTGAACCGAAATACAAATCTGTAAATAGGTCGCCTTTGGCTAGAATGATTTCATTTACCTTCACTCAATTGCGACTTATCAAATATGGCCTGCCAGATGTACTATACGTTAGGTCACACTTTGCTGCTTTAATAGCTACAGTCTGGGCCAAAATTTTTCAGATTCCCATCGTGTGTGAGATTAACGGTAAATTTGTAGATGCTTACATAGCATGGCCAAAATTGACCAGATTTAGCAATATTATCGATTATTTTTGGGCCACACAATACAAATGGTCTGCCTTGCTAATTACAGTTACGCCAGATCTTGCTAAATGGGTGGCAAATATAGCTCCTTCTGCAAGTCTTGTCGTCGTTCCAAATGGCGCGAACACAAGTATATTCAGATCGACACGAATCAATAATTTATTCAGCGAAGATGATAGATATGTCGTATTTTTTGGGGCTTTAGCAAAATGGCAAGGAGTGGATACAATCCTTGAAGCTACACTTTCTCATATTTGGCCTGAAAACATAAAGGTGATCATCGCTGGCGACGGAGAATACAGAGGACAGGTTGAATTGGTAGCTAACGTCAGTTCGAGAGTAGACTATATCGGAGTGGTGGATCAACAAACTTTAGCTCACCTTATCTCTAATAGTCTCGCTTCTTTAAGTCCTCAAAAGAATATTCATGGTAGGGCTGACACTGGCTTGTTCCCTCTGAAGCTTTTTGAGTCCCTAGCCTGTGGAAGGCCCGTAATAGTGACTAGGCACAAAGGAATGGCTGATTTGGTGGATCAAAACGAGTGCGGTATTGTTATTCCGGAGAACGATCCAGACTCACTCGCCGAAGCGGTAAATTTTCTGTCAAAAAACATAGAAGAAGCGAATCTTATGGGTAAGAGGGGTCAAAAAATAGTAGTAATGGAACATTCTTGGATGAATAGGGCGCTTGACACACATTTTGCCATCCTAAAAATTTTGTCTCAAAAAGCTGACTAAAATGTACTATAATTATATCATCCCTGTATTGATTGGAATCTTCCTACTCCTAGGCGAGAGAATTATTTTTCTATATAATGGCAACGCGGTATTAGTTTTGCAGTGGTTAATCACTATTTTAGCTCTGTTAACAGTTTTTCGGACAAACAAATTTTCTAAACCCGAAGGATTCTACTATTGGACAATCTATGCATTGTGTGTATTGTTTTACCTGTGTATATCGACATTTTTCAGTCAGGTTTCAGTAGGAGTAATTTACGGCTTCACTCAAGTCATTTTCCCCATTTTTTTCTATATCTTAGTCAATCATTCTTATAATCTATCTAAATCAGAGAATTTAACTAAGGTTATCGTCTTTGTGGCGATTTTGCATGCCATATGGTCGAGTATACAGGTATTCTATAAATTGCCTGAGAACGCACCGAGCATTTTTAGAGAGCTTTTGATTTGGGACAAAAACATTCAAGCTCTATACTCGAGTTCTTATGTTCTTTATGGGCGAGGCACAGGAGGTTTCATCAATCCAAACGAACTAGGACTGTGGGCCGCACTTTGCTTGTGTTGGGGAATATACGAAAGGAAAAGCTTTTACAAAAACGCGTTGATCACTTCTAGTGTAATTTCGTTAATTAATAGCCAATCTCGTGGCTCAGTTTCGGCAGTTTTGGTTATTTTGGTATTGCTGCTGATAAAAAAAATACTCGACTCAAAAAATTTTAGGATAACAAACAGAGCATTTTACTTGATTGCACTTTCCATTCTGACCTCTATACTTGTATTGGCGTATTCACAATTTGCAATCATTATTAAAGATCTAGGAGACTATGTAGGATTTGACAGATATGGTAGTGCGGCTTCTATTTTAACAACTGGAGTGAATGCAGATTTAAGTTTTGAGACGCGCACTCAAGTCTGGGATGAGATAGTTCGGTATGTCAATGCAAGGCCGTTTGGAACCTTGTCTCCGCCTCAAACGGTCGTGAGTTTTGCGCCAGATAATCAATATATGTATAATTATTTGCAAGGAGGCATCTTTTTATTAATCTTATCAACAATTCCTCTGATTGTTTGGTCGAAAAATCTTTATATATGGATGTTTCAAAGGAATAAAGACCGAAATGCTGTACTGGGCTTGATGACCGTTGTTCTAATCGTCAATTCCGTATCTGCGACTCCTTACCAATATACATCTTTTACGCTTTTCTGGATGTTTTTGGCGATTCAGAGGAATGTGGGTGATCGAAGTCTTTCCTAATTGTTCAAAATTTAGAATCTATTTTACATAAACGTATCATAAAGTTATCAATTTTAGGATTAAGAATGAGATTTTTATAGCATAGACTGCCTCTCTCATATTTCATAAGCGCTTACCGATATAGGGATTCCGATACAAATCTATAAACCATAGTAAGGGGGTAAAAATGCCGGAAGAAAAATCCATAATTTACATGCTGACTATTCCACTCAGTGCTGGAGCTTTTTTAAGAAAACAATTGGCTTTTTTTTATTTAGCAGGCTGGGATGTTCATCTGGCAACATCACCTCAGCCACGTGAAGATCTTGAAAAATTCGCACAAGATGAGCATGCAGTACCTCACTTTTTAGAGATGCAACGCGAAATTTCACCACTGCGTGATTGTATGGCCCTACTTCAAACAGTACAACTTATCAGGCATCTGAAGCCGAAAATTGTGAATGCTGGCACACCTAAAGCAGGACTACTTGGTATGGTTGCAGCAGCATTAGCACAGGTACCTGTTAGGGTCTATACCCTACATGGCTTACGTCTCGAAACGACATATGGTTTCAAGCGCTGTATTCTCCAAATAACGGAACGTCTGGCCTGTTTTTGTGCCCACCGTGTCATATGTGTTAGTCCCAGTCTGATGGAGCGAGCTATCGAACTTAAGCTACTTCCAGCTTCTAAAGCGGTGATACTTGGTTCCGGAACATGCAACGGTATCGAGTCGGAACGGTTCGTAGCTTCCTCAAGAATTTCATCAGAAGTCAAGAAATTGCGAGAAGAATTGAATTTACCAATAGAAACGCCGACGGTGGGTTTTGTTGGACGTTTCGTAAAAGACAAAGGAATAGTCGAATTATTAGATGCTTTCAATTCTTTATATACAGTAGCACCTGATACACGCTTACTGCTCGTGGGAGATTATGAGGAAGGAGATCCCATACCACTCGAATTGCGCCAAAATATTGATACCCATCCTGGCATTATTCGTGCTGGATTTGTCAACGATACTGCACCTTACTACCATTTAATGGACGTGTTAGCATTCCCTACTTACCGCGAAGGTTATCCTCTTACTCCTTTAGAAGCCGCATCTGCCGGAAAACCCGTTGTCGCTTCAAATGCGACGGGAGCAAAAGACGCTGTCATCAATGGCATGACTGGTCTTACAATTCCGATGGGTGATGCAGCAGCATTATCAGACGCACTTCGCTGCTTACTTGAAGACAAAGATCTAGCTCTGCGACTGGGAAAGGCTGGTCAGAAACGTGTTATAAGAGATTTTCAACCTCAGGCAATCTGGCAAGCATTAGAGGGCCTATATCAAGAGTTGCTACTTGAGAGAGAAATCAGGCGAGGTAACAGACTCAAGAGAACACTAGACATTACGGCATCGGCAGCGGGGCTTATTATTCTAGCTATTCCCATATTGACCCTCACACTACTGGTACGCTTCAAGCTCGGCTCCCCCATTTTCTTCAGTCAGCAACGCCCCGGCCTGCGCGGCAAGCCCTTCACCATGTACAAGTTCCGCACCATGCGCGACGCGACGGACACCCAGGGCCAGCCCTTACCGGACAGCGAACGTCTGACCCCACTGGGCCGCTTCCTGCGCTCATCCTCGCTGGACGAATTGCCTGAACTGTTTAACGTGCTACGCGGTGACATGAGTCTGGTCGGGCCGCGCCCGCTGCTGATGGAATATCTCCCCCGCTACACGCCCCAGCAGGCGCGGCGGCACGAGGTCCGTCCCGGTATCACCGGCTGGGCGCAGGTCAACGGGCGCAACGCCATTTCCTGGGAAGAGAAATTCAACCTGGACGTGTGGTATGTGGACAACCGCAGCTTCGCGCTCGACCTGAAGATTCTGTGGCTGACGGTCCTGAAGGTCTTCAAGCGCGAGGGCATCAACGCAGTGGGCGAGGCGACCATGCCAGTATTCAGCGGCACGGCCCAGAGCGAGACATGAGCGGAATACTGGTCGTGGGTGCGGGCGGACACGCCAAGGTGGTGATTGCCACCCTGCTGGCGGCTGGGGAAACCGTCGAGGGCCTGCTGGACGATCAGCCCAGCCGCTGGGGAAGCATGGTACTGGGGTATCCGGTACTGGGCAGCCTGGAGCAGCTGGAAAAGCCAGATTCACGGGCCATTCTCGCCATCGGCAACAACCGGGTACGTCAGACCCTCAGCGAACGGTACCCAGAGATGGCGTGGGTCAGCGCCGTTCATCCGAACTCGGTGGTTCATTCATCGGTCAGGCTCGGTGCGGGCAGCGTAATCTTCGCAGGCGCGGTGGTGCAGCCGGACACCACCATAGGAAACCATGTCATTGTCAATACTGCTGCCACAGTGGATCATGATTGTGTGCTGGAAGATTACGTGCATATCGCGCCGGGCACCCACCTGGCCGGGCAGGTTCGACTTGAGCAGGGCGCTTTCCTCGGCATCGGCAGCGCGGCAGCTCCTGGCGTCCGGGTGGGAGCGTGGGCCACCGTCGGCGCGGGCAGCGTAGTCATACGAGACCTTCCCCCCCATTGTGTCGCCGTGGGTGTACCGGCGCGGCCCAGACAGGCCAAGGACCAACCATGACCATCCTGACGAAACTTGACCGGACCCTCGCCCCCTGGCCCCATTTCGAACCTGACGAGATTGAGGCCGTCTCCGAAGTGATGCGCTCCGGCAAGGTCAACTACTGGACCGGCACTGAGGGACGCGAGTTCGAGAAAGAGTACGCCGCCGCGTTGGGCGTCACCTATGCGGTGGCGCTGCACAACGGCACGCAGGCGCTGGAGTTGGCGCTGTACGCCCTGGGTGTGGGCGAGGGCGACGAGGTTATCACCACGCCGCGCACCTTCATCGCCTCGGCCAGCGCCGCTGTCATGCGCGGGGCCGTGCCCGTGATGGCCGAGATTGACCGCAACAGCGGCAACATCACGGCAGAGACCATCCGGGCCGTGATCACCCCGCGCAGCAAGGCGATCATCGCAGTGCATCTGGCGGGCTGGCCCTGCGAGATGGACGAGATCATGGCGCTCGCCCGCGAACATGGCCTGTTGGTGATCGAGGACTGCGCCCAGGCACACGGGGCCATGTACAGGGAACGACCCGTCGGCAGCATCGGCGACATCGGCTGCTTTTCCTTCTGCCAGGACAAGATCATGACCACTGGCGGCGAGGGCGGCCTGCTGGTCACCAACGACGAGGCGGTCTGGAAGAAAGCCTGGGCCTTCAAGGATCACGGCAAGAGCTACGACGCCGTCTACCACCGCGACCACGTGCCGGGATTTCGCTGGCTGCACGAGTCGTTCGGCACCAACTGGCGGATGCTGGAAGTTCAGGCGGCCATCGGGCGGCTTCAGCTCCGCAAATTGCCGGAATGGACGCGCCGCCGCCGCGAAAACGCTGGGGTCTTGCAGGAGCGCCTCGCGGCCCTGAAGGCGCTGCGGGTGCCCGAGGTGCCTGCTTACAGCGTTCACGCCGAGTACAAGTTCTATGCTTATGTGCGCCCCGAGTCCTTACGCGAGGGCTGGAGCCGCGACCGGATCATGAACGAACTCACCAGCCGTGGCGTACCCTGCTTCAGCGGAAGCTGCTCGGAAATCTATCTGGAACAGGCGTTCGTACAGGCTGGACTTGGCCCGAAGGAGCGGCTACCGGTGGCCCGCGAACTCGGCGAGACCTCGCTGACGTTTCTCGTCCACCCCACATTGACTGCCGCCGATATGCAGGCAGTGGCCGATGTGGTGGCCGAGGTGGTCGGAGCCGCCACCCGCTGAGCTGCCGGGCACTGCCAATAAACACTACTGCCGACCAGTGCTCTCAGTTCTGTGTGAGCGCTGGATCGGGATTGACTTTGACAGTACTTTCCGGCAGCAGGCGTCGGATGGTGCGGCGCACGCCCTCACCGTCGCCTTCCAGCGCCTGACACTCGATGACGGCCAACTGCTCGGCGAAGCGCTCAGGGTGAGGCTGCGCCAGTGCCGCCACCATGATGTCCTTGTGTGCGGTTCTGCTGACCTGTTCGCCTGCCGTCAGCAGTTCCTCGTAGAGCTTCTCACCAGGCCGCGTGCCGGTAAAGACGATCTCAACGTCCCTGGCCCCGGAGAGCTGCACCATGTCGCGCGCCAGGTCCACGATTTTCACCGGCTGTCCCATGTCCAGCACATAGACGTTGTTGTTGCTGGCCAGCCCCCCCGCTTGCAGCACCAGCCGGGCCGCCTCAGGAATGGTCATGAAGAAGCGCACCATGTCCGGGTGGGTCACTGCCACCGGGCCGCCCGCCCGGATCTGCGCCATGAAGGTCGGCACCACGCTGCCCCGGCTGCCCAGCACATTGCCGAAGCGCACCGACATGAACGCCTGGCCCGGCTCGGCCCGCTGCGCCGCCGCCGACACGACCATTTCCGCCAGCCGCTTGGTCGAACCCATCACCGAACTTGGGTTGACGGCCTTGTCGGTGGAAATATTGACGAGGCGCTGCACCTGGAAGTCGAGGCACAGCTCGGCGATATTCTGGGTACCGAAGACGTTATTAAGCACCGCCTCGCCGGGCTGCGCCTCCATCAGCGGCACGTGCTTGTTTGCCGCCGCATGGTACACGACCTCTGGCCGGTACTCGGCAAACACCTGGCGCAGCCGGTCACGCCGCCGCACGTCTGCGATGATCGCCACCGTTGCCACCTCGGGCCAGTTCATCTTGAGTTCCTGCTGAATGCTGAAAATACTGTTCTCGCCACGCCCCAGCAGCACGATCTGGCGCGGACGAAAACGCGCCACCTGCCGCACGATCTCCGAGCCGATCGAGCCGCCTGCACCCGTCACCAGCACTGTGCGGTCCTCGACGTAGCGGGCAATACTGTCCATGTCGAGGTGCACCGGCGCGCGGCGCAGCAGGTCTTCGACGTTGACGTCGCGCAGTTGCAGGATGGCGTCCTGGCCCTGCAAGATCTCCCCCAGGCTCGGCAGAATGCGGTAGTGCAAATGGGCCGCCCTGGCCGCACGGGTCAGTTGACGCACCAGCGCGCCCTGTACCGACGGCATGGCAATCACCACTTCCTGCACGCCGAGTTGCTGGGCGACCTGCGCCAGCGTCGACAGCGGCCCGTGAATGGGCAGCCCGAGCAGCAGGCGGCCCGCCTTGACCGGGTCGTCATCCAGAAAACCGACCGGCGCGAACCCGGCGGCGGCGTTGTTGAGCATTTCCCTGGCCAGCATCGTGCCCGCCTCGCCCGCCCCCACGATCAGGGTCCGCTTCCTGAAGCCTTCACCCTGCTGTTTCTGGTCTGGGCCCACATAGGTTCGTGCCAGCACCCGCACAGCGGACATGCCGATCAGCGCCAGGGCAGTGGAGATCACCGGGATACTGCGGGGAATATCAAGGCTGATTGGCAGCAGGAAGGTGACGAATAGCATCAGCAGCCCGACCAGCGCCACCATCCGCGCGAGATGCTGCAAATCGGTCAGACTGACGCGGTGCCAGATTCGCAGATAAGGCTTCGACAGGCCCAGCACCAGCGCATTGATCAGCAAGCCGACGAGGGTGTAGATCAGAATCACGTTCAGGCGCTCGGGCAGACGCTCGACGTTCAGCCGCAGGGCGAAAGCGAGCGGCACGGCGAGTGTCCAGATTGACAGATCAATGGCATACTTTAAAATCCGGTTCTGCACGTCTTCCCCCAGTGGGTGAAGATACACCGTGGTCCAGTGCAGCGCCTTGAAAAATGTAACGTCCCTTCACCAACCGGCGCTGTGCATCGTGGTAATAGGCCACCGTCAGAGAAAACAGGAAGAGACAGGCGTGGGCTTTGAAGGCTGCAAGCCCAGGTGTGAAAGGAAAACGTCAGCGAAATGGACTGGCTCTGGGATGGTTGGGGGTCCGGCTTCACCCTCAAAAATGGCCTTCAGCGAGGCGAAAACACCAACCGGGTGACAATCAGGTTCCGGTCGGCCAGGGTTTTGCCGTAGGGGTTCGTGAGGGTCATGGTGATGGGCGAGGCACCTACCTTCAGACTGACCATTTGTGGCTGCGCCTGGCTGACTGGCTGGGCCAGCACCTTGCCCGCCTGCACGATGCTGAGCTGGGGAAAAGCGTGGTTGCCTTCACGTCCCACCAGGGTGAAGGTGAGCTGGCCGGGGCCGCAGGGGACCGCCGTGAGCGCCGGGCCGCGCACCAGGGTGGCCACGTTCGCTGCCGGATACCACTTCCCCCCAGTGGCAAGTGGCACATCTATCTGAGGCACCGCCTGACAGGCCGGGCCGCTAACCCGGAAGCGCGATAAGGTCGCCACCCGGACATCTGCCAGGTAGTAGTCGTTGAAATAACCCAGGATCAAGCGGCCTGACGCCGGAACGTTCAACTTCCAGGTACGCTCCTGGGTGAAGGGCTGGGTATCAAGGACCTGGCCATCGAGGGCCGCGACCAGTCTGGGCGATTCATCACCGGCCAGCTCGCCGTGGGCAGTCATTTCCAACGTTCCCGCCAAACAGAGGTCGGCTTGCAGCCAGGAAGTGCTCTGGAAACGGTAAGTATCATTTTGCACGACGAGGTAATTCTCGCCGCCCTGATAGCCCACCTCGAATTTTGGCGGCTCGGTGCAGTGCAACGTTGAAGGCAGGGCTATCGGGAGCGACTGAGGAGACAGCCGCTGGGCCAGGGCACCCATCACACCTGCCGTGACAAGAGGCAGACCAACCAGTAGCGCCTTACTCCACAGCCTCATGGCCGCCACTCCACGGTCCAGCTCCGCTCAGCCAGAGGCACCGGGCGCAGCGTCGAGTCGCCGGGATACAGCAGCAGTTCCAGACGCTGACGTGACTGAGGGTAGAGGTCGGCAGTCAAGTTCAATACAGGTGCTTGTTGCCCACTGACAACATTAAATGGGGAGGTCAATACAAGGTAGGTGCAACTCTTGAGGCAGGTCCGCAGCTCCGTCCGGTAACGTCCAGGCGGCAAATCAAATTGAACATACACGCTGTATTTCTGGGTCGTTTTGACGGTGGTGGGCGCGATCAGGGTGGCCAGCTTGTAGGCCGGACTAGGTGGCGGCATCTTCAGGGAAGCCAACAGCGGCAGCGATAGGGCCAGCATCAAGCCCGCCGCCGCCAGGCCCGCTGGCCAGCCCAGCAGCGGCCAGCGGGCCGCCGGAACATCACCGGGCAACTGGGCCAGCACCGCTCCGACCATGACCCAGAAAACTTCAGCCACACCCGGACTCGGCACCAGCAGGGTGTTGTCGGTAGCGGTCGCCAGCAGCAGCCCTGAGAGCACCGCCACGCCCAGCGGATCGCGCACCCACACGGCGGCCACCCCCACCACACCGAGCAGGGCGAACAACCCCAGCAAGCCCAGCGGGCCGGTTTCGGCCAACTGCTGCAAGGTCACGTTGTGGGCGATCAGCCAGGGGTACCCCAGGCGGCTGATCAGGTCCGGACACGGCGCACCGGCACTGTTGTCAGGCGCAGGCCACAGCAGGCACTGCCCCCCCGGCGGCGCGAAACGTGCGCCCAGGCGGTAACTGCCCACGCCTGAGAGCGGCGCGCTCTGAATCACCGAGATGGCGTTCCACCACACCACGTCGCGCCCCGAGGTGTCGGTACTCAGCAGTCGTGTCACTGACGGGACGTCAAAGCGCTGGGCCGCGTACAAGCCACCGCCCAGCAGCCCCAGGGCCAGGAGCAGGCTGAGCGCGATCTGCCAGCGCAGCCGCACCAGGTAGCCCAGCACTGCGCCCAGACCCGCCGCTGCCAGTCCGCCCCGACTGCCCGAGAGCAGCACGATGGAGATGGCAGCCACGCCCAGCGGCACACGCCACCACCAGCGCCCCCCCGCGAACAGCGCCCACCAGAGGCCGAAGGCTCCCGTCAGTCCCAGGGTAATCGAGGTCATGTAGGGGTGGAAAAGCCGCTGCTGGGTCAGCTCCGGCGTGCCCAGACCGCTGTAGAGCAGGGCCGTGGCGTAGACCGCCGCCAGCCCGCAGGCCAGACCCCGGAGCCAGGGCGTGCCTGACAGCGCCAGCCCGGCCCCAATCAGGCCGAACATCAGCAGCGTGCGGGCCAGGGCCAGGAAACTGGCCAGCAGCGGCTCGGGGGACAGCAATGCCGGAAGTTGCTGACTGAGCGCGTAGCCGCCCAGCACCCACCACAGCGGGCGGGGCAGACGGCGAAGTTGCGGCAGAGCCAGCAGGGCCAGTGGCGACAGTACGTAGAGCGGTACCAGCACGGCCCACCAGACCCGCCAGCCCAGCGCAGGCGCGGGCCGCTGGGGAGGAGACGTCACGCCTGCACCGGGCAAGAAGCCGCTGGAGGGAGGCTCAGAACTCCGTCACCTGCGGCCTGAAGTCCATTCGCACGATCAGGTCGCGGTACTGCGCTTCGCTGAGGGCCGCGTCCGCGCCCTGATAGGCGACGAACATGGCTTCCATCACGTTGGTGGCAAAATTCCGGCTGCCGATGCGCGGCGTGGTCGTGATCAGGCGCTTGAGGCCGTGTGCCCGCGCCCACTCGCGGTCCGCCTCGGTGATGGTCTGGGTCAGGATGGTCTTGCCGGTGAGCTGATCGGGGGCGTAACGCTTGACGTAGTGGGTGTCCCCGGCGATGACCTCGGCCCAGTCGTAGTAGCGGGTGCCCACGCCCTTGACGCTCTGTTCCTGCTTCTCGCCCGTCGGGTAAAACCACTTGAACGGCAAAAAGGTCAGGACAGGCAAGATGACCCGCGCCACCTTGCGGATGCTGTTCATGGTCCGCAGCGGCACGTTCATATTCAGGCCGAACACGATGTCGCCGTAGAGGACGTCCGCTCCAGCGTCCGATAAGGCCTCGGCCATCCCGAAGCGGTCCACGCTCGACACCAGCAGGGTGCGGCAGCCTTTCCAGTGAATCAGCGGCTCAAGCTGCTCGATGGCCTCGCGCTCAAGGGTGTGCTTGAGGCCGGAGCCGTCCACCACCGGGGTCTTGAGGCCCGCCACCAGCGGCGCGATCTCGCGGAAGGTGTAGCGCTTCTCGCCTGCCACAATATAGATGTCGGTGCCGCCCAGCCCGAAGGCGTCCACCCTGCCGTCGAGCAGAAGCAGCATCTCGCGCAGCTTTTTCATGTCGCCGTCGGTACCCAGGCGCTCCAGCACGAACTTCTGGCCGAGCAGTTCGGTTTCTTCCCGGGCGTCGCGCTGGCTCGACCCGAGTGAGACGCTGACGACGTGCTTGGAGCCTGCTGGGGCCGCTTGCCAGTGTGCGAGCAGTTCGGCGGCAGTCTGGTCTTTTCTGGCTTTCTTTGTGCTGGAGTTGGCAGTCGTGGATTTGGCTTGGTCGGGCAAGAGGAAGGCTCCTTATTGGGAAGGGGTTGGGAAGAGAAGGTGAGGTCGAATAAAACCGGACTTCCCGGCATTCTAGGCCGATCGCACGGCTGAGTACGTCCTTGCTCCCGTTTCGGGCTTCCGCGTTTTGGGCGGAGCGGCTTCTTGACCAAAACAGCGCCGATGACGACGCTTGGTCGCACCTATCGGGCCTGCCCGCAAAAAGCGCTCCCTCCTTATCTTCATAAGCAGCACCTGGATAGGGCCATTCCTCCTCTTGAGGACGCCATTCCTCCACTCTCGCCAGGACGTCCTTTCTTCCTCGCTCGCTCCGCTCGGTAAAGCCAAAGCTTTAACAAGGAGATCCTTAGAGCGGTTGCTCGCCCACCTCACGGCCATACAGGCGAGCGGCCCGCAGCAATTCACGGCGCAGGCCCGCCGCCTCACGCGACAGCCGGGCGCGTACCTGCGAGAGTTCGTTGACGCTCAGGTGCGCCGTGACCTGATACTGGCCCTGGGCGTCGGGGCCGCTGGCGCTGGCGGGCACCCGGCTCAGCGCCGCGCAGAGGGCCGCCAGGAAGGCCGCCTCGTACCCGTCCACCGCCTTGAGGGTTCGCTCGGGCCGGACCAGCAGGGCAGCGCGCAGCAAGCTCAGATCGCGGGCCGAGTCGGCCAGGGTCGCGCCGGGGTGGCGGGCCACTTCCGATTCGCTGAGCTGACGACCCGCCTGCGCCTGGGCCTCGGCGCTGAGTTCGCCGTCCGCCTGGACCTGCACCCAGCCCTCGGCGCGCGAGGCCACCAATCGGCCCACGTCCAGAAAGCGCAGCACCTTTTCCCGCTCGGCCACGCTCAGGCCGGGCAGATCGGCCAGGCGGCTCAGGGCGGCGTCACGCTCTGCCGGGGTGCCGTCCAGGGCAGCCAGCAAAGTGTCGGCCTCGCGCAACATCAGGGTGTCTTCCGGGTCGCGGCCCGGCGGCAGGCCCGCTTCCAGGTCGCGCAGGGTCAGGTCCGCGCCCTCCAGCACGCGCATCAGGGCACCGCGCGCCTTGCTTTTTTCACCGCCCACCGCGCCGCGCCACAGCGAGAGCAGTTTGCGGGCGCGGTCAACGGTGTGGGGGTCAGGCGAAGTCACCGGGGCATTCTAACCGCCCTTAAGGATAAAGCCCGCGCAGCGCCCGCGCTTCGAGCACCCGCGTGCAGGCCACGATATAGGCCGCTGTGCGCAGGGTCACGCTGTGGCGCTCGGCCACGTCCCAGAGGCTATTGAAGGCTTCGCTCATGATCCTGTCCAGGCGGGCGTTGATCTCGTCCTCGGTCCAGAAGAAGCTGGAGAAGTCCTGCACCCACTCGAAATAGCTGACGGTCACGCCGCCCGCGTTGGCCAGCACGTCGGGCACCACCGTCACGCCGCGTGCACGCAGGATGTCGTCGGCGGCAGGGGTGGTTGGGCCGTTCGCGCCCTCCACGACGACGCGCGCCTGAATCTGGCCCGCATTGTCCGCCGTGATCTGCTTTTCCAGCGCGGCGGGAATGAGAATGTCGCAGGGGACTTGCCAGAACTCGGCCCCCTTGAGCGTATCGCTGCCTGCGAAGCCGGTGACGCTGCCGGTGGCCTGAAGGTGCGCCTGCACCGCGTACGGATCGAGGCCGCCCGCGCTGAAGATAGTGCCGGACACATCCTGAATGGCGACCACCCGCGCGCCGTGATCGTGAAAAATTCGAGCCGCCGCGTAGCCCACGTTGCCGAAGCCCTGCACGGCGACCTTCACGCCTTCGAGGGCCAGCCCCAGCTTGATGAGCGCCTGCGCGCCCGCCACGAACACCCCGCGCCCGGTGGCGTCGGCGCGGCCCAGCGAGCCGCCGAGCTGCACCGGCTTGCCGGTCACCACGCCCGTCGCGGTGCGGCCCACGTTCATCGAGTAGGTGTCCATCATCCAGGCCATCGTCTGCGGGTTGGTGTTCACGTCCGGCGCAGGAATGTCCTTCTCCGGCCCGATGACCAGCCCGATCTCGGTGGTGTAGCGGCGGGTCAGGCGCTCGAGTTCACCCTGCGAATAGTTGCGCGGGTCGATGCGGACGCCGCCCTTGCCGCCGCCGTAGGGCAAATTCACGGCAGCGTTCTTGATGGTCATCCAGGCAGATAAAGCCATCACCTCGCTCAGCGTCACGTCCTGGTGGAAGCGCACGCCGCCCTTGGCCGGGCCACGCGAGGTGTTGTGCTGGATCCGGTAGCCCTCGAAGTGCGCCACCGTGCCGTCGTCGAGGTGAATCGGCACGTCCACGATCAGGATGCGCTTGGGCCGCTTGAGGGTCTCGGCCCAGTAACTCAGCTTGCCGAGGTAGGGCGTGACCCGGTCCACCTGCTCCAAATAGATCTCCCAGGGGCCGAGGTTATTTTTGTCGAGGTACGAGGGAACGCCGTGCAGGGCGCGGGGCGTGGGGTCGGGCGGCAGGGTGGTCATGCAAGCTCCTTGACGGGTGGAAAATTGGGAGGGGCTGGAGGGTAAATGAGAAAAATAGTTCTGGAACCTGAACGCGGGAAGCGCTCAGGGGTACACGCCGCGCAGCACCGACGCGCCGTGAAGCCTGTTGAGGGCAATGGCGTAGGCGGCGGTTCGCAGATCGGGTGCGGCGTGCTCGCGGGCGAAGGCCATCACCTCGTCCACAGCGGCATTGACGCGCCTGTCGAGGGCCGCGAAGATCTCGTCTTCCAGCCAGAAGAAATTGCTGGCGTCCTGCACCCATTCCAGGTAGTTGGAAATCACCCCGCCGATGCTGGCGAGCAGGTCCGGCACCACCACGATGCCCTGCGCCTTGAGGTAGCGCTCGGCCTCGGGCAGCACGGCGCGGTTGCTGGCCTCGATGACAACCGGCGCGCGGATGCTGGCGGCGTTTCCGGCATAGATGCTGCCGTGGTCGTGGCCCAGCACCAGAACGTCGGCGTTGAGTGAGAGGGCTTCCTCGGTGTCCAGGGCGGTGCCGAAGCCGGTCACGCTGCCCGAGGCTTCGCGGTGGGCATGCAGGGCCGCCAGATCGAGGCCCGACGAGGCGTAGGCTGCCCCGCCCGCATCGGCCACCCCAATGATCCGCGCGCCCCTGGCCGCCAGGTATTCCGCCGCCGCCCGCCCCGCGTCGCCGTAGCCGTGAACGACCACGCTGCGGTTTTCCAGCGTCTCGCCCCGGTCTTCCAGCACCCGTGCGGTGACGATGGCCGCCCCGCGTCCGCGCGCGCCCTTGCTGCCCAGCGAGCCGCCCAGCGGCACGGGCTTGCCCACCACCATGCCGCTCGACGTCGTGCCCAGGTTCTCGTTGTGGGTGTCGAGCATCCAGGCCATGATCTGCTCGTCAGTACCCACGTCGGGGGCCAGCACGTCGCTCTGGTGGCCGATCAGGTCGATCAGTTCGGAGGTGTAACGGCGGGTCAGGCGCTCGAGTTCGCCCGCGCTGAGCGTCTCAGGGTCCACGTTGATGCCGCCCTTCGCCCCGCCCAGCGGCAGATCGGCCACCGCGTTCTTGAGGGTCATGATGGCGGCCAGCACCTCGCATTCGTGGCTGCTCAGGCCCTCCTTGTAGCGCACGCCGCCCATCGCCGGGCCGCGCGTGATGCTGTGAACGGTGCGGTAGCCCCGGAACATCCGGACGTGGCCGTCGTCCATTCGCAGCGGCAAGCTGAGACTGACCGTGCGTTTGGGAAACTTGAAATACGCCAGGCTCCGCTCGTCGGCGGTGGTGAAGGGCAGCGCCTGTTCGAGTTGTTCGAGTAGGCCCTGCCAGTTGAGTCCAGATGCTCGCACTTGAATCCTCCCGGCAGCTCCAGAGCACCGCGCCAACGGACCGAGAGCGGCGGCGGCACCCTGGAAGCTGCCTCGTTACGTTTCTGACCGACTGTGTTTCTGCCAGATTGTATCCAATGGGCCTGGCATTTGCAAAGCCTGAGAGGGGCCTCTGGACGGCGTTAACGCACCCGCTGGGCCTCGTGGGCAGCGTAGGCTTCCAGCCGGTCACGGTCGGGGCTGGGCGGCAACTGATGCAGCGCGGCAATCGCCAGATGGGCGCGGCGCACGATCTCGGCGCGGGTGCGCTCGTAGATGCCCTGGGCCGAGACCAGTTCGCGCACCCGCATCACGTCACCCGGCTCGGCGGCCCGGCGCTCCAGAATGCCGCGCACCTCGTCCCCGCTCTCTCCTTCCAGCAGGTACAGCACCGGCAGGGTGGCCTTGCCCTCGCGCAGATCGCCGCCCACCGGCTTGCCGATGGTGGCCTCATCGCCCATCAGATCAAGCAGGTCGTCTTGCATCTGGAAGGCCAGGCCGTACTCACGCCCGTAGGTCGAGAGCGCCGCCTCAGTTTCCGGAGGCGCGCCGCGCCGCAGGGCCGGGGCGCAGGCGGCCAGTTCGAATACCGCCGCCGTCTTGCCGTAGATGACCTGAAGGTAATTGTCGAGTGAGTAGTCGCCGTAGGCCGCCACCTGAAATTGCAGCACCTCGCCCTCGCACACGGCGCTGGCGGCCAGGCCGAAGGCGCGGGTCAGGCTCTGGGGCATGTCCGAGAGCAGCACCAGCAGGCGGCTGAGCATGAAATCCCCGCTCATCACGCTGACCACGTTGCCGAACTTGCGAAAAGCCGTCTCGCGCCCGCGACGGGTGTCGGAGTCGTCGATCAGGTCGTCGTGCAAGAGAGAGGCCGAGTGCAGCAGCTCCACGCATACCGCCAGATCAGTGTCGGCCGGGTGCGCCTCGCCGCCGCCCAGCACCTTGGAGGCCAGGGAGGTGATGGCCGGACGCACCCGCTTGCCGCCTGCTGCCACCAGATCCTCCCCGATCAGCTCGATGAACTCCACTTTCGAGCGCAGCACCTCGCGGAGTCGGGCCTCGAAGTCGGGCATCGGCACAGCGCTGGGAGCGGTCATGCCCAGCAGTATAGGGGGCACGGCGGGGACGAAACGTCCGCCCAGGGTGGGCCAGATCACGAAAGACCGTATGATGATTTTCAGCACCAATCCATTTCCACTCCCTGCCCTTTCCACTCCCTGCCCTGCGGCTTCCCCGTCCCATTCTGGTTTTGCCCATCTTTCGGAGGACACCATGTCGAAGCTTTCTCTGCCCGCCACCGACCACCGCCGCGTCCGGGCCCGATCCCGGCTGAGGCCTGCCCTGACCCTGGCCCTGCTGACCAGCCTGGCCCTCGCCGGCCCCGCCAGCGCCGCCAGCCTGGTCTACGGCATGGGCGGCGATCCGGTGTCACTCGATCCCGGTACCATCACCGACGGCAACTCGTCACTGGTGCAGTCTCTGGTCTACGACATGCTGGTGCGCTTCAAGAAAGGCACCACCACCATTACGCCGGGGCTGGCGACCCGCTGGACCGCCAACAAGGACGCCACCGAGTGGACCTTCACCCTTCGCAAGAACGTCAAGTTCAGCGACGGCACACCCTTTAACGCCGATGCGGTGGTCTACAACGTCAACCGCTGGTGGGATACGGCGGCCCCCGAGGGCGCGGCGGCCCAGGGCAAGACCTTCACGTCCTGGCAATTCATCTTCGGCGGCTTCAAGAGCGACAAGAACAGTTTCCTGAAAAGTGTGCGCGCTGACGGCCCCGACAAGGTGATCTTCACGCTGAGCCACCCCTTCGCGCCGTTTCCCGAGTCGCTGGCGACCACCTTCTTCGGCATCGCCTCGCCCGCCGCCATCAAGAAGGCCGGGGCCAAGTACGGCACGCCCGCTGCCTTGCCCGTCGGTACTGGACCGTTCGTGATGCAGTCGTGGCAGACCGGCGACCGGATCGTGCTGACGCCCAACAAGACCCACTGGGGCAAGAAGGCCAAGTACGACAGCCTGGTGCTGCGCTCCATCAAGGACCCCAGCGCCCGGCTCAACGAACTCAAAGCCGGAACCATCGACTTCACCTCCGACCTCAACCCCGATCAGCTCGGCGCGGTCAAGGCCGACCCGACCCTGACAGCGGTCATCGTGCCGTCATTCAACGTGGGCACCCTGAGCCTGAACATCCGCAATCAATACCTCAAGAACGACAAGGTGCGCCAGGCGATCAGCATGGCGATCAACAAGAAGGCCATCGTGGACGCCTTCTGGAACGGCCTGGGTGTCTCCGACGCCAGCTTCCTGCCCCCGGCGCTGGCCTGGGCCAATCCGAAGACGGTGCCCGCCGACTACACCTACGACCCGGCCGCCGCCAAGAAACTGCTGACCGAGGCAGGCTACCCCAACGGCATCAGCCTGGATCTGTGGTACATGCCGGTCAGCCGCCCGTACTTCCCGACGCCCAAGCCGATTGCCGAGGCGATGGCCGCCGACCTCGCGGGCATCGGCATCAAGGTGAACCTTAAGACCGAGGACTGGGCCAAGTACCTCGAAGACCGCAATACTGCGCCCGGCTTCGACATGTACATGATCGGCTGGACCGGGCCGTATGCCAGTCCCTACAACTTCTACAACACCTACTACGGCGAGTCCTCGCCCGCCGACACTGGCTACGCCAACCCCAAATTGTTCGAGCTGCTCAGCACGGCAGTGGGCAGCAGCTCACGCGCGGTGAGCGCCAAGGCCTACGCCCAGATCGGGCAGATCACCTACGACGCCAATATCCGGCTGCCCATCGTCCACTCGCGCCCGCTGGGGGCCGCCCGCAGCTACGTCAAGGGCTGGCTGCCCGGCCCCTCAGCGCTGACGCCGTTCGAGGACATCACCATCGAGGGCAAGAAGTAAAAGGGCGGCGGGGTGAGCATGCGTGCATTCGCCGCGCTCACCCCACCCGTCTCAATTTCTCCGATTCAGCTCAGCGAGGTTCCCCATGACCCAGACGGCCAGCACCGATCAGCCCACACCCGCCGACCTCCAGCAGGTTACCGACTGGCGACGCCACCTGCACCAGCACCCTGAGCTGTCGTTTCACGAATTCAAGACTGCCGACTTCGTGGAAGGCGAGCTGCGTAAGATGCCCAACCTCGTGCTCAGCCGCCCCACCCCGACCAGCGTGCTGGCGGTACTGAAAGGCCAGGCCGGGCCAGGGCGCACGGTACTGCTGCGCGCCGACATGGACGCCCTACCCATTCAGGAAGACACCGGACTGGAATTCGCCTCGCAGAATCCCGGCGTGATGCACGCCTGCGGGCACGACGGCCACACCGCCATGCTGCTGGGCGCGGCCAAGCTGCTCGCGGCCCGGCCCGAGACGCTCCACGGCGAGGTCAGGATGATCTTCCAGCACGCTGAGGAACTGTTTCCCGGCGGCGCGCAGCAGATCGTGGACGCGGGCGTGATGGACGGCGTGGACGTGGCCGTCGGCACCCACCTGATGAGTCCAGTACCGACCGGCGTGATCGTGCTGCGCGACGGTCCGCTGCTGGCCGCCTCCGACGCTTTCGAGATCGTGATCGAGGGACGCGGCGGCCACGCGGCCAGCCCGCACCAGACGGTGGACCCGGTGGTCATCGCCGCCCAGGTCGTGCTGGCCTTCCAGAGCATCGTCTCGCGCCACCGCGACCCGCTGGAACCCGCCGTGCTGAGCGTGACCCAGATTCACGGCGGCAGCGCCCACAACGTCATTCCGGGCAGCGTGACGCTCGGCGGCACGGTGCGCACCTTCGATGCCGCGCTGCGCGACCTGATGCCGCAGCGCATGGAGCAGCTCCTGAAGGGCATCACCGAGGGCTACGGAGCCTCGTATACCTTTAACTACCAGCGCGGCTACCGCGCCCTGCACAACGACCCGCAGACCACCGAAATTCTGCGGGAAGTGACGCGGGAGACCCTCGGGCCGGACATTCAGATCGTCGAGGGCCAGCCCAACATGGGCGGCGAGGATTTCAGCGCCTACCTGACCAGAGCGCCCGGCACCTTCATCGTGATCGGCGCGGGTGGCCCCGATGCCGCGCCGCACCACCATCCGCGCTTCACGGTGGACGAGCGCGCCCTGGAACACGGCGTGCGGCTATACGCGGCGGCGGCCAGGCGATTGACCCAGCCAGCCTGAAGGTTGCTCAGTGCAGCGGCACGTGGCCGGGGAAGCCCAGCACGCAGTCCATGATGTCACCCACCACGGCGCTGGCCGTCACCAGACCGCCCGCCCCGCCACCCGCGAAGACCAGCTCTCCGCACTCCTCGCCCTGGTAGACCATCGCGTTGCGCCCCTCGCCCGCCGTGCAGATGGGGTGGCTATCCGGCAGGCGGGTGGGAGCGACCTCGGCGCGC
This sequence comes from Deinococcus rubellus, assembly GCF_025244745.1. Lineage (NCBI taxonomy): Bacteria > Thermotogati > Deinococcota > Deinococci > Deinococcales > Deinococcaceae > Deinococcus > Deinococcus rubellus. The sequence goes on from NZ_CP104213.1 coordinate 1,983,375, forward strand.
CAGCCGTCGCCGTCACGCTCCAGGGTGGCGACCAGCTTGATCTTCTCGCCCGCCGCTTTAGCCGCCGCGATGTCGTCCAGCGTGACCCCCTCGATGCCCGTCACCTTGACGTCCCCGTAACGGAAATCGCCGTCGGCACAGAAGCGGGCCAGCACCGCCAGTTTGTGGGCGGTGTCGAAGCCGCCGACATCCAGGGTGGGCGGCGTCTCGGCGTAGCCCAGGGCCTGCGCCTCGGCGAGCGCCTGGACGTAGGGTTTGCCGCTTTCCATCTGGCTCAGGATGTAGGCGCAGGTGCCGTTGAGCACCGCCTGAAGGCGCACGAAGCGGCTGGCCCGCAGTACCGTGCTCATCGGCCCGATGATGGGGGTTCCGGCCATCACAGCAGATTCGTAGTAGAGCTGGCCGCCCAGAGCGTACTCGCGCAGCGTGTCCCAACGCTCGGCCAGCATGGCCTTGTTGGCAGTCACGACGGGCCGCTTCGAGCGCAGCACCGGGGCCAGCAGTCCCAGCGGCCGGTCCACTCCGCCCATCAGTTCCACCACGATGCTGCACTCGCCCAGGAAGGCGGGGTCGCCCGTGAATGGTGTTCCGGCAGGCACGTCGCGGGCCTGGGTCAGGTCACGTACCAGCACGCCGCAGACCGAGAGCTGCACCCCCAGGTCGGCGAAGATGGCTTCCCGGCGCTGCAGAAGCTGCAAGACGGCCTGACCCACCGTGCCGCAGCCGAGCAGGCCGATGGTCACGGTTCGCAGCCCGGCGCGCGGGGCCTCAGGAAGGGCCGGGGCAGGCTGGGCAGACAGAAAAGCGGTCATATGGGCCAAAGTATACGGAAAGAGGGATTTGCGAAAGAAGCGCCGCGCTAGACTAAGTGCATGACTCCCGTGTTCACCGTTTGCCGCCCTCACCTGCATCACTGCCCGGCAGGCCCGCCATGCTAAGGCCCAGTCTCAGCGCCCGACTCTCGGAACTGGCCCACGAATACGACCTGACCCTGCGCCAGCTGGCCGACCCCCAGGTGCTGGCCGATTCTTCGCAACTCATCAAACTGACCCGCCGCCAGCGCGAGCTGGAACCCATCACCTCGCTCTACGCCGAGGACCTGGCCCTGGAACGAAGCGAGGCGCAGGCCCGCGAGCTGCTGGCCGACCCCGAGATGCGCGAACTGGCCGAGGCCGAGTTGAGAGAGAGCCGGGCGCGCCGCAGCGCCGTTGCCGACGAGCTGGAAGTGCTGCTGCTCCCCACCGACCCCGACGACGCCAAGGACGTGATTCTGGAGATCCGGGCCGGGGCGGGCGGTGACGAGGCGGGGCTGTTTGCCGCCGACCTGCTGCGCCTGTACGAGCGCTACCTTTCTGAGCGCGGCTTCAAGCTCAGCATTCTCGATGAGAGCACCAGCAGCCTGGGCGGGTTTTCCAAGGTGATGGCCGAGGTGAGCGGCAGTTATGCCTACCGCACCCTCAAGTTCGAGCGCGGCGTGCACAGGGTGCAGCGCATTCCCACCACCGAGACGCAGGGCCGCATTCACACCAGCACCGTGACGGTGGCGGTGCTGCCAGTGGCCGAGCCGAGCGACGTGCAACTCGACCTCTCAGACGTGCGCATCGACGTGTACCGCTCGCAGGGCGCAGGCGGACAGAGCGTCAACACCACCGACTCGGCGGTGCGGGCCGTCTACAAGGGCGGCACACCCGACGAGATCATGGTGGTCTGCCAGGAAACCCGGTCGCAGATCAAGAACCGCGAGAAGGCGCTGGACGTGCTGCGAACCCGCCTGGCCGAGCGCGAGCGCGAAACCTTCGAGGCCAGCCGCAGCGAGAGCCGCGCCGCCCAGGTGGGCAGCGGTGACCGCAGCGAGAAGGTCCGCACCTACAACTACCCACAAAACCGGGTCACCGACCACCGTCTCAGCGGTGAGGACAAGAATTTCGCCCTCGACAGCGTGATGAACGGCTCGCTTGGCGGTGTTCTGGACGCCCTGACCCGGCTTGAGCGCGAGGCGCTGCTGGCCAGCATGACCGATGGCGCGGCTTAAGCTTCGCGCTGCCCGTCTCCCCTTCCTCCAGCTTCCGCAGGTGACGCATGCCCCGGCGTGACTTGCTGGTGACGGCGGCCATCCTGCGTGACGCGCACGGGCGGGTGCTGCTGGTGGGCAACGACTGGCAGGGACAGGGCCGGGTGCGCTACACCCTGCCGGGCGGCATGGTCGAACCCGGCGAGACGGCCCCCGAAGCGGTCTACCGCGAAATCTATGAGGAGACCGGCCTCAAACTGACCAGCATCCGGCACATGGCCTACACCGTGCATATCGAGGACGCCCGGCGCAGCGAGCGGGCCATCGCCATCGTGTTCGACGCCACCTGGGAGGGGCTGCTCAACCCCGACGACCCCGACGGCCTGATCGTGGAAGCCCGCTTTTACACGCCCGAGGAAGCGCTCGCCAAGCTCGACAGCCCGCCGATGCGCGAGCCGCTGACTGATTACCTCAATACTGGCCAGCCGGGGCGCTTCTACGCTTTTCAAGGGTGGGACGGGCGCGGCGGGCTGAGGATTCCAGCCTTGAAGTAAAGTTGAGCAGGCCTTGAGATGGCGGGATTTCTTCCTCCCTAACTGAGCGGAGCCTGGCAGCGTGGGCCCATGAACCCTGTGCACTCGCTGCGGGCCAGTCCACTGTTCACCGACCCCCGCACAGCTCCGCTGTGGCGGCTGCGGCTGGGCTACAACTGGCTCACGTCCAGTATCGAGAAATTCGGTGATTCGGCCTGGGTGGGCGCAAACGCGGGGAAGGCCATCCGCACCTTCTTCAGCAAGGCCATTGCCAGCGCTCAGGGACCAGATACCACCGTGACCGGCTGGTGCCCAGCCCAGCGCGGGCCTGCTCACCTACCTGATTCCGGTGGCCGAGGTGACGGTGGGCACGCTCCTGATTCTTGGCCTGCTCACTGGGCTGGCCGCGCTCATCGGGGCGCTGCTCAACCTGAACTTTCTGCTGTCCGGGTCGCTGGGTCTCAATCCGCTGATGCTGACGCTCAGCCTCCTGATTTTTGCAGCGGCTGCGGTGGCCGGATGGTGGGGACTGGACGGCTGGCTGTGGGTGCGCCGGGTCAGGCTTCCAGCGCCGGAACACGCTTCCTGAACACCACTCCGGCGCTACCTTGGGTGGCATGTACACGACCTACGGCATACCCAAACCTCTTACCTGGCTGGTGCTGGCCCCCCACCCCGACGACGCCGAGATCGGCGCGGGCGGCACGCTGGCGAGGCTCGCGCGCGGCGGGCATCCGGTGGGCATTCTGGAACTCACGCGCGGCGAGGGCGGCACCCAGGGCGACCCCGAAATCCGTGAGGCCGAGTGCGTGGAAGCCGCCCGATTGCTGGGGCTGGCCTGGCGTGGTCAGCTCGGCTTGCCCGACGGCGGTCTGATGGAGACGCCCGAACAGGCCCGCGCCCTGGCGATTGCCCTGCGACTGGTGCGTCCGCGTGTGCTGGCGGTGCCGCATCACCGTGACCGCCATCCCGACCACTTCGGGGCCTACCACCTCGCCAAGCGGGCGGTGCATCTGGCCGCGCTGGCCCGCGCCGACGTGCCGGGCACCCCCTGGCGCATCTCGCGGCTGCTGATGTACCAGGGCAACGCCGATATCGCCGCCAACATCCTGGTGGACGTGGAGGCCGAGCTGCCCACCTGGGAAGCAGCCGTGAGGGCACACGTCAGTCAGTTCACCGGGGCCGCCATCAGCGAGACGGTCACGCCGGAGATTGTGGAGCGGCGTAAGGCCCGGATGATGTACTGGGGCACCCTGGGCCGGGCGCGCTACTGTGAGGCCTTCGAGAGCGAGGACCCACTGGTGCTCGACCCGGCGGGGCTGTAAAGCAGCTGCCAGATCAGTTCAGTCGACCACCTCGAAGCCCAGCTTTCCCGCCTGCTCTACGAAGAAATTGATGTTCTCGGTGAGCGTCTGTGGCCCCAGACTCTTGCGCCCGTGTTCGCCGGTGGCCGTGATGATCAGGGTTTCAGCCAGGCAAGCGGGCACCGCTCCCTCGCCGAAATGCAGGTCCACGCTGGTGGTCATGCCGCCGGGCGGGCGCACCACGCCGCCGGGAATGACCCGCACCCCCGGCAGGAGCGCCACCGACTCGGCCACGTCGGCGGGGCGGCCCTCGTCGAAAATCCAGGTGCCCGGCTTGACGTGTTCGGGGAAGATGACCGGGTTGGGGTCGCTGGTGGCGGTGAAGATCAAATCAGCTTCCCGAAGGGCGGCATAGTCGGTGGTCGTGACGATCTCGGCGGTCTTGTTGGCCCGGCGCAGGGTCGCCGCACTGCGCTCCAGACGCTCAAGGTCGCGGCCCACCATGATGAGCTTGCCGACCTGCGGCGCGATGGTGCGCGCGATACCGAAGGCCACCACGCCATTTGCACCCACCACCGCCGCCGTCGCCCCCGAGAGGTCGCGGCCCTCCGAGGCGAAGTGCTTGAGGATGCCGGGAATGGCCGCCTTGATGGTGCCGGAAGTGTAGGCCCCGCCGTTGGTGACGGTGATGCCCGGCACGGCTTCCTGCACGTCCAGGCCCTTGTTGCCCACCACGCTCCAGAAGGCCCCCAGCCCGAACACCTCCGCGCCGAGTTCCTGGGCCAGCCGCGCGCCCTCGATGGCCCGCCGGGTCGCCAGCTCAGGGTCGTCACGGAACACCTCGGGCAGCAGCGGGCTGCTGAGCAGGTAAGCCCGGATGCGCTTGCCGTCGTTGGTCTTGATGCCGTGGAGTTCACCCACCTTCATGGGCCGCAGGCTGCTGGCGACGTTGCGGACAGTGGCCTCGCTCAGCACGCCGCGCTCGACCAGCGGGCGCATCCAGGCGAAGCGGCGGGTCTGCCAGAAGTCCTCCAGGGTCAGCGGGTGGATCATGAAGGCGGCCAGCACCTCGTCGTCGCGCTTGCCCACCATCGGCACATCGTCGCCCAGGCGCGGCTCGGTACCGTCGAGGATGCGGCCCAGGTTCTCTTTGAAGCGCCACAGCGCCGAGAGCAGCAGCGCCAGCGCCCCCAGCTTGGCCTGAATCTCCAGCGGCGAAAGGCCGATCAGGACAGCGAATACGACCAGGCCTGCCACCGTCGCCAGGCTGACGTAGCCGCCGAAGCCCAGCACGGCGGCGTAGACGATCAGCGGCGGTACGGTCAGCCACAGGCTGAGTTGCCCCGCCACGCTGAGCGCCGCGAACACGCCCAGCAGCACCAGGTTGCCCCGGCCACGTGGCGGCATCTGCCCGAAGAGTTGGCGGGGCGGGTTAAGGTGGCCCAGGTAGGCCGCCAACCCCGCCAGCACGCACAGCTCCGGCTGGCCCAGCGAGGAGGCGATCAGCACCGCCACGAAGCCCTTGGCCGCGTCCAGCCCTGCACTGCCCAGCGCCGCGCCCAGCCCAACCCGCCGCACCACATTTTCCACGCCCAGGTTGTAGGCGTTGTGCAGGCGCGACTCGAAGCCGCGCCGAGAAAGCAGCCAGTGACCCAGCGGCAAGCTGCCGATCAGGTAGGCGAGGGCCAGCAGCAGGAACGATAGAAACAGCATGCGGGCATTCTAGGCGAGGCGGGGCGGCAGTATTGGGGCGCTCAGCCCCGGTCAATCCACCCTAGTCAATCAGCCCTGGCCGAGCTGCTCCTGCATCTGGTCGCTCACCTTCTCACCGGACGGCAGCAAAACCCCATCCAACCAGTCCAGGTACTCATTCAGCCGGGCGGCCCGGCGGTCCGGGCGTCCAGCGCGGCTGAGTTCGTGGTCCTCGTCGGGGAAGCGCACGAAGCGCACCGGGGTGCCGTGCAGTTTGAGGGCCACGAACCACTGCTCGGCCTGCTCGATGGGGCAGCGGTGGTCGAGGACGCTGTGCACGATCAGGGTCGGCGTCTTGACGTTCTCCACGTACCTCAGTGGACTCATGGCCCACAATTTGTCCAGGTCGGCGCTGCGGTGGAAGTTGCCGCCGAGTTCGTCGTCCCAGAAACGCATGCCGATGTCGGAGGTGCCGCCGAACGAGATCAGGTTACAGATGCTTCGGTCGGTGACGGCCACCTGAAAGCGGTTCGTGTGCGAGGTGAGCCAGTTGGTCATGTAGCCGCCGTAGCTGCCGCCCATCACTCCGATGCGGTTGCGGTCGAGCGGCAGGCGGTCCAGGCAAATGTCGAAGAAGTTGAGCAGGTCCTCGACGTCCACGCTGCCCCAGCGCCCGAAGATGTCGGACGACCAGGCCTGACCGTAGCCCACCGAGCCGCGCGGGTTGCTGTAACAGACGGCGTAGCCCCGTGCCGCGAGGAGCTGGAACTCGTGCATGAAACCGTGCCCATAGGTGGCGTGCGGGCCGCCGTGAATGCTCAGCAGGGCGGGCGGCGAGGGCTCCGAACTGGCGGGCCGCAGCACCCAGCCCTCGCCCTCGCCGAGTTCGTTCTGGAAGGTAAGGCGCTCCGGCGGGCTGAGGACGAAGTCGGGCGCGGGGCACTCGCTCACCTGAACGCCGTTGAGCATCACCTGCGGTACCTTGGCGGCACTCTCGGACAGCCAGGCGGCCCCCTGGGCATTCGCGCCGAAGGCGGCCACCACGCGGGCCGGGTCGAAGGTGTGCGGCTCTACCGTCCCGTCAAG